>NZ_NWTB01000033.1:0-25219 GCF_002531875.1 Sinorhizobium sp. FG01
AGAAGCTGCGCTTCGCTATCCGTGAAGGCGGCCGCACCGTCGGCGCCGGCATCGTCGCCTCCATCGTCGAGTAACGACAAAACGGCTTGAGCCGTTTCGGCAGGGACATGGTCGCCCGTGTCCCTGCGATTTTTGAAAGAAGCGGCTAAGCGAACGAATTCAGAAGTTTGAGTGTGTGCCGTCGAAAGGCACACGGGAAACACGAGCAAGGACAAGTCGAATGAACGGCCAGAATATCCGCATCCGCCTCAAGGCGTTTGATCACCGGATCCTCGATGCCTCCACGCGCGAAATCGTGTCGACGGCCAAGCGCACCGGTGCGAGTGTGCGCGGGCCCGTGCCGCTTCCGACCCGGATTGAGAAATTCACGGTCAACCGGTCGCCGCACGTCGACAAGAAGAGCCGCGAACAGTTCGAGATGCGCACGCACAAGCGTCTTCTCGATATCGTTGATCCGACCCCGCAGACGGTTGATGCGCTGATGAAGCTCGATCTGGCCGCCGGCGTCGACGTCGAGATCAAGCTTTAAGAATCCCGGCGCAAGCCGAAATAACAAGGAAGGTACGTGGAGTTTCTCCAACGGCTTCCAGGAACAGGAAACCGGAAGGTGCGGATGCACCGGACGGGAACCCTTAACAAGAGGCGTGAACCGATGCGTTCAGGTGTGATTGCACAGAAAGTGGGAATGACCCGCGTCTACAACGACGCCGGCGAGCATATCCCGGTAACAGTTTTGCGGCTGGAGAACTGCCAGGTAGTGGCCCACCGCACCGAAGAAAAGAACGGCTATACCGCAGTTCAGCTGGGTGCCGGCCGTTCCAAGGTGAAGAACACGACGAAGGCTCTGCGCGGCCATTTCGCCGCTGCGAGCGTCGAGCCGAAGGCGAAGCTCGTCGAATTCCGCGTCACCGCTGACAACCTGATCGACATTGGCGCCGAACTGACGGCCGGCCATTTCGTCGCTGGGCAGCTGGTCGACGTCACCGGTACCACGATCGGTAAGGGTTTCGCCGGCGCCATCAAGCGTCATAACTTCGGCGGTCTGCGCGCCACGCACGGTGTATCGGTATCGCACCGCTCGCATGGTTCGACCGGTTCCAACCAGGATCCGGGCCGCGTCTGGAAGGGCAAGCGCATGGCTGGTCACATGGGCCAGACGCGCGTCACCACGCAGAACCTCGAAGTCGTATCGACCGACGAAGATCGCGGCCTGATCCTGGTCAAGGGCGCCGTCCCCGGCTCCAAGGGCGCATGGATCGTCGTTCGCGACGCAATCAAGTCGGGCACTCCGGAAGGCGCACCGCGCCCGGCCGCTGTGCGCGCCGCAGAACAGAAGTAAGGGAGCCGAATAATGGATCTCACCGTCAAAACCCTCGAGGGCAAGGACGCGGGAAAGGTTTCCCTTTCTGACGCCATTTTCGGCCTCGAACCCCGTGAAGACATCATCGCCCGCGTCGTCCGCTGGCAGCTCGCCAAGCGCCAGCAGGGCACGCACAAGGCCAAGGGCCGCGCCGAAGTCGCGCGCACCGGCGCCAAGATGTACAAGCAGAAGGGTACGGGCCGCGCCCGCCACCACTCCGCACGTGCTCCGCAGTTCCGCGGCGGTGGCAAGGCTCACGGCCCGGTCGTGCGCAGCCATGAGCACGACCTGCCGAAGAAGGTCCGGGCGCTCGGCCTGCGCCACGCGCTGTCGGCCAAGCTCAAGGCAGAAGAGATCATCGTCCTCGACGATCTCGTCGCCAACGAAGCAAAGACGAAGGCGCTCGCCGGCGCATTCGCCTCGCTTGGCCTGATCAACGCTCTGATCATCGGCGGCGCCGAGATCGAGAACAACTTCAAGCTCGCAGCCCAGAACATCCCGAATGTGGACGTTCTGCCGGTCCAGGGCATCAACGTTTACGACATTCTGCGCCGTGGCAAGCTGGTGCTTTCCAAGGCTGCTGTGGAAGCTCTGGAGGAGCGGTTCAAATGACGGATCTTCGCCACTACGACGTGATCGTGTCTCCCTCGATCACCGAAAAGTCGACGCTGGTTTCCGAACAGAACCAGGTCGTCTTCAACGTCGCCAAGGGCGCTTCGAAGCCTGAGATCAAGGCTGCAGTCGAAGCCCTGTTCGGCGTCAAGGTCACGGCCGTCAACACGCTCGTCCGCAAGGGTAAGCTGAAGCGCTTCCGCGGTTTCGCCGGAAAGCAGAAGGACGTCAAGAAGGCGATCATCACGCTCGCCGAAGGTCAGTCCATCGACGTCTCGACCGGTCTCTAACGGATAGGCCCATTAGGGTAAAAACCCAAAAGGGAACAAGAAAATGGCATTGAAAAGTTTCAATCCGACGACGCCGAGCCAGCGCCAGCTGGTCATCGTGGACCGCGCCGGCCTCTACAAGGGCAAGCCGGTCAAGGCGCTGACCGAGGGCCTGTCCTCCAAGGGCGGTCGCAACAACCTGGGCCGCATCACCGTCCGCTTCCAGGGCGGCGGTCACAAGCGGTCCTACCGCCTTGTCGACTTTAAGCGTCGCAAGTTCGACGTCGAGGGCACGGTCGAGCGTCTGGAATACGACCCGAACCGCACCGCCTTCATCGCGCTCGTCAACTACGCCGACGGCGAACAGGCCTATATCCTGGCGCCGCAGCGTCTTGCCGCCGGCGACAAGGTCATCGCTTCGGACAAGGCTGTCGACGTCAAGCCCGGCAACACCATGCCGCTGCAGTTCATTCCGGTCGGCTCCATCATCCACAATGTGGAAATGAAGCCGGGCAAGGGCGGTCAGATCGCCCGCTCCGCCGGAACCTACGCGCAGCTCGTCGGCCGCGACCAGGGCATGGCGATCCTTCGCCTGAACTCGGGCGAACAGCGCCTGGTGCACGGCTCTTGCCTTGCATCGATCGGTGCTGTATCGAACCCCGATCACGGCAACATCAATGACGGTAAGGCTGGCCGTTCGCGTTGGCGCGGCAAGCGCCCGCACGTACGCGGCGTCGTCATGAACCCGGTTGACCACCCGCACGGCGGTGGTGAAGGCCGTACCTCGGGTGGCCGTCACCCGGTTACCCCGTGGGGCAAGCCCACGAAGGGCAAGCGTACGCGCTCCAACAAGTCGACCGACAAGTTCATCATGCGCTCGCGGCACCAGAAGAAGAAGTAAGAGAGGAAGTCTCGAATGACTCGTTCAGTATGGAAAGGTCCGTTCGTTGACGGCTATCTTCTCAAGAAGGCTGAGAAGGTCCGCGAAGGCGGTCGTAACGAAGTGATCAAGATTTGGAGCCGCCGCTCCACGATCCTTCCGCAGTTTGTCGGCCTTACCTTCGGCGTCTACAACGGCAGCAAGCACGTCCCGGTCAGCGTCAACGAAGACATGGTCGGACACAAGTTTGGTGAATTCTCTCCGACCCGGACCTACTACGGTCATGGTGCGGACAAGAAGGCAAAGAGGAAGTAACAATGGGCAAGGCAAAAGCCGAACGCCGGCTGAAGGATAATGAGGCGCAGGCCATTGCGCGCACGATCCGCGTCAGCCCCCAGAAGCTCAACCTCGTTGCCGCGCTGATCCGCGGCAAGAAGGTCGACCGCGCTCTGGCCGAACTCGAATTCTCCCGCAAGCGCATCGCAGGCACCGTCAAGAAGACGCTTGAATCCGCGATCGCGAATGCCGAGAACAACCACGACCTCGACGTTGATTCGCTCATCGTCGCGGAAGCTTACGTTGGCAAGTCGATCGTGATGAAGCGCTTCCACGCCCGTGGTCGCGGTCGTGCATCGCGCGTCGAAAAGCCGTTCTCGCACTTGACGATCGTTGTTCGTGAAGTGGAAGCCAAAGGGGAGGCCGCATAATGGGCCAGAAGATTAATCCGATCGGTTTCCGTCTCGGCATCAACCGGACCTGGGACAGCCGTTGGTTCGCGGACAACGCCGAATACGGCCAGCTCCTGCACGAAGACCTGAAGATCCGCGCCTATCTCATGGAAGAGCTGAAGGCCGCCGGTATCGCCAAGGTCGTGATCGAGCGTCCGCACAAGAAGTGCCGCGTGACGATCCACTCGGCTCGTCCGGGTCTGATCATCGGCAAGAAGGGCGCCGACATCGAAAAGCTGCGCAAGAAGCTTTCCGAGATGACCAATTCGGAAACGCACCTCAACATCGTCGAAGTGCGGAAGCCCGAAGTCGACGCAACGCTGGTCGCCCAATCGATCGCCCAGCAGCTCGAGCGCCGCGTGGCTTTCCGCCGCGCGATGAAGCGCGCCGTTCAGTCGGCGATGCGCCTCGGCGCCGAAGGCATCAAGATCACCTGCGCCGGCCGCCTCGGCGGGGCGGAAATCGCTCGTACCGAATGGTATCGCGAAGGCCGCGTTCCGCTGCACACGCTGCGCGCCGACATCGACTACGGCACGGCAGAAGCCGAAACCGCTTTCGGTATCTGCGGCGTCAAGGTCTGGATCTTCAAGGGTGAAATCCTCGAGCACGATCCGATGGCTTCCGAGCGCCGTGCAAGCGAGAGTGACAACCAGGGCGGTGGCGGTCGCGACCGTCGTCGTGAAAACGCGTAACATTCGCGCGTGGCAGCCAATATCGGAGAAGTAAAAAAATGTTGCAGCCAAAGCGTACGAAGTATCGCAAGCAGTTCAAGGGCCGCATCAAGGGCGTAGCCAAGGGCGGTTCTGATCTTGCCTTCGGCGAATTCGGCCTCAAGGCTCAGGAGCCGAACCGCGTCAATGCGCGCGAGATCGAAGCGGCCCGCCGCGCGATCACCCGCCACATGAAGCGCGCCGGCCGGGTCTGGATCCGCGTGTTCCCGGACGTGCCGGTCACCGCCAAGCCGACCGAAGTCCGCATGGGTAAGGGTAAGGGTTCGGTTGAATACTGGGCATGCAAGGTCAAGCCCGGCCGTATGATGTTCGAGATCGATGGTGTCAACGAAGAACTCGCCCGTGAGGCACTTCGTCTTGGCGCTGCCAAGCTCTCTGTCAAGACGCGCTTCGTGCAGCGTATCGCAGAGTAAGGAGTGAAGCTCATGAAAGCCGCAGATGTTCGCGCTCTGAGCGCCGATCAGCTCAAGGAAGAGCTCGCCAAGCTGAAGAAGGAGCAGTTCAACCTGCGCTTCCAGAAGGCTACCGGCCAGCTCGAGAAGTCTTCGCGTATTGACGAAGTCCGCAAGGACATCGCACGCATCAAAACCATTGCCCGCCAGAAGGCGGCAGAAGCCAAGGCCTAAGGACCACAAAAAATGCCGAAACGCATTCTGCAGGGCACCGTCGTCAGCGACAAGAACGACAAGACCGTCGTCGTCAGGGTCGAGCGCCGCTTTGCGCACCCGATCCTCCAGAAGACCGTTCGTCGTTCCAAGAAGTACAAGGCTCACGACGAGAACAACCAGTACAAGGTCGGTGACGTCGTTTCCATCGAGGAATGCGCGCCGATTTCGAAGGACAAGCGCTGGACGGTCGTCTCCGCCCAGGCTTGATTTCTGCAGGTTTTGCCCGTCAGACCCTTGCGTCCCAGGCAAATATCTGTATGAAGCACGCAATTGAAGCAGAGGAACGCTCGAGTTCGGGCGTTCTTTTGCTTTGAGATAAGCACAATAAGCCGGGCGAGGGGGTTTCGACCCAACCGGCCTGGTAACAACAAGAAGGCGACCTGACATGATTCAGATGCAAACAAACCTCGAGGTGGCGGATAATTCCGGCGCACGTCGTGTCATGTGCATCAAGGTGCTGGGCGGCTCCAAGCGCAAATACGCGTCGATCGGCGACATCATCGTCGTTTCGATCAAGGAAGCCATTCCGCGCGGCCGCGTGAAGAAGGGTGATGTCATGAAGGCAGTTGTCGTTCGCACCGCGAAGGACATCCGCCGTCCGGATGGCAGCGTCATCCGCTTCGACACCAACGCAGCCGTTCTTATCGATAACAAGAAAGAGCCGATCGGCACCCGTATCTTCGGACCGGTTCCGCGCGAACTTCGCGCCAAGAACCACATGAAGATCATCTCGCTGGCTCCGGAAGTACTCTAAGGGAGCGTTGAGAGATGCAAAAGATTCGCAAAGGCGACAAGGTCGTCGTACTCACCGGTAAGGACAAGGGCCGTTCCGGCGAAGTCATCCAGGTCATGCCGAAGGAAGACAAGGCTGTCGTGCGTGGCGTCAATATGGTGAAGCGTCACCAGCGCCAGACCCAGAGCCAGGAAGCCGGCATCATCAACAAGGAAGCCCCGATCCACCTTTCGAACATCGCGGTCGCCGATCCGAAGGACGGCAAGCCGACCCGCGTCGGTTTCAAGATCGATGGTGACAAGAAGGTCCGCGTGGCCAAGCGTTCGGGAGAAGTGATCGATGGCTAAGACCGCTTATGAGCCGCGGCTCAAGAAGGAATATGTGGAGCGCATCCGCAAGGCGATGCAGGAGAAGTTCTCCTACGCCAACGAAATGCAGATCCCGCGTCTCGACAAGATCGTCATCAACATGGGTGTTGGCGAAGCGACCGGCGATTCCAAGAAGCCGTCCGTTGCTGCTGCCGACCTCGCTGCGATTGCCGGCCAGAAGCCGGTGATCACCCGCGCTCGCAACTCCATCGCTGGCTTCAAGCTGCGCGAAGGCATGCCGATTGGTGCCAAGGTTACCCTGCGCGGCGTTCGGATGTATGAGTTCCTGGATCGTCTCGTGAACATCGCTCTTCCGCGTGTTCGCGACTTCCGCGGTCTCAATCCGAAGTCCTTCGATGGTCGTGGCAACTTCGCCATGGGCGTCAAGGAGCACATTGTGTTCCCTGAGATCAACTACGACAAGGTTGATCAGATGTGGGGCATGGACATCATCGTTTGCACGACGGCAACTAACGACGACGAAGCGCGCGCTCTGCTTGCAGAGTTCAACTTCCCGTTCCGTCAGTAATCCGTAACGACAAGCGTAAAGAAGGATAACTGTTATGGCGAAAACGAGCGCAGTTGAAAAGAACAAGCGCCGCCGCAAACTGGTTGCCGGACAAGCCGCGAAGCGTGCGGCCCTCAAGGCAATCATCATGAACCAGTCTTTGTCGATCGAAGAGCGGTTCAAGGCCACCCTCAAGCTGGCAGAACTGCCCCGGGATGGGTCGAAGACCCGCATCCGCAACCGTTGCGAAGTGACCGGCCGTCCGCGCGCCTACTATCGCAAGCTTCGCATGTCGCGTATCGCGCTTCGCGAACTGGGCAATCTCGGCAAGGTGCCGGGCATCGTCAAGTCGAGCTGGTAAGGAGACGGGTACATGGCAATGACTGATCCTTTGGGCGATATGCTCACCCGTATCCGCAACGGCGCCGCTCGCCGCAAGTCGAGCGTGTCCACGCCGGCTTCCAAGCTTCGCGCGCGCGTTCTGGATGTCCTTCAGGCCGAAGGCTATATCCGCGGATATTCTGAAGTCGAGTTTGGCAACGGCAAGGCCGAGCTGAACATCGAACTGAAATACTACGAAGGCGCCTCCGTGATCCGTGAGATCTCGCGCGTCTCCAAGCCGGGCCGCCGGGTTTATGTCTCGGTCAAGTCCATTCCGCAGGTCGCGAACGGCCTCGGCATCACCATCCTTTCGACACCGAAGGGCGTGATGGCCGATCACCAGGCACGCGAACAGAATGTTGGTGGCGAGATTCTTTGCTCGGTCTTCTAAGACCGGGCAGGATCTCCATAGCGAACAGACAGGTATAACAATGTCTCGTATCGGTAAGAAGCCCGTTCAGGTTCCGGCAGGCGTCACGGCTAACGTCGATGGCCAGAAGGTAACGGCAAAGGGCCCGAAGGGCGAACTGTTCTTCGTCGCAAACGACGAAGTTTCGGTGAAGCTCGAAAACAATGCGGTTGTCGTTCAGCCGCTCAATGAAACCAAGGATGCTCGTGCAAAGTGGGGCATGTCCCGCACGATGATCGAGAACATCTTCAAGGGCGTAAAGGACGGTTACGAGCGCAAGCTCGAAATCAACGGCGTTGGCTACCGCGCGTCGATGCAGGGCAGGAACCTGCAGCTGGCGCTCGGCTTCAGCCATGACGTCGTCTACCAGACGCCGGAAGGCATCACGATCGCTGTGCCGAAGCCGACGGAAATCGTCGTTTCGGGCATCAACAAGCAGCAGGTCGGCCAGGTAGCCGCGGAAATCCGCGAATACCGCGGCCCCGAGCCCTACAAGGGCAAGGGTGTCAAGTATGCCGAAGAGCGGATCGTCCGCAAAGAAGGCAAGAAGAAGTAAGGATCACGCGAAATGGCTAGCAGGAAAGATACTCTTGTGCGTCGCGCCAGCCGCGTGCGCCGTCAAATCAAGGCGGTCGCCAATGGCCGCCCGCGCCTGTCGGTTCATCGCTCGTCGAAGAACATCTATGCGCAGATCATCGATGACGTTGCCGGCAAGACGCTTGCCGCTGCCTCGACCCTCGAGGCAGATCTCAAGTCGTCATTGAAGACCGGCGCCGACACGGCGGCAGCTGCAGCCGTCGGCAAGCTCCTTGCCGAACGCGCTTCCAAGGCAGGCGTCAAGGACGTTGTCTTTGATCGCGGCGCCTTCATCTACCACGGCCGCGTCAAGGCGCTGGCCGAGGCAGCTCGCGAAGGCGGCCTGAACTTCTAAGGTTCGCCGCCCGGGCAGAGATGTCCGGGCGGATCCGCCTCGCAATTACCCGGTCGCTTCGGCTCGTCCGAGGCGACTTTCGTCAATCTGCCGATTGCACCCGGAAAAGAAAAAGGAAGAGGACAATGGCACAAGAAAGAAGAGGTTCTCGCGAAGATCGCCAGAACCGCGAAGAGCGCGACAGCGAATTTGTCGATAAGCTCGTCGCAATCAACCGCGTCGCCAAGGTGGTGAAGGGCGGTCGTCGTTTCGGTTTCGCCGCTCTCGTCGTCGTTGGCGACCAGAAGGGCCGCGTCGGCTTCGGCCATGGCAAGGCACGCGAAGTGCCGGAGGCCATCCGCAAGGCGACGGAAGCCGCCAAGCGCGACCTGATCTTCGTACCGCTGCGCGGCGGCCGCACGCTGCATCACGACGTTAACGGCCGCCACGGCGCCGGCAAGGTGCTGCTGCGCTCGGCCAAGCCCGGTACCGGTATCATAGCCGGTGGCCCGATGCGCGCCGTCTTCGAAACGCTCGGCGTTCACGACGTCGTTGCCAAGTCGACCGGTTCGTCGAACCCCTACAACATGGTTCGCGCCACCTTCGACGCGCTCAAGAACCAGATGCACCCGAAGGACATCGCGGCACAGCGCGGCATGAAGTACGCCACGCTCCAGGCCCGTCGCGTTGCCGCCGGCGCTGCTTCCGAAGAATGAGGGAGCTGACAGATGGCTAAGAAAGAAGTTGCCAAGAAGACGGTTACCGTCGAGCAGATTGGTAGCCCCATCCGCCGTCCCGCCGTACAGCGTCAGACGCTCATCGGTCTGGGCCTCAACAAGATGCACCGGGTTCGCACGCTGGAGGACACTCCGGCCGTTCGCGGCATGATCCGGGCCGTCCAGCACCTCGTTCGCGTCGTCGACGAGAAGTGAGGGGGATCGAGATATGAAACTGAATGAAATCAAAGACAACGAAGGCGCAACCAAGAGCCGCAAGCGTCTTGGCCGCGGTATCGGCTCCGGTTCCGGCAAGACCGCCGGCCGCGGCGTGAAGGGCCAGAAGGCCCGTTCCGGCGTGGCGATCAACGGCTTCGAAGGCGGTCAGATGCCCATCTACCGCCGTCTGCCGAAGCGCGGCTTCAACAACATCTTCGCTTCGGAGTTTGTTGTCGTGTCGCTCGGCCGTATCCAGACGGCAATCGATGCCAAAAAGCTCGACGCCTCGAAGATCGTCGATGCGGCTGCCCTGAAGGCGGCCGGCGTCATCCGTCGCGAGAAGGATGGCGTTCGTGTCCTCGCCGACGGCGAGCTGAAGGCGAAGATTTCGCTCGAAGTCGCAGGCGCTTCCAAGCCGGCCGTCGAGAAGATCGAAAAGGCCGGCGGCTCGGTGAAGCTGCTGGCAGCCGCCGCTGCGGAATAATATGACTGATGAACCGCCCGGGGTGCTTCACGCCGGGCGGTTTTGCTCCCATATGTGAGCCTCACGTCCGAGGGCGGCGAATCACTTGCCGCGAAGGGACACAACGGAAACCACGGTGAGGCATCCGATTGCAGCGACAATCGCCTCGCGCCCGGTTTTCATCGACGAAGACTTACTCTTGCCGGAACTGACCGGGTTTCTCCCGCTGTTTCCGAGACTTGGTACGCGGAGAATTGCATGGCTTCTGCAGCGGAACAGCTCGCCTCGAACCTGAATTTCTCGACTTTCGCGAAGGCGGAAGATCTGAAGAAACGGCTCTGGTTCACCCTCGGTGCGCTTCTGGTTTACCGTCTTGGCACCTATATCCCGCTGCCCGGCCTCAACCCGGCCGCGTTCGCCCAGGCCTTCCAGGGCCAGGCCGGCGGCATCCTCGGCCTCTTCAACATGTTCTCGGGGGGTGCAGTGGAGCGCATGGCGATCTTCGCGCTCGGCATCATGCCCTATATCTCCGCTTCGATCATCGTGCAGCTGATGACCTCGGTCGTCCCGGCGCTCGAACAGTTGAAGAAGGAAGGCGAGCAGGGCCGCAAGGTCATCAACCAGTATACCCGCTACGGCACCGTGCTGCTCGGCGCCTTGCAGGCCTACGGCATTGCCGTGGGTCTCGAGAGCGGTAGCGGCCTCGTCAACGATCCGGGCTGGTTCTTCCGGATTTCGACGGTGATTTCGCTGCTCGGTGGCACGATGTTCCTGATGTGGCTCGGCGAGCAGATCACCTCGCGCGGCATCGGCAACGGCATTTCGCTGATCATCTTCGCCGGCATCGTCGCCCATCTGCCGACGGCGCTTGCCGGAACCCTCGAGCTCGGCCGCACCGGCGCCCTCTCGACGCCGCTGATCCTGGCGATCATCGTCATGGTGGTTGCGGTCATTGCCCTAATCGTCTTCGTCGAGCGCGCCCAGCGCCGCTTGCTGATCCAGTATCCGAAGCGCCAGGTCGGCAACCGCATGTTCCAGGGCGACACGTCCCACCTGCCGCTGAAGCTCAACACCTCGGGCGTCATCCCGGCGATCTTCGCATCGTCGCTGCTGCTGCTGCCCGCAACGCTTGCCGGCTTCGCCAATGCCGCGACGCTGCCCGGCTGGGCGACCGCCATCGTCGGGGCGCTGGCGCACGGCCAGCCGCTCTACATGTTCTTCTACGGCGCGATGATTGCCTTCTTCGCTTTCTTCTACACCGCGATCGTCTTCAATCCGAAGGACACAGCCGATAACCTGAAGAAGCACGGTGGCTTCATTCCGGGGATTCGCCCCGGTGAGCGCACGGCCGAATACATCGACTACGTGCTGACACGTATCACTGTAGTCGGTGCGATTTACCTGATTTTCGTCTGCATTCTGCCCGAAATCCTCATTTCGCAGACTGGTGTGCCGTTCTACCTTGGTGGTACGTCGCTTTTGATTGTTGTCAGCGTCACCCTTGATACGGTAGCACAGATCCAGGGTCACCTCATTGCCCAGCAGTATGAGGGGCTGATCAAGAAGTCGAAGCTGCGCGGAGGAAAGAGGGGACGATGAGACTTATTTTTTTGGGACCGCCGGGCGCTGGCAAGGGTACGCAGGCCAAGCTTCTGACGGAGAAATACGGCATCCCGCAGCTTTCCACAGGGGACATGCTTCGGGCCGCCGTTGCCCAGGCGACCGAGGTCGGCAAGCGCGCGAAAGCGGTCATGGATGCCGGCCAGCTGGTCTCCGATGAGATCGTCAATGAAATCGTCTCCGACCGCATCGACGCTGCGGACTGCGCCAAGGGCTTCATCCTCGACGGCTATCCGCGCACGGTTCCGCAGGCGATTGCGCTCGACCGGATGCTTGAGAGCAAAGGCCTGAAACTGGATGCGGTCATCGAGTTGAAGGTCGACGAGGCAGCCCTTGTCCGGCGCATGGAGAATCGCGTGGCGGAAACCGTTGCCGCCGGTGGCACGGTGCGCTCCGACGACAATCCCGAGGCCTTCAAAAAGCGGCTGACGGAATACCGGGAAAAGACGGCTCCGCTTTCGGACCATTATGCCCGCACCGGTCAGTTGAAGACCGTGGACGGGATGGCGGACGTGGGAGCGGTCACCGCCGAGATCGACAAGATTCTGGCATAGGCTGCGCCTTTGCCAAAATGGAAGCGCCGGGGAGTTGACTTTTCCAGGTGATTCCTCCAAAGACAGCGTCAACTCGCGACATGCGAAGCGATCGGCGCGGTCTTCAAAACAAGGAAGTCCGGGTACGGTCGTTTTTGACGTGTCTCGAACCTCAATCAACGTGCGGCTCTTCGAGGTCGCGTAACGAAGCACCTATTGCCGGATGGCAACTGGAACGCAAGGAGAATAGACGTGGCACGTATCGCTGGCGTCAACATCCCGACGGCAAAGCGCGTCGTCATCGCGCTGACCTATATTCATGGGATCGGACCGAAATTCGCGAAGGAGATCACCGAGAAGGTCGGCATCCCGGCTGACCGCCGCGTGCACCAGCTGACGGACGCCGAAGTCCTTCAGATCCGTGAGACCATCGACCGCGATTACCAGGTCGAGGGTGACCTGCGTCGCGAAACGGCGATGAACATCAAGCGCCTGATGGACCTTGGCTGCTACCGCGGCCTGCGTCATCGTCGCGGCCTGCCGGTGCGCGGCCAGCGTACGCACACCAATGCCCGTACCCGCAAGGGTCCGGCAAAGGCGATCGCCGGCAAGAAGAAGTAATTTCCCGAAAAGGGAAAGCGGGAGGCTGGCGTCCGCGCCGGCCTCCTTTTGCAGTTTGGGAAGGGCGATTTGTCCGACCTGTGCCGGACCGCTCGGTTCGGCGAAAACGTATGCGGAGCCGGCGTGCCGGTTCTGTGAAAATCGAAGTTGCAGGGCAGGGGACGACCAATCCTTTTCCCGGTGGAGCCGCTGGAATTACGGCGGTGCAGAGATCTAAGAAAGGGATCCTATGGCCAAGGAAGCCACCCGCGTTCGCCGCCGCGAGCGCAAGAACATCACGTCTGGCGTCGCGCACGTCAATTCGTCGTTCAACAACACGATGATCACCATCACCGACGCGCAGGGCAATGCAATCGCCTGGTCGTCCGCCGGTGCGAAGGGCTTCAAGGGTTCGCGCAAGTCGACCCCGTTTGCCGCTCAGATCGCCGCCGAAGACTGCGCCAAGAAGGCTCAGGAACACGGCATGAAGTCGCTGGAAGTGGAAGTTTGCGGACCGGGTTCCGGCCGTGAATCTGCCCTTCGCGCGCTGCAGGCCGCGGGGTTCATGATCACGTCGATCCGCGACGTGACGCCGATCCCGCACAATGGCTGCCGTCCGCGCAAGAAGCGCCGCGTCTGATCATTTGTATTCAAGATTCCGGTGAGGACGCGGATGCGTTCTCCCGGTCTTCGGGGCTCGGTTGCCACGATTGGATGGTGGCAACGAACGGAAGGCAGAAAACATGATCCAGAAAAATTGGCAGGAACTGATCAAGCCGAACAAGGTGGATTTCACCTCCTCCGGCCGCACCAAGGCAACGCTGGTGGCGGAACCGCTTGAGCGCGGCTTCGGTCTGACCCTCGGCAACGCGCTTCGTCGCGTGCTCTTGTCGTCGCTGCGCGGTGCGGCAGTCACCGCGGTGCAGATCGACGGCGTGCTGCACGAGTTCTCCTCCATCCCGGGCGTCCGGGAGGATGTGACGGACATCGTGCTCAACATCAAGGAAATCGCCATCAAGATGGATGGCGACGATTCCAAGCGCATGGTCGTGCGCAAGCAGGGCCCGGGCGTCGTGACGGCCGGTGACATCCAGACGGTTGGCGACATCGAGATCCTCAACCCGAACCATGTGATCTGCACCCTCGACGAGGGCGCGGAAATCCGCATGGAATTCACCGTCAACAATGGCAAGGGCTACGTGCCGGCTGAGCGTAACCGTTCGGAAGATGCGCCGATCGGTCTCATCCCGGTCGACAGCCTCTATTCGCCGGTCAAGAAAGTGTCCTACAAGGTTGAGAACACCCGCGAAGGTCAGGTTCTCGACTATGATAAGCTGACGATGTCGATCGAGACCGACGGCTCCGTCACCGGCGAGGACGCGATCGCCTTTGCCGCCCGCATTCTTCAGGACCAGCTGTCGGTCTTCGTCAACTTCGACGAGCCGCAGAAGGAAGCCGAGGAAGAAGCAGTCACCGAGCTCGCCTTCAACCCGGCGCTTCTCAAGAAGGTCGACGAACTGGAACTCTCCGTCCGTTCGGCCAACTGCCTGAAGAACGACAACATCGTCTATATCGGCGACCTCATTCAGAAGACCGAAGCGGAAATGCTCCGGACGCCGAACTTTGGTCGCAAGTCGCTCAACGAGATCAAGGAAGTTCTCGCTTCCATGGGCCTGCATCTCGGCATGGAAGTGCCGTCCTGGCCGCCGGAGAACATCGAAGATCTCGCCAAGCGTTACGAAGACCAGTATTAACCATTTAGACTGCGGGCGGATGCCTGCAAGTGAAGGAGAATAGCCATGCGCCACGGTAAAGCCGGCCGCAAGCTGAATAGAACCGCCAGCCACCGCAAGGCGATGTTCGCCAACATGGCAGCGTCGCTGATCGAGCACGAGCAGATCGTCACGACCCTGCCGAAGGCCAAGGAAATCCGCCCGATCGTCGAGAAGCTCGTCACGCTCGGCAAGCGCGGCGACCTGCATGCCCGCCGTCAGGCGATCTCGCAGATCCGCGACGTTGCTGTCGTCGCGAAGCTGTTCGACGCGATCGCATCGCGCTACGCCACCCGCAACGGCGGCTACCTGCGCATCATGAAGGCGGGCTTCCGCCAGGGCGACAATGCTCCGCTCGCCGTCATCGAATTCGTTGACCGCGATGTCGATGCCAAGGGCGCCAAGGATCGCGCTCGCGTCGCCGCCGAAGCGGAAGCAGCAGAAGCAGCCTGATAAAGGTAGCTTCCCAAACGATCTGAGGCGGCCGGGTGAGATTTCACCCGGCCGCTTTTTGCGTTGCAGGGTGAGGTCGTGTCCCTGCCGTCCGTTGCCGTTTCCACCGCAGGAACGGCGTTCGCACCGCCCGCCAGGCGAGCAAGAGCGTGACGAGGACGATGTAGAGCACTTGCTCCGGCCCTACGACCTTGACGGCCATGGCGAAATGCAGCGCGCCGGCCGCGGCGATCACATAGGCGAGCCGGTGAAGCTTGTTCCACCGCTGGCCGAGCTTGCGGATCGACCAATTGTTCGAGGTGAGCGCCAAGGGGATCAGCATGACCAGGGCCGCCATGCCGATGGTTATGAAGGGGCGGCGGGCGATGTCGGCGACGATGGCCGGGATGCGCAGCATCTGGTCGAGCAGCATGTAGGCGGTGAAGTGCATCAGCACGTAATAGAAGGCGAGCAGGCCGAGGGCGCGGCGGTATCTTAGCCAGTTGAGGCCGAAGAGATCGCGAAGCGGTGTGATCGTCAGCGTCGCCACAAGGAAACGCAGCGCCCACAGGCCAAGCAGGTGCTCGAATTCCTTGACGGCATTGCCAGGTAACCTGCCGGTTGCGCCGAGATGGAATGCCCATGCCGCGGGAATGAGGCCCAGCGCGTAGAGCGCCCAGACCGAGGGGCCGTGAAAGCGCTTGGGCAAGGCGGGTACGAAGGCCATGGTCAGAAGTTTACCCTGAGATCCATGCCGGAATACAGGCCCGCGACGTCGTCGGCATAGCCGTTGTAGGGGAGGGTGTCGCGGCGATTGGAGCCGAAGAAGCCGCCTTCGCCGATCCGGTTTTCCGTTGCCTGGCTCCAGCGCGGGTGATCGACCGCCGGGTTCACATTGGCATAGAAGCCGTACTCATCCGGTGCGGCAAGGTTCCAGGTGCAAGGCGGCGGCGTTTCGGAAAGCGAAATGCGGACGATCGACTTGATTCCCTTGAAACCGTATTTCCACGGGACCACCAGCCGTATTGGCGCGCCGTTCTGGTTCGGCAGCGTCTTGCCATAAAGGCCGACGGAGAGAATTGTCAGAGGGTGGCGTGCTTCATCGAGCCGCAAGCCCTCGCGATAGGGCCAGGGCAGCGGCTGGAAGTAACCGGATTGGCCGGGCATCTCCTCAGGCCGCACCACCGTTTCGAATGCAACGTACTTCGCGCTGCCGAGCGGTTCGACCTTGTCGAGGAGACTTGCCAGCGGAAAGCCGACCCAGGGGATCACCATCGACCAGGCTTCGACGCAGCGCATTCGGTAGGTACGCTCTTCAAGCGGAAGGGCCAGCAGTTCTTCGAGGCCGAACTCCCGCGGCTTGCCGACGAGGCCGTCGACCTTCACCCGCCAGGGTGCCGGCTTGAAGCCGCCCGAATTGGCGGCGGGGTCGCCCTTTCCCGTGCCGAACTCATAGAAATTATTGTAGGAGGTCACGTCCTTTTCGGGCGTTAAGGCCTCCTCGACCTTGTAACGACTGCTCGAAGCCTTGAGCTCTGCCGCCTCGGCCAGGCCGGCCCCGCCGAGAACGAGGCCACCTGCAGCGGCGAGAAAGCGGCGGCGATCGAGGAAGAAGGGCTCCGGGGTGATTTCGGACGCGGCGATCCGCGGCGGGCGGTAGGCGGGCATGGTGCTTCCTCGACAGGGATTGAAAGCTGATCTCGGCCAGATGACCAGAGATTCGATCACCGGAAAAGATGGGGGAGACCACGTTTTCGTGCACGGCGCGTGAGCGGGAAAAGCGCCGCGATGATTTCATGGCAAGGCCGCGGGAAAAAGTCTGAAAAAGCGGTTGAAATCGCGAGCGTGCGTCATCATCGAGCGGCAGCCTCGCGTTTGCCTTTTTTGTTGCGAAATCCTATCTGAACTAGCGGCAATGAAAGGGAGAATGCTTCATGATTTTTGGCCGTCGAGCCCTGCCGGCTCTTGTTTTTGCGATTGCCATGTCGACACCGGCCGTAGCGCAGGACGCCAGGACCGTCCCCCAATCCCACACGGAAATGCAGCTCTCCTTCGCGCCGCTGGTCAAGCAGACCGCGAATGCCGTGGTGAATGTCTATGCCGAGCGGGTCGTCGAGCGGCGATCGATCGATCCATTCTTCGAGGAGTTTTTCGGCCAGCGCATGCCGAACCGCACGGAGAAGCAATCGTCGCTCGGCTCCGGCGTAATCGTCCGCCGCGACGGCATCGTCGTTACCAACAATCACGTCATCGAGGGGGCCGACGACATCAAGGTGGCGCTCGCCGACGGGCGTGAGTATCCGTGCAAGATCGTCCTCAAGGACGACCGACTCGACCTCGCGGTCCTCAAGATCGAAGCAGATGGTCCTTTTGACGTCATCCCGATCGGTGATTCGGACGCAGTGGAGGTCGGCGACCTCGTGCTGGCGATGGGCAATCCGTTCGGGGTCGGGCAGACGGTGACGAGCGGCATCGTTTCGGCGCTTGCCCGCAACCAGATCTCCAACGGAGATTTCGGTTTCTTCATCCAGACCGACGCGGCGATCAATCCGGGCAACTCTGGCGGTGGACTGATCAACATGAAGGGTGAGCTGATCGGCATCAACACCGCGATCTTTTCGCGGGGCGGGGGATCGAACGGCGTGGGGTTCGCCATCCCCGCAAATCTGGTCAAGGTCTTCGTCGCCTCCGCGGAGGGCGGCGGCGGTTCCTTCGTCCGTCCCTTCGTCGGCGCGACTTTCGAGCCGGTTACCTCCGATGTCGCCGAGGCGCTCGGACTCGATCGTGCCCGCGGCGCCCTGGTGGCTGCCGTCCAGCCGGACGGACCGGCGGCAAATGCCGGCATGAAGCCGGGGCAGGTGGTGACGGCTGTAAACGGTATTTCGGTGGAGCATCCGGATGCCCTCGGCTACCGTTTGACGACCGTCGGCATCGGCCATGAAGCGCGCGTGACAGTGAGCGAACACGGCGAGGCGCACGACATCACCCTGAAGCTGGAGCAGGCGCCGGAAACCGCGCCGCGCGACGAACGGCTGATCGAGGGGCGGAACCCCTTTGCCGGCGCCGTCGTCGCCAATCTTTCGCCGCGCCTTGCGGATGAGCTGCGCATGCCGACGTCGCTCAAGGGGGTCGTCGTGACCGAGGTCAACCGCGGCTCGCCGGCGGCGCGCATTGGCCTCGAGCCGAAAGATATCGTACGCTCCGTCAATGGAACGCCGATCGACAACTCGAAAACGCTGGAAAGCGTCGTTGCCGAAGATGCCTCGTTCTGGCGCGTTGAGATCGAGCGCGACGGCCAGCTTATCAGACAGTTCTTCCGATGAGCGACCTCTTTTCCCCCGTTGAACCGCCGGAGATGGCCTCGGCAAGACCGCTGGCCGATCGGCTGCGGCCGCGCACGCTCGCCGAAGTGACCGGGCAGGAGCACTTGACGGGGGCGGACGGCGCCCTGACGCGGATGATCGCCTCTGGCTCGCTCGGTTCGATGATCTTCTGGGGACCGCCGGGCACCGGGAAGACCACCGTCGCCCGGCTGCTTTCGGGAGAGGCCGGTCTCGCCTTCGAGCAGATCTCGGCGATCTTTTCCGGCGTCGCCGACCTGAAGAAGGTTTTCGAGTCGGCGCGCGCCCGACGCATGTCGGGACGCCAGACCTTGCTCTTCGTCGATGAGATCCATCGCTTCAACCGCGCCCAGCAGGACAGTTTCCTACCGGTGATGGAAGACGGGACCGTCATTCTGGTCGGCGCCACCACGGAGAATCCGTCATTCGAGCTCAACGCCGCGCTCCTGTCGCGGGCGCGGGTGCTGACGTTTAAGCCGCATGACGAGGCGAGCCTCGAGGAACTCCTGAAGCGGGCGGAGCAAACGGAAGGTAGGCCGTTGCCGCTCGACGAGGACGCCCGGGCGAGCCTGATCCGCATGGCGGATGGTGACGGCCGGGCCGTGCTGACGCTGGCCGAGGAGGTGTGGCGGGCGGCGCGCAAGGACGAGATATTCGACGCCGAAGCGTTGCGGGAAATCGTCCAGCGCCGCGCGCCGGTTTACGACAAGGGCCAGGACGGCCACTACAATCTGATTTCGGCGCTCCACAAGTCGGTTCGCGGATCCGATCCGGATGCGGCGCTCTATTACCTCTGCCGGATGTTCGATGCGGGCGAGGATCCTTTGTATATCGGCAGGCGGCTGGTGCGCATGGCTGTCGAGGATATCGGCCTTGCCGATCCGCAGGCGCTGGTGATCTGCAACGCCGCCAAGGATGCCTATGACTATCTCGGTTCGCCCGAAGGGGAACTGGCGCTGGCGCAAGCCTGCGTCTATGTCGCCACCGCGCCGAAATCGAACGCCCTCTACACGGCCTACAAAGGGGCGATGCGCGCCGCCAAGGAAAACGGCTCGCTGCTGCCGCCGAAGCATATTCTCAACGCCCCGACCAAGCTCATGAAGGGGGAGGGCTACGGCGAGGGCTACCGTTACGATCATGACGAACCGGATGCCTTTTCCGGCCAGGACTATTTCCCCGAGAAAATGGGGCGCAGGATCTTCTATGATCCTCCGGAGAGGGGCTTCGAACGGGACATCCGCAAGCGGCTCGAATGGTGGGCGAAACTGCGCCGCGACCGGAACTCATGACGAGCCGTGCCGTCGGCGCAGAGCAGTTTTGCCGGCCAGCCGCTTGCTGCCCTCACCGCTTTGTGGCACAGAGATCCAAGTTGCAGACGGCTGCACGGGCGCGATCCTGATCGACCCGAACACCCGCGGGGACGGCCTCGCTCCAGATGAAGGAGCCTGACATGGCCTGGTTCACTCTGCTTCTCGCCGGACTTCTCGAAATCGGCTGGGCAATCGGCCTCAAATACACCGACGGATTTACCCGTCTGACGCCGACCGTGCTGACGGTCGGTTCGATGATCCTAAGCGTCGTCCTGCTTGGAATTGCCGTTCGCACACTGCCGCTCGGCACGGCTTACGCGGTCTGGACCGGCATCGGCACGATCGGCACGGTGGTGCTCGGCATCGTCCTCTTCGCCGAGCCGATGACCGTCGTACGCCTCGGCTGCATCGGCCTGATCGTCGCCGGCATCGCCGGCCTGAAGCTGGCGGCCTGATCCACCGTAAGACGCCTGCCGTAATGCCAGGCGCCTTGCCCCCTATTTCAACGTGTCGAGCACCGCAGTCGCCGCCTGCATTTCCTGCCAGCGGTTCTCGCGCCGTTGGAAGGCCTCTTCGTCGGTGCCCCAGTGCTCGATCTGCCAATCCTCGTCGACATGGGCGGCGCTCCAGGCCTCTTCTGCCGAGAGCCGGCCCATGCCGAAGGCAAGCGCAAGCAGTGCCGATCCGGTCAACGTGGTGATCGTGTGCAGGCAGGCGAGGCCGAGCGGCGTTGCGAAGGCGCGCAAGCCTTCCGCATAGGCGGAAATCGCCTCGTGCGGCTGATCCTGATGAATGACGCCCTCGGCAAGGATGAAGCGTGCGCCGAGCGAATGGGCGGCCCAATCGAGAACGGGGTTCCAAACGGCGTTCTGCCGTTCCACAAGTCCTGTCGGGCTGTCGGCGCGATAGCAGAGAAGGTCGGTGCCGGCGAACCGTACGATATCGTCGAAGACTGCGCGCTGGTCGACCGCCACGCCGTCGATGGCGGTGTTGACGATGCGGGTCAGCGGCATGGCCGAAGGGTCGATGATCTCCGCCTGTGCATCCCATTCGACGGCGAGCAGTTCGGCGAGCTTCGCCGTCGGGACGGCGAGCGGCCGCTTTGCCGGCGTGCGGACGGATCGCCCGTCGAGCAATACCGCGTGCCCGCCGCCCTCGGCCGCGGCGACGCCGACCGACTTGTAGAAACGTTTGGCAAGCGGCTTCTGCATCTGGATCTGGGCGCGGCGCACCGGATCCTCGTGGCTGAGCGCTCCGCTCAATTCGTCGCGAATATCAGGCATGGTTCAATTCCATCCATTCGATGATGTCTGCCGGTACCCGGGCGATGTGGTCGGCGCCCGCCTCGATCAGCGCCGGAACGCTGGCATAGCCCCAGGAAACACCGAGGGCGGCGGCCCCGGCCGCCTTCGCCATCTGCATATCGTAGATCGCATCGCCGATGACAATCGTATCCTTCGGATCGACGCCCGCCTCGGCACAGCATTCCATCACCATTGCCGGATGTGGCTTCGACGGGCAATCGTCCGCCGTTCGCGAGACGAAGAAAAGCTTGTCGAAGCCGTGGGTGGCGGCAATGTGCTGGAGCCCTCGCCGCGACTTTCCGGTGACTGCGCCGATCAACAGCTGCTCGCGGGCGGCCAAGGCTTGCACCATCTCGGCAATCCCGGGAAACAACGCTTCCTGATGGATCCGTTCGCCGCGCACCGAGCTGAAGATGCCCTTGTAATGGGTCGTCATCGCGGCGGCGCGCGGGTCGATGTGATCCTGGCCCAGCAACCGGGCGATGGCGATGTCGAGCGTCAGCCCGATGATTGCGCGCGTCGCCAAGGCCTCCGGCCGGGGAAGATCGAAGGCCTCGAAGGTGCGGCTCATGACCTCATGGATGAGGCCGGCGCTGTCGACCAGCGTTCCGTCGCAATCGAAGAGCACCAGCTTCATCAATCGTCCTCGCCGGCGGCGTTCTCGTCGAGGCCGAGCAAGTTCCAGCTCTGCACCATATGCGGCGGCAAGGGCGCCGTGATCTTCAGGCGTCCGCCATTCGGATGCGGGATGTCGATAAAGCGGGCATGCAGGTGTAGCCGGTTCTGGATGCCGCCGGGGAAGGTCCAGTTGATGTCAGCTTCGAAATATTTCGGGTCGCCGATGATGGGATGGCCGATATGGGCGGCGTGGACGCGCAGCTGATGCGTGCGGCCGGTATAGGGTTCCATTTCCAGCCAGGCGAGGTTCTGGCCGGCCTGCTCGATAATCCGATAGTAGGAAATAGCGTGGTCGGCGCCTTCGTCGCCATGCTTGGCGATCCGCATACGATCGCCGTCCGGCGTCTGTTCCTTGACGAGCCAGGTGGAGACGCGGTCCTCGCGCTTGCGCGGAACGCCCTTGACCAGGGACCAGTAGATCTTCCTGGTGTCGCGCTCACGAAAAGCGGCCGTCAGCTGCTGTGCCGCACCGCGCGTCCGGGCAATGACGAGCACGCCGGACGTGTCCCGGTCCAGCCGATGGACGAGGCGCGGCTTTTCGCCCTTCTGGTTCGTCCAGGCCTCGAGCATTTTGTCGATATGCCGGCTGACGCCGGAACCGCCCTGGACTGCCAAGCCCGCCGGCTTGTTGAGCACGATGACCTTGGCGTCCTCGTGCAGCACCATGCGCGACAGCAGCTCTCCGTCCGAGGAATGGCGCAGGTCCCGCCCGCCGATCGGGCCCGATTTGGTAACCTTCGCATCGACGCCAAGCGGCGGAACGCGGATCGTCTGGCCAGGCTGTACGCGCGTGTCGGATTTTGCCCGCGCGCCGTCAACGCGGATCTGGCCGGAACGAAGCAGCTTCTGCAACGGACCGAAGCCCAAGCCCGGATAATGCACCTTGAACCAGCGGTCGAGGCGCATGCCCGCCTCGTCACCGTCCACCTGTCTGTGTTCTATGCCTGCCATCTGCCGCGATCCGCTTCCAGTGTTTCAAGCAAAGGCTCTAGACCATTGCGGTCGTCAGGGCCAGTCCGGCGAGAGAACACGACACCATTCATTAAGCGCCCGCCGCTACTGTCGTAGCGATGTCTCATATAGGTCCGGTCGATTGTGATGGCGAAGCAAGCCCTGAACTTCACGCACTATGATCTCAAGGCCCAGCGCGCCGGGACGCGGGTCGAGATCACCCTGTCGGCCGTTGCCAATGTTCGCCTGATGACCGACGTCAATTTCACGCGCTACAAGGAAACGCTGAAGCATCAGTTCTTCGGCGGCGTAGCGCGGAAATCGCCTCTGCGGATGACGATTCCCGAGACCGCGCACTGGCACCTCGTTATCGACACCGAAGGCCATCACGGCCTTGCGGATTCGAGCGTACGGGTGATCGAGTCTGCCGGCCAGCCGCGATTCCAGCCGGCGTCATGACGGCGCTCAGCCGAGCCTTTCGGCGTGCCACCTCAGATGATCGTCCATGAAGGTCGAGATGAAATAATAGGAGTGGTCGTAGCGCTCGTGCATGCGAAGCGTGAGGCCGATGCCGGTGCCGTTGACCGCCTCCTCGAAGAGCCAAGGCCTCAGACCGTTTTCGAGGAAGCCGTCGGCCTTGCCCTGGTCGATGAGGAATTCCGGGAAGCGCGCCCCGTCCTCGACGAGAGCGCAGGCGTCGTATTTTCGCCAGGCGGCTTTGTCCGAGCCGAGATATTTCTCGAAGGCGCCGACGGACCAGTCGGCGGAAGAGGGGGCGACGATCGGGGCGAAGGCCGAGCAGCTCCTGAAGCGCTCGGGGTTCTTGAGCGCGATGGTCATCGCGCCATGGCCGCCCATCGAATGGCCGAAGATGCCTTGCCGGTCCATGTCGGCGCGAAACTGCTCGCGGATCAGGGCCGGCAGTTCCTCGGTGATGTAGCTGTACATCTGATAGTGCTCGGCCCAGGGCGCTTGCGTCGCATCGAGATAGAAGCCGGCGCCCTTGCCCATCTGCCAGTTCGTCAACTCGTCGGCGACGTCGGCACCGCGCGGGCTGGTATCCGGACAAACGACGATCAGACCGAGCTCCGAGGCCAGGCGGCGATATTCCCCCTTTTCCATGACATTGGCATGGGTGCAGGTGAGGCCGGAGAGATACCAAAGAACCGGGCGCGGTTCGCTGGTCGCCTGCGGCGGCACATAGACGGCAAAGGTCATTTCGCCCTTGCAGGCCTTGGAGTCATGGGCGAAGACGCCCTGCATGCCGCCGAAGGCGGTATTCTGCGAGATGATCTTCATGGAATGCTCCCTGTAGTCACGGAGTGCCGCCGGCAAGCTGTACCGCGGCATTGACCGCGGCTGCGACGAGCACCGTGTTGAAGAAGAACGAAACAATCGCATGCATTAGGTTGACGCGCCGCATCGCCGTCGTCGTGATGGCGACGTCGGAGGTCTGCGCGGTCATTCCGATGACGAAGGCGAAATAGAGGAAGTCATAGCCGCCCGGCGCGTTCGTCTCCGGAAAGGCAAGCCCGCGCGACGCCGGATGGCCGCCATCGGCGCGGCGGTTCGCGAGCCAGTAAAGATGCGCGTAATGCAGCGCCGCCATCGTGTGAATGGTAGCCCATCCAAGCGTGACCGAGGCGAAGGCAAGGATCAGTTCGGCTGCGCCGCCGTCATCGGCGCGATTGAGCGCGACGAACAGCGCGACCAGCGAGACTGCGGCGGCCAGGAGCGTCACAAGAAAGATGATCGGCTCCGGTTCGCCCGTGTCGCGCGCATTCGCCTCGAGATAGCTTCCGGTGAGTTTCGGCAGGCGGAAGGCCGTTATCGTCAAATAGATGCAGAAGAAGGCGATGGCGGCGATCTCGATCGCCTCTTCGCGAAATAAAGCATGCCCAAGCGGCGCACTGACAAGGGCACCGGCAAGCGCCAGGTAAAATGGCCAATGTCTCAGCCGATTTGATGTCATTCGCCACTCACGCTGCCGTTCCGCGCCTCACCTTTTGACGCGACGGCAGAGCCGGTCAAGAGTTTCGAGAAAGGCCGAGCGGTCTCGTGCGCTAAAAGAGGCGTTATAGCCCTTGCTTTCGCCCGTCTCCCGCAGGTGCGCACCAAGATCGCGCATCGCGGATGCCATGCCGATGTTCGTCTTGTCGAAGACGCGGCCGGTAGGGCCGGTGACGAGCGCGCCCGCGGTGACGCAGCGCCCGGCAAGCGGAACGTCGGCGGTGATGACGATGTCGCCTTCGCCCGCGTGCTCGGCGATCCAATTGTCCGCGGCGTCGAAGCCGGCCGACACGATGACGTTGTGCACCATCAGGTCACGCGACGGCCGCAGGCCGGAATTGGCGACGAGGGTAACTTCGAAGCCGTGGCGTTCTGCCACCTTGAGGATTTCCGCCTTCACTGGGCAGGCATCGGCATCGACATAGATCATGATTGCGATTCGCTGCAGCCGCGGAAAGCGCCGGATTTCAAGTGATTCCGGCGCTTGCCTGATTCTTGATGTAAACTCAGTAGAGCACGACCGAA
Organism: Sinorhizobium sp. FG01; assembly: GCF_002531875.1. Lineage (NCBI taxonomy): Bacteria > Pseudomonadati > Pseudomonadota > Alphaproteobacteria > Hyphomicrobiales > Rhizobiaceae > Sinorhizobium > Sinorhizobium sp. FG01. The sequence goes on from NZ_NWTB01000033.1 coordinate 25,032, forward strand.
CGGATGCTCTCGCCCGAATGCATCAGGTCGAAGCCCCTGTTGATCTCGTCGAGCGGCATGGTGTGGGTGATCATCGGATCGATCTCGATCTTGCCCTCCATGTACCAGTCAACGATCTTCGGCACGTCGGTGCGGCCGCGGGCGCCGCCGAAGGCGGTGCCCATCCATTGGCGGCCGGTGACCAGCTG
>NZ_NWTB01000034.1:0-21028 GCF_002531875.1 Sinorhizobium sp. FG01
ATGCCTCTGGCGCTGCCGACCATCATGGCCGGCATCAACCAGACGATCATGATGGCGCTCGCCATGGTCGTCATCGCGTCCATGATCGGCGTCCAAGGCCTCGGCCAGCCGGTGCTGAAGGCGATCGCCAATCAGTACTTTACCCTCGGCATCTTCAATGGCCTTGCCATCGTCGGCATCGCCATCATCTTCGACCGTGTCAGCCAGGCCTATGGCCGCCGCCTGCAGCGGCACCGTGAAATCGTCCACGGCTGACACTGGACTGTTATTGCGGAAAAGAACAGCGGCCCGGGACTCATCGTCCCGGGCCGCTTGCTTGTTCCGGCTATTCGTGCCTGGCGGAGAGCATACCGGTCGAGAGCGCGACGCCCGTGGCGGTGACGACCGCGGCGGCAATCTCGAAGGGACCAATCGCCTCCTGAAGCAGCAAGCCGCCGCCGATCATTGCGAGCACCGGCGTCAGGGCCGTGAAGGCCGCCGCCTGCGTGCCGCCGAGGCGCCGGACGGCGAGGCCGTAGGCAAGCGTGGCGATGAGCCCTGAAAGAACCCCTTGGCTGATCACCTGCAGGCCGATCTCGTGCGCCGGCACGGTCGCGAGCGTGCTGCCAAAGACGAGCGCCAGAGCGAGATGGATGAAGAACGACCAGACGGCGATCAGCGCGCCGCCTTGGAGGGGGCTCAGACCCGACCGCCGGAAGGCGTGCGTATAGGTCGCCCAGAGCGCCGCGGCGGCAGGCAGCAGCAGCCACCCGGTCCAGCTGTCCGAGGCGCCGAGGCTGCGGGTTAGCAGGATCGCCATGCCGAGGATGATCGCCGCAAAGCCGAGGATGCGCATGCGATCCGGCCGCTCCCGAAACAGCGTCACGCCGATAATTGCCGTCGCGAGCGGCATCGAACCGCCGAGCAGCACGCCGACCGAGGCCGCCGGCGTCGCGTGGATGGCGAAGGCCGCCACTTGGAAGAACAGGGCCCCCGATCCGGCGACCATCAGCGCCAGAAGCGCCGGCGACAGGCCTTTCGGCACGAGACCCGTTTTCAGCCAGACCGGTGCAAGGACGAGCGCCGGTATCCCATAACGGATGAGGCCGAGGTCGATGGTGCCGAGGCTGGTCGCGGCGGTGTGCCGCGTGGCGAGGATCCAGCCCGCCCAGATCAACACCGTGACGAAGGCACCGGCATAGCCGGATACGGGCGAGTCGGAACCGCGATCGAGTGTCAGCGCAACCATGGTCTTGTTCCTCCAGACGCGAGGTGTTTCGGATGTGTGAACCCTAGCGCCGACACGTGGGGCATGTCCTTGCTATCTCTGCCCGTTTGGAGGTAAGTTCAGCAATCTTCTGCCAATACGATAATTGAAACAGTCTTGTTATGCCAAAACTCGATAAATTCGATATCGCCATTCTCAAGGTCCTGCAGGAGGATGCTCGCGCCACCAATGTCGAGATCGCCGAGCGCATCAACCTTTCGCCGTCCCCCTGCCTGCGGCGCATCCGCAGTCTGGAGAAGTCGGGCGTGCTGCGCGGCTATCGTGCCGATATCGACCGCAAGGAGGTGGGCCTGGGGCTGACGGTCTTTGTCGAGATCAAGGTCGGCCAGCACAGCCAGGAAAATGCGCGGCGGCAGCAGGAGGCGCTCCTCGCCATACCGGAGGTGGTCTCCTGTTTCCTGATCTCGGGCAATGCGGATTTCCTCGCCGAGGTGGTGGTGGAGGACCTGTCGGCCTATGAGAGGCTTCTCACCGAAACCTTGCTGACCCTGCCCGGGGTGACGGACATCCGTTCGAATTTCGCCATCCGGACGATCAAGACCGGCGGTCCCCTGAAGCTGCCGGCCTTGTGAGGGCGGCCGCACCGAACGCTGTCGCTCACGGCGACCTTCCGCGAAACTCTTTTCGGCCGGCTCTGGAATCCCCCGCTGCCGCCCTTATCTCAGAAGCAGAAGGGCGCGCATGGATGAAAGAGAGGCCAGTCGTTGAAAGTTAAAGCCATCTTCAATCGAGATGGGGGGACTTTCCGCACCACGGATATGGAAACCTATGGCAAGCGCGTCGAGGAGGTCTTTCGCGCCGCCGGGCATGACATGGAAATTGCCGTGGTGGCCGCAAGCGATATCCTGCAGGCGCTGGAGACGGCCTGCCGCCGCGATGACCTGGACGCGATCGTCGCAGGCGGCGGCGACGGCACGATTTCGGCCGCAGCCGGGGTGGCCTGGCGCTCCGGCATGCCGCTCGGCGTCATTCCGGCGGGAACGATGAACCTCTTCGCCCGCTCCCTGAAGCTGCCGCTCGATATCTGGAAGGTTCCCGAGGTCCTCGCCAATGGAAGGATCATCGATGGCGACATCGGGAGCGCCGACGGCCGGGCTTTCGTGCATCAATTTTCGATGGGACTGCACGCCCGCATGGTGCGCTATCGGGAGTCCTACAAGTTTGCCTCGCGCCCCGGCAAGATCGGCGCCAGCGTGCGCGCCGCCATTGGCGTGATCTTCAATCCGCCGGATTTCGAGATCGAATTCGATGCCGACGGCCACCGCGAGCTTCGGCACGTGTCGGCCATTTCGGTCTCGAACAACCATTTCGGCCACGCGACGCTGATGTATGCGGACGATGTGACGGCAGGGCACCTCGGCTTCTACACGGCTCCGCCGCTGAGTCCTGCGGGCGTCGCAAAGCTCGCCTTCGACATCCTGCGCGGACGATTCCGGGCAAGTCCGTTGATCACCGAAATGAGCGCATTGGCGGTCGATCTGCATTTTCCGAAGGTTGACCGCAAGATCAACTGCGTCATCGACGGCGAGCTCCTGCCGATCCGGCGGCGCGATGTCGCCTTGCGCGTTCACCCCGGCGAATTGAAGCTCCTCGTGGGCGCGTAAACGGGTACCGGTGATCTACTCGCCCACCCAGATATAGCTGAACCGATAGCGATCCGGTCCGGCGGCGTAGATATAAGGCAATTCGAGTTTGCGCGGCGTTTGAGCCGATACGGCCACTCCCGATGTCTCGAGAGCCGCGCTCAGCGTGGCGGGAAGCGGCGCCTGATTCTTCTCGTCGCGCCACACCACCAGCAGCGGCCGCCTCGTCGCGTCCGGCGGCGGGAAGTCCGAAAGATGGGGGATCGCCACCGTCACGTCGGCAAGCCGCGTGCGGATGTTGCCGGCCACCTGCTTGTCATTGGTCAGCACCAGCGCTGGCGGCCGCCCTTCTGCCTCGACGACCGCCTCCACCAAGGCGGCATAGGGGATGTTCAGTTTCGAGTAGTCGCCGAACCACGGGCGTACCACGGCCCGCGCCGACACAATCACGAGTGTCACCAGCACGATGCAGGCAACCAACGGCACGAAGCGCCGGAAGCCCGGCGCCGGATCGATCTCTGCCGCCTCGATCTTGAGGCAGAGATAGAGCGGCAGCAGGACCAGAAAGAGCACGAGCCATTTTTCGCGGACATGGGTCGCAGCGACACCGAGAACGACAAGCAGAACGGCAAGGAGACAGAGCGCGATCATGCGCCCGACGAGGCGGGTCCATTGGTTTTCCGCCTGCCAGATCACCCGGATTTTTCGCCGGAAGGCAAGGCCAAAGACCAGCAAGGGCACCAGGCTGCCGCCAATTATTGCCGAGGCAAGGGCAAAGACGCCGTGAAACGCCTGCATAAGGCGGCCCTCCGCCTCGCGCTCCTTCATTTCATTCAGCGTGCCCGACGAGGCGGCATCGAGATTTTGCAGCACCCACACGCCGTGGGGCAGCGCGATGACGCCGGCAATGGCGATCGCCCCCAGGATACGCCAATCGAAAATGCGCTTGCGCAATTCCGGTTCGGGCAGCGCGGCAAGGATTGCCGCGACCGGCACGATGACGAAGTTGTACTTGGAAACCACGCCAATGCCGACCGCAATGCCGGTCAGCAGATAGGAAAAAAGGCTCGGACGCGTCAGCGTCCGCAGAAAGCCGTAGAGGAACAGCGATACGGCAAAAAGCGCGGCGACCGTATGGGAGAGATCCCGCTGTGCGAGCAGGAAGACCGGCGGCAGGCTCAGGACGCCGAGCATGGCGATCGCCGAGAGGCGCCGGTCCTTGAGGACAAGCTGCGCCGCGAGGCCGTAGAAAAGGCAGCAGAGGAACAGAAGCCCGTTCTTGAGAATGGTCATCGTCGCGAGCGACGTGCCGATCAGTTGCGCCAGCCCGTATTGCAGCCAGTTGTAGAAGGGCGGTTGCGGCCCATATCCGAGCTGCAGGAATTGCGACAAAAAGGCCTGTTCGGCCTCATCGATCTCGAGCGAGGGCGAGGCGGCAAGGCGCAGCACGACGCACAGCAGAAAATAGCCGGCCAGTGTGATTAAGACCAGGTTCGGCCGCCGGTCGACGATGTCATGCATGCGGCTGGTCCTGCCCGAAGACCTGACGGACGATATAGCTCGCCGTATCGTCGTCGCGGAAATAGGCGCGCGCCATCATTTCCGCGAGAATGCCGGTGGTGATCAGCTGCACCGAGGACAGGAACAGCATGACGCCGACGATCAGCATCGGGCGGGTGCCGATATCGTTGCCGAAGACGAACTTGTCAATCGCGAGATAGAGCAGGATGAGGGCGCTCAGGCTGCCGGTCGCAAGTCCGATCGAGCCGAAGAAGTGGCCGGGACGCGCCTTGTAGCGCATGAAGAACAGCACTGCGAGCAGGTCGAGGATCACACGGAAGGTGCGCGAGATACCGTATTTCGACGAACCGAAGTGGCGGGCGTGGTGCGTCACGGGCATCTCGCCGATCCGGCTGCTCGGCACGACGCCCGCGACCCAGGCCGGAATGAAGCGGTGCATTTCGCCCATGAGCTTCACCTGCTTGATGATCGCGCTGCGATAGACCTTAAGGCTGCAGCCGTAATCGTGAAGCTTCACGCCGGTGATCTTGCCGATCAGGATATTGGCGCACCAGGAGGGAATCTTTCTGAGCAGGAGGCCGTCCCGGCGGTTTTGCCGCCATCCGACCAGGAGATCGAGTTCGCGCTCCTCGATGGCGGCGACCATCTGAGGAATATCCTTCGGGTCGTTCTGAAGGTCGCCGTCGAGCGTCGCGATCAGCCGCCCGGCCGCGGCATCGATCCCGGCCTGCATGGCGGCCGTCTGGCCGAAATTCTTCTGGAGCTCGATGATCTTCAGTTTCAGGTCCGGACGCAGCAGCTCCTTGCGGGCATTCGGCAGGGTCCGGTCCGTGCTGCCGTCGTCGACCAGGATCAATTCCCAGGATCGGTCGAAACTGGCCATGGCCTCGTGGATACGGTTGACGAGCGGCGCGACGCTGTCCTCCTCATTGAACACCGGCACCACTATGGACAGCTCGATCGGCTCCATCGCGCCCGTCATTGCCGTCAGCGGTTCTTGCATGTGGGTCAAGGCGGTCTCTCCGGTGTGCCGTCGCAGGTTTTCTTGCACAGTTAACGATGATAACCAACGCTGAATTGCGTGGCTTTCTACAGGAAAACGGTACCTCATGAATTCGGACTGGCAGTTGAGCCGGCGCTCGTGGCTCGCGCGCAACCGTATGGCACTGATTTCCGTGGCGGCCATAGCGGCTTATGCCGTCTTCGTCGAGTGGGTCTGGGGGTGGTTGGTCCTGCTGCGGCAATGGGCCGAGATCGGTTTGTCGTCCGTGCTCGCCGCGCTCGGTCTTCTCATCGCGACCTATTTCGTTCGCTGCTACCGCATCTACGACTATTTTCCGGAGCAGACCGCCGGCCGTTTCCTGCTGCTCTTTCGCGTCACGCAGGTCCACAATCTGCTCAATATCATGCTGCCCTTCAGAGCCGGCGAGACGAGTTTTCCGCTGCTGATGCGCGCCGAATTCGGCGTTCCGCTGTTGCGCGGAACATCGGCGCTGGTCGTCATGCGCCTCTTGGATCTGCACGCGCTGCTCACGGTCGCGGCGGTGGGCCTGGTCACCGGCCGCAGCAATCAGATGGTCGCTTGGCTGCTTTGGACGATGGCCTTGCTCTCGCCGCTCGCGTTCTTCCTGCTCAAGGCCCGGATTCTTCGCGGGGTGCGCCGCGTGTCGCCGGCGCGGTTCTTGCACCATGTCGATGAGATCGAGGCGGGGCTGCCGGAGCATTTCCCGGCATTTCTCCGCGCCTCGGCAATGACCATGCTGAACTGGGGGATAAAAGTCGCGGTGCTCGCCTGGGTGCTGGCGATCATGGGCGTGGCACCGCTTGCCGCCTCTTTCGGCGGGGCGCTTGGGGGAGAGCTCTCTTCCGTTCTTCCCGTGCACGCGCCCGCCGGCGTCGGCACCTATGCGGCGGCGATCGTGGCCGGCGCCGTCTCCTTCGGCGCGGCCGGCGGCAAGGCCGCGCTCGAGCTTTTAGGGCGCGCCAGCATCAATGCGCACCTGCTCATCATCGTCTCGGCCGTCGCCGGCACGCTGCTGTCGCTCGTGCTGCGGCCGAAAAGTTGACGCCTTCTACTGGAAGGACGTCTCGTAGAAGCTTCTGAGCTTGCGCGAATGGAGTTTCTCCGGCGGCATGGCCGCGAGCTTCTGCAGCGCCAGGATGCCGATCTTCAGGTGCTGGCTCACCTGCGTGCGGTAGAAGGCCGTCGCCATGCCGGGCAGCTTCAATTCGCCGTGCAGCGGCTTGTCGGAGACGCAGAGCAGCGTTCCATAGGGCACGCGGAAGCGGAAGCCGTTGGCGGCGATCGTCGCCGATTCCATGTCGAGGGCGATGGCGCGGGCCTGCGACAGGCGTTTGACCGGGCCGCGCTGGTCGCGCAGTTCCCAGTTGCGGTTGTCGATCGTCGCGACCGTACCCGTACGCATGATCCGCTTGAGATCGTAGCCCTGGTAACCGGTGACTTCCGCCACCGCGTCCTGCAAGGCGACCTGCACCTCGGCCAGTGCCGGGAGCGGGATCCACACCGGCAGATCGTCGTCGAGCACGTGATCCTCGCGCATATAGGCATGCGCCAGAACGTAGTCGCCGAGCCGCTGACTGTTGCGAAGCCCGGCGCAATGGCCGAGCATCAGCCAGACATGCGGCCGCAAGACCGCGATGTGGTCGGTGATCGTCTTGGCGTTCGAGGGGCCGACGCCGATATTGACCATGGTGATGCCGCCATGGCCCTTTTTCTTCAGGTGATAGGCCGGCATCTGCGGCAGCCGGGCGAGCGTGTAGTCGGTCTCCGGTTTGTCGGCGCCCGCGGGCGTGATGATGTTGCCTGGCTCTACGAAGGCCGTGTAGCCGTTGCCGCCTTCGGCCATCTGCTGGCGTGCCCAGGCACAGAACTCGTCGACATAGAACTGGTAGTTGGTGAAGAGCACGAAGTTCTGGAAGTGCGTGGCGCTGGTTGCCGTGTAGTGGCTGAGGCGGGCGAGCGAATAATCGATGCGCTGCGCCGTGAATGGCGCAAGCGGCGAGGGTTCTCCTGGCCCGGGCTCATAAGAGCCGTTGGCGATCTCGTCGTCCGTCGTCGTCAGGTCGGGCGCATCGAAGAGGTCGCGCAGCGGAATGTCGATCGTGTCGGCCGCCGACGCCTCGACATGGGCATTCTCGCCGAAGGCGAAGTGGAGGGGAATCGGTGTCGACGACTCCGACACGGTGACGCCGACACCGTGATTGCGCATGAGGTGACCGAACTGCTCCTTCAGATAGTGGCGGAAGAGCCGCGGCCGCGTAATCGTCGTGGTGTAGACGCCGGGCGCGCTGACATAGCCGAAGGAGAGCCGGGAATCGACGTGGCCGAAGCTGCTCGTCTCGATGCTCACCTGTGGATAGCAGGCGCGGAAGCGCGTAAGCGGCCGGCCGTTCTTGCCCAGCCCCTCGAAGGCTTCGCACAGGAACCGGGTATTGCGCTCGTAGAGGGCCTGCAGGCAATCGACGGCCGCGGCCGGATCATCGAAGGTCTGCGGCTCGAAGGCTTCTGGGGTGGCGACGGAGAGAATGGGGGTCGAAGAGATTCGTGTATCCATGGCGCATTATAGGCTGGGGTATCTAACAAGCAAACGACAAGATACGCGGCCGGCGCGTGGCCATCTCGTTCAAACGTATTCACGCGGCGCGTTTTAGGTCTTTGTTTTTGTGCATGTCGCCATCGCAAAAGCGCTGCACACTTTTGGGCCACATGCATTAGCGCGGGCCGACGAGAATGATTGTCGCCCCGACAAGCGCCACGGCCATGCCGGTCAAGTCCCAGCGGTCGGGGCGCACGCCCTCGGCGAGCCAGAGCCAGACCAGCGAAGCGGCAATGTAGACGCCGCCATAGGCGGCATAGGCGCGCCCGGCCGCCGGCACGTCGATCATCGTCAGGAGCCAGGCAAAGAGCGCCAGAGACCCCATCCCTGGAACGAGCCACCAAAAGGACTTGTCAAGCCGGAGCCATGCCCAGAAGGCAAAGCAGCCGGCGATTTCGGCGAGCGCGGCGAGCGAATAGACGGCGAATGCGGGCATCAGATCTGGCCTTTCAGCCGCGAAAGGAGCGAAAAGTCAGAGCATGTGCAAGAGGGAAATTCGTTCCGCGCCACTACCTTGGGAGCAGGGTAGATTGCGCCACCTCCACGATGGAGGATCAGCTCATCGCCTGGCGTTGCAGCGTAACGAAGAGGACGAGACCGGCGCCGTGCTTGCCGATGCCGGCGCCGGTGGCCTTGCTGTAGGCGACCGCTCCGATCGGCGCCATCAGCAGGCCCGTGAGCAGCAGGAGCCGGAGCGAGAGAATGGCGGAGGAGACGAGGGCGGCCATTTGAGCATTCCTCTACAGCTTGGCTTGGCAATACTGCGCCGTATGCGCGGTGCAATCGGTCAGCGAGCCGATATAGGTGTTTTGGCGGCGACGCTCCGTGTCGGCGCCGACAGCGGCGGCGAGCGACATGGCGAAGACGACCATCAGCAGGCTGATGATGGTGAGGCGGCGAGCGAGAATATCCATTGTTCCGTCCGTGGGCTGGAGCGCGTTCAAATCGATTGAGCGTTTTTTCGCACAACCAAACTGAATTCTTGCTGAGGTAGCCGTTCATCTGCCGTTCATCTTGGACGGTGCGCCTCTTGCCAGCGCCGGAGTGCGTTCCTACGTCTGTGTGCCCACAACCTGAGGAGACCGCCTATGACCGCTCCCATCGAGCTCTATTACTGGCCGACGCCGAACGGCTGGAAAATCACCATTATGCTGGAGGAGCTCGGCGTTCCCTACGTGGTCAAGTACATCAATATCGGGCAGGGTGATCAGTTCGCGCCGGATTTCCTGAGGATCTCGCCAAACAACCGCATGCCGGCCATCATCGACCCGGTCGGACCGGGCGGCGAGCCCATCTCCCTCTTTGAATCGGGTGCGATCCTGCAATATCTCGGCCGAAAATTCGGGAAGTTCTACCCGACAGACGAGCGCGCCCGTGCCGAGGTCGAGCAATGGCTCTTCTGGCAGGTCGGCGGCCTGGGCCCCATGGCAGGCCAGGCGCATCATTTCCGGCAATATGCGCCGGAAAGAATCCAATACGGCATCGATCGCTACACCAATGAGGTGAACCGCCTCTATGGCGTCATGAACAAGCGGCTGGCCGATCGGCCGTTCCTCGCCGGCGACTATTCGATCGCCGACATGGCCGCGGTCGGCTGGGTGATCCCGCACGAGAACCAGGGCCAGGATCTCAACGATTTTCCGCATCTGAAGCGTTGGTTCGACGCGCTGCTGGCACGGCCCGCTGTTCGCAAAGCGATCGAGGTCGGCAAGGAGGAGCGGGCCCGTCAGAAGAGCCTTGCCGAGGACAAGGAAGCGCAGAAGATCCTGTTCGGGCAGCGCGCCCGCTGATTCGAGGCGAGGGCGGCCATAGTGGGTCGCCCTCGCGGAATTCGGAAAGAGCTAAAGCCGCATCCAGGTCTGCGACTTGCACAGCACCTTCAGCACGCAGCCCTTCATCTTCAGCGAATTGCCGTCGACCGAGCCCGAGCCGCTATAGGTCTTGTCGCTTTCCGGATCGGTGATCTCGCCGCTGTAGCTGCCGCCCGTCCCGGCGAGATTGCCGATGCGCTTGCCGGCGTGCTTGCCCGTCTTCAGCGTGACGCAGAAAGCGCCGCCGCAGGGGGCTATCTCCGCCGTGGCTCCGCTCGCCGTCTTCCAGTTGCCGACGATCGGCTCGGCGGCATGAACCGCTCCCATCGCTCCGAAGACGAGTGCCGCGCTGACGAGCAAAGTACGAATCATTCAATGTCCTCCCTTGGAGACGGTCGGTTGCCGGCCGCCGCGATCTGGATGCCTCGCATCGGCGGCCTCCTCGCCGTCCGAGCCCTGCACGATAGCTTACGCGTACGTAAAGGTAAATACGGGCCGCGACGCGAAAAAATAGGCGCGGCAGGACCCTCATGTGAGTCGCGGAATTCGGCCCCCGATAGTCCGGCAGGTGCTTTGTTGGTTAGCGATCGGTTGAAATCGGAGTTTGAATTTTCCGTTAGTTTTGAACCGGATTGCCGGCGCTGCAGGCGCTGCGATGTTTAACGAAAAGCCAAGTTTACCAAGTATTTGAACTTTGTTTCCGTCAAATTAAGCATGCATTTTAAGCGCCCATTGAAGGCTGCGGGGCATACTCCAGCCCATAGGACGAGCGGTGAAGACGCACCGCCAAATCAGCCGGAGCCGACGCCGCACAAGACGGCGCGACATTGGAAAGCCCGCCAAGAGGCAAGACTGAAACAGGGACAAAAAGAACAGCAACTGAAGCCCGGCGCGCCCGAAGGGGCGTGCCGCTTCGGCTGAACCAACAAGAACGACAGGGACAAGCAAATGGCACGCTTTGACTTCGAGATCACGTCGGATGCGGCAATGGGCGGCGAAAACCGGGCCGACATTCTTTGCGAAATGGGTCTCGCCTACGCGACCGGCCGCGGCCGGCCGGTGGACCTCGTGGCCGCCCATAAGTGGCTGAACATCGCCGCCATCAGGGGCTCGGACCGCGCCGCCGACCTTCGCGCCGATCTCGCCGCGACGATGAGCAAGACCGATCTTGCCGCGGCCCTGCGCGCCGCCCGCGAATGGATGACGGTGCATTGATACCGCACAAGCTGGGGCGACAGCTCCAGTCTAGCCCTCGGCCAGGCTCTTGAGTACGAGCGGCAGGGCGGCCTCGAGAAAGTCCATCTCGGCATCGGGGCCGGTGCTGATCCGGACGCAGCGATTGAGCGGCGCGACGCCCGGCATGCGGATGAAAATGCCGTGATCGCCCATCAGCCGGTCGACGATCGCCCGGGCATAGGTTGCATCCCGTCCGCAGTCGATGGCGACGAAATTCGTCGCCGACGCCAACGGCCGCAGCCCGTTGTCACACGCAATGCCGGCGATCCGGTCGCGCGATGCTGCGATCCGCTGCGTCACTTCCTTGAGATATTGCTGGTCGGCGAGGGCGGCGAGCGCCGCAGCCACGCCGATTCGATTCATCCCGAAATGGTTGCGGATCTTGTCGAAGGCCTGAGCGCTGCCCGGCGTCGTCAGCGAATAGCCGACCCGCGCGCCGGCGAGGCCATAGGCCTTGGAGAAGGTGCGGGTGCGGATGACGTTCGGCCGCTCGATCAGGCTCTCGATCGACGGCAGAGCTTCGGCCGGCGCCGTTTCGCAATAGGCTTCGTCTAGGATCAGCAGCGTCGTTTCGGGCAGGGCGGTCGCAAACTCGACGACGCGCTCGGCCGGCCACCAACTCCCCATCGGATTGTCGGGATTGGCAAGATAGACGAGCGGTGCCGCCTCGCGCTTGACCGCGGAGAGCAGGCCGCCGAGGTCTTCGCGATCATCGACGTAAGGCACGGTGACGAGCCGGCCGCCATGCCCTGCCACATGGTAGTTGAAGGTCGGATAGCCGCCGAACGAAGTGACCACCGGCATTCCCTGCTCGACGACGAGGCGGACGATCTGCCCGAGCAGGCCGTCGATCCCCTCTCCGACGGCGATATGGGCAGGCGAGATGCCGAGATGCGCCGCGAGTGCGTGCCTCAGCTCGTAATTTTCGGGGTCTGCGTATTTCCAGGTTTCGCCGGCGGCCCGCTGGATCGCGAGCAAGACGGAATCGGCCGGCCCGAAGCCGCTCTCGTTTGCGCCGATGCGGGCGGCAATCCCGCGGCCGCGCTGCCGCTCGATCGCTTCCGGACCGACGAAGGGAACCGTGGCCGGCAGGGATTGGATGAGCGGCGTGAAACGCGAGAATGCAGACATCTTGACAACTGAGCTCCGTTCGAAAAGCGCCGCGGAACTTATCGCATTGGAACGGCAAGCGGAATGCGCAAAAGCGAAGGCGTCAGGTTTCGTTATTTCCCCGGCACCGCCATCTATCGTCCCCCAACCGCGAAATATCCGACTGCGGGCGCGGGAGGTGCGGATTTAACCTTGCCGGTCTGGCCGGTGAAAAATTCGTGGCGCACGATTTGGTGGAGGAATGCTTCGTCGATGGGCTTGATGAACTGCACCCCGATGCGGTTGTCCCGCCGGTGAACCTCGGCGCAGCCGATCCGGACATTCGTTCCCACGATGTGGAGATAGTAGTGCGCAGGCAGGCCGATGGTCGTGCTGACGGAGAAACTCGCTCCACCGCGCGAGATGTCGGTCATCTTGCAGGCGCGGATCGACACGCCGCCAAGCGCCGGCCGCACCGACATCAGCGTTGCGGCATGTCCGATCGCGAAGCGTTCGTAACGCCGCTCGTAAAGCAGCGATGGAACAAGCGAATACATGGTCGACTGCAGCATGCGTCGTGCTCCGATGATCGCGCCGCTCGCGATGCCGTCGTGCGGGTGTTCGCCGATCGGTCAACGGAGCTTTGCCAGATCCCGGCAAGTCATTTGCCGGCGCCCTTGAGGCGGCGGACGCCTGCAGGGTCGACGGTCATTTTCCGCCGGCAATCTTGCAATCGATTGAAGATATTCAATAGAAATCTAATGATGGCACGGGGACAAGCGGGGGGGAGTGCCGCCCGCACTCACAATCCGCTTGAGAACTGGAGACGAATCAGCGTGCTCAGGAACTCCTGTGCGAGCAGCATGTTGAAGCGTACGCCGAGTTCCGTCCCGCTGCGATGCACCTCGGCACAGCCGATCTCCTCCTTGAAGCCGTCGATCTCCAGAAAGAAGTGCTTCGGCAGCAGGATCGCGGCGTTGAAGTCGAGCATCGCGCCGCCGATCGAGATGTGCCGCAGCAGTGCCTGATATTTGGACTTCGCCTTCAACTGACTGCCGATGACGAGAATGCGGCAGGGGCGCTCGATATGATAATGCGGATAGGCAACGGCCGATTGGCCGGGCTTTCCGTGAGCGAGATGGATGATCATCGACATGGCGTGATCCGGGGAATAGCTGTCTTGTCCGGTGCAGAACCCGATAGCACGGACCATTCTGTCGCGGCGACGTCACACTCCCTGATCCGACTTGCTTCAGCCTTGCCGCCACGCGTTCAACAGCGCCCGCTCGACCACGACGAAAATGGCGGGAATTCCTGAAATTCGACAAAAAAATCTTGCATTGAAGCCGCGCTGCCACTAGTCAGGCGCTAACGGAGAGGTGGCCGAGTGGTCGAAGGCGCTCCCCTGCTAAGGGAGTATACCGGAAACGGTATCGAGGGTTCGAATCCCTTCTTCTCCGCCATCAGACCTTCCCAAGCATCATTATACACACCACGCGGCCTTGATTTGCCGCGTTTTTTGTTGCTTCTAGTTTCCTATGGGTTTCCATCGATAACGACCGCTACCCGCTCATTTGTGGGTATCTTTGTGGGTACCGAAAACCAAAAATGTGGGTATCACGGCGCATGAGTGCTCTGACGGACAAGACGGTTAAGAACGCGAAGAAAGAGGAAGCGACGTACAAGCTCGTCGACGGCGGCGGCCTCAATCTGTTTGTTCTGCCCACCGGCACCAAATCATGGCGTCTCCGCTACCGTTTCGACGGCAAGGAGAAGACGCTGGTTATCGGCAACTATCCCTATCATGAATGAACGACATCCGGCCGATCGGCAAATCATTGATCTGATGCTCGGGCACACGCCGAACGACAAGGTGGAGGGCGCCTATAACCGGGCAGAGCACTTGCCGCGCCGCAAGGAGCTTGCGCAGCTTTGGGCAGACCTGATCCTCAAAGACATGCCTACGGCCGACGAACTGCTTCACGGACCGAGGAAGAACCTCAAGGAAGTAGAGGCTGTAACTTTAGAGCCAAGAGCCAGACGGCGAGGACAACTGTCGCGGCAATGACGACTCCAACTTGCGGCCGCGCCGCTTCCTACAGTTGGCGCTCCTCATGTAGGTCTGCCGCGAGCTAGCTTTGCGAATTCGGAGCGCCGCCTGCATCCCTTCCGAGGGATTGCACCGTCGGGCGGTGCATCGGCGGGCCACCGAGTGTCTCGAATGGGTGGAATCCGGAAGTCGGACGACGGGAGCTGGATGGGCACGATGCGCCAGCACCGGTCATTGCTCCTCCTTGAGCGAGTGGCTGCAGAAGGTGCAAGACCGGACACTCGCCCGGCCTGAAATTACACTAGGCCGGCCTTGCGAAGCCCGTCCACGACTAGCTCGAAATCGTCGGGGTTCTTGTAGGGCAACACTTTGCGACGGTATTCGAGGGAGTAGTCGGGATTGACCCGGAACACCTCCTGCCAAGCCGCGCGGGCATCGTCGAAACGGCCCAGATGGCCGTAGCTCGCTGCCAGGAGCGCGCGCGAGACATCGGTAACGGGATTGCGGGTCAGCCGCTCTTTTAGCAAGCCAACCGCCTGTTCGTACCTTCCCAGGTGAAACGACGCCAAGGCTTGGAAGTGCAATAGCACATCCGGAAAATATGGGTTCAAGACCTTCGCCCGATCGAAATGCTTGAGTGCCTCGTCGGCCCTGGCCGAGTAATTCAGTGCCTCGCCCAGGCTGACGTGCCCTTCAGCGAAGTTCGGATTGAGGACTATCGCACGCCGGGCCTCGCTGATGGCCACGTCGTGCCGTCGCGAATACAATTCGACGATGCTCAGCGCCCAGTGCGCCCTGGGATCGCGATCATCCAGCGCCACCGCCCGCGTCGCAAGCTCTTCCGCTTGCTCGCGCGAATTCGGCGGTGACGGGCTCCATCCATTCAAATAGTCGAGTACGTGGGTGAGGGCCAGGAACGCGTGGGCCGCGGCGAAATTCGGGTCCAGTTTGATTGCACGTTGCAAAAGGTCCCGGGCGGCGACGTTCGTCTCCATCGTCAGCCGGTGCCACAGCTCTCGGCCACGCAGGAAATAGTCATACGCCTCAATGGTGCCGGTGTGCTCGGGCGCCAGCCGCTGCCGGTCGCCCTCCGTCAGGTTGATCGCTAGTGCGCCAACGATCTGCTGCGTGACGTCGTCCTGCACCGCGAATATGTCGGTGAGGTCGCGATCGAAGCGCTCCGCCCACAGATGTCCGCTCGAGGCTGCGTCGATAAGCTGCGCCGTGATGCGCACCCTGTTTCCCGATTTGCGGACGCTGCCTTCCAGCACGTAGCGTACGCCGAGGTGTCTGCCGACCTCCTGCACGTGAACGTTCTTGCCCTTGAACGTGAACGACGAATTGCGGGCGATGACGAAGAGCTGGGGCAGCTTTGAGAGAGATGTGATGATGTCTTCGGAGATTCCGTCGGCGAAATATTCCTGCTCGGCATCACCGCTCATGTTGGCGAAGGGCAGCACGGCGATCGACAGTTTCGGCGGCAGTTCCGTCGTCGGCCGGCTTGTCACCGGCTGTGAGGTCGCGGTTGCCTTTGCCTCGGTGGTGCCGACACGCAGCGAATACACCCGGATCGGCTCGGCGATGTTCTTGAGCTGCGTGTTGCCGAGATCGCTGACTGAGAGGTCAAGCCGCGCCTTGACCTGGCGATAGGCATCCTCGGATAGGCAGATGGCCCCTGGCGCAGCGACGCCCTCCAGACGCGAGGCGATGTTGACGCCGTCGCCCATCAGGTCGCCGTCGCTTTCCTCGACCACGTCGCCGAGATGAATTCCGATTCGGAACTCGATGCGGCGGTCCTGCGGCACGCCGGCATTGCGCTCGACCATACCGTTCTGCACCTCAATGGCGCAGCGCACGGCGTCTACTACACTGCGGAACTCGACCAGCGCCCCATCGCCTGTGCGCTTGATCACGCGTCCGTTGTGCACGGCGATGGTCGGATCGATCAGGTCGCTGCGCAGCGCCCGCAACCTGGCCAAAGTACGGTCTTCGTCTGCGCCGGCCAGCCGGCTGTACCCGACCACGTCGGCAGCCAGGATCGCCGCTAGCTTGCGGTTCTCGCTCACAGGGCCATCTCCTCGTCTCCACAATAACAGGAAGACACAGGGAAGAGGAAATTTTCGGGGTCCCGTTCAGAGCGACTTTGGGTGAGATCATCGCTCGCCATTTGTTCGCCGGCAATCGTGAATGCTCACAATGTCGAGCACTCGCAACCCGGTGCCAATGGCGCAGACGTCCTGCCTGGGCAATGACTGTCCTGGCAACTTTCGGACATTCGACACCGTGACGCCGAAAGTCGGCTCAGGGTCGATCTTTCCGGTTCCCATCCGTCGGGAAGGGGTGGAGAGCCGAAGTTCAATGCGATGGCGATGAACGTCTGCAGTGCAGACTCAGCGGCCTTCCACTGAATGGAGCGATTTAATCAGAAGCATCCAGCGCTCTGTATCGGTCTCCCAGCCTTCCTTCACACAGGGGAGTGTTGCAGCTTCTGCGTAGCCATGCCGCTCATACAGTCGTCGTGCACCTGCATTGTTGTTGGCGACGATGACACTCATCCGACGAAGCGCTGCTTCCCCCGCTATTTCTTCTGCAAGACTGAGTAGTCGCGAGCCAAGTCCTTGCCCTCGGTATTCGGGATAGCAGGCCAGCACATTGACATACCAACTTTCCAGTGCCTTGTTTTCCAGTTCTTGAAGCGGCCGAAACAGGGCGGGGATGTCGTCGCCAATTGGCTCGGGTTGAGAGCCGATTGGGTAGCCAGTCAGACTTGCTACAGCACCGTCTCCAAAGTCCACAACCACGATCTGGCCGTCGCGGGCCTTTTCTATTTGCCGAGCGCGACCAACCTCCCAAGGATCCTGACCGTCCTTTGCAAGTCCCTCCCAAATGTACAGGGGCAAACCCTCGCCGGCAAAGTTGACGAGGTCCGCCAGCGGCCTTGCATCTGCTTCGGTCGCAATTCGTAGCGGTGGCTCAAGCCGGATCATTTGATCCTCCGGAAGCTCTCGGGCGGCGGTTTATCCTAAGAGGTTTTTCGAACAGCGTACACGGCGCTAGTCTCATCGGCCTGTACACAGATCGAATGACATCGTAAGCAATCTCTAATCAATACTTTTCGAGGGGAAAGGACAGCAATGGAGTTCGATCTCAGCCGCGTTTTGGACGCGCTCCCGGCGATGGTGTGGATCGCACTGCCGGACGGGCAGCTCGAGCTTGTCAATCGATGCTGGTCTGAATTCACCGGCCTTAGTCTGGACGAAGCCCATGGCTGGGAATGGCAGGCCGCGGTCAACCCGGACGACCTGCCCGCACTGCTCGAACGCTGGCGGTCGATTCTGACCTCCTGCCAGCCCGGCGAGATCGAGGCACGCGTTCGGCGCTTCGACGGGGAGTATCGCCGGGTTCGCGTGCAATGCAGTCCGATGTTCGACGAGGCCGGACGGATCTTCAAATGGTGCGGAGTGACAACCGATGTCGAGGATTTTCGACGAGCTGAGGAGACCTTGCGGCGACGTGAGCTCGACTTTCAGTTGATCGTCGACAGTATCCCTGTTCCGGTCGCCGTGACGATGCCATCGGGGGCGGTCGAGGGCCTCAATCAGGCCACGCTCAACTATTTTGGCAAGACCCTGGAGACGCTAAAGGAATGGGAAGCCACAGACGCCGTTCATCCTGAGGACTTAGAGCGCACAATCGCCGCCCACAACGCAAATTATGAAGCAGGTCGATCCTACGACATCGAGACCCGTCTGCGACGCGCAGATGACGTCTATCGCTGGTTCAATGTGCTGGCTATGCCGTTGCGGGATGTCGACGGGCACATTCTGCGATGGTTCGAGTTGCTTATCGACATTGACGATCGCAAACGCGCCGAGGCGGCCCTCCAGGCCGCGAACGACAGGCTGGCGCGTGCATCGCAGGTCGCAAGCCTGGTGGAGCTCTCCGCCTCAATCGCGCACGAGGTCAATCAGCCGATTGCCGCTGCACTCGCGAATGCGCAGGCTGCCCTTCGCTGGCTCAGAAGGGACCCTCCCGATCTTGCGGAGGTGAGAGAGGCACTCGACGACGTTGTGAAGGACGGCACGCGAGCCGGCAATGTCATTGATCGGATACGCTCCCTGTTCAAGAACGCACCGCCGTCGCTGGAGGACCTGGACATCACCGAGGCACTCACCGAGATCGTTGCCCTTAGCCGCGGCAAATCCCTGAAGAACGGTGTCTCCTTACAGGTCCAACTCTCGAAGGGCTTGCCGACCGTCCGAGGAGACCGCGTACAGTTGCAGCAAGTGATGCTCAACTTGATCACCAACGCCATTGAGGCGATGAGCGATGTCGACGACAGTAATCGCAATGTTCGGGTCACCGCCGGAAGAGACGACGACAATGTCTTTGTCACCGTGCAGGACTCCGGTTCGGGCTTGACGCCAGCCACCTTGGAGCGCGTCTTCGAACCGTTTTATACGACCAAGCCGACCGGTCTCGGGGTGGGGCTGTCGATCTGCCGATCAATCATAGAGGCCCACAGCGGTGCGCTCTGGGCGACGAACGGAGATGAAGGCGGCGCCGTTTTTTCGTTTACCGTTCCCATTTCCGCGTCGGCAAAATCTAGAAAAGGCGATCCGGAACCCGTCATGCCCTGTCGAGCGCCCCAACCGCTCGCTGACATAACCTCCTGAACTGCTTCGGTCAGTTCCACAAACGATTCGATGAAGGAGGTCGCATCAAGTCCAAGATGGCTAATACCTTCGTGTTATCTCCGAGCGGTTTCCATCATGGTATGGTTCCAACGCTTTTTAGAGAACATGGCCCTTTTGATGTCGCACAGTCCGGACGATAGAGCGATTGTCTACATCGTCGACGACGATGAAGCGCTGCGTCGCGCGCTAGGCCGCCTGTTCCGCTCGGTTAGCCTTGAAACGCGCAGCTACGGAACCGCCCGCGAATTTATCGACGCCCAGCGACCGGATCTATCCGGATGCATCGTACTCGACGTAAGGCTGCCGGGCATCAACGGGCTTGAATTCCAGGCGCAGCTTGGCGAATTGGGCATCAACTTACCCGTCGTCCTGATCACCGGCCACGGCGATATCCCCATGACTGTTCGGGCCATGAAGGCCGGGGCCGTAGACTTCCTCCCGAAGCCTTTCCGCGACCAGGACATGCTCGATGCAGTGAGCACGGCGATCAACCGCGATCGCAGCCGACGCGCCGCGGAGGACCTCGCTGCTGGTCTCAAAGGTCGCTTTGCCACGTTATCGACGCGCGAGCGGGAAGTAATGATGCTGGCAACCTCCGGCAGGATGAACAAGCAGATCGCCGGAGACCTGGGTCTCAGCGAGGTAACGGTCAAAATCCATCGTGGCGCCGCGATGCGCAAGATGGGTGCTCGGACTCTCGCCGATCTGGTGCGAATGGCTGACGCCTTGAACCTGGTACTTGAGCACGACGCTAACACCTGAGTATGATTCCCAACGGGTGGGGCGTGTGCGAGGCTGACGTCCAGCGCTCCGCCAATCTCCGCGGCCAAGCCAACAAGAAGCGAGTGATGCCGCGTGGCTGGGGAACCACTCATATCCATTATCGACGACGATCAGGCGATGCGGTCAGCGCTTGTCAGGCTGATCCGTTCGCTCGGATATGTTGCGCGTGGTTTCGCATCAGCCGAGGAATTCATCGAAGCGGGTGCCATGCCGGGTTGTTCCTGTGTCATCACGGACGTCCAGATGCCGGGCATGAGCGGCATTCATCTGACAAAGCTGATCGCGGAGCGGCGAGCCCAGGTGCCTGTGATCCTGATTACCGCTCGTACTGAGCCTGGACTCGAGGAGGTCGCCCTTGCCAGCGGGGCCGTGGCCTTCTTCAGGAAGCCGATAGACACCACGGCGTTCGTTGAATGCCTGGAAATGCTGATGAGCGCATGAGCCCACCCGGCCCGCGTCTGCTCCCGCACTAGATTAGTCTTCATCAAGATTTCAACCGCAAACGGACGCTCACTGCTGGCAACAGCGGTGTGAAGGGCGGTGGTTGCCCTCTTGGCGCTGGCGTCAGCGATCAAACTGCAATGACCGGCGACACGCTGAGCCTCATACCAACGCATGAGCCGCATAGCCGCTCGTCTTAATCAGACAGCCGCCCGTACGATGGCGGCGGCGGCATTCGTCCAGCAGCATGCTCATCAGCGACCCGGCACGTGTGAAAAGTGCCGATCGAAGCATCTCAAACGGAGAAACACATGCGGCAAATCACCTGCAAACAGGCCCAGGCGATCATCTCGGCCGGCGAGGCAAAGGCCGTCGAGCTCGGCGTGCCCGTCAACATCACGGTGCTGGATTCCGGCGCCCATCTGAAGTCGTTCAGCCGTATGGATGGCGCAGTGCTTGGCTCGATCGACATCGCCACACGCAAGGCACGAACCGCCGCGCTTTTCCAGACCACCAGCGAGGCAGTTTGGGAATATTGCAAGCCGGGCGCGCCCGCCCACGCGCTCGAACTTACGAACGGCGGCCTCGCCCCCTTTGCGGGCGGGCTTCCGCTCGTTGATGTGGACGGCACGATGATTGGCGCTGTCGGCGTGTCAGGCGGGTCCGTACCGCAGGATCTTGAAATCGCACAGGCGGCGGCGGCCGCCTTGGGCGCCTAACCCTCTCAAAGGCAACTACCAACCAGTCGAAAGGAACTTCCATGTCCAAAACAATTCTCGTCACCGGCGCCGGTTCGGGCTTTGGCAAGGGCGCCGCCATCGGCATGGCCAAGAACGGCCACGACATCATCGCCACCTGCCAGGTTTCGCCGATGGTCACCGCACTGCGCAACGAGGTGGAGGCGCTCGGCCTCGCCGACCGTATTCGCGTCGA
>NZ_NWTB01000035.1:0-20245 GCF_002531875.1 Sinorhizobium sp. FG01
AACTGCTTTTGCTATGACGTCCTCGATCTCGGCCACCGGTAAGGCCCCGCCTCTTGCAAGTATTGGCTCTGTCGACAAATGGAGCGAGAATCTCACAGGGGCTGTTGCCTCTGGGGGGGCCTACTGCGGCAATGAAACATGCCGATCGAGATGGGCGCTTGGCGCGGATGCCGATGCATTTCAAACGAAGCCATTTTTGAAGCGGCCATTGCGGCAGCGACTGGATTTTGACGCAACGAACCCATCATCGTGAACTATCAATGATAATCCACAAATAATGCCTACGGGTAGGTGGATTATCGGACCAACAAATAAAGCAAAGGGGAATGAAGATGAATTGGCCTCTGAAAACGTTCACTCGGCCGGCGACTGCAGCGATCGCATTTGCGTCATTGACTTTCGCTATTTCCGCCCACGCGGGAGAAGTGCTCGATCGCGTCCTGGCAAAAAAAACGCTGACAGTGGCGACAAGCGCCAACTGGCATCCCGCCTCGTTTATGAATGAAAAGGGGGAGCTGGACGGCTTTGATGTCGAAGTCGCCAAAGGCGTTGCTAAGCATATGGGTGCCGAAGCTAAATTCGTAACCCCCGGTTGGGATATCATCACCTCAGGAATATGGGAAGGTCGGTGGGATCTTGCCATGGGTCAGATGACGCCGACGGCGCCGCGTGCCAAGTTATTCGACTTTCCAGCTGTGTACATCTGGGGCAACACAGTTGCAGTCGTTCATAAGGATAGCAAAGCTAGTAAACCTTCCGATCTTGATGGCAAGGTGATGGGCGTTCCTGCCGGATCTTCGGAAGAAAACTACCTGAAACACACACTCGAAATTTATAACGCCCCACCGATAAAGTACGAATTCGCGCCGGGGGAGGTAAAAAGTTATGATAGCGGCTCCGCCGCAAGAGATGACCTACGTCTCGGCGACGGCGTTCGTCTCGACGGCCTGCTCGATGAGGAGTTGGCTGCAAAGGCGGCAATTGAAGCCGGATATCCATTTAAGATTATCGGTAGTTCACTCGTGTCGACACCAGCTGTAATTGCCGTGCTTCATGGCGATAAGGAATTCAGCGACAAGGTTGCGGCAGCCGTCAAGAGCATGAGGGAGGACGGCACACTCTCCAAGCTTTCGATCAAGTGGTACGGTTCAGACTACACTGCCCAAAAATAACCTTGCAGCGGCCTAGGCTCGCTTGGGCCGCTTCTTAGGGAGGATTTCTTATGCTTTATCCCGATACGGTCGAATCGGACGTGCTCGTCCATAAGCCTTGGTTTGTTGCCGCCATCTTTGCACTAGTGCTCGTGGCCTTCATGACCTTCAACCTTACAAGCACCACATTGGGCGAACTCATGCGTCCAGTTATAGGCAACCCCTTGGAAAGCGGCCTGTATGGGAGATTCGCGATTGCATTTACAATCGCGGTTATGTTCTGCCTCAATCTAGTGCTAATAGGCTTTGTCCCATTGCGAGTTCAAATTGGCGTAGTGTGGTTTGAGCTGCTTATTCTTTTCATTGGATTTTTCAATCTATTCAATCTGAGCCTGCCTTTTATATGGGACAAACTGCCGCTCTTGATTTCGCAAGGGGTGATTACGACGCTATATGTGTCAGCGCTCTCCCTGTTGTTCGCGTCAATGATTGGAATAGTGGCCGCCATAGCGAAGCTATCAACCAACGGGTTTGCATACGGCCTCGCAAGTTTCTACACGTCGTTCTTTCGTGGCCTGCCGCTTTTGATGCAAATCTACCTGATCTATCTCGGCCTACCGCAATTAGGAATTGTCATTAACGCCGTCCCTTCAGGAATTTTGGCGCTGTCTCTGTGCATTGGCGCCTATATGACGGAAATCTTCAGATCTGGTATTGCAAGCATTGATCGTGGTCAGTGGGAAGCTTCCCGGTCGATGGGATTTGGCTTTATTCTGACTATGCGCAGGATTATCCTTCCGCAGGCGCTCCCGGTCATTATCCCACCAATGGGAAACACGTTCATTGGGATGCTAAAGGACAGTTCGCTCGTCTCGGTTCTTGGGGTGTGGGAGTTGACTTTCCTCGCTCGCACGATCGGCCAACCGACCTTCCACCATATGGAAATGCTAATTGCTGCAGCGTTTATATATTGGATTCTATCTGCCTGTCTCGAACTGATCCAAGGCAGAATTGAACGTCACTACGGAAGGAGCAAGGTGCGATGAGCGCGAGCAACATGGAGCGGCTAAAAAATGTCCTCAATGAGAGCCACGAGCCGGACGCAGCAGGAGTGTTGTCCTTAATGCCAACTTCTTCTGACAAAATCATCGAGGCTACGAACGTTTCCAAGTGGTACGGCACCTTCAGAGCACTGACTGACGTCAATCTTACAGTGCGTAAGGGCGAACGCATCGTCATCTGCGGCCCCTCCGGATCAGGGAAATCGACGCTGATCCGCTGCTTCAACCGGCTCGAGGCGCACCAGGAGGGCGAGATCACCGTCAATGGGATCCGATTGCATAACAAAATGCACGATGTGACCGAGGTGCGCAAGAATGTCGGCATGGTGTTCCAACACTTCAACCTTTTTCCCCACATGACAGCTCTGATGAACTGTATGGCGGGTCCAATGTGGATCAAAGGCGTGTCCGAAGCCGAAGCCAAGAAAACGGCCTTGAAGTTCCTCGAGCGCGTGCGCATTCCAGAACAGGCGAACAAATATCCTGTCCAGCTATCGGGTGGACAGCAGCAGCGCGTCGCCATCGCCCGCTCGCTATGCATGGAGCCGGCCATCATGCTGTTCGACGAACCCACCTCCGCGCTCGACCCGGAAATGGTGTCGGAGGTGCTCGAGACGATGACGAGCTTGGCGCGCGATGGCATGACCATGGTATGCGTCACCCACGAGATGGGCTTTGCCCGCGCCGTCGCCGACCGGGTGGTCTTCATGGACGCTGGCCGGATTGTCGAGGAAGCAACTCCGAAAGACTTCTTCACCAACCCCCAGCACGATAGAACCAAGCTTTTCCTCAGCCAAATCTTGCAGCACTGACTGGCTCGTGGCGTCAGTCGTCCGTCGGGCCAGAACCTGGAAGCTTCGCGAAACGCATTTCGCGCGCCTTCTCTGCGGAATCGCGGCCGGAGGAACAGCTGGGACCGCCTTCTTCACCCTAGGACCGTTTTCTCAAAATAGGGAGTAAGACAATGCCGATCTGCAAAGGCCCCCAAGCCTTCCCAAGGGCGGAGTTTCTACGTCGGCTTTCCGCCGCTAAGTCGGAGATGGCTCGGCGAGGCGTTGAGGCGCTTATAGTATTTAATACGCATAACATAACGTATCTCACAGGGTATACTACTCCATCAGGCTACGTGCCTGAGGGAATCATTGTTTTGCTTCACGAGGAAGAACCCATTTTCATCCTGCGTCAGATGGATGCCCCCGCAGCAATCCACCAAACGTTCATGAGCCGTGACCGAATAGTCGCGTATCCGGAAACTCTGATCGGTACTCCAGAAAAAAATGGCTACGATGCAATTATCGATTTCATGTACGAAAAGGGTCTCGAAGCCGGAGGAATAGGGCTCGAACTCGGAGAGCTGCGCTTCCACGCGGTGACGAAGTTCCGGTCCCGTTTCTCTGATGCAAGAATTGAGGATTGTACACACCTCGTGACGTGGATACGGATCATCAAGTCAGACCTCGAGATCGCCATCATGCGCGAGGCTGCTGCGATCACGGACGCTGCGATGCAACGGGCAGCTGAAGTGATACGTATCGGTGTACGCGAGGCCGACGCCGTCGCCGAAATTGCGGCGGCGCTTGCACGGGGCGCGAATGGCAAGCCAGGTACATATATCCCGGAGATCACCCTTGTCTCCTCTCCACGAACGGGAACGGCTCACATTCGTTGGAGCGAGGACTTATTCCGCAAGGAATCACAGATCAATATCGAGATCGCTGGTGTCCGGCACGGCTACACTGTTCCGCTAATGCGGACCTTCTCAATCGGTGAGCCCTCGGAGCGTCTTCAGCGGGTTCACGATGCGCACCTCGCCGGTTTGGAAGCAGCTCTGGAAACCATCCGGCCTGGGCGTAGCTGCAGCGATGTCTCAGCAGCATTCCACCGGATTTATAAAAAGCATGGCCTGAAGAAAGAGTCCCGCTGTGGTTACGCCAATGGGATCGGTTGGATAGAGCCTACTGCAAGCTTTCAAAAGGGGGACATGACTGAATTGAAGCCGAACATGACCTTTCATCTTATGTTGGGCAACTGGTTCGACGAGGATTTTGGCTACATGTTCAGCGAGTCAATTCGCGTCACAGAATCAGGAGTCGAGGTGCTGACCAACACACCACGCAGAGTCGTCACTATCTCAGACGCATAGCTCTGAATGGGCAGCACGGCAACTTACGGTCATCGATGAGTTGAGGTCCGCCGGTATACTGTTGCTAATCCGCCGAATGCGCACGAGGGTTACCGTTTCGTGTCAAGTTAGACGATGTTTGAAAACAGTACAGCTTATTGGCAGGAAGGAGCCGCACCCAAATGTCTTCTCAAGGCAGTACCGTTCTTGGAATACTTGAGCTGGACGAAGGCCTGTCGCCTGACGACCCGGCTTATCTTCCGCGTGAAGAATCGCTCTTCCATCCAGCAACCTTTAATCGGCCCATAATTACCGAAATGGTGGAGAGTGCTTTTGCCGAGGTTGTCATTCGGGGTGACGCTTCGCTAGAAGGCGCCTGTGTGGCTGCCGCCCGGCGCCTCGTCGATCGAGGTGCCGACGTGATCACTGCTGACTGCGGCTTTATGATTCGTCATCAAGCAGCGATCTCTGCAGCGGTCGATGTGCCGGTCGTGACCTCAAGCCTGCTTCTCGTTCATGCTCTGCTGCGTCAGTTAGCCCCTGCAAAAAAGCTAGCCGTAATAACAGCTGACTCACGGCATTGCACCGAAGACCTACTGGGCATACATCAAGCTTTCGATCGGAAGCGCGTAGTCATCGGGGGAATTCAAGATGGGATATACGTACGCAACGCTTTAGCCCGCCCACTCGTGCGAACGGACGTCGAGCAGATCGAACAGGAGGTTGGCGGCTGCATCGCGCGACTCCGCATCGAGCATCCCGAGATTGCTTTGATACTCTTCGAGTGCACCGGTTTCCCGGTTGTGACAAATACTCTTCGGCGAAAGACAGGGTTGCCGATCTATGACATCACGGACCTTTGCAAACTGACCCTTTCGACGGTTGGCATCCGCGGTTGACGTGCAAAGCTTTTGTTGAATGCGAAATCCGATACAAGCGACGAAACGCTACGGTTCGACCTGCAGGGTCCGGCGCGAGAAGCTTACGCCGAGCGGTACGATTGACGCATCAGGATAGAAAATAATCGAGCCGCGGTGCCGAATAGCCCCGCGGCTCACCCTCTCGTAGCATCCTCACTTAGGTCTTCATGACCGCGCTGTCCTAGATAAACCCTGAGGTACGCCCGTACGCCGACGACGTGCTGCAGCTTGTTCGTTCATTTGCGGAATCGCCGTTGTGTTCGACGGTCGTTGAGTTGCGTTTGCGATCCAGTCGCTTGCGTCACATGCAGCGCGAGCAGCCTGCATTTCCGCCTGGGTTAGACGCGCTCAAGCGCGACCGCAATCCCTGGCCCCACCCCGATGCACATGGTAGCCAGTGCGTACCTGCCCTTGCGCAGCGAGAGTTCGAGCGCTCCCGTACCTGAGATGCGGGCGCCCGACATGCCGAGCGGATGTCCAAGCGCGATCGCTCCGCCGTTCGGGTTCACGCGCGCGTCGTTGTCGGCAATGCCAAGGTCGCGAAGCGTGGCGATGCCTTGGGACGCGAAGGCTTCATTGAGCTATGACGTCGAACTGGTCGGCAGTGAGACCGAGACGGGCCGCGCCAGCCGATCGTGGTGTCGTAGATCTCCGCGTTGCGGGAGCAAGCGGTCTCGGCCTTCGGCATGACAAAAGGCGCGCGGCTCATGCTGTCCACGCCGCCGGCGATCATCAGCTCGGCTTCCCCAGACTTGACGGCGGGCGACCGCGATGACAGCGTCCATGCCGGAACCGCAAAGACGGTTCATTGTGGTGCCCGTTACTGTGACAGGGAGACCAGCCAGAAGCAGAGACATGGTAAGCGTCCGGTGAAGCAGCCTTTGAGATTTTGCCCCGTGCGCTGAAGTTACGTCGCTAATTCCGTAGTTAGCGACGTAACGAAGGGTGAACTTATGGGGCGAGTTGAATTTCTGACGGGCGTCGAGCGCCGCCCTATCTGGACGCACGAGGACAAGCTTCGGATTCTGGACGAGGTGGAGACGAGCGGCTCTGGCGTCGCCGAGATTGCCCGCCGGCACGACATCCTCCCGCAGCAAATTTACACCTCGCGCAAGAAGCTTGGCCGGGATAACAGGCCGCCGGGTGGATCAGGCGTGACGTTGTTGCCGGTGGCGCTGATTGGGTCGAATGCGGATGGCGAAACGGATCGAGCCGCGGCAGCAGAATGGCTCGCACCAAAACGATCGGCAAAACCGTCGCGCATCGAGATCGGCTGCAAAGGTGGCCGCATCCTGAAGGTCGATGCCTCGATCGCGCCGGAAACACTGAAGGCCCTGATCCGATCGATGGAAGAAGCATGATGGGACCGGGTGCGAATGCGCGCGTCTATCTCGCCTGCGGGGTGACCGACATGCGCAAGGGGATCGACGGACTGACGGCACTTGTGCAGACGGCGCTGCGGCAAAAGCCGGCGTCCGGATCGGTGTTCGTCTTTCGCGGGCGTCGCGGCAACCGGATCAAGCTTCTGTTCTGGGATGGCCAGGGCTTCTGCAGCTATTACAAGGTCCTGGAGAAAGGCCGCTTTCCGTGGCCCTCGGCTGCCGATGGCATGGCCCGGCTGACGGCGGCGCAACTGGCGATGCTTTGGGAAGGGATCGACTGGCGGCGGCCGTCATGGACGTCTGCGCCGACGCGTGTCGCATAGGACAAAAATCCAATCTTTCCATTGTGATAGCTGGTGAGCTGAGGCCAAATCAGCTATACGTTCCGGCCATGGGACAGAGCCTTTCCGACTTGCCGGATGACGTCGAGAGCCTGCGCGCGATCATCGCCGCACAGGCCGAGGAACTGGCGCGTCAAAGCCAGAAGCTGCGCTCGCGCGACACTTTGATCGAGAAGCTGAAGGCCCAGCTTGCCGTTCTGCGACGGGCCCGCTTCGGTGCCTCGTCGGAGAAGATCGAACGCTCGATCGCGCAGCTTGAGCTGGCGTTGGAAGACATCGAGGCGGCGGAGGCCGAGATCGAGGTCTCTGCGCGTGGCGTCTCTGGCAGCCGAGAAAAGGCGAAGCCGAGCCGTCAACCATTGCCGGATCATCTGCCGCGACAGGAGGTCGTGCACCAGGCGGCTTGCGCCTGCCCGGTCTGCGGTGGCTCCGACTTCAATGGGGAGGCCGTCACCGAGGTGCTCGACTATGTCCCAGCCTCCTTCCGGGTCGTACGCCATGTGCAGCCGCGCTTCACCTGCAAGGGCTGTGACAACGACGTCAAGCCAACGATGCCGTCCCTGCCGATCGAGCGCGGCAAACCGGGACCGGGGCTGGTCGCGCATGTGCTCACCGCCAAATATTGCGATCATCTTCCACTCTACCGGCAGTCGGAGATTTATGCGCGGTCCCTGGGGCGATGAGACGCCGCCCGCCGTCTCCTACTTCTACAGTCCGGATCGCAAGGGCGAGCATCCGAAGGCCCATCTCGCAGACTTCTCGGGCACGTTTCGAACGTGCCCTGCGGCACGAGCTCTAGTGCTCCGGCTTGGCACCGGCTGCCTGGCAGCGATGCCTCTGCCGCGAATCGCTCAGCCGTTCCTCGATCTGCTTTCGGAAGAGATCGGGCAGAGCACATCGGTATCCATCCTCGACGAAACCGAGATCGTGTACATAGCCCGCGCGGCCCAACGCCGGGTGATCTTGAAAACATTGATGCCGGGCTCGCGCCTGCCTGCATATTGTACTTCTATGGGACGCGTGCTCCTCGCAGCCGCTGGGGAGGAAACGACCCTTCGACTGCTTCGGGCATCGCAGCTGATTGCTCGGACAGAGTACACGGTGACGAACGTTGATACGTTGTTGGCAGAGATCGCAAAGTGAATGAGCGCGGTTTTGCATCCATCAATCAGGAAGAATCGGGCTGTGCGCGCTTGCAGTCCCTCTGAAAGGGGCCAACGGAAAGACCTTGGCCGCCCTCAATGTCGGTCTCGCGGCAGGCAAGACAAGCATGGCGGAAATCGAGCGGATGTATCTGCCACCCTTGCTCCGAACATCCCGCCCGTTCTTATAGATCGGGATGGTGAGGTTTAATGGGACCACTCCCACGCCACCCGCCACCCGCCTTCCGCGATCATTCCGTCCAACGCCCTCTGCCTGTCGCGGGAATACGGGATGCTCGTCTGCTGAAAAGCGCCTAAGTCGTCGAGGATCAAACAGTCGGTGTGGGCTTGGGGAGAACAGTCTCACGAACAGCGCAGCCTGACACCGGCGCCCCTTCGACTCATCTATGTAGCGCGCCAGGTGTTCCGGCGGCGGGGCGCACGATTTCATTAGGTGCTGCGCCGTCGAAGAGCTGCAGCCGCGCTTGTCGTGGATAGACGACGCCGCCTATTTCATGCCGACCCGGTTGGGGCCGTGGCCATTGCAACAGTTAGCGCACTTTGACGAAAACTCAGCTCGCTTACTTGTTATCGATTGTCAGTCTTACACTGCGCGCAAAATCCGGAGGAAATGCTGTGAGCGAGACCAACCCAGACCTGACAGTAGGTGCAGACAACAAGCCCCGTTGGAACCAGCCAGACTATCGCCGACACGGCTTTCACAACTTGCATCGTCTCGCGCGCTACGGCCTGAGCTTTCGCGCCGCCCGGGTAATGCCGCTCCGCAGATGCATGGATCTCCGCATCGCCGAAATGGAGGCGGTCCGTCAATTGACCTCGCTTCCGTGGTTTTCCGCCATGACCGTCATCCGGGGCGATGAACTTCTATTCGAGCGCTACGCGCCGGATTTCGGTCCAACTCGTCCGCACAGCATCCAATCAATCAGCAAGACGATGATGAACCTAGTGATCGGCCTCTTGCTGGACGAAAATAAAATTGATCTGAATCATAGGGTTGACCACTATCTACCGTGGATCAGGAGCGGTTATGCCACTGCGACGGTCCAGCAGGTCATGGACATGGATGTCGCCAATGATTACAGTGAGGACTACACCAATCCATATGCTACTATCTTTGCGCACGAGGAGGCCATGGGCTGGCGATTGCCGGCCGAACCCGGGCGCGAGCATACCATGCGCAGCTTTCTGGCAACCATAAGCTCGCCGGACACGACCAACCGTAAAGGCTTCGTCGATTATAAGTCCGCCAACACGGATGTGCTCGCGATGATTGCTGAAGTGGTGAGCGGCCGGCCGATGCGTTCCTATCTAGCGGACATTGCTGACGCGGCAGGGATTGAGGGCTGTCTATATACAACTACGGATCGGGAGGGCTTCCCAACAATGGATGGGGGGGTGTGTCTCACAGCGCGCGACTTGGCGCGATACGGTTCGCTCCTTGTAAGACGTGGAAAAGGTATTGATGACCAGCGGATAGGCAGCGCCTCCTTTATCGAGGGCTCTTTGCAGGCCGGAATCCCTATGTCTCCGCCCCGGGAGCATCTACGCTACAGCAATCAAACGAACACCGACGGCCGTTGGCTGGGGCATGGTGGCTATGGCGGCCAGTACATGATTGCGGACCTCACGAGCGGTGTGGTGGGCGTCTTCTTCAGCGTGCTGGAGAATGCGGCAGCCTACGATTCAAACTACTACGTTCCGATCATCAAGATGCTGGGAGACATCGGCCGATTGGATTTCGATGCCTAGGCGTCTTCAATTCCGGCATTAGCTCCGTCACACGCGTTCTCCCTTCTGACTGACGTTGAATGTCATAATCTGGGCCTCTTCGAACTCGTCTTCAAGGGCCGCATTCGGCACGGAGGCGGTCGTAGAAACGTGCTACGGGACGTGAAAGCACGAGCATGCATGTTCCTCGTACGCTCTTGCTCACACTCCCCGAATGGGACGTGGGTTGAGCCGATTTTAAGATTGGCCTCATGAGATCAGCGGAGCCCTGTGCATTTCAAAGAACGCTGCTCTTTAGGGCTTTTCCTTCAACCGTCGGTGAATTTTGGCGCAAACGTTCCGCCCCCAGTCATTACGCTTTCCATAGTCGCCGCTTGAGGGGGCGTTTAGAAGGATCATGCCGCCTCGCTCGCTGCGCCGACAGGACTGAACAAGGGCCGAACAACGGCGCCGTAAACTGGAAGGGGAATAGAAATGACAATCTCTCGCCGCAATGTCCTCAAGATGAGCGTGGCCGCTGGAACAGCCCTAACGATCCCGTCAGTCCTACGGGCACAGTCGGCACCAGCCGATGCGCGGACGGTGCGTATGGTCAAGCAAGATCTTACGGTCTTTGACCCGTACAGTACAACGACCAATACCACAACCGACCACGGATTTGCCGTATACGACACTCTGTTTTCGCTTGATTCCAAATTTATGCCACAGCCGCAAATGGTGGCGGAGTGGGGCGTTTCCGACGACAAGAAGACCTACACGTTCGAACTGCGGGACGGCTTGGGCTGGCACGACGGCACCCCCGTCACAGCTGCGGACTGCGTCGCCTCGATTCGCCGCTGGGGGCAGACGTCTGGGGGCCAGTTGGTGATCGAGCGGGCCAGCGACATCTCCAAGAAGGACGACAGGACCTTTACGATCGCACTCAAGGAGCCCCTGGGGCTGCTAATCGACCGGTTGGCGGAGATTACTAATTACCCGCTATTCATTATGCGCGAGAAGGACGCAGATCGCCCCGTCACCGAGCAGGTGACCGCGAATATCGGATCGGGGCCGTTCAAATTCAACCATGATCTTGCCAAGCCGGGCGCGAGCTTCGCCTATGACCGCAATGAGAAGTACGTGCCGCGTAGGGAGCCATCCGATGGATTCGCCGGTGGGAAGGTCGTCAACGTTGATCGTGTATACTGGGAAAATATCGCCGATCAGCAGACCGCGTTCTCAGCCTTGCAGGCTGGTGAAATTGATTTCCTTCCAAGGCCGCAGGCTGACCTTTACTCAGCGATCGAAAGTGACCCCAACCTTGCCCTCCAGGTACTGGATGGCGGAGGCGAGGCAATGTTTTTACGCATGAACTGCCTGCAGAAGCCATTTGACAGTGTGAAAGTGCGTCAAGCGATGCTTCACTTGATCGATCAGGAGGCATTCTTGCGCGTCATGGCCCCCGATCCAAAATATGGCCGTACCCTCACATCGATATTTGGAAACGATACGCCTTATTCCAATGACCAAAACACAGGCTGGTTCAAAAAGGGCGGCGACCTGGAGAAGGCCAGGGAGCTCCTTAAGGAGGCCGGGTATGCTGGCGAGAAAGTGGTCATTCTCCAACCCACGAGTTGGGCGCAAGCCAGCGACGCTTCGCAGCTTCTCGCGGCCTCGCTGCGTAAGATCGGGGTCAATGCTGAACTTGCACCAAGCGACTGGGGCGGTGTTGCTGCGCGGCGGGCGAACAAAGGGCCAGTAGAGAGCGGCGGTTGGAGCATGTTCATCACGAGCACTTCCAATTTCTCGCTCAGCGATCCTATCTCTGCAGCCTACCTAACCGCAGATGGCGAAAAGGGGTGGTACGGTTGGCCGAAGAACGAGGAATATGAGGCCCTTCGATCTAAATGGGCGGAGGTAGAAACGCTGGACGACCGAAGGGCGCTGGCGCGCGAGATGCAAAGGATTTGGTGGGATTTCGTCGGCTTCGGCTTTTTGGGTCAATTTGTTTCGCCAATTGCGCGGCGTAAGTCGCTCACCGGTGTCATTGGCGTTCCTGATTTCATCCTGATGTGGAACATGCAGAAGGCGTGAGGAGCAATGGCGGCCCGCATGCCGCAGGATGGTTCCGAGCACGGGGGCGCCTCGTCCCCGTGCTTCAGACGGCGATGCGGGTGCGCAATTCAATACGGTCCTAGAATGATTGTCGGCATCCGCGAGCGGCTGCCGGCTCAGTTTGTCCAGCAAGCTGCGGGGGACACTCGGCCGCATTCCAGCACCCCGATCGACGACGGAGAAGCGCGCACAGTTGGGGCTATGCGCTATGGCTTGTGGCAAGTAGGCAGTCCGCGGTCCTGCACCCTCGCTTCGGCAAATCAATCACACATTCTTTGTAAACTAGGGATGAGGCGACAACAGCCTTCTTGCGGTTGGCCTGGCGAAGAATTGCCCCCACCAAGCGCTTACTAGCCTAACCTCCTTGTGCGAGGCAGCGTAAGGTTCGAGCACTTATCTTATTTGGTCTACTGGCCGCGGATGACGGACCCTGTACCTTCCGTAAAGGGATGGACAATCGACTGTCGAGTAACCAGTACCCGCGGGCACAAATAATCCCCGCTCCGGTAGGCTGCTGCTCCGGCTCCGGCTTTGAACTTCAATATTTACCAGATTCTGACCTCTGCGCATCAGAACCTCGCTCATTTTGGCGGGAACGCGCCGCTCTCGGCGTCTATGATTTCTATGACGTCGTAGTTCACCGAAAAAGGTCAACTCGGCTTCTCGCGGGAGCGAACAAGGCGCACGTGGTTGCGCGCAAGCAAGGGGAACTGAGCATGAAAGTCTCACGTTGCAATCTCTTTGAGCGGGGATTGTCCGCTGGAGTGGCTTTATCGCTATCTCCCATTCTTCGGGCACAAGCCATGCTAATCGAGGCGCTGCATGCTGGAGTGACGCCGCAGCCGCTGAGGAAGATGCAGAGGGCTTCTGCGTGATGGGTTATATTCTTCGCAGGATGGTTTCTTCGATCGCAGTCATGGCGATGGTCGGGATCTTCGTCTTCCTGCTTCTTAGATTGGCACCGGGCGATCCTGCGGCAATCATTGCCGGCAAATCGGCCACTGCAGAAGTGATTGCAGGCATCCGCCAGCAGATGGGTTTGAACGATCCGATGCTAGTTCAGTTCTTGCGTTGGGTGCGCGGTATGGTCAGCGGCGATTTCGGTACTTCGATCTTTGCCGGGCGGCCGGTTATCGAGCTCATCTTACAGCGGCTGGAACCGACTGTGTCTCTATCCATCCTGACGATGATCCTTTCGGTAACTGTTGGAGTGACTCTAGGGATTCTCGCTGCCTGGCGCACTGGAGCTCTTGTCGATCGCATTCTGATCGCTTTGGCGACACTGGGCTTTTCTGTTCCGGTATTCGTCGTCGGCTTTTTTCTCATCTACTTCTTCGCAATCACCACCCGTTGGCTGCCGGTCCAGGGATACAAGTCGATCGACCAAGACTTGGCGCTGTGGGTTACACACCTCATCCTGCCGACCGTAACTTTGAGCATTCCCTATGTTGCTTTCATCGCCCGAATCGCACGAGCCAGCATGCTCGAGGTTCTGTCGGAAGACTATATGAGAACAGCCGCTGCCAAGGGTGCGTCTTCCTATGCCATGCTATTCCACCATGCACTGAAGAATGCAGGTGTCCCAATCCTTACCGTCACCGGCCTAAGTTTGGCTGGCCTGATCGGCGGCGTCGTCATCACCGAAACCGTGTTCAACATACCGGGTATCGGTCGTTTGGTAGTCGATGCGATCAACAACCGCGATTATCCCATTATTCAAGGCGTGCTTATCCTCGTTTCGGGGCTGTACGTCGTTATCAATCTCGCGGTCGACCTATCTTATACCCTCGTCGACCCTCGGATCCGGTACTAGTATGACGAATCTTTCCGCACCAGTCGAAACAGTCCCAACCGGACGCTTGCGACTATCTAACCTGCCTCGCCTGGCAAGGCGGCATCCGCTAGTGGCTGTGGGCGGGGGCCTTTTGATGCTCCTGATCATTCTAGCTCTCGCTGCTCCGCTTTACGCTGGTGATCCACTGAACATGGATCCATTCAAACGGCTTCAGCCGCCTTCCGCCGATGCGTGGTTTGGCACTGACAATCTCGGCCGTGACGTATTCGCGCGCACCATGTACGGCGCGCAGGTTTCGCTTTTGGTAGGATTAATATCTGCAGCGGGCGCGGCTCTCGGCGGCGTTCTTATCGGGCTCATCTCCGGCTACGTGCGAGCCTTTGACAATATCGTGATGCGGGTCATGGACGGGCTCATGTCCATCCCCACAATCCTGTTGGCAATCGCCCTTATCTCTTTGACAGGGCCAGGAACCGGGATTTTAATTTTCGCCATTACGGTACCTCAGATGCCAAGTGTGACTCGGCTGGTTCGTTCTCTAGCTCTGAGCGTTCGGTGCCGTCCTTATGTCGAAGCCGCCCTTAGCGGCGGAGCGCGCTTGCCGAAGGTGCTTTGGCGGCATATCCTGCCCAGTACAATTCCGCCGTTGATGGTGCAGAGCGCCATCGTCTGCGCAGACGCGATCCTAACAGAAGCTGCACTCAGTTTTCTCGGTGTTGGGGTGCCCCCAGAAATTCCGAGCTGGGGCAACATGATCTCGAGCTCGCGGTTGTACCTCGCAATTGCCCCAATGACGGTTTTTGCCCCCGGCATAGGTCTTGCGATCACGGTTCTTGCCGTCAATCTCCTCGGGGACGGTCTGCGAGATCTGTTCGATCCCCGCGCGAAGCGGAGGCGCTGACATGCAGATGCTTCAAACAGCAACGAACAATGTGCTCCTTGATATTAGAGACCTGGAAACGCATTTCTACGGCGAAGACAGCATTACGCGCGCACTGGGGGGCATTAGCTTCCAGATCAAAAAGGGCGAAACTCTCGGCGTTGTCGGCGAATCGGGGTGCGGAAAAAGCGTCACAGCCCTTTCCATTCTTCGCCTGCTGCCAAGAATGACGGCAAAGACGGTCGGTGGTGAAGTGCGCTTTCACGGACGGGATCTGCTTGGACTTTCCGATCGGGAGATGCGGCAGATCCGTGGCCACCAAATCGCAATGATCTTCCAGGATCCGATGACAAGCCTGAACCCGGTTTACACGGTCGGCCGTCAAATTGCCGAGGCAGTACAGATCCACACGGACGCTTCGCGCTCGGCAGCCATGGAAAAGGCCGAAGAGATGCTCCGGCTGGTACGAATTGCTGATGCCGGCCGACGGGTTCATAACTATCCCCATGAAATGTCGGGTGGCATGCGTCAGCGCACAATGATCGCCATGGCGCTTGCCTGCTCCCCGGAATTGCTGATTGCAGACGAGCCAACTACTGCGCTTGACGTCACAATCCAGGCCCAAATTTTGCGGTTGATCGTGGATCTAAAGGAGCGCACGGGAACGGCCGTGATGTTCATCACCCATGATCTGGGCGTTGTGGCCGAGACATGCCAGCGGGTGATCGTCATGTATGCTGGCAGAATCGTCGAGCAGGCCACGGTAAATGAGCTCTTCGCGCGCCCGGCTCACCCTTACACTCGGGCTTTGATGCGCTCTGTTCCGCATCGGCGGCAAGGTCGACAGCGTCGTCTTCCGGAAATTCCCGGGATCGTGCCAAGCCTGCGTGAGCCCATCATCGGCTGCAGCTTTGCGCCCCGATGCCCGTTCGCAATCGACATCTGCCGCGA
Organism: Sinorhizobium sp. FG01; assembly: GCF_002531875.1. Classification (NCBI taxonomy): domain Bacteria; kingdom Pseudomonadati; phylum Pseudomonadota; class Alphaproteobacteria; order Hyphomicrobiales; family Rhizobiaceae; genus Sinorhizobium; species Sinorhizobium sp. FG01. The sequence goes on from NZ_NWTB01000035.1 coordinate 15,589, forward strand.
GAAGACGCCCGATCTACGTGATGTTATCCCAGGTCACGCAGCGGCCTGCTGGCGTTCTGAAGAGGTAATTAAGGCATGAGCGGTCCGTTGCTGAAAGTTGAGAATCTGACCAAGCATTATCCAATTGGCGCTGGATTGCTGAAGAGGAAAATTCCGGTCGTTCGGGCCGTGGAGGATGTGTCGTTTTCCGTCGAAGCTGGCGAGACGCTCTGCATCGTTGGCGAATCGGGCTGTGGCAAGTCGACAGTGGCCCGGCTGTTGATGCGCCTCATTGAGCCGACAATCGGCCGCGTCATGATCGACGGGACCGACATAGCGAGTCTCAAGAAGGGCGCTCTCCGGACGTTTCGACGTCGAATGCAGATGGTCTTTCAAGATCCTTATTCGTCGCTGAACCCACGTCTCACCGCCAGGCAGATCATCACCGAGCCCGTCGAGAATTTTGAGCGCCTGAGCCGCAAGCAGCGCAACGCACTTGCCGCGGACCTTCTAAAGAAGGTCGGAATGTCGCCCGAGATGATGCACAGGCTGCCATCCGAGATGTCGGGCGGCCAGCGGCAGCGTCTCGGCATTGCGCGAGCGCTTTCTCTTCAACCCTCACTGATCATCGCAGACGAAGCAGTCTCAGCCCTTGACGTGTCGGTGCAGGCACAGATCTTGAACCTGCTCCTGGACCTCCAGCAGCAGATGGGTATCGCCTTCGTGTTCATCTCACATGATCTTGGTGTCGTCCAGCATATCGGCCATCGCGTGGCGGTCATGTATCTGGGGCGGATTGTGGAACTCGCGCCGTCCGAGGCTCTGTTTGCCAAGCCAGTCCACCCCTACACAGAGGCGCTGATCGCCGCAGCGCCCGTGCCTGACCCAACCCGGGTTCGGCTGGAGGCGCTCGTGGAAGGGGAGGTGCCAAGCCCGGTCAACCCGCCAAGCGGTTGCGCGTTCCATCCTCGTTGTCCGCTTGCGGTCGAGCGTTGCCGCGTCGATGTACCGCCTCTGGTTCCAATGGCAGATGGGCGTCTTGTGGCTTGCCATGTGCGCGCGTCAGCAACAGACGTCGTGGTTGATGCCTCACAGCCTAGTGGGCTTACCTCGTTTACTCCAGCTGAAGAGACCAAGGGGTAAATGCTGCAATAGAGAATTTATGGAAAGTCATTCGAAAGGAAGCAAGCTCGAAAAGATCGAACAGGATGGTAGCTTCGATACAGTCGGCCGTCGAAAATCCCAAAAAGGTTGTACTTGGAAGTGACGGTGGATGAGGTCGCAAAGGGTATCCGACAGCCGAAGGATTTGTCGGTCCTCAATCCGGTGTTGAATTCTACGAGAGTGGTTGCGATCAGCCGGTTCGACTCGAGTTACAGCTCTATCCAATCGAGCTACGTCGCACTTCCGCATGAGAGATGCACGGCGAGGTGGCATAGGTTCTAAGAGGTCAAAGGGTTTATGCAAACATGAGAGATATTAACGAATTCCGCGAACTGCAAGGCGAAGTTACTACTTGGCGCCGTTATCTACATGAAAACCCCGAACTTTACTTCCGGGAGTACAATACCGCAAAGTTTGTCGCCGAAAAGCTCGCTGCATTTGGAATAAATCAAATTGAAACCGGAATCGCTGGGACCGGCGTCGTCGCCTTGATCCAGGGAGAAGGCGGCGAGGGGCCCACGATTGGCTTGCGAGCGGATATGGATGCCCTGCCAATAGTCGAGACATCAAATAAGCCTTGGGCCTCAAAAATCTCTGGTGTAATGCACGCCTGCGGCCATGACGGTCATACTGCCATGCTCCTCGGCGCCGCAAAGCATCTTGCGAGGCGCCGCAACTTCAAGGGCTCCGTTGCCCTTATTTTCCAGCCCGCCGAGGAGCCAGAATTTCCAACGGGCGGCTTTAAAATGGTGCAAGAAGGCATCATGGATCGCTTCGGAATCTCGCAGGTTTTTGGGATGCACATCGCCCCGGGCATCGAAGTCGGCAAGTTCGGCATTCGTCATGGTTCGATCATGGGCTCCCAAGATGACTTCGATATCATCGTTAAAGGCCGGGGTGGCCATGCCGCCCATCCATATAGAACTGTCGATCCCGTTGTCATTGCAGCCCAAATCATTATTGGCCTGCAAACCTTGGTATCGCGTAAGACCGATCCCCTGGAGTCGCTGGTAATCTCTATCACCAAGTTAAATGCCGCGCAGGCGTACAATGTCATTCCTGATCAGGTCGGGATCGGCGGGACCGTCAGAACCTCTGAATCCCGCCTCCGGGATTTCGCCGAGCAAGAGATTTTTGCTTCTGCCCAAGGCATTGCGCGAGGCTTCGACGGGGATATTGAGTTCAAATATATCCGATCGGTTCCAGCGACCTTTAATTCCACGGAGGAAACCACTCTAGCGCTCCAGGCGGCGCGCGATCTTGTCGGTTCTGCATCCGTTGACGATAACGTGAAATTTGCCATGGGAGCGGAGGATTTCGCATTCATGCTCGAAGCCCGACCGGGGGCTTACATTTTCCTTGGCAATGGGCCAACACCTGCGTGTCATAGTCCAGCGTTTGACTTCGATGACGAAGCTTTGCCGTATGGGATTGGCTACTGGGTAACGCTGGTCGAGACCGTATTGGGGTGAGCAGAATTCACAGTCTTTGCCAAGGGGGCCAACCCTTACAAGCAGGCCTATGAGCGCGGCGTGAAGCTGATCGGTGCGACGGCGCACTATGTCACCGCCGAGGCCGCACTCATTGCTCCCCTTCATACCTACGGATTCCGCCGCGCGTTTCAAATACCTCCGATTTTTGCCTGTCTTGTTTCAATAAGGCGGCAAAAATCCAGTTTATCGCTGGGCAAGAACATCTATAAATCGGTTGTTCAGCACGCTGTACGGGAGAGATCGGTCTAGCGCCGACGCCGACGGAGCAACCCCCCAAGGAAACTCTCAGGCACAAGTGACCGTACAGTAGGACAATCTGGAGAGAGGTGCCTTTGCGCCCACCGAAGGGGAAAGCGCCCAGCAGGTCATCCGGGCTAAGCTCTCAGGTAAAGGAGACAGATTTGGGGGTCGCCGCAGGTCTATCGGCTTGCACCCATTCTTCTTTCTGGAGTTCCAAATGACGCAGATAATTGTGATTGGCGCCGGCATTACAGGCGTGTCGACTGCCTATGCCCTTTTGATGCAAGGTTATGACGTAACTGTCCTCGAGCGGCAACGCTATGCAGCGATGGAGACTTCGTTTGCAAATGGCGGGCAGTTGTCAGCGAGTAACGCTGAGGTTTGGAATCACTGGTCCACCGTCATTAAAGGCATCAAGTGGATGCTCAAGGCAGACGCTCCGTTGCTCATGAATCCTGCGCCGAACTGGCATAAATACAGTTGGCTAGCCGAATTCGTGTCCAATATTGCAAAGTACCGCGACAACACCGTTGCTACCGCTCGGCTGGCCATATCCGCTCGGCAGCATATGTTTGACATCGCGGACCGCGAAGGCATCGAGTTTGATCACGTAACGCGGGGGATTCTACATATTTACTGGGACAAGCTGGGTTTCGACCACGCAACGAAGGTGAATGGAATGCTCACGGATGGCGGACTCGATCGGCGGCCCGTGACGCCAGAAGAGATCGCGTCTATTGAACCTACGTTGCATGGAAAATTTTACGGCGGCTTTTTCACGCCCTCGGATTCGACCGGCGATATTCACAAATACACCATAGGCTTAGCTAGAGCTTGCGAGAGGTTAGGGGGCACGTTTGAGTACGACGCAATGGTTGCTCGTATCGACCCCCGCGACCGGCTCCGGGTGTCCTATATGGCGCAAAACGGTGAGGGGAAGGGAGTCGAGCAAATCTTGCAGGCCGACGGGATTGTAGTCTGTGCGGGCTCTGCAAGCCGTCAATTTGCAGGGATGCTCGGCGACCGCCTGAACATCTATCCCGTAAAAGGATATTCGATAACGGTACACCTTGACGACGAGCGCTCCCAGTTTGCCGCGCCCTGGGTCAGTTTGCTTGATGACCGAGCAAAGATAGTTACCAGCCGGCTCGGCGATGGCCGCCTTCGAGTGGCGGGCACGGCGGAATTCAATGGCTACAATCGCGACATCAGAGATGATCGGATCAGGCCTTTGGTTGATTGGACCCGTGACCTGTTCCCAGGAGTAAACACAAACCGTGTGGTTCCATGGGCCGGGCTGCGCCCAATGATGCCAAATATGATGCCTCGTGTTGGAAAAGGACGCGCGCCGGGCGTGTTTTACAATACGGGACATGGACATCTTGGCTGGACATTGTCCGCGGCCACGTCCGACGTGCTGGCGCATATCGTTGCTGACAGTCTGCCGGTGGTATCCCGCCATGCCGCGTGAATCTGGAGCGAATATGAATGATGCATTTCGCTCATCCGTCGTTGCAGCCGCTGGGCTAACGCTTGCTCGGGAACTCTATGATTGCGTTTGCGACGAGGCACTACCAGGCACCGACGTCGAGAATGCGACTTTCTGGGCCGACTTTGCGTCCATTGTCGATGACCTGACACCAAGAAATCGCGCCCTTCTCGCGCGGCGTGACGAACTCCAGGCGAAGCTCGATGCCTGGTATAGCGAGCATGGCGCGCCGGTCGATATGGAGGCCTACCAGAACTTCCTCAAAGAGATCGGCTATCTCCTGCCGGAGGGA
>NZ_NWTB01000036.1:0-18942 GCF_002531875.1 Sinorhizobium sp. FG01
GGGGCGTAGGTGAAGGCAACGCCCGGCGGTGCGCCACCGCCCCATGCGCGGTCATCACGCGCCAGTGCCCAGAAGTATCCGGTTTTGGTTTTGCGGGAGCCGGGATCGAGCACCGGAGCACGGGTCTCGTCCATAAAGAGTTTGGTCGAGCGCTTCAGGTCGATGATCAGCGCATCGAAGACGGGACGCAGTTCGAAGGCTGCCCGGCCGACCCAATCGGCAAGCGTGGACCGGTCGAGATCAATGCCCTGGCGGCTCATGATCTGCGCCTGCCGATACAGGGGAAGATGATCGGCGTATTTGGAGACCAGCACATGCGCGACCGTGGCCTCCGTCGGCAAACCCGCCTGGAACAACCGAGCCGGAGCCGGGACCTGAACGACACCATCCGTGCAGGCGCGGCACGCATATTTGGGGCGACGGGTGACGATGACGCGGAACTGCGCCGGGATCACATCCAGCCTCTCGGACACATCCTCGCCGATCCAATGCAGGCAGCCACCGCAGGAACAGATCAGGCTTTCCGGCTCGAAGAGCTCTTCGATACGGGGAAGATGGCTGGGAAGTGAGCCGCGATTGGTCGCGCGTGGCTTGGATACACGCCTGCCTGGAGGAGTATCGGCCTCGTCCTCAGCATGAACGGCCGCAATGGCCGCTTCCAAATCCTCCAGCGCCAGATCGAATTGCTCGGGATCGGTCTTCTCGGATTTGCGCCCGAAGGCAGCCTGCTTGAAGGCGGCAACCAGTCTTTCCAGCCGCTCGATACGCTCGTCCTTGCGAACTTCCCGCGCCTCCGCCGCGATCAGCATCGCCTTGAGGGCGGCAATGTCATCAGGAAGGTCGACGGCGTTCAGCATGCGCCGGGTTTAGCAAATCTGGCCTTGATTTGCCTTTGGAATTTGCCGACCGAGTCATCGTGCCGCAGCTACTCGATGGCCTCCGGCGCTCTCGTCTCGACAGCGCGGACGCGACGCCAGTCCAGGCCCGCAAACAGGGCTTCGAACTGGGCATGGCTCAACGTCATCAAGCCGTCCCTGATGCCGGGCCAGGTGAACGTGTGCTCTTCCAGCCGCTTGTAGGCCATCACCATGCCGCTGCCATCCCAGTAGATCAGCTTCAAACGATCCGCCTTGCGCGACCTGAAGACGAAGACTGCTCCGGTGAACGGGTCCTTCCGCAGCTCGTTCTTCACCAGCGCCGCCAACCCGTCATGACCTTTGCGGAAGTCCACCGGCTTCGTCGCCACCATGATCCGCACGCGGTTCGATGGAAAGATCATGCCGGGACCGCAAACGCACGAGCAACAGCCACGATCCGGGCGGCAGACGCGCCTTCCTCCAGCCGGATCGTGACAGGACCAATGTTGATCTCGGGACGGCTGACTTCTCTCATCGGCGGCACGGCATCACACGTCTCGACAACCATCGCCGCAAATTCCACCGCATCCTCGGGCGCAGGCAAAACCAGCTTGCCCTGCCGCGCCATCGTGCGCCAAGACGATAGGTGGTTCGGCTTCAGCCCATAACGCTCCGCCACCTCGTTCACCGTCACGCCCGGCCGCAAACTCTCCGATACGATCCGCGCCTTGACCTCCTCCGGCCATTGCCGATGACGGTCACCCGCAGCCTTGGCGGTTGTGAGAACCTCCAACGTAGTCTCCATGGAGAAACTCCTTTCGTTCTTCCATGGAAAGCCGATCACAGATCACGCCAGAAAGGGCAACGTGGGGACTAAACACCGGTTACGATGATACACTTTGCGAGCTTTGAGCACCGAACGGGAATACCGCCGATGCGCTGCGCAGAACGCTCGTAACGGTACGGCTGCTGTCGACCCACCCGCGACGCTGATGAAGGCGAATTCTCGACCCGAAGCGGTCCCCTGGAGGAAAACTCCGCCATGTCCGGTGCTGTCCCGAGAAGCGGTGCCCTGCGGCTCACGTCTGCCACTACGTTGTAATGGTCTCAGCGCCCGGTCGGGCTGATTTGGTCCGTAATGTATCGCGAGCTGCTTTCAGGAATTCCGCTACTTTTGGCAGATCACCTAATTGCTGATGATACAGGTAATAGAGGGGCACAGGAGGCCCCGACCAGTCCTGAAGGACCTGAACGAGCCGGCCGGTCGCGACGCCGTCGGCTGCAAGCACATCACTCAGCAGCCCAATGCCGAGGCCCTGACTGACCAGGCCTTCAACAAGGATGGGATCGTCAACTACGATGGCAGGAGGCCGCTCGACCGTGAATTGCCGGGTGCCATTCGACAATGTCCAGTGGACCCGCTCTCGCCGCATGCGAATCCGGTGCGCGACCAATGCGACATCCCCCAAGTCCTCGGGCGAAGACAAAGTCAGCCTGGCGCAGAAGGCCGGCGCGGCGTATAGACTCTGCTCGATCGTCCCAATCTTTCGATAAATCATGTCGCTATCGGCGGGCTGCCCCATCCGGAGCGCCACGTCCACGCTTTCACCGATCAGATCGATATTCTGATGCGTCGTCTGCACGTCGACCTGAACGTCCGGACAAAGCTCTGCATAGCGTGCCAGAATCGACGGGAGGAAGGCGCGCCCGAAGCTGAAGGACGTCGCAACCCGAAGGCGTCCGCGGACCGCTCCGTCTACTGGACGGAAGTTAGCAATGCCGCGATCAACAGTCTCCAGAGCCCCGCTGATCGAATCGAACAACTGTCTCCCGGCCTCGGTCAATGAGACGCGCCGCGTCGAGCGCAACAACAGCGCCGTGCCGAGTACGGTTTCGAGTTCCAGCAGACGCCGGCTGACCGTGCTCGGCGGAAGGTGGAGACGGTGCGCCGCTGACGAAAAGCTCTCCGTGCGGGCGACCTCGAGAAAAATCCGCAGGCTGTTGAGATCGGGAGATTGGGTGGATTTCATGCGATTCCGGAACAGTGACTTCCATGGACACAGGATAATCGACGGAGGGGCGAATTGATACCTTGATCGCATCCAAATGAGGGAGCTGATCATGACTACTCGCAGACAGACACTGGGCCTTCTCGCAGCCGCAGCTTTGCTGCCGATCGCGCCGCGCTTCGCATTTTCCGCCGCACCGCTTTCGAATGTCGCAAATGCCGGATACTACAGATTCCGCTTCGGCAACTTCGAAGTCACGGCTTTGTCGGACGGCACGATGGCGCTGCCCATGGCGAAAATCTATCAGAACGAGCCGATCGACGCGCTGCAACGCAAGCTCGACGAGAATTTTCTCGGCAAGGAGCCGCACATCTCCATCAACGCCTATCTGGTGAACGACGGCGAGCGTCTTGTTCTGATAGACGCAGGAACTGGTACCCTATTCGGGCCTGCCGCTGGCAAGCTTATCCAGCACCTCGAAACCTCGGGCTACCGGGCTGATCAGGTCGATGCGGTCATCCTGACTCATATCCATGCCGATCACTCCGGCGGCCTCACCGTAGATGGCAAGCCGCAGCTGCCGAAAGCGACCATTCACGTGGCTGATCGGGAGTACAGGTTCTGGGTCGATCGCGAAGGCCTTACGTCCGTTACAGAAGAGGTAGACAAGGATCTTCAACGCGCACATGATGCCCTCGCTCCCTACATCGCAACGGGCAAGGTTGCGCGTTTCGCCGACGACGCCGATCCCCTGCCGAACTTCGGCTCGATCCTGAGGCCCGGCCATACGCCGGGGCACAGTTCGATCGTTCTAAAGGCCAACGATGGTCAGCGGCTGGTCTTCTGGGGGGATGTGATCCACGGTGACTATGTCCAGTTCGATGAGCCCGACGTGTTCGTCACCTTCGACGTCGACGGAACTGCCGCGGCAGCAACCCGTGCGCTGGCCCTGGCAGACGCCGCTGATGGACGTTATCTCGTCGCAGGTGCTCATCTTCCGTTCCCCGGCATCGGGCACGTAGCCAGAGACACAACTCTCTACCGCTTCATCCCCTGGAACTATGTAGAGTAGCGAGACGGCCTGCGGCGCATTCGAGCCCTCAGACTTAACCACCAGGTGCATTGGCTGGACCGGAACGTCCCGTTGGGACGTTCCATTCTAACCATGCGGAGGAACTTTGCTGCTGGTAGCCAGCGGCTGCTTCTGCCGCGCCAAGCGGTCACCCGGCAACTGCGTATTGGACTTCCGGTCCCCACCCACCTGAGACGCTGATGAAGGCGAACTCTCGACCCAATGCGGCCATTTGCCGACAGTACGTCGAAGTTCCGGTCTTGAGGCGTTGACGGACGCATCGCTGGATCGAAAACACGTTCAGTCCTGATACATTGCTCTCGATCAGCTTGAAACCACGGGCCAGATAGCATGGCGAGTTAGCGGGCGTTGCTTTAAGTGAAATGCCAGAAGCAATTACCGCTCGCAAGATGGCCGGTTCAAGCGCGAGGGAGAAGGAAGCGGGGCGCCCACCTCGACCTGAACAAGCTCCGGAAAACCCTTTCTGCAGGCAGCGAACAGGAAATGGCGCCGGCGTTTCAAGCCAACGTCATGCCGCCGTCGACATGCAACTCTATGCCATTGACGAAACTACCCGCCTCAGAGGCGAGGAAAAGAGCTGCGCGCGCGAGTTCTTCAGGCCGGCCCAGCCGCCCTGCCGGAATGAGTGACGCCATGTGCTGTTCGAATGCCGGACGCTCGGCCTCCGAAACACCGAGCTTGCCGAGAATGGCGGTGTCGACTGGTCCTGGGCTCAGGATGTTGACGCGAATCCGCCGCGGCTTGAACTCGATCGTCCAGTTCTTGGCGAATGCTGCGACTGCTGCCTTTGTACCGGCATAGACGGTATGATCCGGAAGGACCTTCGTCGCGGCCAGCGAACTCGTGACGATGATGCTGCCGCCGTCGCGAATCAGCGGCTCGATCGTCTGTACGCCGAAGAACACCCCACGCGTGTTGATGGCAAAGTGCCGGTCGTACTCTTCCGGCGTGATGTTGCCGGAAGCTGCGAGATTAATGATAGCGGCATTGGCCATGTAGATGTCCAGGCCGCCAAAGCGGTTCTTGACCGTCTCCGCGAGAGTTTGATGGTGCGCGATGTCAGCGACATCGCCAACAATGCCGATCGCGCTGTGGCCGATTTCGCCCACCGCCTCATCGACAACGTCCTGCCGTCGACCAGTGATGATGACCTGCGCCCCTTCTTCCGCAAACAGCTGCGCGGTCGCCTTGCCTATGCCACTGTTGCCACCCGTGATGACGGCGACCTTGTCTTTAAAGTGCTGCATCGCTTAACTCCATTTCCGTTGATCTTGAGATAAACGCTGGCGCCGTGAGCTGTTAGATCGATGTCGGGCACATGATTTGTGCCCCGGAGGTGCAAGTTGCCAAATCTGCTGGGCGAGACGTCAGGACTGATGGCATTTGTGCGGACTGCAGAGGCCGGCTCCTTCAGCGCCGCCGCGCGCGACTTGAATACGACGCCATCTGCGATCTCCAAAAGTGTGGCGCGGCTGGAAAAGAAAATCGGAACACGTCTCTTTTTGCGCTCCACACGCGCGCTGACCCTCACCCAGGACGGTCAGGCCTTTTTCGAACGAGTTGCGCCGCTTTTGCGCGACCTCAATTCGAGCGACGAGGTGATCATGTCGCGCACAGGCGCGGCGGGGCGCCTGCGAGTCAGCATGCCGGGCGAATTGGCGCCGCTGTTGCTACCCGCCGTGTTTACCGATTTTGCGGCTGCTCATCCCGAATTGCATCTCGACGTTGGACTGACAGATCGGTTCGTGAACCTGATCAAAGAGGACTACGACGTCGTGCTGCGCGTGGGCTATCCCACGCAGGGCGACCTGATGGTACGCCATCTGGCAGATCTGCCATTGGTCGTAGTTGCATCGCCGTTTTTTCTCCGCAGGTGGGGCAGTCAGGCGTCCGCAGAAGCTCTCGCAGGTTTGCCGTTCGCTCGGTTCGCATTGGACGGCATGGTGGCACCGGTGCGTTTGGGCGATGGAACCAGCTTTATCCCTACCGGTCGCGTCGACTGCGACTCAGGATTTGCGATGATCCAAGCGGCGCAAAGCGGACTTGGTGCGGCTTACCTTTTACGATGCTTGGTGGCAGCAGAATTGAAGTCCGGCACGCTTGTAGATCTCGCGCCAATGGTCGCCCTTCCCAAACTCCCCTTCAATGCCCTGCACGCTTTCGGGCGCACCCCGCCCTTGCGGGTGAGACTGTTCTGCGACTTCGTCGCCGAAGCAGCGAAAGCGATCGCAATAATGTGAGTCGCGACCGTGAGGCGTTTCGGGATGAGGCCTGCCTGTGTAAAGCTCGGTGAATTCAAGCACTGCCTCTTCAGCAGTAGAATCGACGGCGTCTTACCCGTCGTGGTCCGCCCCTTGCGTCCACGTGGCATGCGTCTTCTCCCAGTCGCCAGTGCGCTACAAGACCAACGACTATTCGGTCCCGGTCGCCTGGGTCATCAGGACGTCTGGGTCGAGGGCTATGTCACCGGCGCGCTGCTCGATCGCCTCACCCACCACGTCAGCATTCTCAAAATGAACGGCGACAGCTATCGCTTCGCTCAAAGTCGCGCCCGACAGGCCCGCCAAAACCGGTAGGAAAAATTACCTCGCGCGCAGGAGGACCCTGCTGGGGCTAGGCCCTCCCGGCGTTCCCCTGCGCGCCAAACCTGGCCTCGTTTTACGCACCAACAGTCGAGTTTAGCTCGCGTTGACACCGGCGGTGCCTGTCGTCATAGTTGCGGCCAAACCCCTCTGCGTCTCCAGCAATCACGAGCCCAGGCGAGCACCAGTCATGAGCAAGCCCAACTTGCATGATCGTTCGGGTCCGTCGGCCACGGCGCAAAAGAGCAACATATCGAATGTCAAGGGGCGTGCAGCCGATGCGGAGATGGCCCGCGCGCTCGGGACCACACCATTTCGCATGGCATTGGATCCCTCCGGTGGCGGGATCGCCCACTGGAAACATGACCCATTGCACGACGTCGTCGAGCCCATGAGTGATCACGTCATCATGGCTTACAACGGCGTGGTACAGCGCATGGAGCGGCGATCAGGAAGATCGGCTTCCCCTGGAACGTTTCGTCGTGGGGTTGTGGTCATCATTCCGGCCGGATCAAGCTCCCGGTGGGATATTCCGAAACCTGTCGATGTTGTTCAGCTCTATCTTCCTCCCGCAATGCTGAAGCGCGTCGCGGACGAAGCCGATACCGCGACCCCGACCAATCTCCTCGACCGAACGGCGCATCCCGACCCCATTACATCCCGATTGCTCTTGGGCGCGGTCGATGCCCTGGACGGCAATGGGCCCCTGGATACACTGTTCAGGCAACAGCTGACAGAGCTCCTTGCCACGCGCCTCCTGGTCGCGCACGTCGGCTCGCCAACCACCCAGCAGCCAGTCGTCGGTGGCCTGTCGCCGACGGTGCTGCGCCGCGCCATCGAACGCTTACGCTCGGATAGCGATACGGACGTCTCTCTTGCTGCTCTCGCTTCGGATGCCGGCCTGTCGCGCTTCCATTTCTGCCGTTCCTTCAAGGAAACCACCGGGCTTTCGCCGCATGCCTGGCTGCGCCAATACCGGCTCGATCAGGCCATGGACATGCTGCGTGACCCCGATATGTCGGTCGCATCGGTTGCCGCTGCGCTCGGCTATGCCTCGCAAACAGCGTTCGCTGCGGCGTTCAGGCAGTTGACCGGCGAGACCCCGAGCGAATGGCGACAGCAATCGCGCTAAGCAGGAATTGCTCTTCAGTCAGGTCAATCGCTCAGGGGCAGCCAGCCATCTGGCAACACTCCACGAGCGATTTCGGAGTACCTCGCGGCGGAAAGTGGGTCTTCGTTCAGTTAAAAGACCAGCCACGTCACGAAGGGCCTCATAACCGCGGTCAGCCAGCAGCGCTGGCTTCGAACGCCGGCCTGTCGCGCTTCCAACTCTGCCGCGCTTTCAAGGAGAGCACCGGCTCTCGCAGCGCCAGCTGGCCCCAGCCGGACGATGCTGCGCGACACCGACGAATCGGTCGTCTCGATTGCCGCGGCGCCTAGCTACTCCTCTCGGACTGCCGTCGCGGCCGCATTCAGGAAGCTGACCGGCGCAACCCTGGGCGATTGGCGGAGACGCAGTGTTAGCAGCAATCACTCTATAGCGGCGGCAATCGCTCTGGGGCGGCCGCAAGTCAAGTTCGATAGATTCATCATGGCGACACACCAGCAATGAGCGTGTCGCCGATCTCTGAACACCTCGCCGGCATCGACCGCGCTTTCACGCGGACGCAGTCGGCGCAGGATCGAGCGCCAACATCGAACGCAGGAGTTTTCAAAGATGAACCAGATGACCCCCAACACACAGCAGCAGGCAAACATGAGCTTGGACAACACCTCTCCCTCCGGTAAATCGCGACCGGATGAGTTGGTTCCGTCGCGCTACGCGGTGCAGGTCGGCGAGATTGAAGTGCTGGTAATCAGCGACGGGGTGCTGCCGCTCCCAACCCAGATGTTGGGACACAACGCCGACCCGGCCGCCCGGGCGGCCTGGCTGAAGGACATGTTCCTGCCGCAAGACGCTTTCGACTGGGCGCTGAACGTGGTCGTGGTGCGGAGCGGCGACCAGACCATACTCATCGATGCTGGGCTGGGGATGGACCCCGACTTGAACTTGCCGCGGGCCGGGCAGTTGATCAAGCGACTGGAAGCCGCCGGCATCGATCTTGCATCGGTGACGGACGTGGTGCTGACCCACATGCACATGGACCACATTGGCGGACTGCTCGTCGACGGGGTGAAGGAGCAACTGCGTCCGGACCTGCGGATCCACGTGGCCGCCGCTGAGGTCAAGTTCTGGGAGACGCCCGATTTCTCCCACGTCTCCATGCCGCCCGGCTTCCCGGACGCGCTTAGGTCGGCCGCCAAACGGTTCGCAAAGGAGTACCAGAGCCAGCTGCGGCTGTTCGATGATGAATACGAGGTGGCGCCGGGCGTGGTCGTCTCTCGCACCGGCGGCCACACGCCCGGGCACAGCGTGGTCCGCGTGGCATCCGGCGGCGACCGGCTGATGTTCGCCGGCGACGCCGTGTTCGCGGTCGGGTTCGAACACCCCGACTGGCACAACGGCTTCGAACATGACCCCGAAGAGGCGGCCCGTGTTCGGGTCCGTCTTCTGCGCGAACTGGCCGAGACCGGCGGACAGCTGGTGGCCACTCACCTGCCGTTCCCGTCCGTCGGCCGGGTGGCGGTCGACGGCGACGACTTTCGTTGGGTCGCGGCCTTCTGGGACTACTGACCCCTTGTTCGGTCAGGGGCCGAACTGGGTGCGTATCCTTCCAGTTCGGCCGACACGTCTATGGCCTCGACAGGACCGGCCCACCGCGCAACCCCCTACTGGAACGAATGAACAATGCGGCGCGCCGAGCGCCCGCGAATGGAGAAGCTCATGAAAATCGTCATCATCGGCGGAACCGGCCTGATCGGTTCAAAGACAGCCGACCGCCTTCGCAAGCAAGGCCATGAAGTCATTGCCGCCGCTCCGAACACCGGCGTCAACACGATCACCGGCGAAGGTCTCGCCGAGGCGCTCACCGGCGCCTCCGTCGTTATCGACCTCGCAAACTCGCCGTCCTTCGAGGACAAGGCAGTGCTCGAATTCTTCGAGACATCGGGCCGCAATCTGATGGCGGCGGAAAAGGCCGCCGGTGTAAAGCATCACATCGCGCTTTCGATCGTCGGCGTCGACCGGCTGCCTGACAGCGGCTACATGCGGGCCAAGGTCGCCCAGGAAAAGATCATCCGGGGAGCCGGCATTCCCTATACGATCATCCATTCGACTCAGTTCCTGGAATTCCTCAGCGGCATCGCCCAGTCCGGCACGGTCGGCGACACGGTGTATCTGTCGCCAGCCTACGTCCAGCCCATCGCCTCGGACGATGTGGCCGACAACGTGGCCGCCGTTGCGACGGCCGCGCCGATCAATGGCATTGTGGAGGTCTCGGGGCCGGAGCGTGTCCGGCTGAACGAACTCGTTGCTCGCTACCTGAAAGCAATGGGCGATGCTCGCAAGGTCGAGGCAGATCCGGAGGCTCGCTACTTCGGCGCCAAACTGGAAGATGGCTCGCTCGTCTCCGACAACAATCCCCGCATCGGCCGCATCACCTTCGAGCGGTGGTTCGCAACCGTAGCGCGGAAATGACCGAGCACCGGTGCGTCGCATCAGGCGGCGCACCTTCCGACCTCACGAAAGGAGTTTCGACATGATCAAGCCAATTTTTGCCGCTTTTGCCACGACGGCCCTCTTGTCCGCTGCCGCCGCTGCCCACGACGCCGGCGATAAGGATGCTACGGTCACGCTGGTTTACGAGCACGAATTGCCGAATGTTCCGGGCAAGAGCATGAAAGGTGTTCTCGTTAAATATGGTCCCGGCGGCTTCTCCTCGGCCCACACGCATCCGGACTCGGCCTTCATCTACGCGACCGTCCTGGAGGGCGCCATCCGCAGCCAGGTCAACGACGGTCCCGTCAAGACCTACAAGGCGGGCGAGAGCTTCTCTGAAATGCCGGGAGACCGTCACGGCGTCAGCGAGAATGCCAGCGAGACCGACCCGGCGAAGCTGCTGGCGGTCTTCGTCGTCGACACCGATCAGGTGGACCTGACCTTTCCGATCAAGAACTAGGCGAAAGGGCCAGCTGCCGTCGGCGGCATCCGGCCCTTCGCGATCGTTAAAAATCATTGCTGGTGAGCCCTGCACGCAGCGGACGCTCACCACCAACAATTCGCTAAAGGACCAAGGCAATGGCATATGTTACCACCAAAGACGGCGTCGACATCTTCTGCAAGGACTGGGGTCCGAAGGGCGCACGGCCGATTATGTTCCATCATGGTTGGCCGCTGAGCTCGGACGACTGGGATGCTCAGATGCTCTTCTTCCTCTCCAAGGGTTATCGAGTCATCGCCCATGATCGCCGCGGCCATGGCCGCTCTTCCCAGGTTGCCGAGGGCCATGACATGGACCATTACGCCGCCGACGCCTTTGCCGTCGTCGAGGCGCTGGACCTGAAAAACATCGTCCATATCGGCCATTCCACCGGCGGCGGTGAAGTTGCGCGTTATGTCGCAAAGCACGGCGAGCCCGCAGGCCGTGTTGCCAAGGCCGTTCTGGTCTCCGCCGTTCCGCCGCTGATGCTCAAGACCGAAGCCAATCCGGAAGGTCTGCCGATCGAAGTGTTCGACGGTTTCCGTGCCGCGCTTGCTGCAAACCGCGCCCAGTTCTTCCGCGACGTCCCCGCCGGTCCCTTCTACGGCTTCAACCGCGGAGGCGCCACGGTCCAGGAAGGGGTGGTCCAGAACTGGTGGCGTCAGGCCATGATGGGCAGCGCCAAGGCTCATTACGACGGCATCAAAGCCTTCTCGGAAACCGATCAGACCGAGGACCTGAAGGCCATCACCATTCCGACACTGGTGCTGCACGGTGAGGACGACCAGATCGTGCCCGTCGCGAACGCCGCGCTGAAGTCCGCCAAGCTTCTGAAGAATGGCACCTTGAAGACCTATCCGAACTTCCCGCACGGCATGCTGACCATCAATGCCGATGCGCTGAACGCCGATCTACTGGCCTTCGTCCAAGCTTGACGTCAGTCAGGGGCGAGTTGCGGCAATCAAATGCCGCAGCTCATTTCCAAGGAAACTGTTCGCCTGGACATCTGCAACGATCCCATCTGGCTGACCGGGGTGGTCGCGCCTGTGCTGAGGCGTGCGACCGGGCGCCATCTCGGCTCAGCGATCCGCGTCGCCATCGCTCATCAAGAGCGGCAACGATGACGGGCGGCCAAAACCTCTGGAGTAGATAACATGAGGCTCGTTATTGTAGGCGCCGGCTTCGCCGGTATGTACGCCGCTCTTTCCGCAGCTCGCCTGCGCGACATCGAAGACGTTTCGCCCGAAGACCTCGAGATTGCGCTGGTAGCTCCTCAGCCGATGTTGGTGATCCGCCCTCGACTTTATGAGCCGAAGCCCGAGACCCTTACCGCGCCTCTGAAGGAGGTGCTTGACGCCGTCGATGTGGTCTACGTGCAAGGAAGCGTCGAAGCCGTCGACACCAAAGCCCGCGCCGTGGACGTCGTCAATGCCAAGGGGGAGCGCAAGTCCCTTTCCTATCATCGCCTGGTGATCGCAACCGGTAGCCGGCTGTTCCGCCCAAATATTCCCGGCCTCGCAGAACATGGCTTCAGCGTCGACAATCTCGATGACGCAATCGCCCTCGACCGCCACCTGCACAAGCTTGCGACTATGCCCGCCTCAAAGGCACGCGACACCGTCGTTATTGCAGGCGCCGGCTTTACAGGAATCGAGACGGCAACGGAGATGCCTTCACGCCTGCGGACCATCTTCAACAGAAACGCCAAGCCGCGCGTCATCATCGTCGATCGTGGCCCTGCAGTCGCCCCGGACATGGGTGAACATCCTCGCCCTGTCATTGAAGATGCGCTGCGCCACGTCGGCGTTGAGACGCGGCTCAATGCCGGCGTCGCATCGCTGGACAAATCCGGCGTCACGCTGAGCACCGGCGAGCGCATCGAAGCCGCGACCGTGATATGGGCGGCAGGCCTTCGCGCCAATCCGCTGACGACGAAAATTCCCGCCGCCCGTGACTATTTTGACCGGCTGCTCGTCGACAAGTGCTTGCGCGTGCCGACCGTGCCTGGCGTCTTCGCCACCGGCGACGCGGCGCGCGCCGCATGCGATGACATCGGCAACTATGTGCTGATGTCGTGCCAGCACGCCACCCGCATGGGCGCCTTCGCGGGCAACAACGCAGCCGCCGAACTGCTAGGTGTGCCGACCCGGTGCTATCACCAGAAGGCCTACGTCACCTGCCTCGACCTCGGCGAAGCCGGCGCAATCTTCACCCGCGGCTGGGACCGCAAAGTGGAGATGGTCGGTGAGGGCGCCAAGAAGACTAAGCAGGAAATCAACACGGTGTGGATATATCCGCCGAAGGCCGAGCGTGCCGCGGCGCTGGCTTCAGCTGATCCGGAGCGTGTGACGGATCTGTAAGCACCCCACGCGATAAGAACTGCGCCCTGCGCAAGGGCGCAACTTGCAATGTCTGCTTGTGCGCAAAGTGGCTCTTCCGGCGAATTGCTTTGATCTTCCGGTCTCCACCCGTGCGACGTAATCTGAACCCGAAAGATCGACCCTTCTACGACATTCCTCGACGAAATGTGATCGGGGAGTAATGCTGCGAATAGCAGACACTCCCGGATAGCCAGAACCGGTCCATCTCCGAATTGGAGATGGTCGCGGAGGCGGCACTAAGCTATTCTTCCCTGGTTCGGAGTGTGTGGCCATGAATACCGGGCAGCACCAGGGGCAGAGGTGATGTTACCCCACGAAGAACGCCGACTGGCGGCAATCTTCGTTGCCGATGTGGTTGGCTACTCGCGCCTTGTAGAGCTTGACGAGAAAGCAACGCTCGCGGCGATCAAAGATCTGCGTCAGGCCTTGTTCGAGCCCTTGCTGACGGAGCACCATGGCCGCCTCGTCAAGCTGACCGGCGACGGCCTGATCGCCGAGTTCGGTTCCGTCGTTGATGCTGTTGCCTGCGCAGCTGAAATTCAGAAGCAACTGCCTGACCGGCAGGTGGAGATACCGGCTGAGCGCCGGATTATCTTACGCATCGGCATCAACCTGGGCGACGTTCTGGTCGATGGCGACGACCTGCTGGGGGACGGCGTTAACGTGGCAGCCCGCTTGGAACAGGCCTGCCCGCCGGGCGGCGTCCTGATCTCCGGAACAGCCCACGACCAGCTCCCGGGCAAGCTGGATTGTGGCTTCGAGTACGCGGGCGAACAGCGCCTGAAGAACATTGCGCGGCCTGTGAGGGCCTACCGGATGGTGCTCGATAGCGCTCATGACGCCGCAACGGTCGCTTGGCCTTCGGTCGAAAGCCTGCGGTGGCGGTGCTGCCCTTCGAGAACATGAGCGGCGATCCCGAGCAGGTCTATTTCAGCGACGGCATCACCGAAGACATCATCACGGAACTCTCGCGCTTCCACGAGCTCATGGTGATTGCACGCAACTCATCCTTTTCGTTCCGCGGGAAAAGCATGGACGTGCGCGAGATCGGCCGCTTGCTCGGGGCCCGATACCTGGTCGAGGGCAGCGTCCGTCGGGCTGGAGGTCGCGTGCGTATCACGGCCCAGCTCGTGGATGCTGCCACCGGAGCGCATTTCTGGGTGGAGCGATACGACCGCGCCCTCGAGGACGTGTTCGCCGTCCAGGAGGAGATTTCTCAGAGCATCGTCGCGACGGTGGCCCAGCGGATCATCCAGGACAGCGAGGTTGCGGGCCGACGACGTCAGCCCGAAGACATCCGTGCGTATGACCTATTCCTCCAGGGGAACCGCCTTTCCGACGTGTTCACGCCGGAGGCCCAGGCGAGGGCGCAGGCACTTTTCGAGGGGGCGCTCCAGATCGACCGGGGCTTTGCCCGAGCCCATACGGGCCTGGCCTGGGTTTACCTCAACCGTTCGGTCGAGGACAGCGTCGGGGTGCCGCGCGAGAAGGACGAGAACCGGATTGCGGCGCTGCGCCAGGCCGAAGAAGCGCTGGAGAAGGATCCCAACGATCCGCGGGTGCACTCCACGCTCGGGTACATGTGCCTGATGTGGCGCGACTTCGACCGGGCCGAGCGGCACATGGACCTTGCACGGGCCATGAACCCGAATGATCCATTGATCCAGATCTTTTGGGCCTGGATGCAGTCGTGTCTGGGAAAGCCGGAGCGGGCTTTGCCCGCGGCCGAGATCGCCTTCCGGCTAAATCCATGTCATCCCAGCTGGTACAATTATTATCTCTCGCACATCCTGTTCCGGCTGGGGCGGGATAGGGAAGCGGCCGACCTCTTGGAGCGGCTCATAATGGACGCGCCGGCGCGGCGGCACCCGCGCTACATGGCTTTGCGTGCGGCAGCCTGCGGTCATTTGGGGCGCATCGAGGAGGCGCAGCGATGTGCCAGGATCTCCATTGAGTCGGTCAGCAAGTGTTGGCACGGCGATCCGGCGGCGGGTCCGCGGGAATATGTGGATTGGCTCGTGGACGTCTTGTACCTGCGGCGGGATGAGGACGCGGAGCGGCTGCGCGAGGGCTTGCGGCGTGCCGGGTTGCCGGCCTGAGGATCACTCTCCGTCCGCTCTTTGCAGCAAACAGGTCATTCCGCCAGCCATCCCATTGGGCGGGGTTCCACCCATCTCGGCCTTTTGCTCCGGATCGATCATTTCCGCGCAGTGCACTGACATCGCAAGAATGCGACAGCGGCCGAAAGCGGGAGACGGCGCATGTTCACCAGGGGAGCTAAATCCTCCACGTCTAGTTCACAGATGGAAGGAGAATGATCATGAAAACCTGGTTCATCACCGGCGCCTCCCGCGGCTTTGGCGCAAGGGTCGCGCAACTCGCGCTCGAACAGGGCGACAATGTCGTGGCCACTGCACGGAACGCCGCTGGTGTCACCGACAGGCTGGGCCAGCATTCGAACCTGCTGGCGCTGCCGCTCGATGTCACCGACGAGGAGCAGGCCCGCGCGACGGCGGCGCGCGCCGTAGAGCGGTTCGGCCGCATTGATGTGCTGCTGAACAATGCCGGCTTCGGCCTGCTCGGGGCTGTCGAGGAAGCCACGGCTGAGGAGGTCGAGCGCCTCTATCGCACGAATGTGTTCGGCCTGCTCGGCGTCACCCGTGCGGTGCTGCCTTACATGCGTGCGCAACGCTCCGGACGCATCCTCAATATCTCTTCTATCGGCGGCTATCGCAGCGCGGCGGGCTTCGGCGTCTATTGCTCCACCAAATTCGCGGTAGAAGGACTCTCCGAGGCCCTTAACCAAGAGCTCGCGCCGCTCGGCATCCATGTCACCGTCGTCGAGCCAGGCTATTTCCGGACCGACTTCCTGGATTCGTCGTCTCTGTCGGTGAGCCCCACACGCATTGAGGATTACAACGGCACGGCTGGCGCCACACGCAGCCGCGCAACCGACCTCAACCATAGCCAACCCGGCGATCCAGCCAAACTTGCCAGCGTGCTCGTCGCCTTTGCGGATGCGGTCAATCCGCCGGTGCGGCTGCCGCTGGGGAGCGATACTGTCAATGCAATCGAAGCGAAGCATGCCGCCGACGCAGCGATCGTGGCAGAATGGCGGCAGGTCTCGCTGTCGACGGACTTTGCCGCCTGATGCGGCGAACGCCTGAGTTCGTGCGCGCCGGCGTACACCGCCTGCCGGCGCGCTTATCCATAAAGCGTGGTGAGGTGCTGTCACCGATCCGAGTATCTGAGCAATCGTTAGGAGCGCTCAAATGTCCAAGACCAAGCCGTCGGCGCATTCGCATGCGCACCACGTAACAAGAATGAGCGGTCGCGATACGCATCAGGGCCAGCGCGCGGCAACCCCGCTGGAACTGCTCTTCGATCTGACCTTCGTGATTTCCTTCGGTCTAGCTGCTTCACAGCTCGCGCACCTCCTGGCGGAGGGGCATTTCAAAGCCGGCCTGATCGGCTTCGGCTTTGCCAGCTTTTCGATCTGCTGGGCTTGGGTGAACTTCTCCTGGTTCGCATCTGCCTATGACACGGATGACTGGGTATTCCGCATAGTGACGATGGTGCAGATGGCCGGAGTGCTTATTCTTGCGATCGGGCTGCCTCCGATGTTCGAATCGATCGACAAGGGTGAGCAACTGGACAACGGCACCATGGTACTCGGCTATGTCGTCATGCGCGTTGCGATGGTGTTCCAGTGGCTTCGGGCGGCGCGTCAGGATCCGCCCCGCCGCAGGGCCTGCATGACCTATGCGGCGGCGATCGCCATTGCCCAGCTTGGCTGGACAGTGCTGATCTTCCTCGACTTCTCGCTGCTCACGACCTTTGCTTTCGTAGTTGTGTTAACGGCGGTCGAAATGACCGGGCCGGTGATTGCGGAATCACACCAGGGAGGAACGCCTTGGCATGCCCATCACATCGCCGAACGCCACGGCCTGCTTGCCATCATCGCGCTTGGGGAGGGCGTGGTCGGAACGGTTGCGTCAATCACGGCCGTTGTCGAAGGGCACGGCTGGAACCTCGACGTCGTTCTCGTCTGCATCGCCGGGACAGGATTAACCTTCGGCATGTGGTGGATCTATTTCCTGCTTCCGAGCGCGGAGATCCTGCACCGGTTTCGCGAGCGCTGCTTCATCTGGGGCTATGGCCACATCCCAATCTTCGCCTCGATCGTTGCGACCGGCGCAGGTCTGCATGTCGCCGCCTATTACATTGAGCACAAGGCGCATATTTCCTCGGTGGCGACGGTGCTGACGGTTGCTGTTCCGGTCGCGATCTACGTGGCGCTGATCTACGCCATGTACACGTATCTGCTGCGCCGTTCGGACCGCCTCCATACGTGGCTGCTGTCGGGGACGGCTCTCGTACTGGCGGCGTCCGTTGCCGCTGCCTTGGCAGGCATTCCTATGTCCGTGTGCCTGATCATCCTGATGCTGGCGCCAGTCGTCACGATCGTCGGCTATGAAGTTGCCGGCCATCGCCACCGGGCCCAATCGATAGTGCTCGCGCTTGGCGACGATCCGAGCGACACGAGCACGCTTGGAAGTACCGGCGGCAGGTAGTCGCCCAGCCACCGTGTCTTGCAGACTACAACTGTTTGCCAGCAAGCATGGGTGCCAAACAGGCGCGACCTCTAGGGGTGCCGCCCTTGCTTGAATGAGCTTAGCTCCCCAGCCCCGCCTCCCAACAGCGCTCTGCGATACTCCGTCGGCGTGGTGGCTGTGACCTTACGGAACGCCGCAGCGAATGCGGAGGGCGTCTGGTAGCCGACCGAGAGGGCGATCTCCGTCACCGGCAGCTCCGGCATCGCCAGCAACTGCCGCGCCTGCGCAATCCGCAAATTGACCAGCCATTGGTGCGGCGTCTGTCCGGTAGCACGTCGGAAGGCGGTGCAGAAATGGAAGCGGCTGAGATTGACCGTTGCCGCCAGTTCATCGAGCCCGATTTCCTCCTCAAGGTGCTCGCGCATATAGGCGGTCACGCGCTTGACCTGCCAGTCCGCGAGCCCTCCGCGAGGTTCCTCGACCGTCAGCGCGCTAAAGGAGGAGTGTCCACGCACGAGTTGCAGGCATAGGAGGTCAATGGCCTGCTCCACGAACAACCGGGACGACGGGTCGTCCAGCCGCGCCTCGCGGCTCAACAATTCGAGAATGCGCGCAGCCGAAGGGTCTTCGAAGCCGACGCGCCCGATCAACTCGACGCGTTTGCCGCCGGCGAGGAGATCAGCGCTCGCCTGAAGCCGCTCCTGAGGGAAATAGACGTGCGACACCTCGATCGGCCCGGCGATATCCCAGCGCCCGTCATGACCTTCGGGAATAAGCGTGATCGTTCCGGGCCTTGTCCTTGAAGCATGGCGCCTGCCACCGGAACGCCAGGATATCTCCTGGTCAGCACCGTAATAGGTCATCACCACATGGCTCGACAGCCCTGGCAGCGAATCGTGCAGCGCGCCATGGCTCCAGCGCGTGGTCAGTCGGGTTTCACTTCGAAGCGCTTCGCCCACCAGAGCGGGCGGACGGTCCAAAATCCTGCCAATGCTGTCGACTGGATCACCAGCCAGGCCAATGGATGCCTTACCGCGGGCATTTTCCGCAGTCGTTGCTCGCGTTGGAAATGTCATCAACCCCTCTCAGAGAGCCATAGCCGCAATCTACGAACATTCGTCGCAACCGAGCGACGGCCCGACTTCCGCACAATACGTAATCCTTTTCCTCGACGGCAACACCGCCTCACCGCAGAAAAGGAGACTGTTCATGAGCAAGAAGACCATCCTCATCACCGGCGCCGGTTCGGGCTTTGGCAAGGGCGCCGCCATCGGCATGGCCAAGAACGGCCACGACATCATCGCCACGTGCCAGGTTTCGCCGATGGTCACCGCACTGCGCAACGAGGTGGAGGCGCTCGGCCTCGCCGACCGTATTCGCGTCGA
>NZ_NWTB01000037.1:0-18124 GCF_002531875.1 Sinorhizobium sp. FG01
GGCAGCCTTATGCTCGGCCGCTACAGTGATTGTAAAATATATGTCAGCGATTACCGCCGGATGCGGTCCCGCACTCTCGAGCTCTTGAACCAAGTGGCCATGAAGGCTGACGTGGAGGTTATCTCTTACCACGACTTTCTCTGCGACGACACAACGTGCAAGACCGAGATCGACGGCACATTCCTTTACCGAGACAGCGGTCACCTTTCCTATGAAGGATCCGAGGTCATTGCGCGAAAGACGAGACTTGCTGAGAGGCTGATCAGGTCTGCTCGTTAGAGCATTTTCGACATGGTTCCTCGGGCTACCTTCAAGCCTCAGGCTTCTTTGGAGCGGACCGCGCCAACATACCAAAGAACTGCGGTGTTGCGAGAATGCTCGCCGTGACGCCCTTCCCGGAGGCAAGACTGTAGCATGAGCGCGGCCTTTGGCCTGCAACAGCCCGGACCTGACGGCGAAATCGAGGGCCCTCGGGCGTGTTGCGATGCTCTCTGGCCCGATGCCGGGAAGCTGGATCAGGCGCAATTTTCTAAGCGCTCGCGGGCAACACGCCGCTTTGAAAGGGAGTACCCAGGGATACGTCTGGGGAGCTGTCCTACACCGGTGTTTGGGAGGCTCGGTGTGTAGGTTTACGTCTCCCTGGGCGAATACCGTTATGCAACTTAACGTACGGACCGCAAAATCGATTATTTGGATGGGGCCGATCCACTCTACGGATGAATTAGCTTGGCGTGGGACAGCGCGAAAGACAGTCTTACAACAGTAGCTGTGCCGCGGCGTTCGTAATCAACGTCCCAATAGGCCGTCATCACCTCGGGGAGAATGCCCTCGGTGTCCGCGTTGAAAAGTGAGCTCATGTACACATGCCCGACCGCTTCCTACGACGGCTCGGGCTCGCGCATTCTCAAATGGCAAGAAATGCTGCCTCCCAAGAGGTGGGTGTCGACAACCAGATGGGGTGCGATTCTCCAGCCACAGATTTTTCCCAAGCCTTTACTTGCAGCGCCTGCGCGGAAAGAGCCCTTCATTAAAACGGAAGCATTGGCGGTCAGCCATAGAATTGCACGACTTGCCTCGTGCGGTGCGACGTTCTCTTTGATGAAGCGCAAAGCTCCGCAGAACAGGCTGATGCCGCTCTGCGATCTCTCGTCTGGTCAGTTCGAAGTCGTGGCCATGGGTGGCCAGCGAACGACTGCCCGTCCGTCCGGCGGGAGTGCCGCTGTGCGCTCGTACGATGGGCGAAGCCCACTCTAACATACAACGTATCCTTCGCACATGTCCGCAGTGCCTCTGACCAGACGTCCAGTCCAGACTGACTACGACAACAATATCATTGCGGGCCAACAGCTTAGCGAAGCGCTTTTGTCTATCCATAGCGCGGATTTGGGCCATCCAAATAATCGATTTTTCGAATTTCGCCTATTCTGGTCTACGAGAAAAACCGAAAACAAGGAGAAACGACGGGATGCTTGACATTGGCGGTACTGGAGGAATGAAGGTTGCGACCACGTTCCTGGCAATGTCACTATTTCTGATGCCAACGGCAGAGGCTCAAGAGCAGCCGGTCTGGCATCACGGGCTGTCGCTCGTGGACGAGCTCAAATATCCGCCGGGTTTTGCTCACTTCGACTATGTGAATCCGGACGCTCCCAAGGGCGGAGAGCTTAGGCTATCGCAGACGGGCACCTTCGACACTTTCAATCCGCTCTTGGTGAAGGGCGAAACGGCGGTCGGTCTGGCGCTCGTTTTCGACACGCTCATGAAACCGGCGGAGGACAAAATTTCGACGGCTTACGGGCTTCTGGCGGAAAGCGTCTCCTTTCCCGACGACATCTCTTCGGCCACCCGCATCATGGAACTTTGCCTCCCGCCTACTGAGGCATCAGCAGGGGGCGACCAGGTGACAGGGGATCGAGTATGAAATCACAGGCAGCCTCGGCAATCTTTCGTCCGGACATCGAGGGATTGCGGGCTTTGGCAGTGTCCGGCGTCATTGCCTTTCATTTCGGCATGACGGATCTGCCCGGCGGGTTTGTCGGCGTCGACATCTTCTTCGTCATTTCGGGTTTTCTAATCACCCGACACCTGCAACAGGAAATCGGAAAAAGCGGCACCATCGATCTTTGGCGCTTCTATGCGCGGCGCGCCCGCCGCCTGCTCCCGGCCGCTTTCTTCGTCATCCTGACGACGCTGATCGTCGGCTATTTCCTTCTGTCGCCATCCGAACAACAGTTCTATTCGAAGGGATCGCTGTTCGCCTCAGCCTATATGATCAATCTGTGGCTGATCCGGTGGACAGTCGATTACTTCGCGCCGGATGCGACCAGCAACCCCTTCATCCACTTCTGGTCGCTATCGGTCGAGGAGCAGTTCTACCTCGTGTGGCCGGCGTTGCTTCTGCTTTTCGCAAAGCTGCGGCCGGGAAAGGGCGGTCTTTTCGTTCTTCTTGGGATCGTCGCGGTCACCTCTTTCACGCTTTGCTGGCGGATGACTGCCATTTCCCAGCCCTGGGCGTTCTATTTCTCGCCCCTGCGCGCATGGGAATTCGCCTGCGGCGGTCTCGCCTCGATGGCAGTGATGCAAGACTGGGCGAGGCGTTCCCGCTTCTCGCCCGCACTTGGATGGCTCGGGCTTCTGTCGATCGCAACGGCATATCTGACGGTGAGCGAGGAGGTTCCATTTCCAGGTTCGATTGCGCTGCTTCCAGTGCTCGGAACGGTGCTCATCCTCCTGAGCGGCGCGCATGAGGGCAAAGGGCCGAAGTCGATACTTGCGTTTTCGCCGTTCCAGGAAATCGGCAAGCTCTCCTATTCCCTCTATCTCTGGCATTGGCCCGTCATCGTCTATGCGGGCGTGCTCAAGCCCGAGCTGACCATCGTTGATCGTCTGTTGTGCCTGGCCTTGACGCTGGGGCTCTCGCTCTTCAGCTACCGCTTCATCGAGAACCCGGTGCGCCACAATGGCTGGCTCGCGGCAAAGACGAGCCGTTCGTTGGCCTTCGCCACGCTGCTCACAGGAACGGGCGCGACGCTCGCCTACGGCACCGCGGCGTTGGCTGAGCACAGCCTGGACGGCGAGCAGCGCCTGATCCTGCGGAGTGCAGAGCGAAAGTCGGCAGCCCGCGAATTCGATTCCGCCTGCGTCGCCGAGAGGGGAGAAGTGCAGCCGAAGGCCTGCGAATTCGGCGCTGCCAATTCCAAGAAGACCGTCGTGCTCTTCGGCGATTCCCATGCCGATCACTGGTCGACGCCGCTCAAGAAGATTGCCGAGAACAACGGTTGGCGGCTCGTCACTTATCTTAAGTCGTCCTGCCCGGCGGCAAGCGTCTCGACACGGAACGGCATGCCGCGGAAGTATAATGAGTGCGACAAGTGGCGCGACAGGGCGTTCCAAGAGATCAACACTCTGCGTCCCGACATCGTGATCCTATCCCAATACTCTTCGAGCTATGTAAAAAACGAGATCAATCACACTTCTGAGCACCAGTTCGAAGTGAAAGATTGGGCCGCCGGGATCAAGCGGTCGGTCGAAAGGCTGGAAAGCACCGGTAGCAATGTCGCGGTGCTTCGCGACGGGCCGGTGCACAAATCCTATCTCGACAAATGCGTGGCGCGCGCGCTTTGGCAGAAACGCAGTCCAAGCGATTGCGACACGCCGCGCAGCGAGGCGGTGGAGGAAACCATCCCCGCCGCGGAAAGAAAGGCGGCTTTGGAGATGCATGCGTCTTATGTCGATGTGGTCGATCTCTTCTGCAACAGGTCAACGTGCCCTGCGGTGATCGACGGAAAGCTCACCTTCCGCGACCGCCACCATATCGCCACGGCCTATGCGGAATCGCTCGCGCCGGCGCTGGAACGAGCGGTGTTTCAAAAGGCGGCGGTCTGGGCGGTGCAGGACGGGTCGCCGACGACAAGATGAACTGACTTCGGCGATGCAAGCCAGTGTTGGTGATCATTGCAAGCTGCGCGGAGCACGCGCAAACTCAGGAATGTCAATCGGCGTCCAAAATTCACTCCATAGTGGAGTGCGCCCCTTGGGGTGGACGAGGATCAGGCTGCTGATTTCCCAGTCTGCCGGATTATCAAAGATCGGGGCTGTGGAATCGTGCGCGACGCCGAGCTTCTTCACGTCATCGGCCGACAAGGTGACGCGATCGCCGGTTTTCGGGTCTGTGAAGGTCAGCGATCCGGGAAGTAGCCAATGGGTGCCGATGCCTCCGTTGCGCAGCACTGCGGGCGTGGCGATCTCGTGGACCGTAATCGCCGACTCGTGCCCGCAGTAAATTTCCTTGAGATCGGCCAAGAGCTCGCCTTCCGGCGCCAGTCCGAGCTGACCGCCGGCGCCGAGCACGGAATCGAAGCCGAAACTTTCGGCGTAGCGGTCATCGGAAGCGGACACGTCGGCAACGACGACGCGCAATCGCGCCAGATTTTCGGCCGGTGACGGACGCCGCAGCGTCTCTCGGACGGCAAAATAGAGGGTTATCGCACCGCGGTTCTCCACCGCGCCACCGTCGGTCACCCATTATCGCCGCGCTGCCATCCGGGCGCCGGTTGGAGGTCGATGGCGGCATCCGGAACTCCCGACAGCGTTTCAACTTGCTCGAGCGGACGGGCCAGGAAAGAGACCGGCATCGGCGCCAGCAGAAGCTCCTCATCCTGGTCGCAAGAAAATAGGCCTGACGTTCACCTAAGGCTTATCGCCGCGCAGATTCGTTCGAGGAAGGGCAGATTGTCCTGCCCCCAATAGATTTCGCCATCATAGACATAGGTGGGAAAGCCGAAGACACCGCTGGCGCGCGCATGGACGCGGTCCGCCGACCACTTGTTCTGAACTTCCTCGTCGGCCCGCCGCCTGAGGAGTGCTACGCCATCGAAGCCTGCGGCTGTTACGATCGCCTCGCGCACATCGGACTTGCCGATGTCCATCGCCTCGCTCCAGAAGGCATGCTGCAGAACGCGGGTAACGCCGATCCAATCCTGCCCGTCGAGATAGGCCGCAATGACAAAAGGGGACGACGGCGTCGGATCGCTGAGCTCCGGGCGATGTTCGAGCCGCAAGTCCTTGCCGCGCACGCGCGCCCAGCGTTTGAGGTCCCGCGTCCAGTACGCACGCCGGATCTCGGGCAGATTGCGCGAGAAGATCCCGCCGGTTTCCTCGACCAACCGTGGTCAGATAGGGCGTGATAACGGCGTCGTTCTTCGCCGCAAGGTCGGTGAAAGCTGGGTAGGCCGGGCGGGTTGGTCTCGGATGCCGGCAAGGCTTCTTCCGTCAGATGCCAGTGGTCGAGGATTTTAGCGCCTGCGGCAAGACGACGAGACGGATGATTTAGCCGTCGTGCAGGCCGAGCGCTCGTGCCGCCTCCCACTGGCCGGTACCGACGGACGGGATCCCCGCCTGCACGATCTCGGCGATGAATGCGGAGAATTTGATAACGAGGCCGGTGAGCAGGCCGCGAATTCCGGCGAGAGACTGAGCCCGCCGCGGATGTTGAAGCCGGCGAGCGGCAACCGGCCGGGCGCCGGAGAGGTATAGGAAGCAAAGAGTTGCGGCGACGGCCAATTCGACCGCTGCGGCACCGGTGCGGCTTGTCAGCCGGCGGGAGAGCGAGAATGAGCACAACGTTTGCGAGACCGCCGAGCGCCAAGAATGTGGGTAGGCTGAGCGGACCGCCCTCTAGCGACAGTGAAGGCATGTGGACGCCGCGATTGGTGAGAAAGACCATTCCGAAGAAGGCGGAAGCCTGGCGCCGGGCAGGAAGGACCTTTGCAATCCACATCCAGAAGAAGAGCTTGAGCAGCAGCGGCCTGGGCGGTGCCAGCGGGGTCAAAGGAGAGGCTGCTCGTGATCTCGAAATCACCGAAGGGCGTAAGCCGACTTCAGCGGATGAGCCGTCGTTCCAAGAAGGTCTGCATGTCGCGACGTCCGTCCACGACGCAGTAGACGACGACGTCGGTGCCCATGATGCGGTAGATCATGCGCCACGGCTTATGATGCAGTTCCCGGTATTCGGCGAGCCCGATACTCTCCAGCTCTTTCGGAATGTTTCCGCGGGCGGGGAACTCTGCGAGATCGGCGCAGGCGGTTTCGATTTCCTTCAAGATGCGCTCTGCCGTTTCAGTGCCGTCGCGACCGGCGATGAACCGGTAAAGATCCTCGATGTCGCGTTCCGCGTCCTCGGCGAAAAGAACACGGTACGCAGGACTGGCTGTCGGCCAGACGTTTGCGAATACGGGCGAAGGATTCGGCAGCAGGCCGCAGCTTGCCCTCCTCGACCTGCCGGTTGGTGAGCGCCAGCACCTTCAAGAGCGCCAGCGTCTCCTGCGTTTCTTCGTATTGACCGACGTCCTGAAGGATCGCTTTCGCCTCGCCGTAAAGGGTTATGACAACGGGCTGAGGATTATCCTTCAACGTCCGGATGATCTCGGGCGCATGCGCCTTGAGATAGCTGATCGGCTTGACCTGTTCTGACAGTTTCATTGCGGGTTGCTCCATTTCGACCAGAATATAGATCAACAAATGGTCAATTGTAAGGTCTGCCACGACACCGTGGGAACGGTATTTCCAGCGCGCGACCTCCCATTCCGCTGCGGCTGCTTTTTTCCTCGCAATGCCTGCGAAAGAGAATCTCTTTTCTTATAATGACGTTCGTACAACCCCCCGCCCTTTGTAGTGGATGATCTTCACGCTTTGCATGTCATGATGCGGCAATGTCGCACCGCGAATTTCATCACCGCTACTGCGGACCTATGGAAACGCTGCTGCGGCAAAAGTCGTCAGCCTGCGTCGCAGGGTCGAGCAACTGACGGGACGGGACAGTACCTCCGTCAGCCTTGGCGATAAGCGTCGGGAGATCAACCCCATTCTGCGTGGATGGGCAAACTATTATCGCCACTGTGTGGGCGCAGGCCGCGTGTTCGTCGGTATCGACTGGTATGTGGGTCTGCGTCTGTTCTGCTGGTTGGGTAAGAAACGGCCCAAAGCGGGGGTGCGTCAACTTTGGGGCTCCAAACGGCCCAGCGGTCGACGCCCCACCAGACGGCTCTGGCGAGAGGGCCGGTCGAGCAACACATGCTCGGCTGGACCCCCGTCTGCCGATATCGTTTGGCATGGATGGGAACGCCTGACTTTGCCATGTTTTCTGGAGAGCCGGATGCGCAACGAAAGGCGCATGTCCGGTTCGGCGATGTGAAACCTGCCGTCGCAAGGCGGTAAGGCGCACATCGCCTACTCTACCCACCTACCTGAAGGTGCGCCGCGGCGGCCGCATCGTCTCCGTCGCTATGATCATCGCCGTCGGCGTCAACACGGACGGCCGGCGCGAGGTGCTGGGCATGGAGGTCGGCACATCGAAGCCGAGCCGAGGAGTTCCTTCGCAAGCTAACCCGGCGTGGCCTGCGCGGCGGCAGGCTCGTCGTCTCCGATGCCCACGAAGGCATCAATGCGGCGGTTTCCAAAGTTCTGTGCGCCACCTGGTAGCGCTGCAGGGTTCATTTCGCTCGCAACGTGCTGGCGCATGCCGGAAAGAGTGGCCGTCGCGTCGTGTCGGCCTTCATCGCCACCGCCTTCGCCCAGGAGACGGCAGAGGCGGCAAGCCTGCAGTGGCGCGCCGTCACCGGCCAAATCCGCCCGAAGGTGCCAAAACTCGCCGCCATCATGGACGAGGCCGAGCACGACGTCCTCGCCTACATGAGCTTCCCCAAGGACCACCGCGTCAAGCTACACTCGATCAATCCGATAGAGCGACTCAATGGCGAGATCAAGCGGCGCACCGAGGTTGTCGGCATCTTTCCCAACGACGATGCCATCGTCCGCCTCGTCGGCGCATTGCTGCTTGAACAAAATGATGAGTGGGCCGTGCAGCGGACTCGCTATATGACACTGCAAACCATTAGCCAGATGAGCGATGATCCGCTCATCAGCCTGCCGGCAGTGGCACGCTGATCAGTCCGGCCTACGCCGGAGAGCACGGCGACCAAAGCCGTCAGTTACACCACTCCAGTGGGCACGATCGATATGGCCGCCGAACACTGCTTTGTGTCGCCGTAGATGCAATATTCCTGCGGACCGCTCTGGCAAGCGCCTGGCTAAATCCGGTTATTGGGTCACTCCGTTCTCACGGGCTGCCGAAGGCCGCTCAGATCCGAAATGCTGTGAACACTCGCAGCTATGCCGATGTCGGACTGAGAAGGGATGCGGACATGGGGAGAAGTCGTCTTTCTTGTAACAGGATGGATACGAGATCTCGGCAGCCGTCACTGCTCCCTACCTTTGAGTTCATCTACACGGCCTGGCGTCGCAACGTCATTTAAACAGTCAAAAGCCGAGCTTGTGCTTTTGAACTGGCCCGAAGGAAAGGTCGTCTTGTCTGTCGAAAGCTCCAGATTGTCTTGAGGAGCGCTACAATGCTACTTAATGTCTGGACTCGACTCCGTCTTCGCGCCGGCAAGGGGAGAGTGATTGGCCTTAGATGCCGCAAGGGACACTGCAGTCAGTATCAGTCCATCTGCAATAAGGAAGCGGCCGCGGAGCTCCGAAGGAAAATTGTTCGCCGGCACGATCGTGTGCGGAAGCTGAGCAACAAATGAGCGATCTTCCGGAATGATAGTGACTACGGCATCCTCGAAGCCTAACCATTCACCTGTGAGCGGGAACCACGCCTTGAAGATGCTCTCCTTGGCACTGAAGAGCAGCCGTCCCCAATTGCGGCCCTGAGGTGCGTTTGCGATCCAATTTCGCTCCTCGTCACCCGAAATGAGCGGCAACACGCCTGAGGGGAGCTCCTCGTCGACTTCGACATCGATCCCAAGCGCAACGCAGTCCTTCTGCAGGGCAACAGCCGCGGCATGAAATCCGGCGCAATGCGTTATGCTGCCCACGACGCCGGACGGCCAGAGCGGTTCTCGGTTAGGCCCAGTTGGGATCGCTGACGGTGGAAAGCCAAGCTTGGACAATGCCGCTCTGGCACAGGCCCGCCCGATCGAAAATTCACGCCTTCTGCTTTTGACTGCGGTCGCGATTGCACTTTCCTCTTCGGCCATCACTCCAGTTCTGCTGCCTTCACTTGCCAGGCAGGTTTGCACGGCAACATTCGATGGCAGCAGCGTTCCTATCATCGAGATCTCCTCTCGCTTGAGCATGCATTTTTGCGGGGTCCCCGAGCAAAATCGAGTGCAGTCGACGGCGCTTCCCCGCCAATGTCATTTGACTCGGATCGAAAATCAGCAGCTGAGGGGAAGCGAAGCCTCCGCCTTGCATCCGGGCGGTCAGCGACAATCCAGAGAGAGTCGCCACGCTTGCATCAGCTCTCAGTTCTCGCGGCTCGCTCCTCGGCTAAGGAGCATTCCTTTGAGATCGCCGAACTGCCTGAATATCACGAGCACGGCCAGCAACCCTGCCAATAGCTCAGCAACTGCCTGGCTGATCAACAGGCCGTTAAAACCCCAAATGACGGGCAACAGCAGTATGGCTGGTACGAAGAGATATCCTTGCCTCGCGAAGGAAACGACGGCACTCAGACGGGCTCGCCCGAACGACTGAAGCATGGTTATTGCAACGTACTGGACACCAAAAAGCCCGAAAAACAGATGGAACACGATGCATGTCGGGACAGCGATTTGCGTCACGGCCTCGCTATCGCTCAAGAGCTGGACGATTGGCCGGGCAAAAACCACGACCACAGCAGAAAAGCTGACCGAGAACCCAACGGCTACGGAAAGCATGAACTTCGCCGCTCTCTGTACCCGAGCGAAATCTTGTGCTCCCCAACTGAAACCGAGAACCGCTTGGGAGCCGATGCACAGGCCCATAATCGGGAGTGCACCAATCGTTATCAAGCGTGCCGCTATACCTACAGCGGCAATGGAATTGTCGCCGAACGGCGCAGCAGCCCTGTTCAAGAGCATAAATGAAGCAGCAGACAAGATACCGGTGAAGGTTGCGGGAGCTCCAATGGCGGCCATCTGCTTTACGCGGTCGCCCCTCCAACTTGCGAAGGAAGGTCGGACACGGACAATTCCACGTTGCTTCACGAAATAGAGGACGTAGAGGCTGGTGGCGGAGATCTGAGACAGCAGTGTTGCTAGCGCCGCTCCGCGAACACCGAGATCCAGCGAAAAAATCAGAATTGGATCGAGCAGGGCATTCAGCGTGAAAGATGTAATCATGGTCCACATGCTGAAGCGTGTATTACCCTCAGCTCTCACGATAAACCCGTTGACCATGTTCAACAGCATGAGAGTGTACCCAAACAGGAGCAACCATGCGTAATCGAGCGCAGCTGGCATTATTGTCGGACTGGCACCCAGCATAGCGAGAACGTCGCGCAAATTGAGAAGCAGAGCGACGGTCAGTCCGACTCCGATCGGAACCGCGAGGCCGAGTGCCGAGCTCGCCCCTCGACTGGCCTCCAGCGAATTGCCAGCCCCGAGGTTGCGCGATACGAAGGATGCTGTGCCGACGCCGATTCCCTGCCCGACCGCGGTGAGCAGGACCACGATAGGCAAAGTTATGCTGACGGCAGCGATAGCCTGCGCACCCAGTGTCCCGACAAAGATCGCATTCACGAACTGCTGAAGTGCATTGAACGACAACCCAATAATCGAGGGAATGGCGAGCCGTATGATGAGGCGGGACACCTTGCCATCCAACAAACTGATATGCTCTGCCGGTGAGGCCATGCGCTCTTCTTCGCCCTTCATCTGTTGCTCCGAGGGCCCCATCCGTTACCGGCCGATTGCGCCAGGATCTGCAAACGCGTCCACCATCTGCAGGAGCTCTTCCTGCAAGATTGCGCAGACCTTGCGGGTCGTTTCGTAGCCAACGTGTCGTGGATCATATCTGACTTCGATCTGTAGTTCGCCCGATTGGTATCCGACGCGAAACCAGAAGAGGTAGTTCAGAACGGACTGATCCATGTCGTCACCGATCCACAATGGGTGTGGATCTCTGGACAGCAGACGGCGCGGATAATGATGTTGAAGCCTCGCTCGATAGTTCACTCCAATGCGAGGTAACGGCAGACGATCGATCCGCTCCCGGACAGCGGGGTTCCGATTTAAGAACTTCAAAGCTCGGAAACCTATGCCCTGGCGTGGCAACGAGCTGCGCTGCTGATAAATCGAACGGGCTCGGTCCGGACGAGACTCTGTACCGTCAAGGCATAACGGGAGCGGTACCAGTTCACCGATATAACCGATGATTTGAGAGGGGTCGATGTCGTCAAACAGACGTCCCCTGGTCGAAGTGAGACTGTCAATCCAGAGTGAGTAATTGCCGAAAGCGCGGCCAAATGTCCCCGAAATAGCAGCAAGCAATAGATCGAAATCTTCGCAGTCTGCAGACGCCGCCGCAACGTTGAGAAGCTTCCTTGTTGCCTCCTCACTGATCCTTAGATGGAATGTTGCCTGGTCTTTCCAGAGCGGTCTGCAGAATTCTTCATCGAGATGTTCCTCACCCCCTACATAGTGGAGCCACCTTGCAGTTTCGGCTGAAAATCCCGCCGCGCCAGCGCCAGCGTCGCTCACACGCATGTCAAACTGGTCATACCGCAAGCTCTCCCAGTGTTCGAGCTCTGTTGCCGCTTCGCCATTTGCGTAATTCTCCAATCGCTCCAGCCATCGAGACAGGGTCGACGCCTCGGGATCCGCAGCGCTTTGGCCTGAAGCAAACGAATTGTAAGCTGCCTCGAGGGCATTCAGGAACAGCCGGTATCCAACCCCGTCTGCTACGAAATGGTGTAGCAGGACAAGCAAATAGTAATCGTCGCACTCTGATGTCCGGAAGGCTGAGACTCTGATAAGCGGTGTCTCACCGTCAAATCGAAATGTGCGCTGACGCTCCGCGCAGGCGTGCTCGATGACCGTGAGTTGTTTTGCTGCGGCCATGCCGGCAAGGTCTATTTCTTCGATCAGGGGATCTGGTATCGAACCGATTGCCTGAGACAGGCCGCTCTCCGTTTGGTCAATTCGGAGCCTCAGTCCTTCCTCCCGGCCGAGGACATGCGCAAGCGCTTGCTCAAGAATGGAGAGGTTCAAGTGGCCGGCGGGCATGAAGAACAGATCGCCAATGTTGTAGTGTTCGCCAATGCCAACGATACTATTCCAATGGGAGACTGCAGGGGTCACTGGCAGCGGCCCATCGGAAGTCGCCAAGGCAGAGGCCGCAGCCGACGTTTGGTGCTTTGCCAGTTCTCGGATCGTTGGTGTCCGATGCAGTTGGCTGACGGTAAAGCTCAGTCCCGCTTTGCGCGCCAGTGTAACGCACCGCACACTCAGAAGCGAATTTCCGCCGATATCAAAGAAGCTATCATCGATACCGACAGATTTTGTGCCCAACAGCTCTTGCCAAATATCGGCGAGCAGTCGCTCCCTCTTCGTCTGCGGCTTAGCGGATTTGGCCCTTCGCATGATGCTCGATGACACGGACGCCAGACGGGCACGGTCTATCTTCCCGCTCGCCGTGACCGGAATACGGCGCACGACCCGAACATCCGACGGAATCATGTAAGATGGCAGTTTTTGCCGCAGATGGTCTACAATGTCCCTTGAGGCCAGGCCGGCACGAGCCGGGACGACAAGGGCGAGCAGTCGCTGATCATCATCCTGGCCCCTTACAAATGCCGCGGCCTTCGCAACGCCAGGATGCGATGCAAGCGCCGTTTCGATGTCCTCCAGTTCAATTCGAAACCCCCGAAGCTGGATTTGGTTGTCCGCACGCCCGCAAATCTCCAGAAGGCCTTCCACCGAGATGCGAGCAATATCACCACTGCGGTAGAGGAGGCTGTATTGACCTTCATCGTACGGATTTGGAACGAACGAGTGAGTTGTCCGCTCTGGATCCTTCCAATAACCCGTGCTCAGGCAGCGCCCTGCCACGCAGAGCTCGCCCGCAACGCCCACGGGCACCCGCTTCAACTGTGCGTCAAGAACGTAAATTTTTACATTGTCGATCGGGCGCCCGACCGGCACGGCTGAAAAGCCGTCGTCGCCGTTCGATGTTCGGTATACCGCTGAATTAGACGCGCACTCCGTCGTTCCATAGAAATTCCATAGGGGTACGTCTGGAAAGCATTCTCTCCAACGACCGGGAAGTGATGGCGGCATCGGTTCAGCGCTGCTTGTAACAAGGCGCAAGTTGGTCCTTTTTGGGCCTCGCTGTTGAGAGGCGATCAAACCGGTGAGAATGGGAGGAGAGGCAAACAACCGCGTCACGTGATGCTTTGCCAATGCTTGCAACAAGAGGTCGGGGTCGAGCAACTGCTCGTGCGTCAGGATCAGCGTTGGCACTCCCTTCAGGAGCCCTCCGAAATACTCCCATGCCGCAGCAACAAGGGCTGCTGACTTCTGTACCACCATCACGTCGAAGCCATCGAAGGGAAAGCATCGCCACATCCAGTTCAGTCGGTTGAGTATGGCGGATTCCGGTATGAGAACGCCCTTCGCCTTACCGGTCGAGGAAGAGGTATATATTAGACTGGCTGTGCTCTCATCGGGCAATTCGATAGTTCTGTGCGAAACCTGGCCAGCGTTGTATCTGGCCTGCAGGGTGGTCAGGCTGACGCTCGGCAGCGCGAAATGGACCTCTTCGTCACTGCCGGTGTGCACAAGGAGGTTCGCGCCGCTATCCTCCAGGATCTGGCCGACCCGCTCCTTCGGGTAATCTGGCGATATCGGCACAACAACTGCCTGCAAGTCCCGAATTGCCAACGTTGTGGCCGCTACATCCGGGGACCTGTCAACCAGCATGGCAACGATGTCTCCCGGCCCCACCCCGCAAGCTCGCAGAACGGCCTTGATCGCAGCCACTCGTTCGCGCAGTTGGCCAAACGTGATTGCTCCGAATTCGCCGAAGTAGGCCACCCGATCGATATTCAAAGCGCTCACCTGATCGAACGCTTCCACGAGCAGAGGTTCGTTCTCGTATAGCCGCTCCTCGCCCTTGAGCGAATTTAGACTGGCGACTTCCGACGGGCTGAGACCCTCCAGGGCGAGGATCGGCTCGCCCGATCTCTCCACACAGGTAGCAATGAGATGACGAAGATTATCGGCCATGCGAGCGATCTCATCGCTCGAAAATATGTCTTCCGCGTAGGCCAGTTGCAATGCAATTGCACTGCCTTCATCTTGCGCGTACAGCGTGAGGTCGAATTTCACATAACCGGTGTCGTATTCGCGAAATGACACTTGGAGATCGCGTTTGCCAGGTGGCTCCGCGGGCTCAGAGTACATGTTGAACATGGCTTGGAAGATGGGCGATCGACCAGGCTCGCGGTGGAGTCGGGCATCCCGGACCATCCAGCTGAACGGATACGCCGAGTTCGCGATGGCGTCGCCTATGAGGTCCTGTACGTGAGTTACGTGGCCCACGAAGGACCTGTTGACGTCAATCGTTGTGCGGATCGGCACCATGTTGAGGAAGAATCCCACGATCTCCTCAGTGCCTGGCTCGCTGCGCACCACGTGCGGTATGCCAACGATAATATCGTCTTGGCCGCTATACATCCGCAACAGCAGCTTGAAGCATGCCAGGAGGACCGTGGAAGTCGTGCACCTGTGCCGGCGTGCAAAATCTCGCAACTGATCAGATAGCTCACCGTCAAGGAGAACCGCATGCGAATTCCCGCGGTAGGAGGTCACTTTCGGCCGCAGTCGAGGGCTTCCGAGCGAAAGTACCGGAGGATTGTCGCCTATCTGCTGACGCCAATAGCGCCGCTGGCCCTTCAGCGACTTCGGCGTTACATGTGCACTTTCCCACAGCGCATAGCTAGAGAGTGATGTGCGATCCGCCGGAGAAAATGCAGCGGCATGCGAGTATCTCGTTTGCAAATCTCTGAGCAGGACAGAGATCGACCATGCATCTATGATGATTTCGTGCGCGGTGATCAATATGAGATGGTCGTCCGCGCCGAGACGGATTATGCGCGCACGAAACAGATTGCCCTGACTGAGATCAAAGGGCTTGTTGAGCTCCGTTCGCCGCAGCTCCGCCACAACTGCCTCGGCCTCGTGGTTGGATAGGAGGGTGGCGTCCACCAACTCTAGATCGGAGTTCTTGGGATCATCGAAAATTTGAACTGGGCCGTCTTCGTCGCTGAAACGTGCCGAAAGCGCGTCATGCGCCTGAACCACATCTTTCCAGGCCTTATTGAAAGCGGCCGGATCGATGTCACCTCGGATACGCACACCACCCTGGATAATGTAGTTTTTCGCAGTCGGGTCGAGCTGCCAGAGGAACCAAAGGTGTTCCTGTACTCGAGTGAGGGGTGATCGTCTGAGCTTGCCACAGGTGGGGAGCCCCAACTTTGTCGTCTCGGACTGCCTTGATATCGACGCCGCAAGCGACCTGATCGTCCCATTCAGAACAAGCCTGAAGTCCACCTTCGTCCCGAGCTGCCTGTGGATTTGAGCCAATATTAGCATCGCGCGGATCGAGTCTCCGCCGAGATCCATGAATTGGTCGCCCACGCCGATACTTTCGATCCGAAGAATGCTGGACCAAATATCTCGTAGTCTGCTTTCGAGCTCGGTCGTTGGTTCCTCGAAGGGCTCCAGCAACTCCGGGCGAAGCGTCGTCGGATCAGGCAGTGACGCGAAGTCGACCTTGCCGTTTGGGGTCGTCGGTAGCCGGTCGACACGTATGATTCGTTCCGGCAGCATGTAGGCAGGCAGCGTTTCGGCAACAAAGCTGCGGAGTTCACTCTCCGATAGCCCCGCAGGAGCCGACACATACGCCACTATCCGTCTGGGCCCGATTGCTCCGTCGGTATTTGCTATGTCCCTGGCCGTGAGCTTCACGCTCTCGTGGAGGGGTGCAACAGCCACGGCCGCACTTATCAAAGGATGGGCGCATAGGCGAGACTCGATCTCTCCGAGTTCGATTCGATGTCCGCGGATCTTGATCTGCCGATCTCGTCTACCAAGACACTCCAAGAGGCCGTCTGCCCTGATCCGTCCAAGATCGCCGGTCTTGTAGAGCTGCCGATATGATGGGTGGTCCGAGAACGGATTTGACAGAAAAGCATTTTCGGTACGCTCGCCATCGTTGATGTAACCGTCAGCGACACCGACACCGCTCACACAGATTTCGCCAATTTCCCCCGCCTCGCACAGACGTGTGCCGCTGGCGATATAAACCCTGAGATTGGCAATCGGCTTACCAATGGGAACATAGGCGTCAGCCGTAAGGGGCGGGAGAGAGATCAGATGATGCGTAACCCCATCCGCGCATTCTGTCGGGCCGTAGTGATTGAGGATCGGGACTTGAGGATAGAGTGTCAGCCAGCTGCGCACCAAGGCAGGCGTCAGCGGCTCGCCGACCGTGGAGATCATGCGTAAGGCGCCGAGAAGCCGCTCCTGCGCCGACAGTGTCTGCAGATATTCAACGAATACTGCGAGCGACGATGGAACGAATTGGACGATAGTGACGCGATTTGTTTCAAGGGCCTCAAGAAGGGCCATCGGAGATCTCACTGTCGCATCATCTATGATCGTGACGCAACTGCCGACACAAAGCCCTGCCAAAAGCTGCCACAGCGAGATGTCAAAGCTATGCGAGGCAGTTTGTGCGACACAGTCCTTCTGACCTAGCTGGAGTGCATCAATCTTCGCCATCAAGTGGTTGTTGAGGCCCGCCCGCTTGACCATCACTCCCTTTGGTCTTCCCGTCGAACCGGAGGTGAACAGGAGGTAGGCGAGAGGGCCCTCTACCGATGCTCGCATTGCAGGGGAGGTACAGACATCGAGTAGCGCCGCCTGCACCGTCAAGAATTGCAGGTCGCCGGTGCTGTCTTCCTGGAAGCGAGCAAGCGATTCGCGTCTTTCTGACCCGATAATCAGATTGCATCCACTCTGCTCAATCACGCAGGAAATGCGCGATGCCGGTAAGGATGGATCGAGCGGCAAATAAGTTGAGCCGCTTTTCAAAATTGCGATTACCGTGACCGCCCAATTGAGGTCTCTTGCGCCGTAATAGCCCACGATCGTACCCTCTGGACCGCGCGCCCGCAGGGTGCTCGCAATTCTATCCGACAGCAGTTGCAGCCCACCATATGTGAGCTCTTCCGCACCATGCTTGATCGCTACCTTGTCCCGGAACAATGCTGCGATTTCATCGATAGCCGCGACTACATCGATGAGTTGATTTCCCATAAATTCGGACTTCACAGTCCGGCCATCGTTGAGCATAAGGTTCCTCGCCCGGCGAGGCAGCCAGTGGGTCATAGTTGGTCGTTCCTGCCCCGTCGCGATCGACAATCAGCAAAAGTCATGCCAGCGACGCGGAGAAGCGCCTATGCGAAACGTCACTGTCAGTTCAACGCTTTAAGCGAGTGTGTTAGGAATTTTGTCGAACAGCAGCGTGTCGTGGCACTGACAAACACGACAATAGGGGTCACCTCTGGCTCCTTGGAAACAGCGGGCAGGGACATTAGCTAACGACGGTGGGTGCAGTTTGCAGCATCTGGTTCCCGATCAGCGTTGCGGCGACACTTGGGCATGAACAGGTAGACGCGGGGTCCTTTGCAACATTTTGAATTGCCGCGGATGAAACAGAAGCCGTCTTCGGTGGATAACAAAATGGCGCGGGTCTGGCATGCCAGACCCGCGCCAAGCCGCACGACTGTGCGGAGTTGCCCTGGGAGGCATTACTCGGCTGGCTGAACCATTTCCGGGTTGGATCCCGCCGGCCCGTCACCTGCAAGCGCCCCGGAAAGCTGCGCTTGGTCGAGTTCTCCTTCCCACTTCGCCACCACCAGTGTCGCTGCCGCATTGCCGATAGTATTCGTAATTGCCCGGCACTCCGACATGAAGCGGTCGATGCCGAGGATCAGCGCCATGCCGGCGACCGGCACGGAGGGGACGACGGAGAGCGTCGCGGCCAACGTGATGAAGCCAGCGCCGGTGATGCCGGCCGCACCCTTCGAGCTCAGCATGGCGACGAGCAGGAGCAGGATCTGGTCGCCATAGGAGAGCGGCGTGTCGGTCGCCTGGGCGATGAACAGCGCCGCCAGCGTCATGTAGATATTGGTGCCGTCGAGGTTGAAGGAATAGCCGGTCGGAATGACGAGGCCGACGACCGAGCGCTTGCAACCGGCCTTTTCCATCTTGTTCATCAGGCCCGGCAGTGC
>NZ_NWTB01000038.1:0-18111 GCF_002531875.1 Sinorhizobium sp. FG01
AGAAGCTGCGCTTCGCTATCCGTGAAGGCGGCCGCACCGTCGGCGCCGGCATCGTCGCCTCCATCGTCGAGTAACGATCGGAAAGGCGATGCCGTAAGCTGCCGACGGCGGCAAGGAAGGTGCAAATGGTGCGCAAGCGCGATTTGCACGCGGCGCCGGCATCGTCGCCTCCATCGTCGAGTAACGGTCGGAAAGGCGATGCCGTGAGCTGCCGAGGCAGCAAGGAAGGTGCAAATGGCGCGCAAGCGCGATTTGCACGCGGCGCCGGCATCGTCGAGTAATTCGGGCTTTTGCCGGTTTTCAAGGACCCCGCGGGCAACCGCGGGGTCCTTTGTTTCTGCTGTTCGCCGCCGTCGCAACTTGAATGTGTCTCGCCGGAGTGGCAGGCTCCTGCGTCGTCAGAGGCGGAGGAGCAGATCGTGAAGAAGCGGATTCTCTTTACCGGTGGCGCCGGTAAGGCCGGCCGGCATGCCGTGCCCTATCTCGTCGAAGCCGGCTATGAAGTGCACAATGTCGACCTTGTTCCGCTCGACAGCCCCGGGGTAACCAACCTGATCGCCGACATCACCGACAGCGGCCAGATGTTCAACGCGCTGTCGATGCATCGGGATTTTCCCGACATGGAACAGGCCAGGGGGGAACAGAGCCGCGCGGATCAGGGCAGGGGGCCGCAACCCTTCGATGCCGTGGTCCACTTCGCGGCCATTCCACGCATCCTCATCAAGCCGGACAACGAGACCTTCCGGGTCAATGTGATGGGCACCTACAACGTCATCGAGGCGGCGGTGAAGCTTGGCATCCGCAAGATCATCGTCGCGTCGAGCGAGACCACCTACGGGGTCTGCTTTGCCGAGGGGCATCGCGACTTCCACAGCTTTCCGCTGGAGGAGGACTACGACGTCGATCCGATGGATTCCTACGGGCTCTCCAAAGTGGTGAACGAAAAGACCGCCCGCGCCTTTGCGGAGCGGTCCGGCTTCGATATCTATGCACTGCGCATCGGCAACGTGATCGAGCCGCACGAATACGAACGCTTTCCCCACTTTTTCGCGCATCCGGAGATCCGCAAGCGGATTGCCTGGAGCTATATCGATGCGCGCGACCTGGGGCAGATCGTCAAGCTTTGCATCGAAAAGGACGGCCTCGGCTTCGCGGTCTTCAACGCCTGCAACGACACCGTGTCGGCCAACACGCCGACCCGCGAGCTCGCCAGGCAGTTCTATCCGAACGTGCCCTTCACCAGAGAGATCGGCGAGTTCGAGGGGCTGCTGTCGAACCGAAAGATCCGCGAGGTCCTCGGCTTCAAGGAGGAGCACGATTGGCGGAAATATGTGCAGCCTGGCACGTAGCGGCTGCGCGCTGGGGTAGCCTGCGGCCATGAGAAACTTTTCTTGGCACTTTTTGCTCTTTTGTTGCAAATGCGCTTGAAAGCATCCGGCAAACTGAATAAGAAGCCGCAGTCTCGAGGATGCAGCCGGTCACGGTTGTGTGTCTCGTCTAGGGGTATAGCTCAGTTGGTAGAGCGGCGGTCTCCAAAACCGCAGGTCGGGGGTTCGAGCCCCTCTGCCCCTGCCATTTTCCCTCCTTCTTGCCCTGTTGTTTGACTTCGGCCAGAATGTGCGGGACGGGCGGCGCGGCCGTTCATATATTCACAAAAAAGACCGATCGGCTCTTGTGGTTTTTGGAATCGGTCTTTATGTAGGGTCCAAACAGACACGCGGTGCGTGGGGCTGACACATCGGCTTTACGCGCCGTAATGGCGTGAGCATTTTATGGCATCCAAAACGAATCCGTTCACGTTTCTGCAGCAAGTACGCTCCGAAACGTCAAAAGTGACTTGGCCTTCGCGGCGCGAGACGACGATCTCGACGCTGATGGTCTTTGTCATGGTCTCTTTTGCCGCCGCCTTCTTCTTTGGTGCGGACCAGTTGATGGGTTGGCTGATGAGCCTGATCCTCAACGTTGGCGCTTGATTTGGGTGGAGGGTTAGATGGCTGCGCGCTGGTACATCGTTCACGCCTATTCAAATTTCGAGAAGAAGGTCGCCGAATCGATCGAGGAGAAGGCGAGGCAGAAGGGTCTCTCGCATCTGTTTGAGAAGATTCTCGTTCCGACCGAGAAAGTCGTTGAGGTCCGTCGCGGCCGCAAGGTCGATTCCGAGCGGAAGTTCTTCCCGGGCTACGTTCTCGTGCGGGCGAATTTGACGGACGAGGCTTACCACCTCATCAAGAACACGCCGAAGGTCACCGGTTTTCTTGGCACCGACAGCAAGCCGGTGCCGATCCCGGACCATGAGGCGGATCGGATCCTCGGTCAGGTCCAGGATGGCGTCGAGCGTCCGAAGCCTTCGGTCTCGTTTGAAATCGGCGAGCAGGTCCGCGTGTCGGATGGGC
Organism: Sinorhizobium sp. FG01; assembly: GCF_002531875.1. NCBI lineage: Bacteria > Pseudomonadati > Pseudomonadota > Alphaproteobacteria > Hyphomicrobiales > Rhizobiaceae > Sinorhizobium > Sinorhizobium sp. FG01. Next base: position 2,394 of record NZ_NWTB01000038.1, read on the forward strand.
CATTCGCCTCCTTCAACGGCATCGTGCAGGATGTCGACGAGGAGCGCTCGCGCCTGAAGGTCGAGGTGTCGATCTTCGGCCGCGCCACGCCGGTCGAGCTGGAATACGGCCAGGTCGAGAAGGTCTGAAAGAACGCAAGCTTATGAGAATGGGCAGGCTGACATGTCGGCCTGCTCCGGCGGAGTGATCCGCATGCGCGTGGGAGGGAGCCGGTCTTAGCCAGACCGGTCTATCCGGACCACGCAACCGCAGCCGCCGGTCAACCGACCGGCAAGGAGCCGGGCAACCGGCTGAACAGTTCCCGCTTCCGGTTTGCCGGGTGGGGCAAAGAGAGGCAGAGAGAAATGGCTAAGAAAGTTGCAGGCCAGCTCAAGCTGCAGGTCAAGGCCGGCTCGGCGAACCCGTCGCCGCCGATCGGTCCTGCGCTTGGTCAGCGCGGCATTAACATTATGGAATTCTGCAAGGCGTTCAACGCCGCCACGCAGGAAATGGAAAAGGGTATGCCGATTCCGGTCGTCATCACCTATTACCAGGACAAGTCCTTCACCTTCGTCATGAAGCAGCCGCCGGTCAGCTACTTCCTGAAGCGCGAAGCGAAGATCCAGTCCGGTTCGAAGACCCCGGGTAAGGCGAAGGCCGGCTCGATCTCGAAGGCTCAGATCCGCACGATCGCCGAGGCCAAGATGAAGGACCTCAACGCGGCCGATATCGAAGGCGCAATGGCAATGGTCGAGGGCTCCGCCCGCTCCATGGGCCTGGAAGTGACGGGCTAAGACCATGGCGAAGATTGCAAAGCGTGTACAGAAGTCCCGCGAGGGCATTGATCCGGCGAAGGTCTACGGCCTCACCGAAGCCGTGACGCTCGTCAAGGAGCGTGCGACCGCCAAGTTCGACGAGACGATCGAAGTGGCGATGAACCTCGGCGTCGACCCTCGCCATGCCGACCAGATGGTCCGCGGCGTCGTCAACCTGCCGAACGGCACCGGCCGCTCGGTTCGTGTCGCCGTGTTCGCACGTGGTGCGAAGGCCGATGAGGCCAAGGCTGCCGGCGCCGACATCGTCGGCGCGGAAGACCTCGTCGAAATCGTTCAGGGCGGCAAGATCGACTTCGATCGCTGCATCGCGACCCCCGACATGATGCCGCTCGTCGGCCGTCTCGGCAAGGTTCTCGGTCCGCGCGGCATGATGCCGAACCCGAAGGTCGGAACCGTCACCATGGACGTCGCTGCGGCCGTCAAGGCTTCGAAGGGCGGCGCCGTCGAGTTCCGCGTCGAAAAGGCTGGTATCGTTCACGCCGGCGTCGGCAAGGCATCCTTCGATGCCAAGGCGCTGGAAGAGAACATCCGCGCCTTCGCAGACGCGGTGATCAAGGCGAAGCCGACCGGCGCGAAGGGTAACTACGTCAAGCGCGTGGCGATCTCCTCGACGATGGGTCCCGGCCTCAAGATCGATCCGGCAACGCTCAGCGTCGCCTAACGGAATCACGGGCTTCGGCCCGAAACCGAATTTCCGGCCTTTCGGGGCCGGAAATATCCGGGCTTCCGGCCCGGAATTCCTGTCCGAGATTGCGGGTGGTTCTACCTTAATCACCATTGCCCGCATGAGACGGGTAAGATCTGGATTTCAAGTGACGCCGCAGGCGTCGAAATTCGGTTCGAACCTCGCTTGCCTTGTGTCAGACCCGGCTATCCGGGAACGCCAAGGGACAGGATCCTTAAGCGTTGCTTGGGATCGAGCATGATCCCGGGTGACAAAGGCAAACCCGGCAGGGCTGCGATGAGCAACCCTGTCAACTGGAGACAGACAGTGGAAAGAGCGGAAAAACGCGAATTCGTCACGGAGCTGAACGAAGTCTTCAAGGCTTCCGGTTCGGTTGTCGTGGCCCACTATGCTGGTGTCACAGTTGCGCAGATGAACGACTTCCGTTCGAAGATGCGCGCTGCTGGCGGCACCGTCAAAGTCGCGAAAAACCGCCTGGCCAAGATCGCTCTTCAGGGCACGGAGTCTGAAGGGATGACCAATCTCTTCAAGGGACAGACGCTGATCGCTTACAGCGCCGATCCCGTAACGGCTCCGAAGGTCGTCATGGATTTCGCCAAGACCAACGACAAGCTCGTTGTCCTGGGCGGCGCCATGGGGACAACCACGCTCAACCCGGAAGCAGTCAAGTCGCTCGCGACCCTGCCTTCGCTGGACGAGCTGCGCGCGAAGCTGCTGGGCCTTCTCAATGCCCCGGCAACCCGCGTCGCGACGGTTGTCGCAGCACCGGCAAGCCAGCTTGCCCGCGTGTTCTCGGCCTATGCCAAGAAGGACGAAGCCGCCTGAGGCGGAATTTCGCTGTTGTAATCAAAACCAGTTCGAACCGAACAAAAGGAAAAGTAAAATGGCTGATCTCGCAAAGATCGTTGAAGACCTCTCCTCGCTGACCGTCCTGGAAGCTGCTGAGCTTTCCAAGCTGCTCGAAGAAAAGTGGGGCGTTTCCGCCGCTGCTCCGGTAGCCGTTGCTGCCGTCGGCGGTGCTGCTGGCGGCGCTGCTGCCGCTGCAGAAGAAGAGAAGACCGAGTTCGACGTCATCCTGACGGATGCCGGCGCGAACAAGATCAACGTCATCAAGGAAGTCCGCGCCATCACCGGCCTCGGCCTCAAGGAAGCCAAGGACCTGGTCGAAGGCGCTCCGAAGGCTGTCAAGGAAGCAGTTTCCAAGGCTGAAGCTGCCGACCTCAAGAAGAAGCTCGAAGACGCTGGCGCCAAGGTTGACGTCAAGTAATTCGACGACATGCGAAGGGAGGGGGCCCTTTGGGCCGCCTCTCTTTGACCGTTTTTGGAACATATTACCCAAAAGCCTGTCGAAAACGGCTTTTGGGTAATGGGTTCTTCAAGAGGATGGTCGCGATTGAAGGACAGCACAGCAATCCGTGCTGGCGTCTTTCGAAAGCTTGACGAGATTGAACGACTCATTTGATCGACGGGATCGACTGGCCATCGGTTCCCGTCCGTTGCAGGCCCGGATGCAAGATTGACAAGGAGCGACGATGGCTCAGACCCTTTCGTTCAACGGTCGTAGGCGCGTACGCAAGTTTTTTGGAAAGATCCCCGAAGTCGCAGAGATGCCGAACCTCATCGAGGTCCAGAAGGCGTCCTACGACCAGTTCCTCATGGTCGAAGAGCCCGCAGGCGGGCGTCCCGACGAGGGACTTCAAGCTGTTTTCAAGTCGGTATTTCCGATCAAGGATTTTTCGGGCGCTTCGATGCTCGAATTCGTGTCCTACGAATTCGAACCGCCGAAGTTCGACGTCGAGGAATGCCGCCAGCGCGACCTGACCTATGCGGCACCGCTCAAGGTGACCCTGCGCCTGATCGTGTTCGATATCGACGAGGATACCGGCGCGAAGTCGATCAAGGACATCAAGGAACAGAACGTCTACATGGGCGACATGCCGCTCATGACGGACAACGGTACTTTCATCGTCAACGGGACCGAGCGCGTCATCGTTTCGCAGATGCACCGGTCGCCGGGCGTCTTCTTCGACCATGACAAGGGCAAGAGCCATTCGTCCGGCAAACTGCTCTTCGCCGCACGCGTCATTCCGTACCGCGGTTCCTGGCTCGACATCGAGTTTGACGCCAAGGACATCGTCCATGCCCGCATCGACCGCCGCCGCAAGATTCCGGTGACGTCGCTGCTGATGGCACTCGGCATGGACGGCGAGGAAATCCTCGACACCTTCTATACGAAGTCGCTCTACCAGCGCGACGGCGATGGCTGGCGCGTGCCGTTCCAGCCGGATGCGCTCAAGGGCCAGAAGGCGCTTGCCGACATGATCGACGCCGACAGCGGCGAAGTCGTCGTCGAGGCCGGCAAGAAGCTGACGCCGCGCTTGCTGCGTCAATTGCAGGACAAGGGGCTGAAGGCGCTCAAGGCGACCGATGACGACCTTTACGGCAACTACCTCGCCGAAGACGTCGTCAACGTCGAAACCGGCGAAATCTACCTGGAAGCCGGCGACGAGATCGACGAGAAGACGCTTCCCGTCATCCTGGCGGCCGGGTTCGACGAGATTCCGGTCCTCGACATCGACCACATCAATGTCGGTGCCTATATCCGCAACACGCTGACCGCCGACAAGAACGAGAACCGGCAGGACGCGCTGTTTGACATCTATCGCGTCATGCGTCCGGGCGAGCCGCCGACCATGGATTCGGCCGAAGCCATGTTCAACGCGCTGTTCTTCGATGCCGAGCGCTACGACCTCTCGGCCGTGGGCCGCGTGAAGATGAACATGCGTCTCGACCTCGACGTGCCGGACACGGTCCGCACGCTGCGCAAGGAAGACATCCTCGCGGTCGTCAAGATGCTGGTCGAACTGCGTGACGGTAAGGGCGAGATCGACGACATCGACAACCTCGGCAACCGCCGCGTCCGCTCGGTCGGCGAGCTGATGGAGAACCAGTATCGCCTGGGTCTCCTGCGCATGGAGCGCGCGATCAAGGAGCGCATGTCCTCGATCGAGATCGACACCGTCATGCCGCAGGACCTGATCAACGCGAAGCCGGCCGCTGCCGCCGTTCGCGAGTTCTTCGGCTCCTCGCAGCTGTCGCAGTTCATGGACCAGGTGAACCCGCTCTCGGAAATCACCCACAAGCGCCGCCTTTCGGCTCTTGGCCCGGGTGGTCTGACCCGCGAGCGCGCCGGCTTCGAAGTCCGCGACGTGCATCCGACCCATTACGGCCGCATTTGCCCGATCGAGACGCCGGAAGGCCCGAACATCGGTCTGATCAACTCGCTCGCGACTTTTGCCCGCGTCAACAAGTACGGCTTCATCGAGAGTCCGTACCGCAAGATCGTCGATGGCAAGGTGACCGGGGACGTGGTCTACCTTTCGGCGATGGAAGAGGCAAAGTATCACGTCGCCCAGGCCAACTCGGTCCTGAACGACGACAATTCCTTCGCGGAAGAGTTCGTCGTCTGCCGTCACGCCGGCGAAGTCATGCTGGCGCCGCGCGACAACATCAACCTGATGGACGTTTCGCCGAAACAGCTCGTTTCGGTCGCCGCGGCGCTCATCCCGTTCCTTGAGAACGACGACGCCAACCGCGCGCTGATGGGCTCGAACATGCAGCGTCAGGCGGTTCCGCTGCTGAGAGCCGAGGCACCCTTCGTCGGCACCGGCATGGAGCCGGTCGTTGCCCGCGACTCGGGCGCGGCGATCGCCGCCCGCCGTGGCGGCGTCGTCGACCAGGTCGATGCGACGCGTATCGTTATCCGCGCCACTGAAGACCTCGATCCGTCGAAGTCGGGCGTCGATATCTACCGGCTGCAGAAGTTCCAGCGTTCCAACCAGAACACCTGCGTGAACCAGCGTCCGCTGGTCACCGTCGGCGACCTGGTCAACAAGGGCGACATCATCGCCGACGGCCCGTCGACCGATCTCGGAGATCTGGCGCTCGGCCGCAATGCGCTCGTCGCCTTTATGCCCTGGAACGGCTACAACTACGAAGACTCGATCCTGCTCTCCGAGCGGATCGTGCGCGATGACGTCTTCACCTCGATTCATATCGAGGAATTCGAAGTCATGGCCCGCGACACCAAGCTCGGTCCGGAAGAAATCACGCGCGACATTCCGAACGTATCGGAAGAAGCGCTGAAGAACCTGGACGAAGCCGGCATCGTCTATATCGGCGCCGAAGTTCAGCCGGGCGACATCCTGGTCGGCAAGATCACGCCGAAGGGCGAAAGCCCGATGACGCCGGAAGAAAAGCTTCTGCGCGCCATCTTCGGCGAAAAGGCCTCGGACGTCCGTGATACGTCGATGCGCATGCCGCCCGGCACCTTCGGCACGGTTGTCGAAGTTCGCGTCTTCAACCGGCACGGGGTCGAGAAGGACGAGCGCGCGATGGCGATCGAGCGCGAGGAGATCGAACGCCTCGCCAAGGACCGCGACGACGAGCAGGCGATCCTCGACCGCAACGTCTATGCACGCCTGATCGACATGCTGCGCGGCCATGTTGCCGTTGCCGGCCCGAAGGGCTTCAAGAAGGGCACCGAGCTTTCGAACGCCGTCATCAGCGAATATCCGCGCTCGCAGTGGTGGATGTTCGCCGTCGAGGACGAGAAGGCTCAGGGCGAGATCGAAGCGCTTCGCGCCCAGTACGACGAATCCAAGTCGCGCCTCGAACAGCGCTTCATGGACAAGGTCGAAAAGGTCCAGCGCGGCGACGAAATGCCTCCGGGCGTCATGAAGATGGTCAAGGTCTTCGTCGCCGTGAAGCGCAAGATCCAACCGGGCGACAAGATGGCCGGCCGTCACGGCAACAAGGGTGTCGTGTCGCGGATCGTGCCGATCGAGGACATGCCGTTCCTCGAAGATGGCACGCATGTCGACGTGGTGCTGAACCCGCTCGGCGTGCCGTCGCGCATGAACGTCGGCCAGATCCTCGAGACGCATCTGGGCTGGGCTTGCGCCGGCATGGGCAAGAAGATCGGCGCAATGCTCGAGGCCTATCACGAGAGCGGCGACATCAAGCCGTTGCGCCAGACGATCGACGACGTCATGGGCGCCGGTCCGAAGGGCGAGCCGATCAAGCAGTACGACGACGAGTCGATCGTCCGGCTGGCCGAGCAGACCCGCCGCGGCGTGTCGATTGCAACGCCGGTCTTCGACGGCGCGGTCGAGGCCGACGTCAACGAGATGTTGAACAAGGCCGGCCTGAAGGTGACCGGTCAGTCGACGCTCTATGACGGTCGTACCGGCGAGGCCTTCGACCGCCAGGTCACGGTTGGCTACATCTACATGCTGAAGCTCAACCACCTGGTGGACGACAAGATCCACGCCCGTTCGATCGGTCCGTACTCGCTAGTTACCCAGCAGCCGCTGGGCGGCAAGGCGCAGTTCGGCGGCCAGCGCTTCGGCGAAATGGAGGTTTGGGCGCTCGAAGCCTACGGCGCCGCCTACACGCTGCAGGAAATGCTGACGGTCAAGTCGGACGACGTGGCCGGCCGTACCAAGGTCTACGAGGCGATCGTCCGAGGCGACGATACGTTCGAGGCGGGCATTCCGGAGAGCTTCAACGTTCTCGTCAAGGAAATGCGCTCGCTCGGCCTCTCCGTTGAGTTGGAAAACTCGAAGGTTGAGGATCTCGGCACCGCGGCGCAGCTGCCGGACGCGGCGGAGTAAGTGATATCCGGTGTGTGCCGCAAAGCGGCGCGCACCGTTTCCGCCGCCGGGCGCTCGCTTGCCCGCGGCAGGAACAGGGCCGCACCCGATGCGGTTTTAGCTGTTTATGGGGCAGGGGCCGGCGCCCGGGATTTGCCGGCACCCTCGCCAAGCTCAGGGCGTAAAGCCCGCAAAGGAGACAGGCATGAACCAAGAGGTCATGAATCTTTTCAATCCGCAGGTGCCTGCACAGACCTTCGATTCCATCCGGATTTCGATCGCGTCGCCGGAGAAGATTCTTTCCTGGTCTTACGGTGAGATCAAGAAGCCGGAGACGATCAACTACCGCACCTTCAAGCCCGAGCGCGACGGTCTGTTCTGCGCGCGCATCTTCGGTCCGATCAAGGACTACGAGTGCCTGTGCGGCAAGTACAAGCGCATGAAGTACAAGGGCATCATCTGCGAAAAGTGCGGCGTCGAAGTGACGCTGTCGCGCGTTCGCCGCGAGCGCATGGGCCATATCGAGCTCGCCGCGCCCGTTGCCCATATCTGGTTCCTGAAGTCGCTGCCGAGCCGCATCGCGACGTTGCTCGACATGACCCTGAAGGATATCGAGCGCGTCCTCTATTTCGAAAACTACATCGTCACCGAACCTGGCCTGACGTCGCTGAAGGAGAACCAGCTCCTCAGCGAAGAAGAGTACATGATCGCGGTCGACGAGTTCGGCGAAGACCAGTTCACCGCGATGATCGGCGCCGAAGCGATCTACGAGATGCTCGCTTCGATGAATCTCGAGAAGATCGCCGGTGATCTGCGCGCCGAAATGGCCGAGACGAGCTCGGATCTGAAGCAGAAAAAGCTGATGAAGCGGCTGAAGATCGTCGAGAACTTCATGGAGTCCGGCAACCGTCCGGAGTGGATGATCATGAAGGTCGTTCCGGTGATCCCGCCGGACCTGCGTCCGCTCGTGCCGCTCGACGGCGGCCGTTTCGCGACGTCGGATCTCAACGATCTCTATCGTCGCGTCATCAACCGCAACAACCGTCTGAAGCGGCTGATCGAACTGCGCGCACCGGGCATCATCATCCGCAACGAAAAGCGCATGCTGCAGGAATCCGTCGATGCCCTGTTCGACAACGGCCGTCGCGGCCGCGTCATCACCGGTGCCAACAAGCGTCCGCTGAAGTCGCTCTCCGACATGCTGAAGGGCAAGCAGGGCCGCTTCCGCCAGAACCTGCTTGGCAAGCGCGTCGACTATTCCGGCCGTTCGGTCATCGTGACCGGTCCGGAGCTCAAGCTGCACCAGTGCGGTCTTCCGAAGAAGATGGCGCTCGAACTCTTCAAGCCGTTCATCTACGCCCGCCTCGACGCCAAGGGCTTCTCCTCGACCGTCAAGCAGGCGAAGAAGCTGGTGGAAAAGGAAAAGCCGGAAGTCTGGGATATTCTCGACGAGGTCATCCGCGAGCATCCGGTTCTGCTGAACCGTGCGCCGACGCTGCACCGCCTGGGCATCCAGGCCTTCGAGCCGATCCTGGTCGAAGGCAAGGCGATCCAGCTGCACCCGCTCGTCTGCACCGCCTTCAACGCCGACTTCGACGGCGACCAGATGGCCGTTCACGTGCCGCTGTCGCTCGAAGCCCAGCTTGAAGCCCGCGTGCTGATGATGTCGACGAACAACATCCTGCATCCGGCAAACGGCGCACCGATCATTGTTCCGTCGCAGGACATGGTTCTCGGCCTCTACTATCTGTCGATCCTGAACCAGAACGAGCCGGGTGAAGGCATGGCCTTCTCCGACATGGGCGAACTGCACCATGCGCTGGAAACCAAGGCCGTCACGCTGCACGCCAAGATCCGCGGCCGCTACAAGACCGTCGACGCCGAGGGCAACCCGGTCTCGAAGATCTATGAAACGACGCCCGGTCGCATGATCATCGGCGAGCTCCTGCCGAAGAACCCGAACATTCCGTTCGAGATCTGCAACCAGGAGATGACCAAGAAGAACATCTCAAAGATGATCGACACGGTCTATCGCCATTGCGGCCAGAAGGACACGGTGATCTTCTGCGACCGGATCATGCAGCTCGGCTTCGCCCATGCCTGCCGCGCCGGCATTTCGTTCGGCAAGGACGACATGGTGATCCCGGACACCAAGGTGAAGATCGTCGGCGACACCGAAGCGCTCGTGAAGGAATACGAGCAGCAGTACAATGACGGCCTGATCACCCAGGGCGAGAAGTACAACAAGGTCGTCGACGCCTGGGGCAAGGCAACCGAAAAGGTCGCCGAAGAGATGATGGCGCGCATCAAGGCGGTCGAGTTTGACGACAATGGTCGCCAGAAGCCGATGAACTCGATCTACATGATGTCGCACTCGGGTGCTCGTGGTTCTCCGAACCAGATGCGCCAGCTGGGCGGCATGCGCGGCCTCATGGCCAAGCCGTCGGGCGAGATCATCGAAACGCCGATCATCTCGAACTTCAAGGAAGGCCTGACCGTGAACGAGTACTTCAACTCGACGCACGGTGCCCGTAAGGGTCTGGCGGACACCGCCTTGAAGACCGCGAACTCGGGTTACCTGACCCGCCGTCTCGTCGACGTCGCGCAGGACTGCATCGTCACGCATGTCGATTGCGGCACCGACAAGGGCCTGACCATGACGGCGATCGTCGATGCCGGCCAGGTCGTCGCCTCGCTCGGCCAGCGTATCCTCGGCCGTACGGCGCTCGACAACATCGACAACCCGGTCACCGGCGAACGCATCGTCGATGCCGGCAAGATGATCCTCGAGGCCGATGTTGCCACGATCGAGAAGGCCGGCATTCAGTCCGTCCGCATTCGCTCGGCGCTGACCTGCGAGATCCAGACCGGCGTCTGCGGCGTCTGCTACGGCCGTGACCTCGCCCGCGGTACGCCCGTCAACATGGGTGAAGCGGTCGGTGTCATTGCGGCGCAGTCGATCGGTGAGCCGGGCACGCAGCTGACCATGCGTACCTTCCACCTCGGCGGTACGGCGACCGTGGTCGACCAGTCGTTCCTCGAAGCGTCCTACGAAGGCACGGTCCAGATCAAGAACCGCAACATGCTGCGCAATTCCGATGGCGTCCTCGTCGCCATGGGCCGCAACATGGCGATCCAGATCCTCGACGAACGCGGTGTCGAGCGCTCCTCGCAGCGCGTTGCCTACGGTTCGAAGATCTTCGTCGACGACGGCGACAAGGTGAAGCGCGGCCAGCGTTTCGCCGAGTGGGACCCCTACACCCGTCCGATGATGACGGAAGTGGAAGGTACCGTTCACTTCGAAGACGTCGTCGACGGCATCTCGGTTCTGGAATCGACGGACGAATCGACCGGCATCACCAAGCGCCAGGTTATCGACTGGCGTTCGACGCCGCGCGGCACGGACCTGAAGCCGGCGATCGTAATCAAGGACAAGAACGGCAGCATTGCCAAGCTCGCCCGCGGCGGCGAAGCCCGCTTCATGCTGTCGGTCGATGCGATCCTCTCGGTCGAGCCGGGCCAGAAGGTCAGCCAGGGTGACGTTCTCGCCCGTTCGCCGCTCGAAAGCGCCAAGACCAAGGACATCACCGGTGGTCTGCCGCGCGTTGCCGAGCTCTTCGAGGCACGCCGTCCGAAGGATCACGCCATCATCGCCGAGATCGATGGCACGGTTCGCTTCGGCCGCGACTACAAGAACAAGCGTCGCGTGCTGATCGAGCCGGCCGAAGACGGTGTCGAGCCGGTCGAGTACCTGATCCCGAAGGGCAAGCCCTTCCATCTTCAGGATGGCGACTACATCGAAAAGGGCGACTACATCCTCGACGGCAACCCGGCGCCGCACGACATCCTGGCGATCAAGGGCGTGGAAGCGCTTGCCTCCTACCTCGTCAACGAGATCCAGGAAGTCTATCGCCTGCAGGGCGTTGTCATTAACGACAAGCACATCGAGGTGATCGTCCGGCAGATGCTGCAGAAGGTCGAAATCACCGACGCCGGTGACTCGAGCTACATCGTCGGCGACAATGTCGACCGCATCGAGCTCGAGGACGTCAACGACGCGCTGCTTGCCGAAGGCAAGAAGCCGGCCTTCGGCGAGCCGGTGCTGCTCGGCATCACCAAGGCATCGCTGCAGACGCCGTCCTTCATCTCGGCCGCGTCGTTCCAGGAGACCACTAAGGTGCTCACGGAAGCGGCGGTTGCCGGCAAGACGGACAGCCTGCAGGGCCTCAAGGAAAACGTCATTGTCGGTCGCCTCATCCCGGCCGGCACCGGTGGCACGATGACGCAGATCCGCCGCATCGCCACGGCGCGCGACGAGTTGATCCTCGAAGAGCGCCGCAAGGGTACGGGCGCCGATGCGGCGACGCCGATGCTCGCCGACATGGCGAACGAAAACGCTGCGGCCGAATGATCGGAAAGGAGAGGGTGCGTGCCACCCTCTCTCTTCCCCAAATTCAAAGCCGCCCGGACCAGGTCCCGGGCGGCTTTCTCGTCTCACCTCGTCGGAATTCGGTCAGCCGAAGCGGATGATCGACACCTCGCCCTCGAGCGCGCCCTGGTAGGCGGACGCATGCGGCTCCTCGTCGGGAATGTCGGTAAGCGTGCCGATCTGATCGAGATCCGCCTGGAAGAATCCTTCCTCCGCAAGCGCATTCAGCGCTTCCCGCACGGCGGTGTCGTCATCCGGCGCCCGGAGCATCACGTGAATTTCCACGCCCGCTTCGTCGCGATCGTTCTCGTAGGCGCGGCCGATGATGACGAAGACCAGCGGCTCTTCGGGTGAATTGTCGTTGTCGGGCATGATGGGCATCGGAAGGTCCTCGTTCGGATTGCGGGTAACCTTAACCCGGTTTCCCCGCCTCGCGAAAGAAATAGGAGAGAGCCTTCTTCTTGAGAAGCCGAATTTCGCCGGGCTGCAAGACGTCTGGAGAATCGGGCTGACTCACGGTTCGTGGAAACGCCGATTGGTGTTACCGATTCTTTAACGACAGAGACCAAGGCGATGTTCAATGCGCCACGGACCTGCCCGGGAAGCGGGATGCGCGCCGCAAAGCCTTGTTTTTCAGGCATATCAGGGCTGCAAGAGCGAGAATATTTGTTAATTGCCCTTGACGGATCGACCTGAAATCAGTACACCCCGCCGCATCAGAGCCCATGTGAGGCTGGCTGGTTCGGAACGTCGCGTTCTGGAGTTCGCCTCAAACAAGGTTCAAACGCACGCTGAAGACACAATGCTGCACGCAAGACGCGCGAGATAGCGCGTCCTCTGCTTTTGTCGGGGCCATCTGCGAAAAGGCGGATCGGCCCTCGTTTTGCGCATTTCATAGGCGTTCGGTACCGATCCGCCCGAAAGGGTAACGAGACAAGTTTTTGCAAGGGATGGTTACATGCCTACCGTAAACCAGCTGATCCGCAAGCCGCGTCAGGCACAGGTAAAGCGCAACAAGGTTCCTGCTCTGCAGGAAAACCCGCAGAAGCGCGGCGTTTGCACCCGCGTCTACACGACGACCCCGAAGAAGCCGAACTCGGCTCTGCGTAAGGTTGCAAAGATCCGCCTGACGAACGGCTTCGAGGTGATCGGCTACATTCCCGGGGAAGGCCACAATCTTCAGGAGCACTCCGTGGTTATGATCCGCGGCGGCCGCGTGAAAGACCTTCCGGGTGTTCGTTACCACATCATCCGCGGCGTTCTCGATACGCAGGGTGTGAAGAACCGCAAGCAGCGTCGTTCGAAGTACGGCGCCAAGCGTCCGAAATAACATCGCAACCGGCGCCATTTCGCTGGTCACCAGATAAAAAGTTGAGAGACGAAAAGTATGTCCCGACGCCATAGAGCAGAAAAGCGTGAGATCAACCCGGATCCGAAGTTCGGTGATCTGGTCGTCACGAAATTTATGAACGCAATCATGTTGGACGGCAAGAAGTCCGTTGCAGAAAGCATCGTCTATGGTGCCTTCGAAGCGGTGCAGTCGAAGCTGAAGCAGGAGCCGATCGCCGTGTTCCATTCGGCTCTCGACAACATTGCTCCGCATGTTGAAGTGCGTTCGCGCCGCGTCGGTGGTGCTACCTATCAGGTGCCGGTCGATGTACGTCCGGAGCGTCGCCAGGCCCTCGCCATCCGCTGGCTGATCGCGGCCGCACGCAAGCGCAACGAAACGACCATGGTCGATCGCCTCTGCGGCGAACTCATGGACGCAGCAAACAACCGTGGCAGCGCCGTCAAGAAGCGCGAAGACACGCACAAGATGGCCGATGCCAACCGTGCGTTCTCGCACTACCGCTGGTAACGGCAACACGTCTCGAAAGGCAGTCACCCATGGCTCGCGAATATAAAATCGAAGACTACCGAAATTTCGGTATCATGGCGCATATCGACGCCGGCAAGACGACGACGACAGAGCGTATCCTTTACTACACCGGCAAGTCCCACAAGATCGGCGAAGTCCATGACGGCGCCGCAACGATGGACTGGATGGAACAGGAGCAGGAGCGCGGCATTACGATCACGTCTGCAGCCACCACGACCTTCTGGAAGGGCCGTGACGGCAAGATGCGCCGCTTCAACATCATCGACACTCCCGGCCACGTCGACTTCACCATCGAAGTCGAGCGCTCGCTGCGCGTTCTCGACGGCGCCATTGCGCTTCTCGATGCCAACGCCGGCGTCGAGCCGCAGACGGAGACCGTCTGGCGTCAGGCCGAGAAGTACCATGTTCCGCGCATGATCTTCTGCAACAAGATGGACAAGACCGGCGCTGACTTCTACCGCTCCGTCGAGATGATCAAGACCCGTCTCGGCGCGACCGCTGTTGTCATGCAGCTGCCGATCGGCGCCGAAAGCGAATTCAAGGGTGTTGTCGACCTGATCGAAATGAACGCCCTCGTCTGGCGCGACGAATCGCTCGGCGCCCAGTGGGACGTCGTCGAAATCCCGGCCGACATGAAGGAAAAGGCTGAAGAATACCGCGAGAAGCTGATCGAGACGGTTGTCGAGATCGACGAAGCGGCTATGGAAGCCTATCTGGAGGGCACCTATCCGGACAACGACAAGATCCGTGAACTGGTTCGCCGCGGCACCATCGACGTGAAGTTCCATCCGATGTTCTGCGGCACGGCCTTCAAGAACAAGGGCGTTCAGCCGCTGCTCGACGCCGTCGTCGACTACTTGCCGTCGCCCATCGACATTCCCGCGATCAAGGGCATCGACGTCAAGACCGAGGGCGAAATCACCCGTAAGGCCGACGACAACGAGCCGCTGTCGATGCTGGCCTTCAAGATCATGAACGACCCCTTCGTCGGTTCGCTTACCTTTGCCCGCATCTATTCCGGCAAGCTCGAAAAGGGCACGTCGGTGATGAACACGGTCAAGGAAAAGCGCGAGCGCGTCGGCCGCATGCTGCAGATGCACTCCAACTCGCGTGAAGACATCGAAGAAGCCTTTGCCGGCGACATCGTTGCTCTCGCTGGCCTCAAGGAAACCACCACCGGCGATACGCTCTGCGATCCGCTGAAGCCGGTTATCCTCGAGCGCATGGAATTCCCGGAGCCGGTCATCCAGATCGCCATCGAGCCGAAGACCAAGGGCGACCAGGAAAAGATGGGCCTCGCTCTCAACCGCCTGGCTGCCGAAGACCCGTCCTTCCGCGTCAAGACCGACGAGGAATCCGGCCAGACGATCATTGCCGGCATGGGCGAGCTTCACCTCGACATCATCGTCGACCGCATGCGTCGCGAGTTCAAGGTCGAAGCATCGGTCGGTGCTCCGCAGGTTGCCTACCGCGAAACCATCACGCGTCAGCACGAAGAAGACTACACGCACAAGAAGCAGTCCGGTGGTACCGGCCAGTTCGCCCGCGTCAAGCTCGTCTTCGAACCGAACCCGGAGGGCGAGGACTTCGTCTTCGAATCCAAGATCGTCGGCGGTGCGGTTCCGAAGGAATACATCCCGGGCGTTCAGAAGGGCATCGAAAGCGTCCTGTCGTCGGGCCCGCTTGCCGGCTTCCCGATGCTCGGCGTCAAGGCGACCCTCATCGACGGCGCGTTCCACGATGTCGACTCGTCGGTCCTGGCGTTCGAAATCGCTTCGCGTGCCTGCTTCCGTGAGGCTGCGAAGAAGGCCGGTGCTCAGCTCCTCGAGCCGATCATGAAGGTCGAGGTCGTGACGCCCGAAGATTACGTCGGCGACGTAATCGGCGACCTGAACTCTCGCCGTGGCCAGATCCAAGGTCAGGAATCGCGCGGCGTCGCCGTGGTGATCAATGCCCATGTACCGCTCGCGAACATGTTCAAGTACGTCGACAACCTGCGCTCGATGTCGCAGGGCCGCGCTCAGTACACGATGCTGTTCGATCACTACGCGCCGGTTCCGTCGAACGTCGCGCAGGAAATCCAGGCGAAGTATTCCGGCCAGAAGTGACCGCAATACGCCCGCGCTGAAACAGAATGAAAAGATTTCCCCTCTAAGGGACAAGAAACGGAGAGCCGAAAATGGCAAAGAGCAAATTCGAGCGCAACAAGCCGCACGTCAACATCGGCACGATTGGCCACGTTGACCATGGCAAGAC
>NZ_NWTB01000039.1:0-16947 GCF_002531875.1 Sinorhizobium sp. FG01
CCGCTACCGCCCCAAATACAGCAACCCAAAACCGCAGGAGCGAACTCAAAACTGGATAAAACTTGGGGGCAAGGTCAGCTGCGTCTCATGGCGGCGCGCGAGCGCATGCTCGATGGCACGGTGGAGATCGACCATTTTCATCTAGGTGGGCGACCGAGAATAAATCCGGACGATCCACCGCCTGGACGAGGCCGAAAAGGTCTGCCGAATACCCAGAAGACGCCTGTCATGGTGATGGTGCAGCGACCAGATGACGTCACACCCGGCACTCCGGCCGGTGACGCGCGTGCTGCGGTGGTGACTGGGCTTTCACTCCGTGCAGCGGCGCGCGCCGCTGGAACGCAGATCGACCCCGATGCCTGCTTGATGAGGCTTCCGCTGGTCACAGCGAATTGTTGCGGGCCAGGCGGTGCGGAAGAGCCGAAATGGCGGGAAACGCATGAAAACCCTATGGTCGCGGGTGCCGCCGGCGCTGCAATTGCTGCAAGTCTTTCGCGCTGCTACCGGCCGTCAAATGCGCAGAAGTCCGGACGGTGGGATTATCGTCAAATCAGCAGTCGCTGTCTTTGGTTGATAAAGGCCGGATACATCATTCGATTCTGAAAGCACATAACGAGAACATGCTCCAGAGCCAGCTTATACCGCACCTCGCCGGTAACGGTGCGGCTTGGGACTATACCGAGACTGAGAGTGGACGAGCCTTGAAGGATACCGAACCGTCGAATGCCCGGCACCTGCCTTTCCACCGTGTTATCTCAATTGAACGTGGCCAGATCACGATAGAGGTTTCCCGTCCCCTTTCAAGTACGATGTCCTTGTAAGAGTTCATGAGGAAACACTCGTAAGAATGCACTCATTTATTCTCTCACGAAGCTCCTCTTCAACGCTGAGCACGCGAGCTTGCCCAGCTGCTTCAATTTTCTGAATGTACGTACCCCGGATTTGATTAAGCAGCTCTCCGTAATTGGGCGTATCCTGTACCAAATTCCGTCTCAGGTTTATTCGAACCTTGTTGATGCCTTCATTAAGTATGCTCCTTGCACTTTCTACTTGCGGTGAGTTTACTCCAACACTCTGGATGCAAAGCAAAGCTTCCGCCGCATTATATAGATGCCCTGCTGTTTCCGCCGGCTTTGCATACCCTCTTGTCGCAGTTATAGTGCCCGCAGCAAGTCCCGCGCCTTTAAGCAAGTCCACGTGCGCACCATATAGTAGCCCACCGGCACCGACAGCAGCTGCGGTTATTATTCCCATCGCGGCAACGTCTTGCGCACCGGTCGCCTCGTCCGCCAGCTCAATGTATTTTTCCGCCAGTTTCTCAGCATAGTCTAAGCGTCCTTGGTAGGTCTGTTCGTTAGCTATCTTAACTTCCGCCGAGTGAACTCTAGCGCCACTGACGCATCCGCACAGTAAAAGAGGCAACAACGCAAATTGGGAGAGCAAGCGAGTAGATTTCACAATAAGTCTCCCCACACGAATAATGCTTACATCAGCATCACTTGGTGTACAATCGCACCATTTCCGTATATTGACACCAGTAAGTAGCATGTTCCGTTTAACAATCCACAGGATTTAATTTAGGAAGCTCTCCCTTCGCGCCGATATCCTGGTGGCGTTCAAATCGCCTTCGATGCACTATCTCGTGAGCGTGAGGATATTTGCGTCTCGTTCTATCGGCTTCATCGCTCCTGGTCCAGCAGCCGCACCCGGAACCTACAGTCGACCGTTGCGCTCCGAGCCCTTACCTCCCCGGTCGGAATCGTTGAAGCACTCGCGGCATGATATGGCGGGTCCAGCGTCAGGATTGATGTGAACGCCGTAATTTACCCATTGCTAAATTCGCAACTTTAACTATTATATTTCTCGCTCAACTAGTGTCATGAGAAAACTGCTCGTTGAGCTGGCCTTTGGGAGGGGCTGGCGCGCGTGCTCTCGCGCTAAGTTTTCGTAGGGTTAAGCATCAATAGCAGCGGTTTGAAGCAAATAAGCTTGGGTGGCTGCGGGGCTGGTTCAAGTAGCCGCCAATCTGGTTCCCGAAGTAATGTAAGTAGTAGGTACTAATGCGGGAGGGGGTCTGATATGTGCGTTCTCCTGTCACATCTCGTTCGAGCCAAATTGTGAACGGCGAGGCGACGCGTCCGCGCGCTTGGCCAAATCCGAGCTTAGCCGACGTATCCTGTGGTTAAGCCGGGCGCAGCGATCGTTGATGCGGTTTACACCGCTTGAAGAGAGCGGCAAGTCGGGGCGAAAAGTGGGTCGGGTCCCTCTGCCCGCGAAGCTTCGCCGTGGCCAACCCGCTCACCATCTGACCAAGAGGACTACGATGACCGGGGGATTTCGCATGATCACTCTGATCCTGCCGGAAGGTCTCTCTCCCGAGCGGTATCATGCGCTCGCACAGCGGCTCGTCGAGAGGTTGGCGAGAAGGACTCCAGCCAAATCCAAAGTCGCGGAACCTAAACATAGCAGGAGTTTCGTAGTGCTGTCTGAAATCGAGGGTGCGCCGCCAGAAATGGCCGCTGTGCTCAACGATTCGACGTGGACTTTGACAATGCCCGTTTCAGCCGATCTCGGCACGGATGCGCTTACTGCGTCGGCGCAATCAGTGGCAGGGGGTACAGAAGTGAAAGTTGAGATTCCGCCCGACTACCGAGCGGAGTGATGATCCCGTATGCACACAAAGTGACGGGACATGCATTGGTCAACAAGGAGGGATGCAAATGGCGAGACCAGGACTTTCCCGCGCGCAGGATCAGGTTAACATCCTGCTCAAGTTCCCGTTGGAACAACAGGTTGGCAGCGACACGATAGCGGCATTGACCGATCCCGACCGGGGCGTACGTCGAGAAGCGCTCGCGCGTATTGAAACGTATGAGTCGGATTACCGACAGAACGCAACCGATGTTGTGCGTCGGATCGTTGACCGCGTCGCGCCAGTGGCGCCATCTTTGGGAATTGCGGCTGAAGCATCCGGTGCAAGCTACCTTTCGATCGATGACCTTGATCCGAATATCGGCCCGCCAGAGGGCGTGCCCATTTATAATCCCTACACCGGCGTGCTGTCCGTATATCCGGAGGACGGTGTAGCAGTTGAAGACGCCGTCCAGAGCATCGTGACGGCGGTCAAGAACGATGACGAGGTCGAGGGCGTGGAGCCCGTGGCCATCTATCGTGCCATCGCCGCGCTCGACGCAAACCTGCAGACGATTCCAGAAGTTTCGGGTCTCGACCGTGCCGGATTCGGCATGGAAGAAATCGAATTCCGCGAGGCCGGCCTTCTAGGCGAGACAACGGGAGAACATATCCCTTGGGGAATCGACCAGATTGGCGCACGTGCAGCCTGGCGGCGGGGCTACACCGGGCAAGGAATTTTTGTAGCCGTGGTAGATACTGGGGTCTCGCCTCATATGGATCTGGCGGAGCCTGTTCGCGGGGCAACCCTAATCCCGGGGAGCAATTCATACAATGATGACCACGGCCACGGCACACATGTCGCTGGAACAATCGCTGCGCTGAAGGAAAACTCGCGCGGCGTTGTGGGCGTGGCGCCCGGCGCCCGGCTACTGGCAGTCAAAGTGTTGGCGCGGGACGGTTTTTCGCGTGGGGACTCGGTTGCGCACGGCGTGACCTGGGCAGCCAACAATGGAGCTCGTGTCATTAATCTGAGCTTAGGGAGCCGTGCCGCTTCGGATTCCCTACGCCGGGCTGTCGTTTACGCTCGCTCGCGCAACGTGATTATTTGCGCCGCCGCTGGAAATGACTATGGAGCGCCGGTGTCCTATCCCGCCGCGTTCGATGACGCATGTATTGCAGTCGCAGCAACCGATCGCGAGAACCGAAGGGCCCCATTCAGCAATCGCGGGCCGCAGGTCGATTTGTCGGCACCCGGCGTCCTAATCCGTTCTACCCATTTAGGCAACGGTTACCGGGAGATGAACGGCACTAGCATGGCCACACCGCACGTATCCGGCGTGGCGGCAAT
Source organism: Sinorhizobium sp. FG01 (assembly GCF_002531875.1). Taxonomy (NCBI): domain Bacteria; kingdom Pseudomonadati; phylum Pseudomonadota; class Alphaproteobacteria; order Hyphomicrobiales; family Rhizobiaceae; genus Sinorhizobium; species Sinorhizobium sp. FG01. The sequence continues at coordinate 3,983 of NZ_NWTB01000039.1, forward strand.
TGTACTCAGCCAACATCCTGACCTTACACCACTTGCCCTTCAGCGACACCTTGAAGCGACTGCCACGCGGCTTGGCGCTCCTGATCAGTACGGGCGTGGTCTGGTTCACGCGGAGCGCGCCGTTGCGAGGCCAGTTGCAGCCGCGACTACACTTGTCAGCGAGCCGCCTCAGCCTTTAGGCGGCACGGCCGTTACAGCGATCGGTTCACGTGGACGCCGATCGGCTGCGCCTTCTGAAAAATCGATGGGAGCGAAAAATGTCTAGATATGATTGGGCCCCTGTAGAGAGCTCTACGGCCGACTGCGGTTGCCGCCACACCCTTAGTGCTTTTAGGGTCACGGACACTGTGTTCCACCCCATTGGAGCCGCTGAAGCGGCGCAGCCCATGATTCATGGAACTGCCTCATGGAACGCACGCCCTCCGCGTCAGTCGATCTCTCTCTTGAACCGGCGCCCCACGGGTATCGTCATCCACCACACTGCAAGCGCCAACGTGGCGGACGGGTCGCTTTCACACGCTAAACAACTCGCACGCAACATCCAAGCGTTCCACATGGGTCAAAGAGGCTGGATCGACACGGGGCAGCATTTCACAATCAGCCGAGGAGGCCATGTTCTTGAGGGTCGTCACCGCAGTTTGGAAGCTGCCCGAAGTGGTCAGCGCCATGTCCTGGGCGCGCACGCGGAAAACTGCAACACTGAGTTTGTCGGAATCGAAAACGAGGGCACTTACATCGAAAGGCTGCCGACGACCGCGCAATGGACCGCACTGGTTCAACTATGCGTTTGGCTATGCACACAATACAGTATGTCTGTAGACAGCATAATCGGGCACCGTCAATGCAAGAGCACGGAGTGTCCAGGCGAGAGATTCTTCGGAAAACTCGACCGGTTGCGACAGGACGTTTCCGCTGCTTTGTAGGACCGAATGTCAGTGCTGGGGCACAATGGCTTCCGGCCCAACATGCGAACGAACCAGCGGACATTTCCGTCCGCTGGTCACAATGGCCCAACTTTGCTGCTTGCAGCCTATGCCGGATGGGACCCGTGACGCGAACCGTTGGTGGTTCCCCATGTAAAGAGGGGGAGAAACATGCAGGAGACCGATCTCAAACCAATCCAGAGGCGGAAATCGCAAAACAAGACTACGGAAGGCGCAACTTCGGTCAAACGCAACCATGCCATAGAAGCTTCCGCCCCTTCGAGCGACAGCTCTCCTTCAGTGATCCTGGAAAAGGATCCGGCCATCTGCCTTGTCTACCACGTAAAGGACAGGAGGAACCGCTATCTTCAGAAGGAGGAAGCACTGCGGCTTTATGGGGCAGCCTCGCGCGACGCTGTCGTAGCGCGTACATCTACCGTCCGTATCTGCGGCGACGGGGACTCGTGGATAAACATTCTATGGCCCTTGTCCGGATTGGCCGGCTACCACCCTACCCTCTACGACATCCTCGAAGGCCAGTACTATGCGCCGAACGTGGCTTATCCGGGCGACACGTTCGAGCAGATGCTGGTGAAGAAAGACTACCGCAGCTTGGTAAAATCCGCATCGTTCGACTTCTTCATCTTCTCAGGAGGTGGAAACGATGTCCTGGGAGGTGGCGCACTCACGCAATTGCTTAGATCCCGCAGTTCCGGAACACCCAGTGATCCGAGGAGCTTCCTTCGCCTGGACATTCTTGACCGAACTGTACGCAAGCTCGAGGATGGCTACAACGAGATCGCGCGCGACGTAGCGATCCTTTCCAGCCCCAAACGAACGCAAATGCTTGTGCATGGCTACGACGTGCCGAGACCGGTCCAGGGCGGCGTGTGGCTGGGCGGACCTTTCACCCGACGCGGTTTTAGCCTTACCCAAGATGCCACCATCATCAAATCCATTCTCACATTTCTCGTTGACCGCTTCTACGACATGCTTGAACGTGTTGAACGCGCGCAGGATAACGTCACTGTGGTCCACCTCAAGGACGTGGTTGGAAACCGTTGGAACGATGAACTTCATCCCAAGCGAGCAGCGTCTCAGGATCTCGCCAAGAAATTCAGTAGAGTTATCGACGCACTGTCAGCCGTGCCAGTTGCGTAAATTGCTGTGTCAAAAAGAATGCTACCGCCGCTTCGAAGAATGCGGCGGTAGAGGCAAGAGACTTGGGCTGGCCATCAGGGCCAGATGGAGGGACGCTAACGAAGGCGAGTTGGACACAGGGCAGTGTGCCCTGGCCCCGCGATCCTGACGAAGGAAATGAGAGGTCTGCGATGACGGTCCGAGCTCTTTTGATCTCCGGCGGAGTGTCGCTTTTATACTCATCAGCGGCTGCCTCGCGTGTCGCGCTGCGACTGCTTGAGGCTCAGCCCGTGCGAGGTCGCTGCGGGCGGCAGTGACGCGCTTGAAATGGATCCAACCGCTCGCTGCGTTGACCGCGCTCCGCGTCTTTCTGGGCAATGGTCGAAGCAAGCTGACTTTGCTCGTCTAACAGGCTCTGCCAGGCCTCGTCATCAAGAAGCCTGACTTCTTTTCGACGCTGCTCCAATTGCTCGACAATTCTTCGTCGCGCGTCCGTGCCATCGTGAACGCGAGCAGAGATCGCTGCATAGATTCCGGTACCTGTGTCTTCTTGAGCAATTCCACGCCTTCGCTCTCGGCGGCGAGCAGGAAGGCGTCCAACTCGCCCGCGCGAGGAGCACCGTTCGCCGGAACTGATCGAATGTGAGATCGGTTCTCGTTTCCACCGCCTCACGGACCTGGCGCAAACGGGCAGAAACCCCTTCGAATTGACCTTTATGGTTGCAGAAATGACGCGCGGATGCAATTCTGCGAACGTGATTACTCACCTGGGGGGAGAACTATGGTCGATATCGTCGGACCACCGTCGAATGCAACCCGCTGCCGTCCTATTGCCGATAATCTCCGGGAACTTTTGGACTTGGCTGCGCAAGCCACCGGCATCGACAAGATTGTAATTACATCGGGAGGTCAACCTAGCAATCACGCGCCTCATCTGGAAGATGTTCCATGCGGTTGGACCGGCTCACCAAGGCACGACAACGGTAGGGCAGCCGATCTCCAACTCATAAAGAACGGCACCACGCTCAGATTCACCAATAGCGATGGCGACCAGGTCGCACCATTCATAACGGCCTGCGCTGCCCGTGGCGCCAACGGGATCGGCGCTGCAACCGATTACATGGGGCCGAAAACGATCCATGTCGGCTTTGGTCGAACGACGAGCGATACACAGAAACTGGTGTGGGGCAAGGATGGGCTGTCGGCCAATGCGCCACAGTGGTTGCGGACGGCGGCCCGCCAGGGATGGAATAATCCGGCTGACGATTTTCTCACGTCGGCGGCGCTCGCATTGTCAGCTGACGCGCCGCCTGCATCTCGCTCGACCGTCAATGCGCGTGATGGACTTTGGCTGCGAAGGGGACCAGGCCTTGCCTTCGACCGGGCAAGACTGCTTGAAGCGGGCACCTCACTCACGATCCAGGGGCTCGATGGCGAGTGGGCGCGCGTCGACCTCCAGGGAGATGGCCTGATCGACGGTTACGTATTTGCGTCCTTTCTCGGGACGTCCACAATGGACCACCCCGATGAAGGTGTCGAAGAACCAATTGATGAGGCGGCAATCGAAAAACTGCTCGACGGAGCTGCCGACGGGGCGCCAGCGGCGCCGGCGAACGCGCCACGCCGTGCAGCGCGGCGCAAAAAGGATTGACGCCGTCACGAAGCAAATCCGACGGGTGCTCAAGAGCTCCCGTCAGATTAGTCCGGCGATTTTTCGCCGTATTTGCGGGTTTCCAGTTCGGATTTGCCTGCCGTCCATCGCACGATGAACATTTGATCGTACTGTGTCTCTCGCAGCGTCGGAATTCTGACCTTCAAAGCTCGACCGAGATCGTCGACCGTTGTCGTCCGCCCCACGATAAGGACGGTTTGACCACGATGGTTCTTTAGAACGTGTTTAACGGTCTCGGCCGGATCCTTAATCTGAAACACAGGGGCGCCGGTATCTCTTTCGGTCGGCTCGGCAGTTTTCTGCGTCCTCAGATAGTCGTTGACGTAAATCGCTTTCACGCCCACGTCTTTCATTATCGCCGCCAAGGTTTCCGCACGTTTCCTGCCCGCGTCGGTGAGGCCCGGGCCTGGCGGTTCTTTCTCGCCCCGGTTGAGCTTATCTTTCTCCGCATGCCTGACGATGTAAATCGTGGTCACCTCGTCTTCGGCGACGCTCTTCGCAGGCAGAGCCATCGCGAAAGTGAGTGCTATGACCAAGGCCAGACAGACCTGAATGAGACCATTCACGCGTGCGGTGATTGTCATCTCCAACTCTCCCTTGCGAGACTGCTCGATTGCGACGCGACTGCAGATTATCTATTGCTGTAGCGGCGATTGAAACCGAACATTCTCGCCATTGACCCATCCGCCGCCGAACAAGATGGCGCCGCGTCGCGAGATCGTATTGAGCTTGAAGGGCACGGCGTGTTCCTTCGTCAGGTGTGTGGCCACGAGATAGGCAAAAACCAAGAGATCAAGCTTTCGTCGTCCAGGGACTGATCTTTCCATAGTCTGGCGTTCTTCGTGCCTCGGATCTTTGATACTGGCCTTTTGGAGCCGCAGCCAAGTAGTCCAGGATTTTCCTTGAGCACATCATCATTGGTGTGGTCTTTGCGAAACTTCTCAACGAGCGAAGCGTTCGCCTGCTCCTTCCAGGTACCATTGAAGTTCAGCGTATCGGTGAAGGTCGCGAATTCGAGATAGGTTGGCGTCGCGCCGGCGCCGCGTTTTGCTTCGGCCCACCATGTCGCATATTGCCAACCGCCATCGAGCTTGTTGTTAAGCGCAGTCTGTTGCAGGGCCACGACTGGCGCGCTCTTGAGGAGGATCGAAACCTCCTTGGCGAAAGTCACACCATCGGTCGACCACGCAGCTTTACGAACATTGCCGCTGCAGGACTTCTTGTTAGCAAATGTCTGGAACCCGCGGACCTCGGCTTTGGATTTCGCCAGTGCGGCCCGGAAGTCGGCACCGTAAGTCGGCATGGAGACAGCAAATGTCTCGGCGGGCACCTTTGAGAACAATTTGTCCCATAAAGAGCCCCTGCCCACATTCCATTGCAGAACACCAGCGGAAAGGCCTTGGCAGTCGAAATCTGGGGTCACCATTCCATAGCCAACACCCGATGTCTCGAACCAGGCGACCAGGTCGGCGGCAGGCTTTCGCCACGCTTCGGGAGGCCCTGCAAGTGCGAATGCCGGAAAGAAACAGCTCAACGCTATAGCGAGCACTCGTCTCATTGCCAATTGAGATCCTCCCCCTCGGATCGATGCGTCACTGACACAAACAATTTTCGCGGGTATTCGAAGGTATTTCTCGCCGTCCGTCAATTCCTGATGCGGCGATTGCATTCGGTTTTCACAGAACGTGCTCAACCAACGAGGCAGCCATTCGGGAGGCGGTAAATCCGACACAAGCCGCGCGTTTGCGCTACGCAGCTGTCACTCCGGAACCCAGGAACTCGACATTGCTTCTAATGCTGATCCAGTTGCGTCTTATGAAAGAGATCGCGGCGGGCGGAATCACCTGACGCTCGATCATGCGCCTGGCATTGGGTGCCCCCTTCACCCTGATGCAGCACGTGGTTGTGCATGTAATCGACCCCGGTCGGCGTGTGATAGGTCTCGGTCCATTGCTGTGGATCCTGCAGGTCGCGCATCAGAGCCCAGGATTGCTGTGGGTCGGCACTTTGTCGTCGAGGTTGAGTTCCTTCGGAGAAGGTGGCCAGTGCGGCGGTTGCTATGGACGGATGGAAGTCGACGTTGATCGTCGCTAAACTGGTCGAATCCAGAAAATCCACGTGCAGTTTCGCGACAGGGCGGCCGGAGCGCTCCAACGCATCGAGCGCTTGAGTGAGAAGGCCGATCTGCCCGCCGGCCCCCCCGGAGGCGGCGGCGGATCGCCGGTTGTCGCGAGGGCCACGATCGGGACGTCGGCCGGCGGATTGTTCCTGACCGCCCCTCTCGGTTCGCCATCCGCGACGACCGCCACATCCGCTATGCGCGTCGACCTGCTGCGGCGGAACGCATTTTGAAGGCCTTCAGGCTCTCAATGATCGCGATCACGCGGGCCCGGCTCTCCCAGAAGTCCATTTTATCGGCCGATCCCAGCGGCTTGGTCAGATTGAAGCAGCCGATGCTCGAGAGATAGAGATTTGGCGAATGGCCGGGATGTAAAAGGATGCCGGTTCGCGCGCCAGTGTCCCGCAGAAGCACGCCGGGCAGGTAGATCTTGGCCGGTATCTGCAGAAATTCGGAATAGCCGACTGTCTTGTAACTTGTCCCCGAACTGCGTCCAAAGCGGATAAGTCCCGGTTTCGACGCGCCTTCAATTGTCTTTCTTGCTATTGTCACCCGGGCCAACGGTCTCGCACATATGGCCTGCAAGGCCATCCTCGGGGTTGCCGTTGATGTAAACCTGATAGGTTCCATAGGTCCGCGTCAGCCCACCTTTTTTCTGCATTCCGAGGCGCTCAACGTGAAGTTCCCAACCCCGTCCCGCAATTGGCATATGTTTCTCTTTCTCCGTGAGTGGCCGTCGCGGACATTACTTTTGGTGGCTTTCGACGCGCTAGAGCCTGCTGCTTTCATACAGAAGCATATCCTGAGTTTGTGAGGTAGTTTGCGCATTCGGCTGGCGAGAAGCAGTCGAGCATTTCACCAGCCTTACGCCATGTCGCTTCGACTGTGCGAGGCTGTTCTCTCCTGTTCAGGTGCTTGAGCTTCGCAAAGACTTGCTCGATGGGATTGAGGTCCGGGCTGTAGGGCGGCAGGAAGAAGAGGTGCGCGCCTGCGGCCCGGACGGCACGACGGACGGCTTGTCCCTTGTGGCTGCCGAGATTGTCGAGGATGACGATGTCACCTTTGGCGAGCGTGGGCACTAGGACTTTCTTGACATAGAGGGTGAAGAGCTCGCCGTTGATCGGCCCGTCGATGACCCAAGGCGCATCGATGCGATCGCAGCGCAAGGCGGCAATGAAGGTCAGGGTTTTCCAATGCCCGTGCGGGACCGCGGCACATAGGCGTTGACCACGCGGTGCCCACCCCCTGAGGGGCGCCATGTTGGTCTTGATCCAGGTCTCATCGAGAAAGACCAGCCGCCGCGCTTCGATCCGCCGTTGATGGGTCTTCCAACGCAACCGCTTCCTGGCGATATCCACCCGCGTCTGCTCGGCCGGCAGAACCGTTTTTTTTGAAGCTCAGGCCCTCGGCCCGGACGAACACCCAAACGGCGCGTCGCTCGGTCTTGATGCCGCGTTCGGCCAGTTCCGCCACAAGCCCCCGCGTCGTGAACGGGCCGGATCGACAGCGTTGGCGCAGCCAGTCGGCCCGTTCGCCGGACAAGGTCCGCTGCTTGCGCCCGCCGACGCGGCCTGGCGTCAGAGCGCCGGTCTCTGCAAGGCGCTTCTTCCACTTCGAAACACAGGAGGGAGCGATCGCAAGTGCTGCTGCGATCGATCGTATCGTTTCTCCGGCATTCAAGCGCGCCATCGCCCGTTCGCGAAGATCTTCAGAATATGGTTGGGTCATCCCTGCCGGCCGTCCTTTCCCGGTAGGAACAGAGAATCATATCTCAGCTGATTTGCGAATCTGCGATTCTGAAAAATCGAAGCGTGCTCTAGAGGCTGCTTCAGTCAGGTGGTCACATGCAGGACTGTTGCGGCCCCTATTTCTTCATTTCAAGGCAGTTTGCCATCTCATTCAGCTTGTCGCTTGTATAGCCAGCCTTGAGGACCCATTGGCTGAGTTTCTCTAGTGTCAGTTCCTCTCCCACCAGTCGCTTGCTTGTCATTGGTGGCGTCACACCGTCGAGGATGATCGTGACGACATCGCCGCCGATGCCATGATAGGCCCTAATGTCGGATGCGCTGGCGGCGTCGTAGCCGGACTTGCAGAGGTCATCCTCTCCGTCGTTCGGTTTCGACAGGAAGGGCGCCTTGAGGTCGCGTTCTGCTTTCGCACAGCGCAAATTGAGCGGGATCGGTCCTATCGGCTGGAAGGGCTGGATTGCGCCATAGCGCAGCAGCTGATGCAGCGCGACCGAGCCCTCGCCGAAACTCGGGCCAGTATCGTTGACGATGGCGAACACTTCCCGATCACCATAGCGAACCCAGGCGAGCGATCCGAGCAGACTGCTGCGGCCTCGCGGGACAACCAATCCGGGGATGGCGGCGGAGTCGACATAGACGGCCTTCTTGTCGACGGTGTGCTTCATGGAGGTGGTTGACAAATACGTCGAAACATCGGTCCCGTCGAATGCGGGCATTTTCGGTCCCATCATCGGTCTGCCCTTGCCATTACCGACGACGTAGCGGTCACCTTCGCAACTCGATAGAGGGACACCCACCTTGTAAGGAACGGCTTCCAGCGCGAAGACGCAGAATTCCGGTGAGCCCGGAGCGAAATCGGCGGTCTCCGCTTCTTTCCATTTCTTGCGGCAGAGCGAGAAATTATCGAGGCAATTGCGCTTTTTACCCTTGTCTATGAGATTCACGCCATTGGCCACGTAGGTGTAACCGTGATCGCCGGGCACATAGGATGCTGCCGTACCGTCGGGATTAACCGCGAGTTCGGTTCGCATCAGGATGGCGCCTTCGGGGAGGACGCGAAGGCCATGCACGGACTTTGGGCATTTCGTAGCCGCTTCCACGGAAGCGGCCAGGATCGCCGATGCCGCCAGCGCCGCCGCGATTATGCGGACATGGCTCGACAAGAACATGAAACTCCCCCATCTCACGCACCCGGGCGCATCGCCGAGGCGAAGGCAACGTCATACTCAATCTGGCATCAAACCGCTTGACAATAACGTAGGAGGACAAAATATCAACTTGGCATTGCGCGCGTTCGGGGGAACATATGCTTAATTCTGCAGCATGCTTTCGCCACTGGCCGGTCCGGTTCATTCCGATAATCCTGTCCGCCCTGCTTCTGGCCTATGCGCCGGATAGAGGAGGCGCAGCCTCCGCGCAACAAGTGACGGCGACGATCCCGGCGCCGCTGATAGGACCCTATATCATAGACCCCGTGACTCTTGCGGAGCTCGACCACCACGACCGTGATTGCGCCAAGGCGGGCTCGCTGAATTTCCAGTGCCTCATCTTCAAGGACGACCGGTCCATGATGAAAGAGAAGGATTTCGCATCGAACCCGTTCCAGCTTTCAGTCTTCGAGAAAGTGCTGGAAACGGTGGAGACGGATCTGAAATCCCTGCCCAAGCACATCGAATTCGGTGGAAGCAACGCCAAAAGCCTCCACATAGGTTTTCTGACCTATCCCGGCGCGCGCATCGAGCTGGTCGGCGTCATCAACCGCATGGACCGGCAGTTCAACCGAGACAAGGTGGATGGTCATAACGAGCGCCTGGAATGCGGTGAAATCAGCGCCATCTATCGATTCGCCTATGAAGGACGGCTGCCGAGTACAGCAATCGGGACGCGGGACTATCGATCACGGCTTCGCGTGACGATGAACGTGGTCTTTCCGGCGCGGCCATGGTCCAAGACGATAAGCTGTCAGGACGTCGCCCGGCGTTGGCTGGACTACGCCCAAGGTCTCAAGAACGGGACCTCCAATGCAGACCTCGTCAAGCAGGCGAAATTGCTGGTGTCCGTGCTGAAGCCGGAGGATATCGAGCGGATCGAGCTGAACATGCAGGGATCGAGGGTGGCGGCCGGGGCCGACACCACCGACTTCGGTACGCTCGGCACCTATGTCATAAGGGTGTTCCGATGGTCGCCGGGCAAGGATGGCGGGCGCTGGAAGCCGAGCTACATGACCAACCAGATCGATCGGGCGCGGCTACTGGGAAAGCCGTCCGACGACAATACCTGCGAGGACAAGCGGGGCGTGAAGATCAGCAGGCAGGCGCTGGTCGATTATCTCCTGAGCAAGAATGCCATCGGTGACGTCGACAACGGCTTGCTAAACATACCGCAGGAGTTTCTTGCCTGCCGCGCGATTTCGATCTCGCCCGGCGGCGCCAGCCGGTCCGGCAACCAGCCGTTCTGGAACGCCCCCACGAAGGCAGAACAGATCATCGATGATAAGGAGATCGACGCTGCGCTCAAGAAATACGGAAAGGACTACACGCTCGGCTATGTCGGATCGGCGCTCGAATTCCGCACCCGGCTCAACGAGGCATCCTGTTCCGGATGCCATCAAACGCGCGCCATTGCGGGATTTCACTTGCCGGGCGCGGATCGCCCGGGCACCTCGCCGGTAAACGCGGTCTTCCTGCCGGGTTCGGCGCATTTCTTCGGCGACCAGCTCCGCCGCATGAAGATTCTCGAGCAGATCGCGAGCGGGGAGATTCCGACATTCCCGGAACTTGCGACAAGCTATGCGGCCCGCCCCCTGAACAGTTATGCGGCACTAAGACCGCAAGCCGTGTCCGACATGGTGGCGGATCTCGACATCCAGCTGATTGGCGGCTGGGGCGCGACCTGCCTGATGGACGGCGTGGCGCCGGAGGGCGTGCGGCAATGGGGTTGCGCCAAGCCTCTCGCCTGCAAGTCCGTCTTCCAGTCCAGCAACCAGCTGGGTATTGGTATTTGCAGCAGTCCCGACGGAGTGACGGAGATCGGCGACCCCATGCAAGTGGGAAAGGTGGAGTCGAAGAAATTCGGCTTAGACCTATATACCCGCAATCCGAAGGTTCCCGACCTCAAGGACGATCTGCCGCGCGATACGACGATCTCGACCGATCACGTCACGCCTGCGGCCCCCGTCGGCAACAGCTATGTAGCGTCGCACCAGGAGGCCTATGAAGGTAGAGGCGGGTTCGACCCGATGAAGATAACGGTGGGAGGCAAGACAAGGATGGAGACGGCCGAGGAGCATGCCCGGCGGGTGCGGGAGCAGGCTACCGGCGGTTTTCCCGCGGGCGCGCTGCGGCTGTCCGAATGCGTCGGCCTGCCAGAGGAGGCGACATGCGGTCTTCTCGCCGCGAGCGGCTTCAATCCCTGCCTGGACGAGGTCGGCGAGGGCGAGCGCACACCGGACAACTGTTTTGGAATCTACACCAACTATTCCGGGGTCCGCGCCTGCGACGCAGCCCATCCCTGCCGGGACGATTATATCTGCCTGAGCCCGATGGGCTACTCGCTCGACAATGCCAAGACCAAGTTCGACGAGCGCGCGAAACGACGCAAGGATGCCCGAATGTCCGTCGAGGAGAGCGCCAACAACCGCAAGCGTCTGGCGATCGATTTCTTCGGCGAAAAGATGCCTGACGAGGCCTGGCTCGGCAGGAACAACAGCGCGGGCGACCAAAGAGGTCTCTGCATTCCGCCCTATTTCGTTTTCCAGTTCAAGGCGGACGGGCACAAGGTGCCGAAGGAATTCGTGCTCAAGCCATGAGGCGCCATTTCGTGAACACTGTTTGAGAGGGTTCCATAGAAGTAGACGAGAGCGGCGATGTTGAGATGCCGGTTAGCCAAGTCAAACCTCGCAGCCCTGCAATTCACATTTGTCGGCTAACCGCATGACTGGACGCCGAGCACCTTCGGCCGCTGGCCGCGCCCAGTATCGGCTTCCGCTGAGCATTCTTCAAACACGCACGACCATCCCGGCGCTATTCCGAACAGCCGAGCAGTCCTTTGGCATGCTTCCTGGCCCCGCCTTATTAGAGCGTTTGATTAACGGCTCCAGTTGGTTACGCATTGCTCCACCTCCGAAATTTTCGGATGAATGATGGTGCTCTCTGACTCACCCTCGAACAAAGCTTTGATAACCTTGACCCGTTCGCGCGAACCTCTGACGCTGCCCCTGCACGTGCCATCAATATATTTTTGTAGCATGCAGTCGACCACTTCGCGTTCGGTGGGCTTCTTGCTGCAGGCAGCCTTCCATACCGAGGGCTTGCACGCATTTGTCCCCTTAAGATTATTCGCCAAGACTGCCATGGCCGTATTGCCATATTCCGTCTTTAGAGCAAGCGATTCATAACGCTTGAGACGCTCTTCATATTGCTTCAACGCATAGTCCATTTCGGCTTTTCGAAAATCGCTGGTCGCCAGTGCTGACGTGAAGTTTTTACGCAATGCACTGTCGCACATGAAAGCGGCCTCTCGGTTGGCCTTGCAGACCCAATCGGTATCGACACACCCGTTCTTCGTCGGCAGCGTCCCGAAGAGACGCTGGTATTCAGACGGTGAGCGAGCCTCATGCGCCTTCAGCACACCGGGAATATTCGAAGACGTCCAATCGAGAATACCAAACGTCAAGCCGTCAAGGCCAAAGTAACCGTTGAAATGCTTCTGCTTGCACTGACCCGATACAGCCTTAAGAAACTTTCCGAAAGCCCCGGCCTGAGGGCATGCGGCAATCTCGAGACAGATTTGATCATCAGAACTGGGGATAGTATTGGGGCCGCATGGACTGGTCCAAATCCTATTCCCAGCGCTATTGGCTTTGTGGATCAACTTGCCTTCCGGCGGCGTCTCGCGGCACTGCGCTGCACTCGGGCATTGTTCGGCTGCAAAACCCTCAGCAGTCGTCGTGACCATGCCGGCGAAAAAGGTCAAAACAAGCAAGATGAAACGCATGACTTTCCCTCCCGATCACCGCGACCATTGTAGTTCACTTCCTCACAAGACCAAGTTGCGCTTTTAACGTGGCTATGATGACCAGTTCACGTCAAGTGAAATCAATGCCACGCTCATCATAAAAGGCAGGGTTGTGCCAATTGCAAATCATCGCAATTGGATAAACGGCCAATGTCTGCCTGCATGAGTTGGGCCGATTGGCAAAAGCTCATTTCAGTCTGAAAGTGTCAACTGACCTCTGAAGGCTCAACAATCGAAAACGCTCGGTCCTGCTCGATTTCAGAGACAGCTCTTGAGATCCCATCAGGGGTGAGTAGCGGTCTGCACCGTGGCAGAGTGAGGTCGCTAGAAAACTCTCTGGAGGCCAA
>NZ_NWTB01000040.1:0-15788 GCF_002531875.1 Sinorhizobium sp. FG01
ATCACGGCGGTCAGCGCCAGTAGCAGGATCTTGCGGTCGAGTCTGCCGACCACGGACGAGATGAAGAGGCTTGTCATAACCGCAAAGGCGCCGGATACGGATATCGCCTGACCGGCCTGGCCTTCGGTTATAGCCAAATCCGAGGCGATTGGGGTCAGCAGGCTGAGGGGCATGATTTCCGCCGCGATGAGCGCGAAAACGCAGAACGACATCGCGAATACCGCGCCCCATGCGGCGGGCCGCTCCTCGACTACGCTGCTTTGAGGAGAGAGTTGCACCAACATGGTTCTTTGCCTCGAGAATGTGACGGCGAGGCGTCCTGCCCTTCATTGCCGGGGAGTATGGGAGTATCCGGAAAGGCAGGGTTTTCGTGGCGCAGATGCTGGGCTGATCCGATAGTCGAGGCCCCCAACGGCGACTAGCGCTTCTAAACGGTATCTAGTCTATGCTTAGGTGTCCCGCGCGCTCTCACCGTTTGTGCAAAGAGTGGTGATTGCCAATCCGCTGCAGGTCAAGGCGCTCGCGGATGCGCATGTAAAGACTGACAAGTTGTGGCCAATAACACGTCGGTGATCCATCCTCTCAGCCGCCGCAGCCTCCTTGATATGCCACCAGACGCGCGGACAACGCCGGCACGCCATCTCGGGGGCTACTGCAGCCGGGACATACGGCTGCCAGGCATCGGTGGCGGCAACGCCACATTCTCTTGGCGGTCGCCTGGAAGATCAGCAGATCTCCGGAGGTGGGAGCTGCGTCGGTGATGCCAAGATGCTCGAATTGCCGTGTCTGAGTGGCAATAAATGGAGCGTTCCGCGGTATCGCACCTTCATTTTGCAGCAAATCGATCAAGAGAATACCACAAAAAGGGGGCGCTGAACGGATCCTGTAGAAAGTGTGAAGGCTAAAAATCGAATTTTCAGACAAACGATCCAATTATGGCCGCCAAACGTGACGAGTTGCTGCTGTCTTCATTGCAGGTAAGACCGGCGACGATCCGCGGCAGGAGGACCCCGTCTCGCCAAAGCGGGACTGGTTCTCACCGGTGAGCGTTGTGAGCTGATGTGAGCTTCTATGTCTGCAAGTAGTTCTGTTGGTCTGGGGGCCGCAATCTGCTGGATACAAAGTTTAGGAAAGCGGAGTAAAACAAGGATGAAGAGATGATCTGCGATGAACTCGACGATATCGTTCGCACCGTCCTTCAGGCGGGGCAACAGAGGCGGATTGGCTTTTCGGTACAGCAAGTAAATTCCGTCAAGGCACACCATGAAGTTCTATATTCCGAATGTCTGGCCAGACTTGTGAAGGTCGACGGCACCGTGGTCACGGCCAGCGAATTCATGCCTGCCCTGGAGGCATCGCGGTATGCACCTAACTTGGATCGGCATATGTTGAACTTAGCAGTCGAACTGTTGTCCAACAAGGCGTCAGGGCCGCTCGGATGCAACATTTCGACGTTGAAGATGATGGGCGAGGGCGGCTGAGAGGTGCAGTGGAGAACGACAACAAGTTCCGTGGGTACCGGCTTCCGTTCTTAATCATGAAAGTGCAGCAACTCGTGCGCTTGACCAGCGAGTGGGTTGCGCCGCAGATAAGCAGTCCACCTTCCCCGTGGCCGAACTGCGGCACTTCGCGAGCGCTGCGGGCGGAATCTCCATCGGAAATTGCTCGACCTGGGCGGCGCTAGGCATTCCTGGCGGAGCATGCGACCCTGATTCCGCGTCTAAACGTCGATGACCATGCCGCCATGCTGCCGTGGCCACTAAAGATGCTCTCGAACTGGACCGTGGGGCGGCATGGCATCAACAAGAGCCGCATGCTTCCGCACGCAGGTCGGATACGCCGGAATCGCCCGTTACGTGCAGAGGTGGACAGGGGTAGGCTCACGTTCGGGACCAATCTTGGTGCGCGAACCGGATGATTTTGGGGCCGAGCGGATCAATGCCGCTGGCTGCCGCTGTCATCGGCAGAATCTGGGGTGGCGCGCCTCTTCCTCGATTTGACCTCCTCCTTCATGCGCTCGGATTGGATGGCCATCAAGCTGTATGGCAATGGTACCGAAAGCATAAACGAGAAGGTGGAAAAAAATGTAAGCGCATAAAATACGAAATTAAATCCACTGACTTTATTGTCGACCATGGTGTTTGCAATGACTATTAAGATAAGTGACACCATATATGAGAAGAACAGATGCGAAAAATTTGATATTTTTCGCTGCATTTCCTGCGCGTGCTCTGCGCCAACCCTCCAATTCCCTGGCAATAGCATAGATGGGTCGCCCACGATGGAGATGACAGCGACTAAGACGCCAGCCAGTATTGAAAAGATGTCAATCATTGCTCCGCGCGCCGAATCACTCGCACGGAGTGCATCACTTGCAGCGTAAGCCACAAGAATCGCGACCGCCAGTGAAACAATAATGTAGTAGCCTCTACCAGCCATTATTCGTCCAGGACACCGTCGTTTCTCCATTGCCGAAGGCAGTCACGCAGAGTGGCAAAGGTGCTATCCGCATTCAAGGTTATGTCATCTCCCTCGATATTTACATCCTGTTTTACTACGAGTTTTTCGCGGGTGATGACCACGTCGTGCTTGGTTACTATTGAGAACTCTTCGCCGCTATTGGCCACTCTTTCCGCGACATCAGTCATGAGCTGCGGCAAAATTGCGTCCGCTCCTCGACCATCGTAACCCAGATGGATCCTTGCCTGAATTTCGCTGGCGGCCTGGATTTCCTCCGGCGTGCGATGACGTCCGAACGCGTTGCGCATAACTTGCGACAGGCCATCTCCAATTTGCCTAATTCCATCCATCCCCCTCGGTGGGGCATGCGCGCGCTGATGGTTATTCACGTCCTCCACTGTCGTCAGAAAAGATGAAATTCCCAGATCGATCGACTTCACGCCAACACGCAACAGTCTTTCGATCTCCCGCCGATTAGAACGAGGCATAAACGCAAACTGGGTGTTCGCTCGGTTTACGCCTTGCTCCTCAAGAAACTTGGAGACCAAATTTGTGATCTGGCCATCATTTGTTTGGCCGTTCGCAAGATAGGCCATATGGTCGCCTTCGATTACAAGATGCACCTCGGTCTTAAGAAATTCCCTGCCGCGTGGTGCGGGAGTTCGGGTAATCTGCGGGCCCCCGTTCTCAACAACGCTTGCACTCGATCCTTCGGAGAACATCGCAAATACGACACCAAGTCCGCGCCCTTGGGTCGAGCGCCGCACTATCTGCGCATCGACACCCGCACGATAGGAGAACTTCGTGTCGGCCACCTCGGGCGCCCGCCCCAGTGCCTGCCTCAGAAAATGTTCCACACCTCTATTGTCTGCGCCCCAAATTGCCCGTCTATATTGCGCTGTCTTTTGCATCCCCTTGCCTCTGTTCGGATTTGCACGGGGTAATTGCAGCGCGAATATTGCAATAGGTCACCCGCACATTCACTGCGATAATCAATTTCTTGCCGGACTCGTCCCACAGTCTTCTGGCCGAGGCGGCATCACGGCACACTTTGGGCCGGCTCAAACGTGAAACCATCCAGTTTCAGCGCCAGCGGTTTATTGACGTCTGAAGGAGTACTAGGGCCGGGTTGTCGCCGCTGACCTGTGCTGCAGATTCGGTGTCAGCGATGCGAGGTCCAAAAGTAGCGCTCGAATATGACGGCGGTGACCGGCCGGTGGCGAGCGGCTGAAGGCTCGTGAGGACGAGAATTGCAAGTCCATTCGACGCGATGTTCGCAGCGCCGCGCTTGCGGACTGGTTGGCGGCCCGCCTTCCGGTGTCGCATGACGCGCGGCGACGAAGCGCCTCGATAGGTCGAGCATGCGCTGCAGAAGCAGAACCGGCATCGGAACTTGCAGATCCAGCTTTACGCGGATGCCGGCGATCATCTCCGCCGCGACCGACGTGCTTGCGACGATGCATCCCGGCCCCCTCCATTGCCATGACGGCCCCCTCTTTTATCGTGCAGTTTATTCGCGCGCGGTAGTCGACTACAGTCATCGGATGCACTTACGTGCGAACGATCTCTGGTTGCTACGACATATTAGATACGTACCATTCAGGAGCCTCATGTCCGCTCCAAAATGCGGTGTTCCCTGAAATGAACACCGCACAAGCTAGCATCTTCTGGTATTTTCGCGTGCATGACCCACGCGGCAAGTCATCTGCCGGCACAACGTACGCATTGCTGGGGGCCGTCTCTACATTGGAAACATTAGTCGCATGCCTTCCTTCTTGAAGAATCTAATGCAAGTGCAACACAAGTGAAGGAAGGATTACCGCATTCGCGAAAATGCACTATAAACCCTTCGGCCGGCGTTCGAATAGCCGAGGCACTTGCGCGGCAGCGCACATTCAGATGGTGGGCGAGGGCGATCCATTTGCGGCTGGCTGACGCCAGACAGATCGGTGTCGACACGCATGAAGCGGCCGATGCGTTTGTTGACATTCTTGCCACGGTGAATTCGGATCGCAAAACCAGCTCCTGGCACCGATCCCGTCTTCCAAAGCCCTGAAGCCGCGCAACCAGATACTGCGGTCGAAGGTGAAACTCTGTCGGCAAAGACGGGCAGCGGTGCGAAGGTATCGCCGATCTTGCCGATAATCGGCTGCGAGTGGCGGTTGCCATTCTTAATCAACACCGTGTAGCCGCTCTTGCGCTCGACCAGCGAGGTGACATTGGCGTTCTCCAGAGCGCGCTCGAGGATCAGGAGGTCGCCTTCCCAGTGCCCCGAACTGTGAGCGATCGGCAATGATCCAGAAGATTGAAACTCGGTAATTTCGCCGTCGTACAGACGTTGTTGATGCGGTCCCCGTGGCTTTAGTCCGTCCAGAGTTCATAGAAAGTGGCTGCCGTCGGGACCTGCTCGAGCGCCTTCATCGCCAGGGATGGTGGCGAGATCGGTCAGCTTGTGTAGCCAGTGTTGCATTCTAGCTTCTCCGGGAATGATGGGCGGCTCCGGCATGGTGCTCCCGTGAGTGTTCTGCGGAAGAACTTTCCAGTTGATTATGCCGAGCTCATCGTCGCGCCCGTTCGGACGGTGTCCTGCGGCAGCCCAAAGGACACCGATACCGGTTGCTCCTCCACTGCGCTGTTTCTTCACGTCAATTGACTCCTGCAGGGAGCCCCTGCGAGACAAGCAGATGGATCAGCGTGAACAGCCGGCGGGCCGTCTCCTGATCGATCTCGACCTTGGATTTGAGGCGCTCTCTGAGCAGGGCGGAGGCTTCATTGTGGATCACGCGGCGCCCCATGTCGATGGCTTCGAGTCGGTCGGGCGGCAGCCGCGCCGCGCCGTTGGCAAAGCTCTCGCACACAAGCCGGTAGTCCTTGAGCAGTCGGCGGAATGACGTCAGTGAGAGGTGATGGCACAGGACGGGCGCGCCGCTCTCTGTGGTGACGGTAAGCACCAGACGCCTGTCCACCAGTTCAAGATGCAGCCGATAGGGGCCACCGCCATGTGCGACCGGCGCAAACCGATTGTTGTCCAGGAGGTCGAAAATGGCGACGGCTTGCTCGTGCTTCTGTGCTGCATCCGTCCGGCCGTTGAAGGGCGGCTCCAGCGAGATCGCTGAAAGCCGAAACCGGGATGGCGTGGTGCTCATGCAGGTCATCGCGCGCGGCCTCCCCGAAGAGTGTCGACCGCGCGATCGCGCTTCTTCGCAGTGTCAAAAGACGTGGCTGCCGCCGGAACGGGTCCAGCGACAGCCACTTTGCCCTGGGAGGCTGGGCAAAAAGAAAAACTCGTCCCGCGAATTCGGCGCGGAAACCGGAGGCGGTCTCTGTTGCTGCGCAGTCGCTTCCCAAGGTCATCGCTGTCGCGGGGAATATCTTGGCGAAGCGCCACAAGCGTGCCAGGCGGCAGGCCGATGGCACCACAAACCGAAGAAGAAGCGGCTGCCGTCGGGACCTGTTCGACGGCAGCCAAGTGACCCTGCGAGGCCGGGGAAAATGGCGCTCGCAGGTCGGGAACTTCTTCAGATCGCCGCTGACGCCGGTCAAACGTCGAGGTTTCAGCAAACTCGCCGCTTGCGCGCGCTGGGTGCAGATACTGGCGATGTTTGCTGTTCTGCCGCATCTCAAACGCTCCTCAGGGACGAGAGACGCGGGTTATTGGCTGGCTCCGGGCGCGGGCCGGGGTTGTCCCTCGCTCGATCGCCAGCACGGTCTGAGGCGCTCCATCGTGGAAGGCGGCAAGCCGCTCGCCGAGCTCTTTATCGCTGGGCGATAGCCGATGGTTCAGGCGAAGATAGTCCGTCCAAGTCGGCGTTCGGAACGTCTCCGTCCACAGATAGGGGACCAGCAGGTTGCGCTGGAGCGTCCAGTTCCGTGCCCCCGCCCGGCTTTGGATACGCCGCCGCTCGCGCATGCACTCGAGGAAATCCTCGAGGTCCTGCTCGCCAATGGCGTATTCGACTTTGACGACGATAGGTCCGCTTCTCGGCGTCAAGTCGAGTGCGAGCGACGGCGGAACGAACTCCGAAGCTTCTTTCTCGGATTCTTCCCATAGCTCTATCGGCAGCACGAATGCTGCGGCGGCCACGAGGAGCAGGACCACGGCGGCCCCCTCGAAGGCCATGGTCAGGGAGTGGCTCTGCGCGACAGCGCCCCAGATCCAGCTACCGGCAGCCATGCCGCCGTAGGAGAGGGCGTAGTAGATCGATAGCGTCCGGCCGACGACCCACCTTGGGCTCGACAGCTGGATCGCCACGTCAACGCTGGTCCAGGTGAGCAGCCATCCGGCGCCCCCGATTGCCAGCGCAAGCGCCGCTACGGGGATCGACGTCGTCAGCGGAAGCAGAAAGCAGCATGCGCCACAGGCGACCGAGGCGAGTGCGATCAGCCGGTCCTGAGGGACGATCCGTCTCAGATAGCTGCTGCTGAGACCGGCGGAAAACGCACCGGCGCCGAAAGCTGCCAGAAGCGCGCCGTAGACGATCGGCCCGCCCGCCAGATGATCCCGGACGATCAGCGGCAGCAGCGCGAGGATCGAAATGCTCGCGACGCCGAAGAAGGTCCCGCGCACGATTGCCGCCTTGATTTCCGAGGACATCGCGGTAAAGCGCAGCCCATCCTGAATGGCTGTCGTGACGCGCTCGCGTGGCAGCGAGGACGTGCGCACGTGCCACTTCGAGCGCGAGATCGCGGCAAGCGGCGCCAGATCGCTCAGCGCCGCCAGGACGAAAGCGGCAAGGGGACCGAAGAAGGCCAGAATGGCGCCGCCAATCGCAGGACCAGTGCTTCGAACGATGTTGTACCCGACTGACATCAGCGTGACGGCCGCCGGGATATCACGCTTTTCGAGAATATCCCCGACAGAGGCGTGCCAGGCCGGGTCGTTCAAGGCAAAACCACATCCGGCCAGAAAACCCAATCCCAGGATCAGCCATGGACTGACGAGGCCGAGTGCAACGGAGATCGCCAGCGTCAGCGAGGCCAGAGCGATCAGGAAGTGTCCGGCGAGCATCACGCCGCGCCGGCTGAAACTGTCGGCAATAGCACCTGCCAGAATGGATAGAAAGAATGCAGGCAGCGTGGAGGAGGCCTGCACGAGCGCAACCATAAGGTCGGAGGCCGAAGTCATCGCCATCAGCCAACTGATTGCCGTCGTCTGGACGAGCCATCCGAGGCTGGAGATCTGCGTCGCCGTCCAGATCGAACGAAACGCCCGGTTCCGGAGCGGAGCCAGGGTGGTCGATACGGCAGAATGCTGATCTTCACACTGCATTTCTTCCTGTCTTTCTCAAGCTCCTAACGCGTTGCTGCGACGCAGCAGAATATCTGGTACCCAAGGACGGATTCGCCGTTATGCACCTAAGCCGATGCCGGATGATGCGCGTTAGGCGAGTTATCCGGAGCGTTATGTTATAACATATCGCATAAGATAGCTTATGGAACTTCTCCATTCGGTGTCTTGAGGTCAAGCGCTATCGAGCCTTCCGATTTCACCGTTGGTTGACGTCGTTCATGGAGCCTTGCTTCTCTTCGGGATCGGGCATTTGCCCCTCCCATCATGGGGTCGTAGAATGAAGTTGAACAATCTAAAAAGGCGTCCTGGTCGGCTGGGACTTCAGACAAAGACGACGCCCCATAGGCTGCATGTTTCTCCGGTCGAAGAAGCTCAATCTGATGCTGGACGCGCAATGGCGGTTTCAACAGCTCCTAGTTTCACCCTTGTCGAGCGCCAGCCCCATGCACGAGCGGGTTCGATCCGGTGTACGAGATACCCGCCATCTCGAGCATGGCCGGAACGTGGGTGAGACGGCACTCGCCCTGAATTCCGTTTGCCATATTTAAGACGATTCCGGAGGGACGGCTTGCGGATCGGGTGGCATGAACCGCTCGAGCGTAGCGAGCAGTCCCTTATCGCCTTCGCACAGCAGCGTCTCGTGACCGCCCTCTTGCAAGACCGCCGCCACACTTTCGACCATCTTTATGTCGTCGCCCGGACGGAGCGGGTGTTCCCACTGGGCAACACGGTGCGGGACTGGGTGTGAAGTCCGCCGCTCTTTAGGATGCTTAGCGATGAAGCGGTTCCAGGCTGGATTCAAGCGTGCTGTTCGGTTCTGGGCTGCCAACATCTCAAGATCTCTATTCTGAGCGCGCCATTGACGCACACGCACACAGGGGAAGGCTACGTGGCCGTGCGGCCTACTGTCTTGCACCAGAGAACTCTAAGACTAGCAGGGACCAAGATGTCTTCAATCTGCCCCACTTTGTGCGGCTTCCATTTCATCCCTTCGGCTTTTTGATGGTTCTGCTGCTCGGATGACGACTTTAGGAAGAGCTAACAGCTTGACTATGAGTTGAAGTTCGCGCGTAACCCTTGCATCGTCAGGGGTATCCACACATGGGAGGGCGAGCTCTTGATCTTCCGTCGCGAGTTCGGCGGGGGTATACGGAGCATTACCGTCGCGAACCCTACAAACTCGACAAAGGCTTGACGTTTTCACAGGAATGCGGGGCTGGGTTCAACTGCGGGGGAGCGGAATCCACCCGTTGTTCAGTCGCGTTCAGCGTTACTCGAGGAGTACGAGACGTCGGCATCGGGGGGGGGGGGAGAGCCCTCTTAAACGTATTTCGCATTGGCATGGTGAATGCAAGGTTATCCGCAATTGCGTCTTCGTCACCGGTCGAGGAGAAGTCGCTCGATGTTCACTCTCACCGAAGAGGCCGTCTTTCTGCTGTGGGTGGTTCTGATCAAAGACGCACACCAGCGCGCTGGCAGTTTGTTCCGCGCGGGAGGGTACGGACCATGCCGGTAATTCTGGAAACCGCGCGGCTATCCTTGCGCTCACTAGCCCCAGCGGACCTGCGGCGGTATCAAGCACTTCACAATGACCCTTTCGTGGTGAATGCCGTCTATGACGGAAAGCCACCATCCTCTGCAGACACATGTGCCCGGTTCAAGAAGTCACTTGCCGATTGGGATATATATGGCTTCGGTTCCTTCGTCGTGTTCGCGCGCGACGGCACCGGCCGGAAAGGTCGTTTTCTTGGACAACGCGGTCTGAGTTTTCTGCCGGATAGCGACGATCTGGAGCTCAGCGCACTCTTTCACCAAGCGGCTTCCGGCAATGAATATGCCCCAGAGGCGGGCTGCGCCATCCTTGATTTTGCCTTCACGACCGTGGGAGCACCCCGAGTCCTGTGCATTGTTCGGCCTGAAAACCAGCGTTCCTTGCGTTCCGTGGGGAAGATGGGGTTTCGGCAGATCGAAGATCGATCTTTTGGCGACCGGCTGTGGCGCTGCTTCGAGGTAACACAGCAAGACTTGGAAGGGGCCATCGCGGCAAATCCACGCTTTGCGCCGATGCCGCTACCAACAACGATTCGCGGAAGGTAGGGTATTACCCGCGTTTAAGCACACGCTAGGTTCGCCGCTCTTGGAGCGGATCCGCACGACTGTCGCGGGGTCGATCCGTCATCGAGGTGATTGGTCGGCCATCGAACAATCAGATTCGCGATGGTTTCCAAGTTCTACACGTCGACATCTGAAGCATTCCTCACGCCGCAGCGCCGGCTGATCCAAGCAGTCCCTGCCGTGTGCGCGCGAACTCCTCAACCGCATCTACGAATCGGTCGATATCCGATTGCAGAACCGGAAGGCTCAGCGCAATCATTCCACGTCGGGCGATATAAAAACCCGCGTTTAGCATGTCGAGAAAGAACAGTTCCCGCAGACCATCTTCTCGAGCCGTCGGCGTGTAGGCGCAACGTATCAAGGGGGGGCGGTAGTGCGCGGTGGCAAGCGAACCCACCCCAGAAAAGTGCATCGCCCCGCCGAGCTTCATAAGCCGGTCGTTCAGTGCAGTACGTAGCCGCTCGCCGCGTAGGTACAACTCCTCCGCGACTTCCTTTGTGAAAATTTCTCCAAGCGCGACTCGTCCTGCGGCCATCGACAGGACGTTGTTATTGAAGGTACCTGCGTGCGGCAGACGCCCGTCGAAGAGCGACATCACGTCGGCCCGGCCGCCGAACGCCCCAAAGCTCATCCCGCCGGCCATGTACTTGCCGAGAGTCGTCAGATCAGGAGTAATACCTAAGCGCTTTTGGAGCCCACCATCCGACATCCGCGATGTCATGACCTCATCGAAGATAAGCAGTGCGCCCACCTCCCGCGTAGCCTCCCGCAATGTTTTGAGGAAGCTGATCTCCGCAGGGATACAGCCGCCACTACCGAGCATGGGTTCGACCATCACCGCAGCGAGCCGATCTCGATACTGCTCAATCATCGCGGTGGCAGAGTCCGTATCGTTGTAGTCGACCAAAAGGAATGGGAACGGAACCGTGACCGGGGATGGTCCCTGGGGGGTAAACAATAGAACACCGCCATGGTAGCCGCCGCGAAATGCAAGGATCATGTCTCGGCCGGTATGCACGCGGGCCGCCGTCAGCGCCATTAGACTGGCTTCCGTGCCGCTGTTGGTGAAGCGTACAAGTTCTATTGACGGAAACCGCGCACAGATGAGATTTGCAAACTCGTATTCGGCCCTGCCCACTGCGGCGAGGTTTAGACCCCGCGTCATAGCTTGGTGAACCGCGGTGTGGATTCGAGTCTCCGAGTGGCCAAATAGGCCCGCGGTATATTCACCGCAAAGATTCACAAACTCATGGCCATCAATATCCCAAAGCGTACTTCCCTCGCCCTTGTCCATCGCGATTGGAAAAGGCTTATAATATAGCACGGAGCGAGTGTTCCCACCTGGCATCACTGCGCGGGCTTGGGCGTGAAGTTCGCCGCTTCTAGGATTTCTAGCGACGAAGCGGTTCCTCGCGTCTATGAGGCTCGATTCAAGTTTGCTGTTCGATTCTTGGGCTGCCAACATCTCAAGATCTCTACTCTACGCGTCGCAATCAACGCACATAGGGGAAGGCGATGTGGCCGCGCGGCCCACTGTATCGCA
Source organism: Sinorhizobium sp. FG01 (assembly GCF_002531875.1). Lineage (NCBI taxonomy): Bacteria > Pseudomonadati > Pseudomonadota > Alphaproteobacteria > Hyphomicrobiales > Rhizobiaceae > Sinorhizobium > Sinorhizobium sp. FG01. Next base: position 11,409 of record NZ_NWTB01000040.1, read on the forward strand.
CCAGAGAAGTCTATGATCGGCAGGTACCAAGATGTCTTCAATCTGGCCCACTTTATGCGCCTTCCATTTCATCCCTGCGCGCTTATTGATAATTCTGCTCATAATCAAGGTTTTTGGCTTTACCTGATGCTAGGATCAGGGTAAGCGCTTGAAGTCCGCGCGCAATGAGGTGTCGGGGGGACCGGGGGCGTTCCACATGCACCGAAGCCCTCGTTGCAGCGGGTCCAGTGCCGGACCCCACGCACATCAAAACGACCCCCCAAGTTGCAGGGCAATGTACCAAGCCCGCCTGCAGGCGAGTGTGCGTCCCAGCTGCTCGCTCGCAATCAATCGTTTGACGTTCCTGCGTTGTTTCGTTGCATGTCATGTTCGTGGTTCGAAGCATAACAATTGCGCTCAAATTGGCCGTCTCAGTGCCCTCGCCGGGTAGTGTCCCCACAGACCCGTGAACCCCAAGGGTCGCTCCTAAGAGAGTAGGACAACCCAGGAATACGGATGTACGTCAAACGGTCGGGCTCTTCCTGATCCACCAATGCGAACTGGCAGCCATCCTGGCTTGACCAACTGCGCTGCCGATGCGGCTTACTTCTGCGAAACATAAGGAACCGGGTAAGACTTGCGCGCTGCGCCAGTAGGGCGCTCGACTAGAATGGTCGTTCGCGGAGGGTTCGTGCCATCACTCAGTCTAATAAGTTCTTGATTTAGCTCCTCATCCGCCTCCGTGAGGCGATGATGAAGCCGGTGAAAGTCTGTCCAGGTCGGTGTGCGGAATGTTTCCAACCAGCGTGAAGGTTCCTGAACATCGCGCGTGAGCGTCCATTGCCTTGCACCAACGCGGCTTTGAGCGTATCGGCGCTTTTGCATGACATCCAGAAAAAGATCCGCGTTTTCCTCAGGGATTGTATATTCCGTCATCACGAGGATGGGACCGCTTCTCGGCTTCAGATCGAGTGCAACCGCGGGCGCGCTGAAGAAACCCGAGGGTTCGAGTTCAGATTCGGAACGGTTGCTAATCGGCAGTTTGAACCCGAGAGCGGCAACGACCAACGTTGCCGTGCCGGACCAGCCCAGCGCAATGGGAAGCGAGTAATTTTGGACGATGACACCCCAAAACCAGCTGCCCGCGGCAATGCCGCCATAGGTGAAGGCGCTGTAAATCGAGATCGTGCGTCCAACGATCCAGCGCGGGCTCGCCAATTGTACGTTCACGCCAAGTCCCGACCATGCCGTAACCCAGCCGGCGCCGCCGGCGGCTAGGCTGAACGTTGCGATGGCGAGGGGGGAGGTAAGAGCAAGGGAGATCTGACATATCGCACAGGCGATGCAGGCAAGTACCACCACACATTCCTGGGTGAACATTCGCCTGAGCGTCGGATTCATGAGTCCGGCGAGAAGTGCACCAGCGCCAAAGCCGCCCATCATAATGCCGTAGCTGATCGGGCCGCCCTTCAAAATGTCGCGAGCAATCAGCGGTAGCAGTGCCAGGGTAGAGATGGCTGCAAAACCGAACAGCGTCCCGCGCACGATTGTTGACTTGATCTCTGAAGAAATCGCCGTGAAGCGCAGACCATCGTAGATGGCAGTCATGAGTGCTTCGCGCGGAAGCGGCGACGTTTGAACCTTCCATTTGTTGCGACACAGAGCGGTGAGAGGGGCGACAAACCCAAGCGTGGTGAGTGCGAATGCGACAAGGGGCCCGAAAGCGGCAACGATTAGGCCACCAAGGGCCGGACCGACACTGCGTACCGTATTGAACCCAACATTCAGCAGGGTCACGGCCGCCGGCAGGTGGCGGCGCTCCAACATGTCGCCGAGCGAGGCACGCCAGGCAGGATCGCTGAGTGCGATGCCGCATCCGTCGAGAAAGCTGAACGCGAGTATCATCCACGGATCGGTTATACCGAAGGCGATGAGGATCGTCAGCATCGCGGCCGCGGCCATCATGAGGCTTCGACCAACGATCATCACCATGCGGCGGCCGTAGTTGTCGGCAATCGCCCCAACGAAGACCGCCAGAAAGAAGGCCGGCAAGGTCGATGAGGCCTGGACCAGAGCAACCATCACGTCCGATGTGGAAACGGTGGCCATCAGCCAACTGAGCGCCACCGTCTGCATCAGCCAGCCGAGACTCGAAAGCTGGGATGCTAGGAAGATCGAACGGAAGGTCCGGTTCTTCAACGGCGCCAGCAAGCCTGTAGATGCGTTTTCTTCGTTGCAAGGCATGGCGGTCAATCTCTTGGGGACGTGCAACTTCCGCCCGCTGTCGCGGACATCATCAGCCCATAAGGACAAAGCAGGGATTCGTCAGATGGATGGTTCCTCACGTGCTGGGCCTCGATCGAAAATTTCCGGTTGACCAGCAGAGAGATCAGTGTGAACAGCCGGCGCACTGTGTCTTGATCGATCTCGAGCTTGGATCTGAGACGCTCCCTCAACAACGCTGAAGCCTCGTCGTGAATCGCCCCACGTCCCATGTTAATGGCTTCCAGCCGCTCGGGCGTCAAACGCGCTTCCGCCCTCGTGTAGCTCTCGCGCACCCTCCGGCCAACGCCGGCCCTATGCGGCGCGTCATGTTGTAGCCGACAGACATGAGCGTCACCGCAGCTGGAATATGCCGCTTGTCGAGAATGTCGCCGACCGGCGTGCCAGGCAGGATCATTAAGCGCAAAACCGCAACCCGCAATGAAAACCAGCCCGAGGATGAGCCAAGGACTGACAAAGCCAAAGGCGGCAGAAATCGCCAACACAATGGAAGCGAGTGCAATCACGAGCGCGACCATCAGATCGGAAGCGGAAATCGTGGCCATGAGCCAGCTGATCGCGACCGTCTGCGCGAGCCATCCAAGATTGGCTACTTGGGCGGCCCAGATCGAACGAAATGCTGCGTTTCGCAGCGGTGCGAGGGTCGTTGGTGCGATCTGGTCTGCATTTTCGCGTAGCATGTTCTGTGACTCTCAAGCCTCCCAAACCCTTGTTCCGACGCAACAGGGTATCCGGTACCGCACGACAGTTTTCGGCGTTATGCAGCCTCCGGGCGCAGGAGACCGGCACTAATCGCTCGCGACCCAGGCCCTGAGGGCGACGCTCAAACCTAATGCTTTAGCAAGTTTGCGCTGTCAGACCATTCGCTTCGATTGCCACAACAGCTCCAGCTTCATCGTTGTCAGACGTGTCTCCTGTGATTCCGACTGCGCCAATCACTTCACCGGTATGATTGCGTATTAGGACACCGCCAGGCACGGGGATCATTTTCCCGCCGGAGACTGCTGTCAGCGCCGAGACAAAATGCGGGCGCTCTCGTGAGGTATTATCAAGCCATCGCGACCCAACCCCCACGGCGAGCGCGCCATAAGCTTTGCCGAAGGCGATCTCAAACCGAAGCATTGATGCTCCATCCTGCTTCTGGAACGCAAGCAGATGGCCGCCGCCATCGAGTACGGCAATGCTAAGCGGTTTAAGTCCTCTTTCCAGCGCTACCGAGAGGGCCCTCTCGATTATCGCATTGGCGCAAGATAAATTGAGTTTGTTCATATCACTCTCCTCTTGTTTTCGCTTGGAGCCGACGACGGTTTAGGACCGGCTCGGTGTAGCCATGCTCGAGCATCGCCGCCATCAGGTCGGGCATGGCCCACATGTCCTTGCCGATCTGGGGCATGCCCGGAAAGCCCGCAGTCGAGGCCGATATCGACGTTCCAGTTCTCGTAGGCACCGATCCAGGCGGCCTGCTTCATGTCGCCCTTGCGGATCATCGGGCCGGCTTCCATCGAGGTATGGATCTCGTCGCCGGTGCGGTCGAGGAAGCCGGTGTTGATGAAAATGCATTCCTTGAGGTTGACGGTCGTGCGCCGTTCCTCGTCCATGATGCCCATCTTGAGGGTGTTTTCCGAAAGCCCAAGTGCGGCCTCGACGCGCGCAAAAATCTCGCAGGCAAAGGCCACTTCCTCGGGCCCATGCATCTTCGGCTTGACCACATACATCGAGCCCGAGCGCGAGTTTGCCCTGCGACCGTTCGGGCCGATATCGTGGAGCGAAATCAGCGCCGTGACCATGGCGTCCATCAGACCTTCGGGCACCTCGCGGCCTTCCCGGTCGAGGATCGCCGGGTTGGTCATCAGATGCCCGACATTGCGCACCAGCATCAGCGAGCGGCCGGGCAGCGTCAGCGTAGCGCCGTCCGGCCTGGTGAAGACGCGGTCGGGGTTCAGCCTGCGGGTGAAGGTCCGGCCGCCCTTGGCGACCTCTTCCGCAAGGTCGCCCTTCATCAGCCCGAGCCAGTTGCGATAGACGACGACCTTGTCATCGCCGTCGACGGCGGCGACCGAATCCTCGCAATCCATGATCGTGGTGATCGCCGATTCGAGGATGATGTCGGAAATCCCG
>NZ_NWTB01000041.1:0-15103 GCF_002531875.1 Sinorhizobium sp. FG01
AGCGCGCGATCGAAGCTGTTATTCCGGCAAAGGCAGAGCCAATCCGTAGCCCAGTGCCTATGCGCCGCTTTCGTTACCACGCCAGGCACGATGTTCTTAAATGTCCGCGCGGCAAGATGCTGGCCGCGCCGTCAAACATGGGCGCTTTTTTGCATCTCGAGCAGCCGACTGTCGGCATTGTGATCTGGCTCGACTTTGCCTCTCCGAAGGGCCGCGTCAACAAAGCTGTGGTGCTGGGCGATGACTATCCAGCGCTTCTGCGCGCACGCCGCCGCCGAGAACGCTGGTCAGACGAGGATCGAGCTTTGTACCAGCGTCACCGCTGGCGGTCAGAGGGATATCACGGTGAAGCGAAGACTTGGCACGGGCTATCGAGAGCGATCCGGCGCGGCCTCATAAATATGAAAATCCAAGCCTATCTCACTGCCGCCTCTGTGAACCTAAAGCGGTTAGCCACCGCATTCTTCGCGTTACTGCTGGCGTGCTGGGTAAGCGTTTCGGGAAGAATCCAAGATCTCCAAGGCGACAATAATTTCCTTTCCACACGAACGTCGCGATATTGTTGAAGACGCATTACCGCATTCCTCAACAGCCCCACCCGGCATCTTTGCCAGGTGGCGCTAAGAACCTTGGTGACAGCCGCCTTGAGGCCTTCATGCGCATCGGAGACGACAAGCTTCACACCGCGCAAACCGCGGCGGGTCAGCCGGCGCAGGAACTCCGTCCAGATCGGCTCGGCTTCGGACGTGCCGACTTCCATACCAAGTACCTCACGCCAGCCGTCGCTGTTGACGCCAACGGCGATGATGACGGCAACGGAAACGATGGGCCCGCCGCGGCGGACCTTCAGATAGGTGGCATCGATCCAGATGTATGGCCAGTCACCTTCAATCGGCCTGTCGAGGAACGCCTTCACCTTGACGTCGATCTCCTCGCATAGCCGCGACACCTGGCTCTTGGAGATACCCTCATGCCCATGGCCTTGACCAGATCATCTACCGAGCGCGTCGAGATGCCTGAATGTAGGCTTCCTGAATGACGGCCGTCAGAGCCTTCTCCGCCATTCGACGCGGCTCTAGAAAGCTTGGGAAATAGCTACCCTTGCGCAACTTGGGAATGCGCAGTTCGACGGTCCGGGGCGCGTCTCCCAATCGCGGTCACGGTAGCCGTTGCGCTGGGCGAGCCGCATCGGGCTCTTCTCACCGACCAGCACCGGTCGCGCCGCCAACCTCCAGCTCCATCAACCGTTCGGCCGCAAAGCCAATCATCTCGCGCAACAAATCCGCGTCGGCGCTCTTCTCAACAAGCGAGCGCACGTTCATCATGTCGTTGGTCATCGGTGATCTTTCCATCAGGTTGGTCTTGAACAACCCGACCCTAAATGGAAAACGCTGATGGCCGCCCAAACCTCAGGACCTACACCACCTCCCGGGACACGATCGAGATCGACATCATCACGGCATGTAAAAAACAGCGCACGCTGAAGAGCGGATGATGTCCCAGGAGATGGCATAGCTTCTTTGCCGCAGCCGGGTCTACTCGGGGCCATTTTTCATGCTTGCGCGCCGCGCGGTCGACATTAGCCAGCGCGTAAAAGCGTTTACCTGCGGGTTGACGTCGCCGGCCGGGCTCACTGCAAAATAGCTGTTATGCGTCTTCAGGGGTGTGCCGCTCAGCGGGATCAAAGCGCCACACTCGAGCTCCAATTCAATGAGATATCTGGGTATAAGGGCGGCGCCGATCGAAGACACGGCAGCCGAGATGATCATGGAAAACTGATCGAAATGTCGGCCGCTCATCAGCCGTTTAGCAGTTATTCCTTTCATGGCAAACCATTCAACCCACGCGCTTTCGCGAGTTATGAGATGCAGAAGTGGAGCCTCCGCTATGTGAGCAGGCTCGGTCGCCAAGTATCTATCGCGGAATTTGGGGGATGCAACCGGCAGCATTTCCTCATCGAACAACTTGTTCAAACGTGCGTCCGGCCAGTTGGCCTTCCCGAAATGGATCGCGAGATCGAAGCGTTCTTGTGTGAGATTAAACGGTACGGTGCGGGTCTCAAGCCTGATTTCGATGCTGGGATGATCGTTCAGAAACGTGCCCAATCGCGGGATCATCCAACGGCTGGCAAATGTTGGCAGGACACCGATACGCAACGTGGTATTTCGCCTGCCAGCGGCGATCGCCCGAGCTACTGATTGCTTCAGGTTCTCAAGATCGACTCCCAAATCTGCCGCAAACCGGCTGCCAGCCTCGGTCAGTGTGACGCGTCGTCCCACACGCCGGAACATTGTCACGCCGATCGTCTCCTCGAGTTCCTTAACTTGTTTGCTGACCGCGCTTTGCGTGAGATGAAGTTCCTCCGCCGCCTGTGTAAAGCTTTCATGCCTCGCAGCGCACTCAAAGCTGCGCAACAAGGCGTAAGACGGCAGATTGCGGTTACCTACGGACTGCAAAGGGCACAAACACCTTCTATTAACTGAACTCGCAGTCCAGAGTTAATTGGGCCGCGAAGAGATGACGATCGGCCCGATCGAGAAGTGCAGAGTTCGAGGTATTCCCGGGTGAACCCCTGTTTCGCGCCGGAATCGGGTTGAGAGGATGATTTATTCGAGGCCAGCAATCTTGCCGGTCACATCGACCGTCCTGTCGGAATCCACTGATTGGTGGTGCGGCTATTTTGGTAATCAGGTCATAGGCCCCGCTCATGGATTGAACGAAAAAGACCTCGAGGAGTTTACGAAGCGCCTGAACGCCCCTCCCAGGTGCCTTGAACCTAGTGATGATCATAATTGGGACGAGGCAAGCGCGCGCTGATCGGGATAGAAGCCTCACTCCATTGGTAGAGAAAAATCCTCTCTTGCAAACGAGCGACATTGGTAAGGCCTCGCCCTCGCGTCGTGGTGAATCTCGAAGGTCAACTGCGATGTAGGAGGAGTGCTCATGCAGCTCGTTCGGATGCAAAAACGGACAGCTCAAGGAGGCTTTCGATCCAAATCCGAACGCTCGCCAAGCAATTCGTCGGCGCGTGACCCGCAGCATGCCGGTCCTGCTGTGCGCCCCAATTCAGCTCCCTGCAGGAAACCAGCTCTCTCATGCTCTTAATTGCGCAAGTTGTTCCACCTGGAAGCACCTGCGCTGGTGATCCGGCGGTAGATCGTCTCTATTTTCCAACTGTCGGAAATGGTGTAATCGACCATTTGATTAAGTCGACGGCGCGCTGAAGTATCGTCGCAGTCCGAGCACGGCTGGTTGACTCGGCGATGACATGTCCGATGCGGTCTCTGTAGTCACCCTTCCTGACGATCGGGGTCTTGGGTTTAATGTACAATTTGACCTCGGCCACACCGGGTATGCCGGCCGCGCGACTGTCGCCATCGATCCAATTTAGGATGCCATCGCGATCAGCATTTAGACACTGCGCGGCCGCAAAATGCGAATGCCGTCTGCGCAAGTCCGATTCGTGGCCAACGACAAGCCTGATGTGCTCGGTAATGAGATCGACACCGCAGGCCGCCTGAATAAGCCGAGGACTAGTTCCACCCGCAACGCGCGGGTTGACCTCGATGACGACCGGACCAAGCTTCGTCAATCGGAGATCAACGTTCGTCGGGCCCCAGCCAAGACCGAGAGCTGGCAAACAGCTCCGCGAAACATCGGCGATGTGCTCACGCTCTTCATCAGTTAGCGGGGCCGGACAGGTGAAATGACGGAAAACAAAATGCGGTGGGGGTTCGAATTCGGCGGCGTCAATTCCAACGACCTCATTTCCCATCATATGAGCGCTAAAAAAGGGGCCTTGTGCGAATTCTTCGACCAGTACTCTCGGCGAAGATCGCCACACATGCTGTCCGCCTAACAGATAGTTTGTATGCTCGGCCAACTCCTCGGGGTTCCGGCACAACCGGACTCCGCTGCTGCCGCTGCCCCGAGCTGGCTTAATGATTACCGGCAACCCGATCTTTGTGGCAGCGCGTTCTATCTCCGCCGGATTCGCCGCCAAGTGATAAGCAGGGATCGGAACGCCGGCCTCCGCGAGGAGCTGACGTTGAGTAAATTTGTCGCAGCATCGTGTAATGGATTCGGGGTTTGGTCCCGGTAGATCGAAATGCCTGCAGAGCTTGACGCCCGTCGCATAGACCGACTCGTCGTCGCCTGAAAAGCCCGTAATGCCAGCAAGGTCATAGGTAGCACGCAGCCGGGAACACTCGTCGATCAGCGCATCGAGGTTTTCGGTGTCGACACGGATTGCCTCAATGCCTTCCGCCGCAAGATAGTCGTACTTAGCTGGATCAGTCGATAGGGTGATTGGATGAAGGTTAAGACGTCGGGCCGCTTTCACGTATAGCAGGCCAATACTCCCATGGCCTTCGAGCAGGATGAGCGCTCTTCTTGTCATTGGCACCGAGCTCCGTCGCACGCTGTGCGGCAATCAAAACGTAATAGACATCAACTTTTCAGCTCTGCCCGCCGCTTTGTGGTGAAGCTATCACTGGATCGGTATCGCGGTCGTAAAGATTCTGTAAACTTAGTTGAAGGACCTGTTGCAACATTGCCATCGGTGTGGCCGACTCTTCTGGATCTATCTCGGAGATTTCGAGCTTCGAGATGCCACCGGCTCGTGTATGAGACAGTGATCCTGGGATTGGCTGACGACGGTTTATCCCGCAGCAAAACACGTATCTGCTTCGTCGACAATGCAAAAGAATGGCCGAGGTAGCAGTCGAGATTATGGCCATTCGACTGGCGTTAAGCCCAGTGGCGGTAATAGTGGGCCCAACTTCGCAGGATCAGGTGGAGCTATTGAAGGTTGGAGGGCAGACTACGGGGTGGAGCTCGTTTTGGTAGCTGGGGCCAGCTACAAGAATTGGAGATCGCTTTATGTCGTCAGTGACACTGCCTCCGAGCTGACGACGCCGCCACAACGGTCCTGCTTCGCCACCTGTCGCGGCCGGGACTGATATCCAGGGACGTCAAATTTGGGGTCGGACACAATGTTCCGGGCGATTGTCTTTGGAATAGACAATCTGGGCGTTCGACGAATGCACCTGAAGTTCGCACGTGCCGTTTGAAGCTCGGCCTTGGCAGCGCCTAACTCACCCTTACAGAGGGCGGCTGGTGCTGCAGCCGATAGAGTGATCGGTTCTCTTCCAGACGCAGAAAATATTAGATTTTGCCGATGATGAAAACCTGATGATCCTCGAGTCGGGAGCCTCCACGTCGACTCTCTTTGGCAGCTCACCTGAGTCCGCCGTCCGCCCGCCACCCAGATCGTGTCCCGTGAAGTGGTTGCCTACCCGCAACCTGGCAAGGTCGCCGAATGCCTAAACTACCTTGACGATTGGAATGCGATTAGATGGGATATTCGGCTTTGCGTCTCAGCGTTGACCATTGTGGATTGCGGTGCTGCGCTTCTGGCTGATGGTAAAACGAGGTCTTCTTTCAACAGCCTCAACATCAAAGGAGAAGCGGAGCATGAAACACTATTGTGCATGGATGTGTCGGTGAAAGAGACCGCGGTCTGCATTGTTGATGAGACAGGCAAGATTTGCCGGGAGACGAAAGTTCCCACTCACCCTGAGGATTTGATCTCGGTGATCAAGGACCCGAAGTGGCAGATTGAGCGGATCGGTCTTGAAGCCGGACCACTGTCGCAATGGCTCTATGAAGGACTTGCCAAGGCAGGATTGCCGGTGATCTGCATCGAGACCAGGCATGCCAAGGCATTTTTGAAAGCCCAACCGAATAAGACGGACCGCAACGATGCGCGTGGAATAGCCCAGATGATGCGCGTCAATCTCTACCGGCCTGTGCATGTGAAGACACTGACGAGCCAGAAGCACCGGGCATTGCTGACCGCGCGCAAACTCCTGCAGGAAAAAGCCATCGCCATCGCGAATGACATTCGCGGATTGTTGCGCAACTTCGGCCTGAAAGTCGGATTGGTCGGCACGGTCAAATTCGAGGAGCGGATCAATGAGCTGGTCGAAGACAGGCCTGATCTACACGAAATCATGCAGCCATTGTTGGCTGCACGCAAACTGCTGCGCGACGAGTTCACCAAGCTGCACAAGAAGGTTTTGGATTTGGTCCGCGAGGATGACGTTTGTCGCCGGTTGACGACGATCCCTGGTGTCGGCCCCGTTGTTGCTCTCACCTATACGGCAACCATCGATATCCCTGGCCGGTTTGCACATTCAAAGGCGGTCGGTTCTGTGCTCGGGCTGACGCCGAAACTGAACGAGTCTGGTGAAAGCAAACGGGTCGGGCGAGTATCCTGTTGCGGTGACGCGATGATGCGATCCCTGCTGTACGAAGCAGCGCAAGTCCTGCTTGTAAACGTTAAGAAATGGTCGTGGCTAAAAGCCTGGGCGATGAATATCGCCAGACGCCGCGGAAGGCAAAAGGCGGTTGTAGCGTTGGCCCGACGGCTTGCTGTGATCATGCATCGCATGTGGAGTGACGGAACCGAATTCTGCTGGACACGGGAGAGCTTGCCTGTTGCTGCGTAATTAGCAACCAAGGTGACGAGAACCAAAGGAGACAAGAAGATTCCGCCGCCGGTGGAAAGATGTCCTTCGCAGGACGATGCATGGGGTGAGTTCGCGTGGTTGTTTTGGTACGGTCGTTTATTGCGATCAGGTCGCCGATTAGATTGTTCCGCCTCATTCTTCTGGTCCCATAATGGGAGGGCCACATAGGCCGAGCCCGGAGAGAAGCGCGATACTGCGAAGACATCAATCGCCATAGCTACGGACAGTCAGAAGGTGCTTGACCTCACCACGCCGAATAGAGAAGACAACCACTTGGGGGACGCGCCCGCCACCCAGGCAATCGTCGAAAATCCCGATCCCGAACCGCGCTGCGGCGCTGCAGCCACCGGACATCCCACCGCCCAGATGCAGCCAGAACCCTGCCGAGGATATCATCGCTCAATGCGCGAGCCATATTTCCTCGCCAATTAAAGACCGGAGGAGGGAATCACCGAACGCTGTGAAAAGCCCCCTCATTTGGATTCTTTCATCGGACGCCTCTTAGCGCCCTCCTCACGCGATCTGGCCAGCCGACGAGTTGGAGCACAGCCTATGGCAGCTTCAATGCCTCAACACGGACGTCTGATAGAAAAGGCTGGTTCTGAGGAAGCGCGTGGCCCACCCCTCTCGGCGTGCTGCTATCCTGATTGGTTCGATTACGGGGACTTCGCGCCTGGACCTGCGCTCTGCCCAAAACTTAATGGAAGTTTTACAAAAATCAGGTTCGCGAGGTGTTTAACTGCAGCTACGTCAGAATCGCCGTGCTGCTGCAGGAGGAAACAATGAAAGACATTGTCGTGATCGGATCAGGCAAAATCGGTTCTACGATTGTACGATTGCTGGCGGATACCGGGGACTATCAGGTCACCGTTGTTGACCGAAGCGCCGAACAACTGGTGGAGATCGGAAGCGGTCCTGCGCATTCGACGGCCAACCTCGACATCACCGATGAAGCAGCCTTAGCGGCGCTGCTGTCCGGAAAATTCGCGGTCCTAAGCGCGGCGCCCTTCCAGCTCACCGTCGCCATCGCCAGCGCTGCGGCCAGAGCCGGAACGCATTATCTCGACCTCACGGAAGACGTTGAATCCACGCGGGAGGTGAAGCGGATCGCGAAAACGAGCAAAGCCGCTTTCATTCCACAATGTGGGTTGGCACCGGGGTTTGTTTCCATCGTAGCAAGAGACCTGTCGCGTAAGTTCGACACCCTCGAGGACGTACGGTTGCGCGTCGGCGCCCTCCCGCAGTTTCCGAGCAATGCCTTGAACTATAACCTCACCTGGAGCACCGACGGAGTCATTAACGAGTGCATTCAGCCCTGCGAGGCGATCGCCGACGGCGAGCTCATTGAAGTCCCCGCTCTGGAGGAACGTGAAGAATTCTCGCTCGACGGCGTCACCTACGAAGCCTTCAACACCTCTGGCGGACTCGGAACGCTCTGCGAAACGCTGAAGGGCAAGGTCGACACACTCAACTTCCGGACGATACGCTATCCAGGTCATGCAGCGATCATGAAGGTTCTTTTGCACGACCTGGGGCTACGGCACCGCCGCGATGTCCTGAAGGACATACTCGAACACGCGCTGCCGACCACGGTGCAGGATGTCGTGATCATCTTCGTGACCGTCTCGGGACGCAGAGACGGCCGGTTAGTTCAGGAAACCTACGCGAACAAAATCTACAGCGCTGAGGTGGGCGGGCGTTTCAGAGGCGCAATTCAGATCACCACTGCATCCAGCATCTGCGCGGCCCTCGACCTCCTTAACGGCGGCAAGATCGCAGCGCAGGGCTTCATCCGACAAGAAGATATTGGACTCGACGCATTTCTGGAGAACCGCTTCGGGGCTTGTTATCGGCGAGGAGACGCGGCAAGCCACCGAAGTGCTTGGGTTGCGGCTTGAGCGAGTGTTTTCCGAGATATTTTTGCGGCCCTTACCGATCGTCGATTTAGCCACCACTCCCCTCGTGCGGCCAGGCCAACCCGCAGCTTTGGCGCTGTCCATCGGCAGATCCAGCGGGGGCACAAGCTTGTCGCTGGCAAGCTCTTCGTAGATCAGAACTCGGGGACCAACCACTCGCACGCTGGATCGCCGCTTGTGCGGCCGCCGCGAACTGGACAACGGCATGCCCGGTAAGAAAGGCAAAATTGGTTGGCGATTTCAACAAGGGACGGGTGTTACGACGAGTTAATTGCACGCGGCGTCAACTCTTCCATGAACTCGATCAAACGGCTTTGCGACCGCTGCCCGTTGAATGCTACGTCCTTTGGGTCCTCGAGCCGCTCGACGATGAAGCGCGACATGACCTCCTCGAAATCCGTGAAGACCGGTGACGTCGCTCCACCATCATCACCAGCCAGCTCCCGGTATCAGCATGAGGTTATCGTGGATCGCTTGATCTACAACCCCTCCGTCGAAATCACCGTTGATAAACTTGACTCGCTAAGGGAATGGCCTGCGAACAGATCACTACCAGCAGGCCCCCGGGGGCGAGATCATCCGGCATTCGGGCGATCCATACCACGCCGCGGGCATATGAGGGTGCAACATATCCTACACTAAATTTTACAGAACCTTTGCGACCGCAAATCGCTGACAATGCTACATTCACCCCAAGTCTGAGGTCAGGCACCTGGGCAACCTAGATGCCTGAGAGCATCCCATCGGAAACTCGAGACAATCTTCTGATGACTCGGATCACTTCAATGCACCTGACGGACGAGTGATATGGCGATCCAAAGTTCTACCCATCTTATCGGGCCTTCGGGTAGCGGGGCGAGCGTGTCGACTAGAGAACTTCTTAAAGCGGCCGCCGATCAAGTTTGGAAGCCATACATTCATCATCAGACGTTCGAAGGCGTGGATGCAATCCAGATAGTCGCCGAAGACGGACAGCAGTCAAGGGATTATACTGGCGACGCGCTCTGTTGCGGCACATTCGGCGAGTTGCTGCAAGGCCAGTTACCGGTCGGCTGCGTTCACCGGGACCCTCACTTCTTGGTCACGATGCCCATCGCGGTCTTTGCGCGAGCTCACTTCATGCCGGTCGCAGGCACACGATCCGTAACCGTTTATCCATCACATAAAGTCAAAGCAAAACGACTGGCTGAGAATCTCGTGAGTGCGCTCGGCTCCTCAGGAGGAATCCTCCTTTTGCAATCTGAGCTTCCCGAAGGCAAAGGATTGGCGAGTTCGTCTGCGGATCTTGTTGCGACTGCACGGTCAATCGCCTGCTGCTTCAAGCGTAGGATCCGGACATCATTGATCGAGAAGCTAATGGCGGAGATCGAGCCATCCGACGGGGTGATGTACCCAGGAGTAGTCGCATATCAGCAGCGCGCATGTAGCCTTCTCTCATTCCTTGGGCAAATGCCGCCGCTTGCAATCGTTGGTATCGACGAAGGAGGGATGGTCGAAACCGTCGACTATGATCAACGGCGAGGCGAAATCTCCGTCAGTCACAGAGCAGAATATCGCGAATTACTCGACCGCGCACGGATAGCAATTTCGCAGGGTGACACGACCACGATAGGCAGAATAGCGACGGCCAGCGCGCTCTTGCATCAGGAGCGGGTCCCAAAGGAGCATCTGAACTCGATGCTGAATGCATCCGAGGCCACTGACGCTCTCGGCGTCATAGTCGCGCACAGCGGCACAATGATTGGAATCCTGCTTGATCGCATGGCGGCTGACTTTCCACGGAAGCTTAGGTCCGTGCTCGCCCATGTATCGCCGTTCGACGACTCGCCAAAAATATATCTGACAATGACTGGCTGCCGGTGAGGTAAGCAATATGTACGCTGTTCGCAAACGCCTGCCATTCTCCGGCTATTCTGATGCCTATGCTCTCCCCAGTATTATTAGGTGTGAGACAAATCTTTATCTTGCGCAGTTCGCGTTCATGAAGCTTCTGCCTGCGAAGTACATCCTTGACCAAGCGTTGACTCGAGGGACTTTGATGCACGGAATGAAAGTTCTCGAGACCTCGAGCGGAACCTTCGCGCTTGGTTTGGCTGTAGTTTGCCGGGAACGAGGATTGCAGCTCGAGATTTTCACAGACCCAGTGATGGATAGGGGACTGGAAAACAGATTGAGGTCCTTGGGTGCGGAGGTTTTCATAGTAACTGAAAAGGCGAGGGAGGGTGGATATCAAAGAAGCCGCCTCGACGCATTACACGCTAGGATGAAACAGCTGGGTCACTCCTGCTTTTGGCCACGGCAATACGAAACACCAGACAACCCCGCAGCCTATAAGGTCTTCGCCGACCAAATATCGGGGATGTTGGACGCCGACATAACTTTGGTCGGTTCTGTAGGGTCAGGCGGCTCTACTTGCGGAACGATAGAGGGCCTCCGCCAACAAGCCCCTGGCGCGCGCCTGATTGGAGTGGACACCTTCAATAGTGTCATTTTTGGCCAAGAGGATGGCGAACGGAAACTGCGTGGCCTAGGGAACAGTCTTGTCCCCAAGAACGTGAAGCATGAACTGTATGACGAGGTGCATCTCATCTCGGCTCCGCTCGCATTTGCTGCAACGCGGACCCTCCACGAGCGGCACGCCGTTTTTGCCGGTCCGACCTCCGGAGCGAGCTACATCGTTGGGCGTTGGCGCGCTCGACAGTATCCAAGAGAGACCATAGTTGTCATATGTCCAGATGAAGGTCACCGCTACGTCGAAGCTGCATATGACCACGAGTGGCTCAAGCAGAACGCATGTCTACATGAAAGTAATCTGCTGGACGCCCCGGCAACCGAAAATCATCCCTCGACGGCTCTCCCACCATGGAACCGATATCATTGGGATCGGAGAAGCCGGGAAGCTGTCCTAAACGTGCTGGAGAATGCTTCATCATGAACCGGGGTAGCTTCCTTTTCGTGGAAAGTAACACGACCGGCACTGGCGAACTATTGATGAAGCGGGCGCGAGTCCTGGGTTTTGAGCCCTATCTCGTCACGCGCAATCCTGCACGCTATCGGTATCTTAACGACTCCTTCGCTCAAGTGATCGAAGCTGAAACGCGTAGTCCGGATGAACTCATCGGGGTGGCCGCCAAATTAGGCAGGCTGGGAGGAATATATTCATCGTCGGACTATTTTGTGGAAACAGCGTCTCGTGTCGCGACGGCAATGGGGTTACCAGCACCGAACCCGGAGGCTGTAGCCACATGCCGGAACAAATGGAAACAAGCGGCCGAGTTACAGCGGCAATCAATCACGATCCCTGAAACTCGCTTAGCCACATCCATCAGAGATGTCGAGAACATTCTTACCCAAGCTTCTCTGCCGGTCGTCGTGAAGCCGGTCTCCGGAAGCGGTAGTAGCGGCGTGCGGTTGTGTGATAGTGCCACAGCCGCCATCCAGGCGTTTGAGAGTGCAAAGGACGTGCTGTTAGATCAAGTGGATCTGCCCAGTCCCGACATCCTTATCCAGCAATATATAGAAGGTAAGGAATACTCTGCAGAGATAATTGCCTACGATGGAGCGCTGCATTGCCTTGGAATTCTTGCCAAGCACAAGGGGCCGGCTCCCTGCTTCATCGAGGTAGGGCACGACTTCCCGGCCCCGCTTCCTGAGACATTACTCGGGGAACTGACCTCTTTTGCCGCAGGCGCGGTGTCGGCCCTGGGCCTGACGTTCGGCCCGGCTCATGTGGAGTTCGTCATAACGGAGACGGGCCCCGTCATCATTGAGGTCAACCCCAGGCTGGCTGGAGGAATGATTCCGGTCATGCTCTCGCACGCCTTGGGCACGTCAATTCTTGACATGGTGATTAGACTTTACGCGGGAGATGGGTTTACGCCTCCACGCGCGAACGCAAGGGCGGGAGCTATCCGTTTCCAACTCGTTCATAAATCCGGCAAGCTCAAACGCCTGAGCTTTTCTCGAAGTCCAGAGCCGACAGTGCCGGAGGCGGGGCTGCTGAAATCTGAGGGGGAGGAAGTTCAAATACATGGCGACTTCAGAGACCGGGTAGCCTACGCCGTAGGCGTCGCTGATGAACTCAATGCCGCCGCCGCGGCAGCTCAACGGATGATCGATTCGACGGTGATCGATGTCGCGCCGGCTACTCGAGAGCAGGACGACAAGCAAGTCAGTGGGTCAAGCCAGGGCAAGTGGAACTTACATCCCGAAGCGATGAAGTTACTCGCTCCGGCTATCGAAATCTCGCGCGATGGTCGCCTTCTGCGGTACCAAGCGGTCATAGACCAAGCACATCTGGTGATGCTTTCCGACCAGGGCTTGGTCAGCCAAACAGTCGCTGCCGGTCTCCTCAGGCACATCTTGGACCTCCAGGACGAGAGCTTTCAATCTTTGGAGGGACGCGATGCTCCGCGTGGTGTCTATCTGGCCTATGAGGCCGAACTTGCCGCAAGAGCTGGCCCTGAAAGGGCCGGCTGGCTGCATCTTGCGAGGTCCCGCAACGACTTGAACGCGACCATTTCTCTCCTGGTACTTCGGGAAGCTGCGTGTTCCATCTCGCAACAGATAGGAACTGCACAAGATGCCGTGCTCCATCGAGTGGGGGAAGCATCGAGACTCGTGGCTCCGTTGTACAGTCAGTATCAGATCGCGCTCCCCGGATCGCCAGGGCACTACCTGCTTGGCGTCTTCTTCGCTCTGGGGCGCGAGCGCCAGCGCCTTCATCGTTTGCTGGAAGACATCAGGAACTGCCCTATGGGAGCTGGTGCTGGCGGAGGCACCAGCATGCCTATAGATCCGATGAAGACCGCAAGTCTTTTGGGATTCGAACTACCGTCCTTCAACTCACTTGATGCTGTTGCAAGCCGCGATCATCACCTGCAAGCGCTTTCAATCTTCGCTGGCGTTTCAATCTTGCTCAGTCGTGTGGCTCAGGACCTGCAGGTTTGGACGACGCGCGAGTTCGCTCTCATCGACATTCCCGACAATCTCGCCGGCGGCTCTTCCATGCTCCCGCAAAAAAAGAACCCGTTTCTGCTTGAACACATAAAGGCGTCGGCGAGCACCGTGGTTGGTGCATACGTTTCTGCGGCAATCGCAACCTGCAAAGCGCCTTTCAGTAACTCCATCGAAGCAAGCAACTACGGCTGCTCTCCGCTGGGCCTTGCAGAGGATGCTCTGAAGCGGGCAATCACCCTCACAGCGCTAATCGTGAAGTCCATGTATTTCAACTTACATTCGATGCGTGAAAATCTGGAAGACGGCTCACCGATGACGGCCGTCGCCGCCGAGCGGATGGCGTGGCGAGGGGTTCCTTTCAGGAAGGCCCACACACTAGTTGGCGAGATCGCCAGTCGCGTGTCTCAGGATAGCGTGGCGGAGCGTCGAAGCGAGCTGGCCAGCCAACTCGCTGGCGTACTACCGGCGACCCTCGAAGAGTGCAGAGATGCTTTGCAGTTCGGAGGAGGACCAGGAATAAGATCAACCGGCGACCAGCTTTCTGTAGCAAAAAAGCTCCTTCGGGACATGCAGCTGAAATGCGCCGATATATCGGAACGCTGGACGCGCGCTGAGGTGCTCCGCAAAAGGAGGGTGAAAGAACTCATTGATCAACACCCCGCTGCCTGAAGGAGTGCATACGGACAAGGTCCAATATTGCCGGGTGCCTTGACTTGGCAATGGGGTCGCCTCGGCGAGTACTGCAGATAGTCTCTTCTGCGCTGCCTTGGCGAGGACGCAGAAGATGCCTGTCGCCAAGCAGCCTAAGCGGCTG
The DNA here is from genome assembly GCF_002531875.1 of Sinorhizobium sp. FG01. Classification (NCBI taxonomy): domain Bacteria; kingdom Pseudomonadati; phylum Pseudomonadota; class Alphaproteobacteria; order Hyphomicrobiales; family Rhizobiaceae; genus Sinorhizobium; species Sinorhizobium sp. FG01. Next base: position 14,223 of record NZ_NWTB01000041.1, read on the forward strand.
CCGTGGAACTACTCACTTGGCGCCGGCAGGACGTAGCCTGATGGCTCGCAACCTTATTTCGTTCGATTACCGCAGGTCAACATGGAACAGCAGAACTCACACCGCGGCCTTTTGAAGATTCCTGGCCTGTTTACTCCGATCGTTGCTGCGACCTTGTCCTGTCTGGCCAGCCGCATGTTCGTCCTCACACTGTTTCTCTTCGTGTTGGCGCAGTTTTCGTCACCGGCCTTGGCAGGGTGGCTTACATTTGCAGCGATCGTTCCTGGCCTGATTGTAAGCCCTGTCGCGGGCGTCCTGCTTGATCGGCTAGGCCCTACAATCGGTGTCAGATCGACATGATCGCCCGACCTGCATTCGTTGCCGCGATCAGCTTCGCTGGTTGGTCCAGTCAGCCGGTCCTCTTCATCCTCGTAATGCTGTACTCGATCACCGGACCCTTAGGCGTCGCGGGAACCAGCACTCAGCTGTCCCGACTGGTTCATCATATGGGCCTGCGCCTCGTCGTCCTCGCCTACGTACAAGTAGGTGGTTGACCAATGGGACTACGTACTAAGATGGTGTCAATCGGTGGCGAAAATTCACCCCCAGTATCGGCATCCGTTTTTCCGCTTTTTGGAGAATCTAATCCAAGTGCAACAATGGCGAGTGGAGCGTAGGGGATTACCCGCAATCGCGCAAATGCCGCATGAACACCTCGGCTACTGTCTAGCCAAGGCACTTCCTAGGTGGGCAAGGGCGACCAGCTGCTGCTGGCTGACGGCGAATAGGTCCGTATCGCCCCGTTTCCCCGAACAAGAGGTGATAAATGGCGATGCCGAGAGGACCACAGGCGTTCCCCAGGAGTGAATACTTGCAGCGCCTGTCCGTCGTTAAGGCGGAGA
>NZ_NWTB01000042.1:0-12655 GCF_002531875.1 Sinorhizobium sp. FG01
CATGGTCGCTCGCAAACGCGGATTTCCCGCCTTTGAGACACCTTGTTCGCGGTTAACGTTGCCGCTTTGCCAAGGAGCGGCAGTGTTCGCCCCGAGGGTACGAGTGGGCCCCTGAAGGCATATCTTGCTGGCCTGATGTCATGTTTCATTCTCGATGAGGATGGCTTTCATGCTCTCTTGGCACCGGCTCGGCGAAGTCGATGCCGGCAGAGCCAGAATCACACCACCACAACAACAACTACAACAGCTACAACGACCGCGGCGAAGCCAGGCAACTTTTCCTCGGCGTCGATCCTCTTACTGGTTACCTTCTGTGGGTTGGCCAACCGTATGTAACTTTTCACCTCGTCAGGCGTGATGTTGTAGTCGAGGCTCTTTCCGACCGCCGCGACCGACGCAAGGCCTGTAGCAATTGGTTTGACGTTTTCAAGCAGGCTCGCTTTTCTCCCTAAGTCGTTGACAAATCGCTGTACATCAGTTTGCGGCATAGCTGATTTCCGCCTTTTCTCAATGTTGCCAAGCTACCCATCTCGCTCTCGCAATCGCTCAAGTGAATGATGCCATGAACGAGGCAAGCGGCGTACCAATCTGAGATTTCTGATTTTGCGCCTTGTCTGACCGTATACATTGTCAACTTGCCGACTTTTGGCTCCCGAACCCGACAATTGGCCTGTCCAAAATGTCGCCAACCGAGCATTCTTTCAGTCAGCGCTCTGCGGCGCCAGCTCAGTTGTGGAGACCCCTGGTGGATTCCCCCAGCGCAGCATCGATCGGGTGGCGGGGACGACATTCATCTGACGCACGAATTCCTCTCGCTGATGCTTGCCGTCCGTCGACCATTCTGGAGGGTAGCGATTTCATACGTTCCGTGGGAGGCCACATAAGAATCCGCAGCAGGGAAGCACTCAAGGGATTCGCGCGCGAGCCTATGGCAAGCCCCGAGACTGGATAAGTAGCTATCGAGCCGAGCGCGGTACGAGGAGCAAGACGTCAGAGCGGGGACCAAAAGAGGGGGCCGCTGCCCACGCCATGGGCCGTCAGCCAACGGTCGTCGCGAAGGCCTCCTACGGGCGACGGTTAGATCCCATAGCGGTCGAAGATCTCGTCTCCCAGAACAAGGATCGGCCTCCGCGGCCGATCCACCAATCGAACGATCTCAGTTAAAGAACGCGAACGTTTTCTGCCTTCGATTTTCCGGTCTTGCGATCCTGACCTAGGTCGTAGCTCACTTTCTGTCCTTCGCTCAGCGAACTGCCACCTTGCAAGGCAGACACATGCACAAACACGTCAGCGCCTCCATTTTCGGGTGTAATGAAGCCAAATCCTTTGTCTCCATTGAAAAACTTAACCGTGCCAGTGGCCATGAGCATATCCTCGACGCTTTCACGGCTGATTGCCGCTTGAAGAGCTTTAAGCCGGCAATGTGTCGCCCGCAATCTATTCGATCCTGATCTTGTCCCGAGCATCGGACCACTCACGCAAATGGAGGCGTCCAGAGGTTCATCATGTGTCGGCCGAAAGGATCAGTGGTTACGCGGTTGCCGGTGACGACACGGGGGGCCATCGCTTGGTTTAGGGGCGACGAGGTTCCAACAGTTTCATCGGCACCTATTCTGCTGCGATACCATGGCCGATATGGTGTTCATCCGTATCGTGGTCTCGCCCGACAGTAACCCTACGCATGACGATGGGACGGTCCTCAACTTCCTTGTCAATCCGGATGCGCGCTTGAATGACCGCCGGCCGATTGATCTGTTGAAGGCCGGCGACGTGAGACCGGTGGTCGAGGCCGCAACAAGTGCATGACGGAACCGCTCCCGCCGGCTGACCTCGCGTGATCCGTTCCGGCCGAATCCCGAAGGGGCGATCCTCCACGGGTGATCTCGTTGGAAGGGAGGGTCGTACCCAAGTCGATGACGCGCCATGAAACCGGTGCGGCCGATCGGTGGAGCGGTGAGCCTGCTTGCTGCTGCCGGTTCGCGATGGCAACGCGGCCCTCGCGATCTTCGTCCTGCCTAGATTACCAACTTGAGATGACTGGACAAGACCAGGCCGGCGGCCCCCCGTAACGCGGTGTGACCTTCTCCGATCCCGTTCGCCGTAATGGAAATCTCCTGGTTTGGACGCTTCCTGACCAGGTGTTCGACATGCTGCCTGACGCGTGCGGCGGCGTCTGGGCCGCCACCTGCGATGTCGCCGTGCAGGACATAGGAGTTGAGCGACAGGGTCTGTTGCAGGTTGAGGATCCCGAACGCGACATTGCGAGTATAGCGATCGAGCAGAACATCGGCGGCCTCCGATCCTTCGGCGGCCTCTTTGACGAGGCGAGCGGAGGTGACACCTTCGGGATTCGCCAAACCGAGTCGAGCCGCTTCTCGCCGTAGCCAGGGCAGGGCGGCGACGGTTTCCCAACATCCATGCTTGCCGCAGTTGCAGAGCTCGCCATCTATCTGGACCACCGTATGGCCAAGTTCGCCTCCGGAGCCGGCAAGCCCCCGATAAACCCGTCCGTCGATGTAGAAGGCTCCGCCCAACACTTCACCGGTGTAGATTGCCGCGAACGTCTGCTGGCCCCGTCCCGGTCCAAACCACCGGTCGCCGACGAGGAGTGCGCGGGGGTGGTGATCGATGACCACGGGAAGCGAAAAATGATTCTGCAGGATGTCGACCAGGCGAAGACCGCTCAGAACCGGCGCGAGATTGACGGCAAGGATCACACCGTTATCGCTGTCGATCATTCCCCCCGAGGCAATGCCAATTCCAAACGGCGCCTGGTGGGCTTGGGACAGCGTTGCCGACAAGGTCTCCTTCATGATCGCCAGGAACACATCCCTGTCTCCATGCGGATCGAATTCTGCCTTGGTGAGCGCGTTGATCTCGCCGCTCAAAGTCACCAGGCATGTCTGGATTCTGCTCGGCAAGAGAAGCACGGCGCCGAGCATCGGGGCTTCCGGATTGAAATAGATCGGACGCGCCGGCTTGCCGCCCTTGAAGTCGGAGGGGACCGCGTCGCCTTCGACGAGCAGGCCCTCTTCAATCATCGGCTGGACGATGCCGGTTATCGTCGTCCGGTTCACGCCTGCCAGACGGGCAAGCTCCGCGCGGCTCTTGGGGCCGTGGTCGTACAGGGCCTGCAGCACTCGGCCACGATTGATCTCGCCCAACGTCGACTGTGAAACAAGCGTCACGTTGCCACCGTCGCCAGCGTCCTTGTGGGAAGGACTGCGCTGCCCCAGCGAATAAGGTGGTTGATTCTCGAATTTCAACTTGCATCTCCGATTTGGCAGCTGGTCTTTCTAGCCTGTGAGCGCTTGCTCGACCAGACGGAGCCTGCGCACACACACGAGACCGAGCGCGGTTTGGCGACTTCTTGACAGTAGCATAAGTTTGTGCGAAGTACAAACTAACTGCTGCAACGGCAGACGAGGGGTAACAATCTACGTCGAGCATGGCGCTAAACGCGTCCGAAAATCGATTGAGGTTGGATTACAGATAACTGAGGAGACATTCATGACATATATCGGAAACATGTCGCGCCGGAACATGCTGAAGTCGGCGTCCGCCGCGGCGCTCCTGGCGTCAGGCGTCGGCGCGCTTGTGGCGCCACGGCGTGCAGCCGCCGCCGGCACGGTACGGGTACTGTCTGTCGAAGACCCGTTCTTCTTCGCGATGAAAGCAATGATCCCGGAATACGAGAAGGAGACCGGCCTCAAGGTCGAGCTGGAAAGCCTCTCCTATGATGCGCTGCAGACGCGCCTCGTCTCGGCCTTCGTCGCCAAGACATCGGATGCAGACGTCATCGCCGTCGATCAGATGTGGCTCGGTCAGTATCTCGACAATGGCTGGATTATTTCGCTGAACGACTTCATTGCCAAGGACAGCGACATCGATCTGTCAGACTTCATTCCCGAGGTTCTCTATTCTTCGAACATGTGGCGCGGCCAAATCGGCACGCTGCCGGTTGCGGCCTATGCGCAGGGCGTCATGTACCGCAAGGATATCTTCGATGAGTTCGGCATCGCCGCACCGCCGGCCGAGAGCTCGGAAGACTGGACCTGGTCGAAATACCTAGAGACCCTGAAGGCGCTCGAAGGCAAGTCGTTCGGCGGCAATCCGCTGTTCCCGACGGTGGTCTGTGGCTCGCAACCCTCGCCGATCACCCATATGTTCACCCAGCTTTCGGTGAGCCATGGTGCGAACTGGTTCAAATCCTTCCCGGGCGCTCCGTGGGATTTCTCGCCGGAACTGACCGGTTCGGCCTGGATAAGGTCGGTGGAGATCTACCGGCAGCTCTACAAGCTCTCGCCGCCCGAAGCGATCAATTACGTCTGGTTCGATGCCGGCACCCGCTTTGCCAAGGGCGATGTCGGCATGTTCTACTGGTGGACGCCGTATTTCTACCTGGTCAAGAATTCCGGCTACATGACCGGCAAGAAGTCGGATGTGATGGACAAATACGCAACCGCCGCTTTGCCGAAGGCCGAAGGCCTGCCGCAGACCGTCAGTCTCGGCGGCTACAGCCTCGGCGTCCCCTCGAGTTCCGAGCGGCAGGAGGCGGGCTTCGCGTTCATCAAATGGGCGACGTCGAAGGCGACCCAGAAGAAAATGGCTCTCTGGCCGGACCTCAACTACCAGTTCTCCGACTTTGCCCGCGCCTCGCTCTACGAGGACGCGGAGGTGAAGGCGGTCTATCCTTACCTCGACGTGCAGTACGCGATGATGAAGCAGGGCAACGGCAAGATCACCCGCCCGCCGGTCCCCGGCTATACGGCCGTCGAGAGCGTCCTCGGCCTCACATTGAACCAGCTCCTGACTGGCAGCGAAGATCCGAAGACGGCGCTCGAGCGCACCAACGGCCTGTTCGAAAGCATCCTCAAGGGCAATCTGATGATCCCGTATCAGAAGGAAAGCTTCACGGACACGCTCGACGGGGCCAAAACCCTGATCAGCACGCTCAGCAAGGCGTAATAGAGTTCTCCTCGTGCCGGCGCGGCAATGCTCGCGCCGGCGAACCGAGTGAAGAAGAACTGGACCTTGAAATGCACTCTAGAACTGTTCGCATGCCACAGGCGCTTGCGCCTGCCCGGAGAAGCTTTATCCGGCGAAATCTGCCCTACCTGCTGATCGCACCTTCGGTCATCATGCTGCTGGCGCTGATCGCCTACCCGCTGCTCTTTGCGCTCAAATCGAGCTTTTATTTCTGGAACCTGCAGGTTGGGCCGCAGCCCTTGGCGTTTGTCGGCTTTGACAACTACGTCCAGGCCCTCAATGCCTTCGATTTCCGCGCGGCGCTCACCAACACGCTGATCCTGTCGGTCCTCGGTACCGCGATCGAGTTCGGGCTTGGGCTGGCAATTGCACTCGTCCTGCTCAAGGCGCTGCCCGGCATGAATGTCGTGCGCGCGCTCCTGATCCTGCCAACCACGATCGCGCCGATCGTCGTCGGCTTTCTGTTTCGCTATCTCTACGATCCCGGCGGCGGCCTGGTGACCTGGGTTCTGCAGTCTCTTTCGCTGCCCATTCCGGCGGAAGGTATTCTCGGCTCGCCCTCGACGGCACTGGCAGCCATCCTGTTCGTCGACATCTGGCAGTGGACGCCGTTCTTCGCCATCGTTCTCTATGCCAGCCTGCTTTCTGTTCCCGACGAAATCATCGAAGCCGCGCGCCTCGATCGCGCCTCGGCCTGGACGATCCTGATACGCATCAAGCTGCCGCTCATCCGGCGCACCGCGATCATCATCGTCATGCTGCGCTTCATGCAGATCTTCAACACCTTCGACACCGTGCTGGTACTGACCCGCGGCGGACCGGGGACTTCGACGCGCACGCTCGGCTATTCGCTCTACGAGCAGGGCCTGGTGAACTTCAATGTCGGGCTGGTCAGCGCGATGACTTGGATCACGGTGCTGATCGTCAACATCATCGTCGCCCTCTACGTGTTCTTCGCCTTCGGCAATGAGGAGTGGTGATATGTCAAGACGCACGACGTTCTACACTGCGCTTACCTATGCTGCTGGCCTCCTGTTCCTGGCGGTCTTCATCGGACCGATCATCTGGTTCCTGGCGCTCGCCATCCGTCCGGCCGAAACGGCGTTCGCGATGCCGCCGCAGCTCACCTTCGAGCCGACACACGATGCCTTTAGGCATATTCTCGTCGACCCAGGCACCAATGCGCCGCAACTGGTGAACTCTCTGATCGTGGCCATTGGCGCCGTGCTGCTCAACCTGCCGTTCTCGGTACCGGCGGCCTACGCGCTCTCGCGCTTCAAGCTGCGCGGCAAGAAGAACATCATGCTGTGGTATCTCGGGTTGTTGATGGCGCCGCCAATCGCCTTCCTGATCCCCTATTTCGTGCTGATCAACCGAATCGGTCTGCAGGGCTCCTACTTCTCGATCGTGCTGGTTCTGCAGACGCTGACGATCCCGTTTTCGGTCTGGCTGATGAAGAGCTTCATCGACGAAGTTCCGGCTGAACTTGAGGAAGCCGCCCGCGTCGACGGGGCCCGCTGGTATACGATCATGTGGCGGATCACGCTTCCGATCGTTCGCCCCGGCATCATCGTCACATCGATGTTCGCCTTCGTGTTCGCCTGGAACAATGCTGCCTTTCCGCTGGTGCTGAGCTCGCGCTCGACTGCCACGCTTCCGATAGGGACGCTGGGATATTTCGCCACCAGCGGCGTGACCTGGAACTACATCGCCGCGGCCGCGGTGCTCGCGATGATCCCGCCGATGATCATCTTCCTGGTGTTCGACCGCTACGTCGTCAGAGGCCTCACCTTCGGTTCGGTGAAAGGCTGATCGCCCCCTTTTGAATGGAGTAGAATTGAATGAGCAAACTTCGCATGGGCGTCATCGGCGCCGGCCTGTGGGGCAACAACCACGCCCACACCTTTAACGTCCTGCCGGAAACCGAACTCGTCGGCGTCTGCGACCTCGATGAGGGCAGGGCGTTCAAGATGAAGGAGAATTTCGGCGCAGCTGAGGCCTTCACCGATTATCAGAAGCTGATTGCCAGTGACGATATTGATGCGGTGTCGGTGGCAACACCCGACTTCACCCATACGCCGATCATCCTCGCGGCGCTCAGGGCTGGCAAGCATGTCCTGAGTGAAAAGCCTTTGGCGACGACAGTGAAAGAAGCCGAAGACATTGCCGAAGCTGCGGCGACGTCCAAAGGCAAGCTGATGATCGACTTCCACAACCGTGTGAACCCCATCCTGTCCCAGCTTCGGGACATGATCCAGGACGGCCAGATCGGACTGGCAAAGCATGGCACCGCGCGGCTTTCGAACACGACGTTCGTGCCGTTCCAGATGCTGAGCTGGGCTGCGAAGTCTTCAGCGCTCTGGTTCCTGGGCAGTCATCTCGTCGACGTCCTGCGCTTCATCCTCGCCGACGAGGTTACCCGCGTCTACGCTGTTGCCCGTTCAGGCACATTGTCAGCCGGCGGCGTCGATACAAAAGACTTCCACGTGTCGATCCTGGAGTTTTCAAAGGGTACGGTCGTGACCATGGAGAACAGCTGGATCCTCTCGCGTGACAACCCGTCTCTTGTCGATTTCAAAATCGAGTTCGTCGGCGAGAAGGGCCAGATCCAGGCGGATCCAACCCATAATGGCGGTCTTCGCCGCGTCATGGAAGGCGGCCTGAGATACAACGACTACATCGGCGTAACGCCCACCGGCACAACCCGGATCGGAGGCTTCGTGCAGGAGTCCATCGCCCGCTTCGTCGATAGCGTGGTGCGCGACGTCCCCTTGCTCGCGGACGCTAACGATGGCCTCGCCAACACAAAGGTTCTAGCCGCCATCGAGGAGTCGGTCGCCAACAGCAAACCCGTGAACGTCGGCTGATGTTTTAACCCTCACGAGGCATTCCGGTCCGGAGGATGGTTTGCCTCGCCTCTTGATGCTTGGAGTAGAATTATTATGGCGTCCATGACCTTTGACGGGATTGGAAAAATCTTTTCAGACGGGACCGTCGCCGTCGCCAACGTGAGCTACACGGTTGCCGACGGCGAGTTCGTCGTGCTGGTCGGACCTTCGGGCTGCGGCAAATCCACCTTGCTGAGAATGGCGGCGGGGCTGGAGACGCCGAACAGCGGCCGGCTTCTGATGGACGATCAGGATGTCACCAACACCGAGCCTCAGGACCGCGACATCGCCATGGTGTTCCAGAACTATGCGCTCTATCCGCATATGACCGTCTACGAAAACATGGCTTTCGGCCTGCAGCAGCGCAAGATGCCGAAGGACAAGATCGACAAGCTCGTCCGCGACACGGCCGAAATGCTCGACCTGACACGCTATCTGCAGCGCAAACCAGGCGCGCTGTCGGGCGGCCAGCGCCAGCGCGTGGCGATGGGCCGCGCGATCGTCCGCCATCCCATGGCCTTCCTGATGGACGAGCCGCTCTCCAATCTCGACGCCAAGCTCAGGGTCCAGATGCGCGCCGAGCTCAAGCTCCTGAACCAGCGCCTCGGCGTCACCACGCTCTATGTCACCCACGACCAGGTCGAGGCAATGACGATGGGCGACCGGGTCGCGGTGCTCAAGCCCGTCGGCAACGCCGGGGAAAGCAATCTGCAGCAGATCGACACGCCGCAGCGGCTCTATGACCGGCCGGCAAATATCTTCGTCGCAGGCTTTATCGGCTCGCCGGCGATGAACTTCGTGCGGGCCGAACTCCGGGCGGAGGGGGCAGGCCTGCGCGCGGCGATCGCGGGGACCGGGATCAGTTTTCCGGTTCCCGCGAGCGCTGCCTTGTCTGCCTATGGCGGACGCCAGGTCGTCGTCGGAATACGACCGGAGATGTTTCTGGTGTGTCCCGAAGCTGAGGCGCTGTTCAACGAGCCGGTCCCGGTCGCCGAGGCGCTCGGCGCCGACACCTATGTCTTCTTCGACATCGCGTCCCCGCCCGTCGATGTCAACGGCGCCGAGGAGCCGGAGGATTTCAATCGCAAGGGCACCAATCGCCTGGTGGCGCGTATCCCGCCGGCAGCGACGCCCGAGCCCAATCAGCGACTGCCGCTGACAGTGGAATTGCAAAAGCTGCATTGGTTCGACCCGTCGACAGGAACTGCTATTCGCGATTGATCCGGATGGAAGATCAAGCACCGACTCGCCTTTACAATCGTTTCCCGACCCTCCCAGGGCGCCTTGGCTGCCGTCGATCAGGTCCCGACGGCAGCCCTTTTTTTGGTTCAGCATTTCGAGGACGAGCGGTTCTGGACCTCATCAGCAACATCATGGGGAGTAGCGTGTGAGATACGTGTCGACCTTTGGGAAGTTCTTCCTGCTCATGGCTAATGACGAGTTTTGAGCTTTCGTTGCAAAAGTCGAGAACAGATTCCGATGACGAGGTAACAGACTGAATTTGGGTGTTTATGACGACGTGGAAACTTCCGCCCTTTGAAAGATCGTGCCTTAGGTGGATATCGCTGGGCAGGAGCGTCTCCGAGATCGCCTTACTCGAGGGAAAAAGCGAAGCAGAGATCAATCTGTGCTTGGATCGAGCCCTTGTCTTACTTGGGGCGACCTCGTTGGAGGAGGCGCTCAAGAAGGCGGATCTCATCTAGATAGACTGCATTGGCTCTACGCTGCCATAATTGGCAGACGGAATTTTTCTCATTCGGGTTAGCTCACGTGCACACCTTTGCAAGCGCAATCACAACCCCCGCGCCGGAAGCACCATCATACCCAATGCTGGACCAAACGTGCGCTGCCATAGCACAGGCAGGGCAATTGGGAATAGCTCTGGCAGAAGTCATCGCTGGACGCTCATGAACTGCTCGCTATAGATGGATGCATTCAATGATCGACCATTCACAACGCCCAAAACGTGTGTTAGAGCGCGTTGTTCGAAATCAAGGTGGCTCATCAATGCGGATTGCACCACGCTCGTTGCTTTGCCTAGCTGCGGCATCGCATCCTTCAGCGTTGCGAGGCTTCTCCTGAATGAGCGGGAATGCTCTGACGCGGTTATTTCCACGCGTAAGGGGTGCGTGCAAAAACAGAATTTGTCGATAATCTTGCACATCTCACAATTCGATGCCCTCTGGCCGATTTCAGTGAAGATCGCTTCCGCTCGACGCGCGGGTTCGGCCGATGACAATGCTTCACAAGATGCCGGTTGGTAGCGAGCCTGAGGCTCTGCGCGGGCGAGTGCGAAGGCTAGGATTTCTCGTGCCACAGCATACGAGTCCGCTATGGCCCATTCGGTGAGGGGCCTCGTGAAGTAGCCCTTTTGGGGGATGGATATGACCTTTCCCTCAGCTGCAAGTCGGATAAGTGCTTCGCGTACCGGAGTTCTTCCAATGTTGAGTTTCGCCGATAACTCAACGTCACTCAGCTGTTGCCCCGGCATAAGCCCGTAGCTGTAAAGCAAGTGAACTACTGCATCATAGGCCGCATCCGCTTTTCCGCGCGTTCTTGGTGGCTCAATTCCACGACATTGGGCGGCATTATCACAGACCCACATCTTCGCACTCTCCTTTGTCGATGTCGTTTGACAATCTACTGCAGGATGCCAGAAACAAGTTTGTTGGGGCACATTCCACATAATGGCGGGGAGAGCAACCGTGCCGTTGAAACGACCTTGACGAAGTTTCGCGTGCTTCTCAGATGTTCGGCGGTCACCAACGGTACTGCTTCGCTGGACCTGGGCATCCGAGATCCGGCCCAGCTCGACAGCGTGTTCCTCCAATCACTGAGGCCACGCCAGCTGATAGATGGCGGGAAAAATACGGAGCATGGTGTGCAACTCCAGAGGACTTGGATTGAGCGACACTAAATATCGGAAGATTGGTATGCTTAGCGGAGCAAATGCCGCAGTTCGAGGAAATATATTCAAAAATATATTTTACATGTTGCTTGATTATTGTTGCCTGTGCAGTCACTTTCGCCGCGGTAGTCCTGGATGAGCAGAGCGAACAGTGCCAAGAGGCTGATGGATCGTGATGATTTCGTGCACTAAATTCATGTCGGCGTGATTTCATTTTGGGTGAAAATCGGTGCCGATGGTCCTGGCGAAGCAAATAAGACTCCCAAAGTGTAATCGACTTTCCCGCCGCTGACCGGGAGGATCTGGAGATCTGTGGAGTAGCTTGAATTGTGAAGGCTTAACGGATGACTCAATGCATGCCCGCCTGCGAATTCCTAGAACTTCTCATATTCGATTGCGATGGGGTTCTCATCGACAGCGAAAGCATCGCCACCGAGGTACATGTCGAGGCTCTCGCAAAATTAGGGTACGCCATAACTGCTGAGGCTTATAATAGTCGTTTCATAGGCATGACCGATCAGCAAAGCTATTCTATCATCGAAGCCGAGGCGGGCCTGCGCCTGCCGAATGACCATCATCAACGTGTGATGATAGAGATCTCCAAGCGATATTCGTGCGAACTCAAAGCCATCGCGGGTATTCGACAGGCTTTGAACGCCATCAGCCTGGCAAAATGCGTGGCCTCGAGCAGCGACCCGAAAAAGCTGCGTTCTGGACTTGAGATTACAGATCTTTACGACCTTTTTGCGCCTCATGTCTTCAGCGCGTCCGAGGTTCCGCGCGGCAAGCCCGCACCCGATCTCTTTCTGTTCGCAGCGGAGAACATGAAAACACAGCCCGCCAACTGCCTGGTCATCGAAGACAGTGTTGCTGGGGTTCAAGCGGCGGTGGCAGCCCGGATGCGGGTGATAGGCTTTGTCGGCGGTTCTCATTGTGTCTCGGGCCACGCAGAGAAATTGTTGGAAGCAGGCGCCACGGGAACCTTCAACCACATGGCAGTCTTACCGGAGATTCTTAAGAAGCTTCAATTGAACAGTTTATGTGAGTAGTTGCTCACGCAGTCCACCGGTGTACCAAACGCGTAGGCTCTGTCGGACACTTCGGGCTTACCGGCACAAAGCACAGCAGATACCGTGACGTTTCTAATCGGCGACCCTGACGCTAATTGCCGCTCCTTGAGCTTTGCTTTCGCGCTGAACCCCGTAACACCTGGAAGAAAAGAGGACTAGTTAGAAGATGCACGGCGCTAGCAGAACCACAGTCGAGTACTTGGAAACATATCCGAATTTCATTCCTGTGTGTGCAAGCTGGGCTTTCGGGCAATGGGGTTGCCAATCGGATGGCTCATTCGCGCAGGCAGAGCGTGAGTTCTTCGAGGGAGCACAGACAAAATCAATTCCGCTGACTTTGATCGCGATCGAGGCTGACAAACCTGCAGGCATGGTCAGTCTGTGGGAAAGCGATTTCCGAGGAAGGTTAGATCTGACTCCCTGGCTTAAGTCGCTCTACGTCCATCCGTTTCATCGCAATAAAGGAATAGCATTGCTGCTAATCAAGAGGCTGGAACAAGAGGCTTGGCGGCTCGGCCATCGAAGCCTTTACCTTACAACCGAGGACGCAAAAGCCCTCTACGCAAAAGCCGGTTGGCAGGAGATAGAGTCCGTACGAACACCATATGGCGAAGCGGCATTAATGACCAAGGCGCTGACGCAGGCCAACGGTGCCTTTTTAGAGTGATCACGGATGCAAATTGCGAACTGCATCACGCTCGCGGCTGGGCATTGCCTTCGTGCCTTGAGATCCCATCAGGGGTGAGTAGCGGTCTGCACCGTGGCAGAGTGAGGTCGCTAGAAAACTCTCTGGAGGCCAA
>NZ_NWTB01000004.1:0-554218 GCF_002531875.1 Sinorhizobium sp. FG01
GCCCAGGCCCAGCATGCGCTGCGCGAGATGGGCGACCAGCTGAAGGCGGCCGGCGTCGAGGTCAAATACGCCATCCACCCGGTCGCCGGCCGCATGCCCGGCCACATGAACGTGCTTCTCGCCGAGGCCAACGTCCCCTATGACGAGGTGTTCGAGCTCGAGGACATCAATTCGGAATTCGCCCAGGCCGACGTCGCCTATGTCATCGGCGCCAACGACGTCACCAATCCGGCGGCGCGCGACGACCAGACCTCGCCGATCTACGGCATGCCGATACTCGACGTCGACAAGGCCAAGACCTGCCTGTTCGTCAAGCGCTCGCTCGGCTCCGGCTATGCCGGCATCGACAATACGCTGTTCTACAAGGACGGCACGATGATGCTCTTGGGCGACGCCAAGAAGGTCACCGAGGAAATCGTCAAGGCCATCAATCACTGAGGCGTGACGCCGGCGCTTCGATGCCGAATGCCCGCCTCACTCAGGCGGGCATTCGCTTTTGTAGGACTGAAAGACCACGGCCCCGGTTCCGTTGCGAGGTAGGCGGCCGCATTCGAAGTCATGGGAGCCGGCGGCGGCGGCCTTCCGGCCGCTCCGGCGCTGCCTTGCTGGAGTCGGAGCCTCACATAGGTCCCCGCCGCCGCGGAAGCCTCATGCACCGTCGAGTTGCACGTTGGAGAGCTGCAGCCAGGGCGGGTTGTCGGCGTACATTTCGCGAATGAGCTGCTTGATCTCTTCGACCCGGCCTTTCGCGTCGTCGCGCCTGAAGCTCATGATGATCGGCGAGGTGGCGTTCTCGTCCTTTATGGTGCGATAGCACACGTCGTCGGGCCTTTGCCGCTGCGACGCCGCGGGAATGACGCACAGGCTCATTCCGGCCGCCACAATGCCCAATGCGGTCTGAATTTCGCGAACCTCTTCCACGCTGCCAGGCGAAATGCCCTGTTCGGACAACATGTTGAGGACCTCGTCGGCAAAGCTCGGGCGCGGAGCCGAGGGATAGACGATGAGCGGTTCCCCCTCCAGTTCGGCGAGCGCGATCGGCTCGGTCGATACCGATTTCGGATGCCCCTTCGGAAAGGCGACGACCAGTCGTTCCTCCCGCAGCGTCAGCCTCTCGACCTCCCTGTCGTTGAAGCGAACCCGGCCGAAGCCGAGATCGATCCGCCTCTCCTTGAGGGCCGTGACCTGCTCGGTCGACATCATTTCCCGGATTTCGATGTCGAGATCCGGCCAGCGCCGGCGCATGCGGCGGACCAGGTCCGGCATGCCGCCATAAAGGGTCGAGCCGACGCAGCCGATGACGTAACGCTCGCGTTTCGACAGGCCGATCTTGCGCGTCTGCTCGCGCATATGCTCGGTCCGGGCAATGATCTGTCCGGCCTGCTCGTAGAAGAAGCGACCGGCCTCGGTCAGATCGAGCGGCCGGCTCGACCGGTCGATCAGCAGAACGCCGAGTTCGTCTTCCAATTGCTGGATCTGCCGACTGAGAGGCGGCTGCGCGATATGCAGGATTCCCGCCGCACGCGAGAAGTTCCGCTCGCGCGCGACGGCAAGAAAATAGCGCAGCTGCCTCAGCTCCATAGCTATACCTTTCAGGTATCAAATCCAACTTATATAGTTTTGGACTGATTTTACAGTGGGCGCTAATTTCCTTGCGATCAAGGGAGGAAAGCCGGGTGTCTACCGAAATCCGCATCAGCGCGATCGAAACCATTATACTCGATCTGCCCACCATCCGGCCGCATCGCCTGTCGATGGTGACGATGAACCGGCAGAGCATGACCATCGTCCGCGTTCGCTGCTCCGACGGTTTCGAGGGGTTCGGGGAGGGGACGACGATCGGCGGTCTCGCCTATGGGCCGGAAAGCCCGGAAGGCATGAAGCTGACGATCGACGAATATATCGCGCCGCTGCTCATCGGCCGCGATGCGTCGCGCATCCAGGCTGCCATGGACGTCGTCGTCAAGGCGGTCAAGGGCAATCACTTCGCCAAATGCGCGGTGGAGGCGGCCCTGCTCGATTGCCACGCACGCCGCCTCGGTCTGCCGATGTCGGAACTGCTCGGCGGGCGGCGGCGCGACAGCCTGCCCATCGCCTGGACGCTGGCCTCCGGAGACACCGCCCGGGACATCGACGAGGCGCAAGCCATGCTCGACCGGCGGCGCCACAGGGATTTCAAGCTGAAGATCGGCGTCAAGTCGATCGAGGAAGACATCCATCACGTGGCCGCTATCCGCAAGGCGCTGCCGGACATGGCCTCCATCCGCGTCGACGTGAACATGGCGTGGCGCGAGCGGGAGGCGCGCAACGCGATCGCGGCTCTGGCCGACGCCGGCTGCGTGCTGGTCGAGCAGCCGGTAGAGGGGATCGGATCGCTCGCCCGCCTGCGGCGGACTTCACCGATCGCCATCATGGCGGACGAGGTTCTGGTCGGGCCAGAAAGTGCGCTGGAGGCGGCGACTGCAAGGGCTGCCGACGTGTTCTCGATCAAGATCGAGCAGGCGGGAGGATTGTTTGCCGCCGCCCGGGTGATCGCGATCGCGGAAGCCGCAGGCATCAGCATCTATGGCGGCACCATGCTGGAGGGGCCGATCGGCACGATCGCTGCCTCTCAGTTGATGGCAAGCGTCAAGGAGCTGGAATGGGGCACCGAGTTCTTCGGTCCCCTGCTTCTGACCGAGGAGATCCTGGAAGAGCCGCTTCGCTTCGAGAACTTCCAACTGCAATTGCCGAAAGGTCCCGGGCTCGGCGTGGCTCTTTCAATGGAAGCCGTCGATCGTTTCCGCAGGGACGGCAAGCACGCTTCGACCCTGCGCGTGGTGGGGTGAGATCATGCTGTTTCATGTCGAGATGACCGTCAGTCTGCCGCACGATCTGCCCTCGGGCGTCGCTGCGGAGCTCAAGGCCACGGAACGCGAGCGGGCACAGGAACTGCAGCGTTCCGGCAAATGGCGCCACCTGTGGCGCGTGGCCGGCCGCTACGCGAATGTGAGCATTTTCGATGTGAGCGGGCCGGGAGAACTGCACGAGGTCCTGGCCACCTTGCCGCTCTTTCCCTTCATGGACGTCAAGGTCGTGCCGCTCTGTCGGCACCCTTCGTCGATCCGCGAGGACGATACCTAGACCCTTCGTCGGCGGCACTCCCGGGGGGATGGAGCCGCTGCAGTTCAAGACAATCCAAGTGGAGGAACGAACATGAACGTGAAGATTTTCGACAGGCCTGACATTCGGGACTTTCTCAAGACCCTCAGCGGTCTCGACAAGGAAGGCGGCAATCCGCGCGTCAAAGAGATCGTTCATCGGATCATGTCGGACCTGTTCAAGGCCATCGACGATCTCGACATCACCCCCGACGAATACTGGACCGGCATCGCCTGGCTCAACGAGATCGGCGCGGCCGGCCAGGCCGGCCTGATCTCGCCCGGTCTCGGCCTCGACCACTTCCTCGACGAGCGTCTCGACGCCATCGACGAGGCGCTCGGGATCGACAATCCCACCCCGCGCACGATCGAGGGGCCGCTCTATGTCGCCGGCGCGCCGGTTTCGGAAGGCTTTGCGCGACTGGACGACGGCACCGATGCCGACGGTCACACGCTCATCGTGCACGGCACCGTCCATGATGCCGACGGCAAGCCGCTGCCGGGCGCGACCGTCGAAGTCTGGCACTGTGACACCCGCGGCTTCTACTCGCACTTCGATCCGACGGGAAAGCAGGCGCCGTTCAACATGCGCCGCACCATCGTCACCGACGAAAGCGGCCGCTACAAGTTCCAGAGCATCGTGCCGCACGGTTACGGCGTGCCGCCCGGCAGCCCGACGGAGCAGCTTCTTTCCGCGCTCGGCCGACACGGCCAGCGCCCGGCACATATCCACTTCTTCATCAGCGCCGACGGTCATCGCAAGCTGACGACCCAAATCAACATCGAAGGCGATCCGCTGGTCAACGACGATTTCGCCTATGCGACCCGTGAGGGGCTTGTGCCATCCGTTGTCGAAAGGACCGACGAGGTCAGCATCAGGGCGAACGGCTTGAACGGCCCGTTTGCGGAGATCAAGTTCGACATTCACCTGACGGCCCTGGTGAACGGTGTCGACAATCAGATAAACGAGCAGCGCAAGCGCGCGGCCGCATGAGGCTCGGCGGCCGAACGGCCGCCACGTGAGTAACCAACGTCACCACCGACATTGTTGCAAAGGCTGTGCCAAGGACAGCGCGCCCTTTGCGGGAGATAGGTCATGTCTGCGATCATCGACAAAGCCCGGGATCTCGATCATCTGCTCGCCACCGCCGTGCAGGACGACAAGGAGGCCGGCATTTTCCGTTGCCGCCGCGACATCTTCACCAATGAAGACCTGTTCGAGCTGGAGATGAAGCACATCTTCGAGAGCAACTGGGTGTACTTGGCACATGAGAGCCAGATCCCGGAAAACAACGACTACTACACGACCTATATGGGCCGTCAGCCGGTGGTCGTCACCCGCGACAAGAACGGCGAACTCAATGCGATCATCAATGCCTGCGCGCATCGCGGGGCAATGCTTTGCCGGCGCAAGCACGGCAACAAGGGCAGCTTCACCTGTCCCTTCCACGGCTGGACCTTTTCCAACACGGGCAAGCTGCTCAAGGTCAAGGACGAGAAGTCCACCCAATATCCGGAGCAGTTCGCCAAGGACGGCTCGCACGACCTGAAGCGCCTGCCCCGCTTCGAAAGCTATCGCGGCTTCCTATTCGGCAGCCTGAAGGAGGACGTCGCGTCGCTCGAGGCGTTCCTCGGCGAGACGAAGGTCATCATCGACCAGATCGTCGACCAGGCTTCGAACGGGCTCGAAGTGCTGCGAGGCAACTCGTCCTACATCTATGACGGCAATTGGAAGCTGCAGATGGAGAACGGCTGCGACGGCTATCACGTCAGCTCGGTCCACTGGAACTACGCCGCCACCATGGGCCGGCGCAAGGAGGAGGGCACGAAGGCGGTCGATGCCAACAGTTGGAGCCGATCCGTCGCCGGCGTCTACGGTTTCGAGAACGGCCATATCCTCTTGTGGACGAACACGATGAACCCGGAAGTGCGTCCGGTCTACGACCAACGCGACGAGATCAGGGCACGCGTCGGCGAGGTGAAGGCGGATTTCATCGTCAACCAGACGCGCAATCTCTGCATCTACCCCAATGTCTTCCTGATGGATCAGTTCTCGACGCAAATTCGCGTGACCCGGCCGATCAGCGTCGACAAGACCGAGATCAGCATCTTCTGCTTCGCGCCGAAAGGAGAAAGCGCTGCGGACCGAGCGCTGCGCATCCGGCAATACGAGGACTTCTTCAACGTGTCCGGAATGGGCACGGCCGACGATCTGGAAGAATTCCGCGCCTGCCAGGCCGGCTATGCCGGCACCGCCGCGCTCTGGAACGACCTGTCGCGGGGCGCACCGCTCTGGATCGACGGTCCTGATGAGAACGCGAAGCGAATGGGCATCGAGCCGCTCCTGTCCGGCGAGCGCAGCGAAGACGAGGGCCTGTTCGTGCGCCAGCACGAATATTGGGCCAAGGTGATGCGCGAGGCGCTGACGGCCGAGAAGAGCGGAGTCGTCGCATGAGCATTTTCTACGAAGCCATCTGCGCGTTTCTTTACCGGGAAGCCCGTCTGCTGGACGATCGCGAGTGGGACGAATGGCTGACCTGCTATGCGCCAGACGTGACCTACTGGATGCCGGCCTGGGACGACGACGATCAGATCACCGATGACCCGCAGTCGCAGATCTCGCTGATCTACTACCCGAACCGCGACGGTCTGGAAGACCGGGTGTTCCGCATCAAGACCGAGCGCTCCGGCGCCTCCACGCCGGAGCCGCGCACCAGCCACAGCGTGACCAATGTCGAAGTCTTGGAAGTCCGCGGTGATGAAGTCGACGTGCGCTACAACTTCCACACGTTGAATCATCGTTACAAGGTCACCGACCAGTTCTTCGGCACGATGTTCGTGACGCTGCGCAAGAGCGACGACGAGCTGCTGATCTCCAACAAGAAGATCGTGCTGAAGAACGACTACATCCGCCAGGTCATCGACGTCTATCACATCTGACGGGCGTTGCCGGCCGGCACAGGAATTGATGAGGAGGGTTCTATGGCCTGCTACAGAATTGCGTTGAACTTCGAGGACGGGGTGACCCGCTTCATCGAGTGCAAGGACGGCGAGAAGGTTCTCGATGCGGCCTTCCGCAACAAGATCAACCTGCCGATGGACTGTTCCGACGGCGTGTGCGGCACCTGCAAGTGTCGCGCCGAGAGCGGCAGCTACGACCTAGGCAACGATTTCATCGACGATGCGCTGACGGCGGAGGAGGCCAAAAGCGGGCTTGTGCTGACCTGCCAGATGAAGCCGGCTTCGGATTGCGTGATCGCGGTGCCGACGACATCCGTGGCCTGCAAGACCGGGCAGCAGAGATTCTCGGCCACAGTGGCGCGCGTCAGCCTGCACAACGACGCGGCGACCGTGCTGGAGCTTGAGGCGGAGGCCGCGCCTGCCTTCCTGCCTGGCCAGTATGTCAATATCGAGGTGCCGGGCAGCGGTCAGAGCCGCTCCTATTCGTTCAGCACAGCGCCCTGCGAAGGCCGCATCGGCTTCCTCATCAAGAAGATACCCGGCGGCCTGATGAGCAACTGGCTGGAGCGCGCCGAAGTCGGCGCGAAGCTGGAGCTGACAGGACCGGTGGGGAGCTTTTATCTCCGCCACGTCCAGAGGCCACTCTTGTTCCTGGCCGGCGGCACGGGGCTCGCGCCGTTCCTGTCGATGCTGGAAGTGCTCGCCCGCGAGAGTTCTGGGCAGAAGATCCACCTAATCTATGGCGTGACGCGCGATCTCGATTTGGTTCTCGTCGACGAAATCGAAGCCTATGCGGCGCGCCTGCCCAACTTCAGCTTCGCGACGGTGGTGGCCGAGGATTCCTCCGGCCACCCGCGCAAGGGCTGGGTGACACAGCATATGCCCACCGAGGTGCTGCACGGCGGCGACGTCGACGTCTATCTCTGCGGCCCGCCGCCGATGGTCGATGCTGTTCGCAGGCATTTCGACGACAGCGGCGTTAAGCCGAACAGTTTTCACTATGAGAAGTTCACGCCCAATGCGGTCGTGAAGGAGGCTGCGTGAGCAGGGTGCGCTTCGCGGATCGTTTTGCCGGCAAGGTGCTGGTGGTGACCGGCGCGGCGCAGGGCATTGGCCGCGCCGTGGCGATCCGCGCCGCGGAGGAGGGCGGACGGGTCGTCTTCGTCGATCGTGCCGATTTCGTCGCCGATGTGGCGACCGAGGCCCGCGACGCTGAAGCCGCGGCTTTCAGGACCGACCTAGAAACCTATGAAGGTGCGGCTGCCGCGATGCGCTTCGCCGAAGAACGCTTCGGCGGCATCGACATCCTCATCAACAATGTCGGCGGGGCGATCCGCATGCGCCCCTACGGTGAATTCGAGCCGCAGCAGATCGATGCCGAGATCCGCCGCTCGCTGATGCCGACGCTCTACTGCTGCCACGCCGTGCTGCCGCATCTCGTCGCGCGCGGCGGCGGCACCATCGTCAATGTGTCGTCGAATGCGACGCGCGGCATCCATCGGGTGCCCTATTCGGCGGCCAAGGGCGGGGTGAATGCAATCACCCAGTCGCTGGCGATGGAGTTGGCGGAGCGCAACATCCGCGTGGTCGCTACCGCCCCGGGCGGCACGGAAGCGCCGCCGCGGCGCGTTCCGCGCAATGCCGGCGGCGACACGGAGGCGGAGAAGGGCTGGATGGCCGAGGTCGTTCACCAGGTGAAGCAATCCAGCTTCGTGAAGCGCTACGGGACCATCGAGGAACAGGTGGCGCCGATCCTGTTCCTGGCCTCGGACGAGGCGTCCTACATCACCGGCAGCGTGCTGCCCGTGGCCGGGGGCGATACCGGCTGACATTTCAAGACTGACTGCGTAGCAACTCGGGGAGGAGCGATGATGCGCACTATCGATGTGAATGAAGCAATAGACAACAATCCGTTCGGGGGATTCCAGTGGCTGGTGGTGGGGCTCTGCGCCCTGCTGCTGATCGTCGACGGCTACGACGTCTTCGTCGCCGGCACCGTCCTGCCGACGCTGATGGACGAATGGGGTCTGAGCAAACCCCAGGCCGGCGCGCTGCAGGCCTGGGCGCTGTTCGGCATGATGTTCGGCGCCCTGTTCTTCGGGCCGCTGGCCGACAGGATCGGCCGGAAGAAGGGCATCGCGATCAGCTTTCTGCTGTTCACCGTCTCGACCCTTCTCACCGGCTTTGCAGGTTCGCCGGAACAGTTCAAGGTCTTCCGCTTCTTCGCCGGGCTCGGCTGCGGCGGGCTGATGCCGAATGCCGTGGCGCTGATGAACGAATATGCGCCGAAGCGCCTGCGCGGCACCATGGTGGCGCTGATGTTCTCCGGCTATTCGGTCGGCGGCATGGTCGCGGCGGGCCTCGGCATCGGTCTCATCCCGCAATTCGGCTGGAAGCCGATGTTCTTCGTCGCCGCGCTGCCGCTGGTGCTGTTGCCGGTCATCCTGTGGAAGCTGCCGGAATCGCTCGGCTTCCTCATTCGCCAGGGCGAGCAGGAAAAGACTAGACAAATCTATGCGAAGATCGTCCCGTCCGCGCGCCTCGTCAGTGAAGACAGGCTGGTCTTCTCCGAAGCCAAGGGCGCGTCTGCGTCGGTCGCCGAACTGTTCCGGCACCAGCGGACGCTGCGCACGCTGATGCTGTGGGTCGCCTTTTTCTGCTGCCTGTTGCTCGTCTATCTGCTCTCGTCCTGGCTGCCGAAAGTTCTCCAGGAAGCCGGCTATGCCGAAAAGGCGAGCCTGCTCAGCCTCTTCTCGCTCAACTTCGGCGGCATGGCGGGCGCGATCGCCGGCGGCTGGCTCGGCGACCGCTTCGGCCTGCCGAAAGTGGTGGTCGCCTTCTTCGTTGCAGCGACTGCCTCGATCGCGCTGATCGGCTTCAACCTGCCGGCGGGACTGCTGTTCCTGATGGTCTTTATTGCCGGCGCCACGACGATCGGCACGCAGATCCTGCTCTATGCCAGCGTCGCGCAGCTCTACAATCTCTCCGTCCGGTCGACCGGGTTGGGTTGGGCCTCGGGCGTGGGCCGCATCGGCGCCATCGTCGGCCCGACGCTCGGCGGCGTGCTCCTCGCGCAGCAACTTCCGCTCCAGCAGAACTTCCTGATTTTCGCCATCCCCGCGGCGGTCTCGGCGCTCGCCATGCTGGTCTTCGCGGTCAGCAACGCCCGCCGCGCCGGCACCGTCCAACTCGCTGCCGCGTAGGGCGGTGGTACGATGAGCGGTGGCCCGAGCCGCTCATTACGCTTCTGCCGACGGCCGATCGTAACCCGGCCGTCGGCGCCTTTCTCGCGGCGAGCACGGTCGACACTACGTCATAGGATGAGTGTTCGTCCGAATCGCCCGTAAGCCTCTTCAAAAAAACCGAAGCCCTCGAGCCGTGCCCTATCTAGATCTCGAAAGTCACCGCCTTCATTACCGTATCGACGGCGATACGGCCGCTTCCGGCAAGCCTTGGCTCATGTTCTGCAATTCGGTCGGTACCGACCTGCACATGTGGGCTGCGCAGGTGGCCGCGCTCTCGCACCAATATCGCCTGCTGCGTTACGATCGCCGCGGTCATGGCCTGTCTTCGGCACCGCCGCCGCCCTATGCACTGTCCGATCTTGGTCACGACGTCATCGCGCTGCTCGATGCGCTTGAGATAGAGCGGGCGCATTTCTGCGGCCTCTCCATCGGCGGTCTGACCGGACAGTGGCTGGCCATTCATGCCGGAGAACGGCTGGACAAGCTTGTTGTGTGCGCGACGTCCGCCAAGATCGGCACCGCGGAAAGCTGGGTCGCGCGCATTGCCGCCGTGCGGGAAAACGGCATTGGGGAGCTCGCCGCCGCCACCGCCGAGCGCTGGTTCACGCCGGAGTTCAGAACCGCTGAAGGCGGCACCGTCCGCGAGATGCGTGACACGTTCGCCGCGACCAAGGTCGACGGCTATATCGGCTGTTGCGCAGCTCTGGCCGGGGCGGATCTGCGGGAGGAAGTCGGCCGGATCGCAAACCCCGTGCTTGCCGTCTCCGGCGAAGACGATCCGGTGTGTCCGCCGGCCGATTTGGAGGGCATCGCCGTTGGTGTGCACTGGGGTCGCCACGTCTCATTGCCGGGCCGCCATATGGTCAATGTCGAGTCGGCTTCGACATTCAATGCTGCGCTTATCGAGTTTCTCGACAGCGATTGGTGACTCGGCGGCAAGGCGAACGGCTTGCGGTGTAACTGCACGATCATCATATTGCGGTCAATAAAGGCGAGCGCGAGGTTTCGACGATGGTCATTCTGACAATTCGGAATGTGCCCGATGAAGTGCATCGCGCCCTGCGCGTGCGGGCTGCGCTACACGGCCGCAGCACGGAGGCGGAAGTCCGCGACATTCTGGAAAGTGTCGTGAAGCCGGAGCAGCGCGTCCGCATGGGAGACATCCTCGCTGAGCTCAGCCGGCGGCAGGGGCTGACCAATGATGATTTCGCGGTACTCGACCAGCGTCGTGACGAGGCAGCAGAGCCAATAAGGTTCGAATGATCGTCTTGGATACGAATGTCGTTTCCGAGGCGATGAGACCAGAGCCCAACCCGGCCGTCCGTTCCTGGCTGAACGCGCAGGTCGCCGAAACCCTGTATTTGTCGAATGTAATGCTGGCCGAAATGCTGTTCGGCATCGCTGCGTTGCCGGACGGTCGGCGAAAGCAGCACTGACCGAAACGCTTGATGGCATGCTCGGCCTGTTCGGCGATCGCATATTGCCGTTCGACACCGGCGCTGCTCGGCACTACGCCGCCTTGGCTGTGAAAGCCAGAACGGCCGGCAAGGGGTTTCCGACCCCCGACGGATATATTGCCGCCATTGCCTCCTCTAACGGGTTCATCATAGCGACACGCGACATCGGCCCCTTTGAAGCGGCAGGGCTAACCGTTGTAAATCCTTGGAAATGCATAGTCCAAAGGCACTGAACCGCAGGCTCTTGCCCTCCTCTTTGGTCGAATCGGCGCAAGCGAGACATGGACTGGTCGGCTCGGGGCCTTAAGCTGCCATTGGCAGCGCACCTCTTTAGTCCGGGCAACGACCACGCAGCGATCTTCCGCCACTCGGCGCCGCTCCCGGCGACCGCGCTCCTACGTGGCGACCGTACAAGCTGTGGCCGAAATCCGCGCCGAAGGCTGCCTTTACGGTCAGCGTAGGGGGCTCGCCCGGCGGCTCGCCGCCATTCCGGCGAGCCAAGTCGCGCTCCAGTACCGCCTGCGCCCCTCGAAGACATGGCCCCGCACCGGCCGCCACCTCCCACCGCCAGCTCCCCCGACATGTCACAAAAAAATCCATAATCGCCGTTGCGGCGTGACATAACTTGCGCTATATATCTGACCGATCGGTCGGTTAATGAAAATTACCGATCCAGTGGGAGGAGTCACATGCCTGAGGCTTTCAGCCTGCGTCCTTTATGGACCCCAGCACCAGCCGACGCTTCGCGGGCCCGAAGCTCCGGGCGGCCTTCTGTGTTGATTCCCTGCCGGAGACGGCCGACAATATGGGCGAGGACTTCGGCGTCAGCTACGACGATCAGGATGCAGTCGCCGAACGCAACGAAGCGCGCGGGACCGCGGCACAAAGTGCGGGTTCGTCCGCTCAGCATAAGCGGCGCACGGCTGGTGACGACCGCCACCCATCAGCTTCACCGCCAGGGCGGTCGCGCGTGCGCTGTGCAGGATGTGCATCGGCGTCGGCCAGGCCTTTGCCATCATTCTCTGACGGAGGAGTAGGACCATGTATGCGCAAATGGTGAAAACCGACGCTGCCCGCGTCAAGGGTCTCGGCGAGATGGATGCGCAAGAGCGCGCCTTCCAGCAGCGCATCGATGCGGGCCAAAAGATCGAGCCGAAGGAATGGATGCCGGAAGGCTACCGTAAGACGCTCATCCGCCAGATCAGCCAGCACGCCCATTCCGAAATCGTCGGTCAGTTGCCGGAAGGCAACTGGATCACCCGTGCGCCGACGCTGGAGCGCAAGGCGATACTGCTTGCCAAGGTCCAGGATGAGGCCGGCCACGGCCTGTATCTCTACTGCGCCGCCGAGACGCTGGGGATCAGCCGCGATCAGATGTATGACCAGTTGCACAGCGGCAAGGCAAAATATTCCTCGATCTTCAACTATCCGACGCTCTCCTGGGCGGACATCGGTGCCATCGGCTGGCTGGTCGACGGCGCGGCGATCATGAACCAGGTGCCGCTGCAGCGCTGTTCCTACGGGCCCTATGCGCGCGCCATGGTGAGGATCTGCAAGGAGGAAAGCTTCCATCAGCGCCAAGGCTTCGACATTCTGGCGAAGATGGTGAAGGGCACGCGGGCCCAAAAAGCGATGGTTCAGGATGCGCTGGACCGCTGGTGGTGGCCGTCGCTGATGATGTTCGGCCCCTCCGACGATGCCTCCGTCCACTCGGCCCAGTCGATGGCCTGGAAGATCAAGCAGAACTCGAATGATGAGCTCCGTCAAAAGTTCGTCGATCAGACGGTGCCCCAGGCCGAGTATCTAGGACTCACCGTTCCAGATCCGGACCTCAAGTGGAACGACGAAAAGGGCGGCTACGATTTCGGCGAGCCGGACTGGAGCGAGTTCTTCGAGGTGATCGCCGGCAACGGCCCCTGCAATGCTGAACGCCTCGGGGCGCGCAGGAAGGCCTGGGAGGATGGCACCTGGTTCCGCGACGGCCTGACGGCGCATGCGGAGAAGGTCGCGGCTCGACGCGCCAAGTCGATCGCTGCCGAGTAGAGATAGGGAGAGAGCAGCATGTCCAGCGAATGGCCCCTCTGGGAGGTTTTCATCCGCGGCCAGCACGGGCTGAACCACCGACACGTGGGCAGCCTGCATGCGCCGGACGCGGAAATGGCAATCAACAACGCCCGCGACGTCTACACGCGCCGCAATGAGGGCGTCAGCATCTGGGTGGTGCGTTCGAGCGACATCGTCGCCAGCGCGCCCTCTGAAAAGGGGCCGCTTTTCGAGCCTTCGAATTCGAAGGTCTACCGCCATCCGACCTTCTTCGACATTCCCGACGAAGTGGGGCACATGTGATGGGTAGAGCAACCGTGACGGACACGGCCGTCGACCGCGCCGCACTTTTCGAGTTCCTGCTGCGCATGGGCGACAGCACCCTTGTCCTCGGCCATCGCCTTTCGGAATGGTGCGGCCACGGCCCGGCGCTCGAGGAAGACATCGCGCTCGCTAACACGGCGCTCGACTTTATCGGCCAGACGCAGTTGTGGCTGGGTCTCGCGAGCGAGGTCGAAGGCGAGGGCCGCAGCGCCGACGATCTCGCCTATCTCCGGGACGCGCGCGATTTCCGTAATCTGTTGCTTACAGAACGTCCGAACGGCGATTTCGGCAAGACGCTGATGCGCCAGTTCCTTTTCGACGCGTGGCACTACCTCTGTCTGAGGGCGCTGTTAGGCTCTTCCGATGCGCGCGTTGCCGCGATCGCCGAGAAGGCGTCCAAGGAGGTGGCCTACCATCTCCAGCGCAGCCGCGACCTCGTCATCCGGCTCGGTGACGGAACGGCGGAAAGCCATGCCCGCATGCAGGGAGCGCTTGATGATCTCTGGCCCTATACCGGCGAGATGTTCGTGAACGAAGCCTCCGACGCGGCCCTTGTCGCCGCCGGTGTGGCGCCCGAGCCCGCAAGCCTCAAGGCGGAATGGGATGCGCTGGTTGCGGAAGCGCTCTCAGAGGCGACGCTGAAGAAGCCCGCCGACGGCTATATGCACAGGGGCGGCAAGCGCGGCATTCATACAGAGCATCTCGGCTACGTGCTCGCCGAGCTGCAGTTCCTGCAGCGCGCCTATCCGGGCGCCACCTGGTAGGAGGCTTTGATGGCAACCGCGACGCTTCCGTCGATCAAGGATGTCTGGGACTGGCTTGCGCAAGTGCCCGACCCGGAGATTCCGGTCATTTCGGTTACGGATCTCGGCATCGTTCGTGATGTCGCCTGGGACGGCGGCACGGTGGTGGTGACGGTGACGCCGACCTATTCGGGCTGTCCCGCCACGACGGTGATCAACCTGGATATCGAACGGGCGCTCCATGAAAAGGGGCTCAAACGCGTCAGGCTCGAACGCCGGCTCTCGCCGGCCTGGACCACCGACTGGATCAGCGCCGAGGGCCGCGACAAGCTCAAGACCTATGGGATCGCGCCGCCGGTCGACGGTACGGCCGCGGACGGAACGCTGCTCAAGCGGATCGACCGTCTCTCCGGTCGCCCGAGTCTGACGGTCGGCTGTCCCCGCTGCGGATCCTCACGGACCGAAAAGGTCAGCCAGTTCGGGTCGACTCCGTGCAAGGCGAGCTATCGCTGCTCCGACTGCCTAGAACCCTTCGATTATTTCAAGTGCATCTGACGCGATCCAGAGTGAGGCCCGCTTAAATGGCACGTTTCCACCCCCTGCAAGTCACCGAAGTCCGGCGCGAAACGCGCGATGCCGTGGTCGTGACGCTCATGCCGCGGGAAGAAGACCGCGCCGCCTTCGATTTCACGCAAGGCCAGTACCTGACGTTTCGCCGGATGTTCGACGGCGAGGAGCTGCGCCGCTCCTATTCGATCTGCGCCGGAAAGGACGAAGGTGTGCTGAGGGTCGGCATCAAGCGCGTCGACGGCGGCTGCTTCTCCACCTGGGCGAACGAGGAGCTCAAGCGCGGCGAGATGCTGGAAGCGATGCCGCCGATGGGGGGCTTCTTCACGCCGATTGAGCCGGATGCGGCAAAACACTATCTCGGCTTTGCCGGCGGCAGCGGCATCACGCCGCTCCTCTCGATCATCAAGACGACGCTTGCGCGCGAGCCGCGGTCCCAGTTCACGCTGGTCTATGCCAACCGACACGTCAGCTCGATCATGTTTCGCGAGGAGCTCGAAGACCTCAAGAACCTCTATCTCGGGCGGTTTGCGGCATTGCATGTCCTCGAAAGCGAAGCCCAGGATATCGACCTTTTTACCGGACGGGTCGACGCGGAGAAATGCGAGGCGCTGTTCCGCAGCTGGATCGATCTGAAATCGGTCGACACCGTCTTCATCTGCGGCCCGGAACCGATGATGCTGGCGATCGCCGCGGCGCTGCGCGCGCACGGACTTGGCGACGAGCAGATCAAGTTCGAGCTGTTCGCGTCCTCGCAGCCCGGCCGTGCACGGCGCAAGGTCGCAAGTGCTGCCGGTGCCGACAGGCAATCGAGTTGCGAGGCGACCGTCACCCTCGATGGTACGACCCGCAACTTCAGCTTTCCGAAACAGGGGCAGAGCCTCCTCGAAGCCGCACTCGAAAACAGGCTGGATGCGCCATACGCCTGCAAGGCGGGCGTCTGTTCTACCTGCCGCGCCAAAGTGGTCGAGGGCGAGGTGGAGATGGAGACCAACCATGCGCTGGAGGACTACGAGGTCGAGCAGGGCTATGTGCTGACCTGCCAATGCTATCCGCTGAGCGACCGCATCGTCGTCAGCTACGACCAGTGATGCTCCCAGGGAGAAGTTCCATGTCCGATGAAACGATGCCGATCGAGGACTATCTTGCCCAGGGCGGCCTGCTCACCTCGCCGGACAACGTGCCGCCGCGCTATCGCGGCGAACTTCTCCGGCTGATGGCGAGCTTCGTCGACAGCGAACTCGCCGGTTCTGCCGGCTTCGCCGATGTCATCAACGATGCTCCGGGGATCAAGGAGCGCATCGCGGCGGCGCGGATCGTGTTGGAAAAGGCGGACCATGCGGGGCGGGTGCTCGAGATCATGGGCGATTTTGGTGCCGATACGGTGCGTTATGCGGTCCATCACCCGTGGTCGGCGCGGCTTCCCCGCAATGCCGATATCGGTGCGGAGCGCCGCGGCGGCGACATGCGGCTTTCGGTCCTCCACTACCCGCTCGAAGGCTGGATCGATGCGGTCGTCATGAACGTGCTGATGGGCAAGGCGGTCGTCATTCAGCTCGGCGAACTGGCGCGCGTCTCCTACCAGCCGCTTGCCGAAGTCCTCCGGGCGATTTTGCCGCGCGAAACCCGCCACGCCGAACTCGGCATCGACGGGCTGAAACGAATTGCCGAGACGGAGGAGGGGCGCCGTGCTGCCCGGGAAGCGGTCGCCTATTGGCGTCCGCGGGTTGCCGCGAGCTTCGGCCTTTCCGGCTCGACCCGCTACGACATGCTCGCCCGACTCGGGTTGCGCCACACGCCCAATGAGGCGCTGCTCGCCGCGTGGCAGAAGGCCACCGACGCCGAGCTTGCCGCGCTGAACCTGAACTGACGGAAGGAATATTCGATGAACATACTGGCAGATCGTGCCCGTCGGCTTGAAAGCTATGTCGGCGGCGCCTGGATGAGGGGTGCCAGCGACGGCGCGGCGCTGCTCGACGCCGCGACCGGCGCGCCGGTGGCGATGATCGATTCCACCGGCATCGACTTTGCCGCCGCACTCGCCTATGGGCGCGAAAAGGCCGGTCCGGCGCTCCGTCGCATGTCGTTCCATGAACGGGCGGCGATGCTGAAGGCGCTCGCTGAGGCGTTGATGGATCGAAAGGAGGAGTTCTACGCGCTCTCGACCCCCACCGGCGCCACCAGGACAGACAGCTGGATCGACATCGAGGGCGGCATCGGCACGCTGTTCTCCTATGCCTCCAAGGGCAAACGGGAATTGCCGAACACCCGGGTGCTGGTCGATGGTGAGGTCGAGACGCTGTCGCGAGACGGCACGTTTTCGGCCCGGCACATCCTGACGCCGCTCGAAGGCGTGGCGATCCACATCAACGCCTTCAACTTTCCCTGTTGGGGGATGCTCGAGAAGCTGGCGCCGACGCTGCTTGCAGGCATGCCTGCGATCGTGAAGCCGGCAAGCCAGACAGCCTATCTCACGGAGCTCGTGGTGCGGCGAATGGTGGAGACCGGATTGCTTCCGGAAGGAGCCGTGCAGCTCGTCTGCGGTTCGGTCGGCGATCTTCTCGATCACCTCGACGGACAGGACGTAGTCACCTTCACGGGCTCGGCCGCGACCGGGCGCAAGCTGAAGACGCATCCCGCGATCATCGAGAATTCCGTGCGCTTCACCATGGAGGCCGATAGTCTCAACGCGGCCGTTCTCGGTCTCGACGCAGGCCCCGGGACGGAGGAATTCGATCTCTTCGTCAAGGAGGTCGCTCGCGAGATGACCGCCAAGGCCGGGCAGAAATGCACCGCCATTCGCCGCGTCATCGCACCGCGTGCCCATTGCGATGCGCTTATCGCGGCACTGGGCGAACGACTTGCCAAGGTTCCGCTCGGCAACCCCGCTGCCGAGAGCGTGCGGATGGGGCCGCTCGCAAGCCTCGGGCAGCGCGAGGAGGTCAGGGCGCGCATCCGCGATCTTGCCGCCGATGCGGAGATCGTCGCCGGCGATCCCACGAACCCCCAGGTGGTTTCCGGCGACGCGGAAGCGGGCGCCTTTCTCAATCCGGTCCTGCTTTATTGCGGCAAGCCCGGCGCCGCGCGGGCCGTGCACGATGTCGAGGCTTTTGGTCCGGTCAGCACCGTCATGCCTTACGATACCGCGGAAGAAGCTGTGGATCTTGTGAAGCGCGGCAAGGGCAGCCTCGTCACCTCCGTCTTCACCAATGATCCTCGTATTGCAGAGGAGCTGGTGCTCGGCATCGCGTCATTCAATGGCCGGGTGATGATCGGCAACCGCTTGAGCGCCAAGACCTCGACCGGGCACGGTTCGCCGCTGCCGGGCCTCGTCCATGGCGGCCCGGGAAGGGCCGGCGGCGGCGAGGAGCTCGGCGGCATCCGGGGCGTCAAGCACTACATGCAGCGTACGGCCGTCCAGGGAGCACCGGGGCTGCTCTCGGCGGTCACCGGCCGATGGATCGAGGGTGCCCCGGTGCGCGCCGACGGCGAACATCCGTTCCGCAAGTCGCTTGCCGAGCTCCGGATCGGCGACCAGCTGGTGACGGCGACCCGCACGGTGACGCTCGAGGACATCGAGCATTTCGCCAATTTCACCGGCGACACCTTCTACGCCCACATGGACGAGGAGGCGGCGCGGGCGAATCCGTTCTTCGACGGACGCGTCGCGCATGGCTACCTGATCGTCTCCTTCGCCGCCGGGCTCTTCGTCGATCCGGCCCCCGGGCCGGTGCTCGCGAATTACGGCGTCGACAATTTGCGCCTCCTGACGCCGGTCTATCCCGGCGACACGCTGCAGGTCGCGCTCACCTGCAAGGAGATCAATCCCCGGATCAATGCCGAGCATGGCGAGGTCCGCTGGGACTGCCGCGTCACCAACCAGACGGGCGCGACCGTGGCGCAGTACGATGTACTGACGATGGTGGCGAAGACGAGAGGATAGCGACGTCGCGCCTACAGCGCCGCGCGTCTTATCAGAGGGGATGCGGTCCACGCACGAGGGCGCGAAAAGTCAGCGCACCGCCTTGACGCCCTCCAGGATCAGGGTCGTGGCGATCTCGGCATATTCGTCCCGGCTGATCGGGCCGTCGGGGCGGAACCACATATAGACCCAGTTCATCATGCCGAACAGCGACATCGTCACCGGCATCAGCAGTGGACGATCATTATTGAGATCCGGATTGATGTCGTTGAGCACGCTCGAGAAGCGCTTGACGATGCGTCGCTCGATGGCGCGAATCTCGGCCATCTGCTCGGGCGAGAGCGCGCTCGTGCCGTTCAGCTGCACCTTGTGCTGGTCGTCGGCGTCGCGATAGTTTTCGAGCACCTGGCGCACGAGCAGCCGCAACCGTTCCCCCGGAGCGAGATCCGGCCGGTCGGCAGCTTCTATGGCCGCGTCGAGCTCGGCAAGGTGCGTGCGAACGATATCGAAGATCAGCGCGTCCTTGCTCGGATAATAGTGATAAAGCAGTGCTTTCGAGACGTTGCTGTGAGCAGCGATCTGCGCCATCGAGGCCTTTTCCATCCCCATTTCGGCGAACACTGCGGCGGCGCTCGTCAGAATGCCGCGCTGCTTCTCCTCGAAATCGACTGCGCGTGTTCGTGCCATGTTGATCCTGCTCTCACTCTCTACCTGCTCAATCCCACGAATAAGGGAGAACCGTAAAGTCCTCCCGTCTCTATGGTCTACGCGTGCCGTCGCTCCTGTCATTCCTTCGGGCGGTTGTCGACGACCCTTTTTGCCTTTCCTTCCGAGCGGGCGATGCCGCCCGGATCATGTACCTCGATCCTGGTGCTGACACCGACGACGCTCTTGATGTGGTGGGCGAGTTCGCGCGCCGATCCGGCTCGCGCGGTTTCGTCCGCCGCCTCGATCGTGCATTCGACGTGGACGGTCATGTTGTCCATCCGGCCCGTGCGCGTCAGCTCGATCTGGAAGTGCGGCGCCAGGCCGCGGCATTTCAGGATCTGCTCCTCGATCTGGGTCGGGAAGACATTGACGCCGCGCAGGATCATCATGTCGTCCGAGCGGCCGGTGATCTTCTCGATGCGGCGCATCGAACGCGCCGTGCCGGGCAGCAACCGCGTCAGATCGCGGGTGCGGTATCGGATCATCGGCAGGCCTTCCTTGGTCAGCGTCGTGAAGACGAGTTCGCCCATCTCGCCGTCCGGCAGCACCTCGTCGGTCACCGGATCGATGATCTCGGGATAGAAATGGTCTTCCCAGATATGCAGTCCGTCCTTGGTCTCCACGCATTCGTTGGCAACGCCGGGCCCCATGACCTCCGAAAGGCCGTAAATGTCGACGGCATGCATGTCGAAGGCATGCTCGATCTCCTCGCGCATGGCATTCGTCCATGGCTCCGCGCCGAAGATGCCGACGGCGAGCGAACTCTCGCGCGGGTCCCGCCCTTGACGGCGGAACTCGTCGAGGATGGAGAGCATGTAGGAGGGGGTGACCATGATGATGCGCGGCTTAAAGTCCGCCATCAGCGTCACCTGCCGCTCGGTCATGCCGCCGGAGATCGGCACGACGGTGCAACCGAGCCTTTCCGCGCCGTAATGGGCCCCAAGCCCTCCGGTGAAGAGGCCGTAGCCATAGGCGACATGGACGATGTCGCCGGGCCTGCCGCCGGAGGCGCGGATCGAGCGCGCCACGACGTTCGCCCAGCTATCGATGTCCTTCAGCGTATAGCCGACGACAGTCGGCTTGCCGGTCGTTCCCGAAGAAGCGTGGATGCGGCAGAGCTTCTCGCGCGGAACGGCGAACATGCCGAAGGGATAGCTTTCGCGAAGGTCCTGCTTGGTGGTGAAGGGGAATTTTGCGAGATCGGCGAGCGTCTTCAGATCGGACGGATGGACGCCGGCCGCGTCGAAGCGCGCGCGGTAGAAGGGCGAGTTCTCATAGGCATGGGCGAGC
This sequence comes from Sinorhizobium sp. FG01, assembly GCF_002531875.1. NCBI lineage: Bacteria > Pseudomonadati > Pseudomonadota > Alphaproteobacteria > Hyphomicrobiales > Rhizobiaceae > Sinorhizobium > Sinorhizobium sp. FG01. Next base: position 20,401 of record NZ_NWTB01000004.1, read on the forward strand.
GACCATTTCATCCGCTCCAATTGAAGCGCGGCGATCTCGTCGCGCGACGCGGTTTCGATCGGCTCGAGATCGCCGGGGCGGGGTGAAAGGTCTTCCATGAATCTCTCCTCCGGGAATTGTCCTCCCGCATGATACCCGCATTGCCATTGGCCCGCGGAATCATGCAGCTTTCAAAGTATGGCGGCGCTCACGCCTCCGGTGCGCCGTCTGCTTGCGGCAGGTGCGTGCCCTTGACGGTGCGCGAATGGCCGCGGAACTCGGCGATGTGTTCGCCGAGCTGGTTGGTGATGCGGATGTCGTAGATGCCGCCGCGGCCGCGCCGCGAAATCTCGCTGGCCGCCGCCGTCAGCCGGTCGCCCTCGAAGGCCGGCGCGATATAGGTGACCGAGCAGTGCTGGGCGACGGCGCGCTGGTTGTAGCTGTTGCAGGCAAAGGCAAAGGCGGAATCGGCGAGGGTGAAGATGTAGCCGCCGTGGCAGGTGCCGTGACCGTTGGTCATCTCCGACGTAATCGTCATCGAGATTGTTGCCGTACCCGGCGTAACGCGATCGAGCGCCATGCCGAGCCGCTGCGACGCCTGGTCGTCGTCCCACATGACACGGGCGCAGGCGCTGGCGAGCTCCTCGGCGTTCATTCTTGCCGCGTCCATCATCGCCCCTTGAACTCCGGCTTGCGCTTTTCCAGGAAGGCTGTCACGCCCTCGGCATAGTCGCCGCTGCGGCCCGCTTCGCGCTGCAGGTCGCGTTCGAGCTCGAGCTGCTCGTCGAAGGAATTGACGGCGGCAGCCTGGATCGCCCGCTTGGTCATGCCAAGCCCCTTGGTCGGGCCGGCGGCGAGACGGGCGGCAAGCGCCGAGGCCTCGTCCATCAGCGCCGCGTCGTCGACGGCGCGCCAGATAAGCCCCCAGTTCGCCGCCGTCTCCGCATCGAGCGGCTCTGCCGTCAGCGCCAGCGCCTTGGCGCGGGCCTCGCCGATCAGCCGCGGCAGGCTCCAGGTGCCGCCGGAGTCGGGCACCAGGCCGATCTTCGCAAAGGCCTGGACAAAGCGGGCCGAGCGGGCCGCAAGGGTGATGTCGCAGGCGAAAGCGATGTTGGCGCCGGCGCCGGCGGCTACGCCGTTGACGGCGCAGATGATGGGCTTTTCGAGGCTGCGGATCAGCCTGAGGAGCGGATTGTAAAAGGTCTCGATCGTGTGGCCGAGGTCGGGCGTACCGCCCTTGCGCGGGTCACGATCGCCGAGATCCTGGCCGGCGGAGAAGCCGCGCCCGGCGCCCGTCAGCAGCACGGCCCGCACCGTGTCATCCGAGTGAGCGCGCCCGAAACCAGCGCGCAGCGCCAGATGCATTTCCTCGTTGAAGGCGTTCAGCTTGTCGGGGCGGTTGAGCGTCAGGCGCAGCACGCCGGCGTCAAGCGCCGACAGGACGGTGTCGGATTCGGCCATGATTCCTCCCTGCCGCCAGCTGGATGGGCGGCCTGAAAAAAACACTTGCATAAACCGACCGGTCAGTCAATGATAATCCCAGCAGCAGGGAGGAATGGACATGAGCGACCTATTCGACCGGCACCGCACGGTGCTCGGCGCGGCCTTGCAGGCGGCGCAGGATCGCGGCTATTGGTCCGCCTTTCCGGAAATACCGAGCGGCAAGATCTATGGAGAGACCGCCAAGGACGGTGGCCTCTCCGCCTACCAGGCACGTCTCGGCAAGGCGTTCAACCTGCCCGGGCATCCCGGTGCAAAGAGGGTCGGCAAGGAAGTCTCGCCCTACGGACCGTCGCTCGGCATCACCTATCCGGCGGCCGACGCGGATGCCCTCATGGCCGCCTCCAAAGGCGCGGCAGCCGCATGGGGCAATGCCTCGCCGGAGGCGCGGGTCGGTGTCTGCCTGGAAATTCTGGCGCGCCTCAACCGCATGAGCTTTGAGATGGCCAATGCGGTGATGCACACGACGGGGCAGGCCTTCGCCATGGCCTTCCAGGCGGGCGGCCCGCATGCGCAGGATCGCGGCCTGGAAGCCGTCGCCTATGCCTGGGCCGAGATGACGCGCACGCCTCGGAGTGCGACCTGGGCGAAGCCGCAGGGCAAGGGTGAGCCGATCGTGCTTGAGAAGCACTGGCGCATCGTGCCGCGCGGCGTGTCGCTGGTGGTCGCTTGCCAGACCTTCCCGACCTGGAACAGCTATCCCGGCCTGTTCGCGAGCCTTGCGACCGGCAATACGGTGATCGTCAAGCCGCATCCGGGCGCCATCCTGCCGCTCGCTCTCACGGTCCTGGTGGCCCGCGAGGTCCTTGCCGAAGAAGGCCATCCCGCCGACGTGGTCCTGCTTGCGGCCGACGAGCCCGGCGCGGAAATCACCCGCGATCTTGTCGCGCACCCTGCGGTCGCCATCGTCGACTACACCGGCTCCAGTCTTTTCGGCGACTGGGTGCGCAACAATGCAGCGACGCGGCAGGTCTACTCCGAGGAGACCGGCGTCAACTCCATCGTGATCGGCGCGACCGACGACTTTGCCGACATGTGCGCCAATATCGCCTTCTCGCTGTCGCTCTATAGCGGCCAGATGTGCACCGCGCCGCAGAACATCTACATGCCGCGCGGCGGTATCAAAACCGATGAGGGGCCGAAGAGCTTCGAAGCGGTCGCGGCGGGCATTGCTGCGGCGGTCGACGCGCTCATCGCCGATCCGGCGCGCGCCGCCGGCGTCTGCGGCGCCATCGCCAATCCGGCAACGCTCGGGCGGATCGAGGCGGCGCGCAGTCTCGGCCGCATCGTCCGCGACTCTGCGCCGCTCCCGGGCGCCGAAGGCGCGCGCACTGCGACGCCGCTGATTCTCGCGGTGAACGCCGATCAAACATCCGCCCATGAGAAGGAGCGCTTCGGTCCGATTTCCTTCGTGGTGGCCGTGGAGAACGCCGCGGAGGGCGTCGCGCGCGCAGCAGATCTTGCCCGCAGCAAGGGCGCCATTACCGCAGCGTTCTACGATACCGACGAGGCACGCATTGCCGCGGCGGCCGACGCCTTTGCGGGGGCGGGCGTGAACCTGTCCGTCAATCTGACCGGCGGGATATTCGTCAACCAGAGCGCCGCGTTCAGTGATTTCCACGTCACCGGCGCCAACCCGGCCGGCAATGCCAGCCTGACGGACACGGCCTTCGTCGCCAACCGCTTCCGCGTCGTGATGTGGCGCCGTCCAGTGGCGGCATAGGCGGCGAACTTAAGCAATAGTCTTGACACCTGCACTCTGGGAGGAGATGCCGACATGAGACTGCACACCACGACTGCGCTAACAACGCTGGCGCTTGGCTTCAACCTCGCGGCTCCGGCGATGGCCGATATCCGCATCGGTGCGACGCTTTCGGAGACCGGCCCCGCCGCCTTCCTCGGCGATCCCGAGGCCAAGACGCTGAAGCTGCTCGTCGACGAGATCAATGCCGCGGGCGGCGTCAACGGCGAGAAGATCGAACTGATCGTCTATGACGATGGCGGCGACCCGAACAAGGCGCGTACCTTCGCCACCCGTCTCGTCGAAGACGATGAAGTCGTTGCCGTGATCGGCGGCACGACGACCGGTACCTCCATGGCAGTCCTGCAGGTCTTCGAGGATGCGGAGATTCCCTTCATTTCGCTTGCCGGCGCCATCGAGATCATCGATCCCGTCCGTCCCTTCACCTTCAAGACGCCCCACACCGATCGCATGGCCTGCGCCAAGATCTTCGAGGACATGAAGGCGCGCGGCCTGACCAAGATCGGCATGATTTCGGGTTCCGACGGTTTCGGCGCGTCGATGCACAAGCAGTGCCTCCAGATCGTCGGCGACTACGGCATCGAGGTCATCGCCGACGAGACCTACGGTCCGAGCGACGCCGACATGACGCCGCAGCTTACCAACATCAAGGGCAAGGAAGGCGTGCAGGCGGTCCTGAACGCCGGTTTCGGACAGGGGCCGGCGATCGTCACGCGCAACTATCAGCAGCTCGCAGTCGGCCTGCCGCTCTACCAGTCGCATGGTGTGGCCTCGGACGGCTTCATCGAGCTTGCCGGCGCGCCCGCCGCCGAGGGCATCCGCCTGCCTGGCACGGCGCTGCTGGTGGCGAAGCTGCTGCCCGAGAACGATCCGCAGCGCCCGGTCGTCACCGCCTACAAGGCGAGCTACGAGGCGGCGACCGGCAAGCCGGTCTCGACCTTTGGCGGCTATGCGCACGACGCGCTGCGCATCCTCGTCGATGCGATCAACCGGGCCGGCAAGGCGGAGCCGCAGGCGATCCGCGACGCGATCGAAGCCACATCCGGTCTCGTCGGCACCACCGGCGTCGTGACCATGTCGGAGGAGGACCATCTCGGCCTCGACCTCAGCGCCTTTCGGATGCTCGAGATCAAGGACGGCGGCTGGAAGCTCGTCGAATAGGTCGGCAATCGTGGGATACCGGACGCGCGGCGCGCGTCCGGTCGACAGATCGTCGCGTGCCGTAGCGGAGGCATCCATGCCCGAACTCATGCAATTCATCCTGTCCGGGGTGACCGTCGGCGCGGTCTATGCGCTGGTCGCCCTGGGCTTCACCATCATCTATAACGCCTCCGACGTCGTGAACTTTGCCCAAGGCGAATTCGTGATGCTCGGCGGCATGTTCACCGTCTTCTCCTTCGAAGCGGGGATCCCGCTGCCGCTCGCGGCGGCGATCGCCATCCTGGCGACGGCGGCGATCGGTGTGGCGCTGAACAAGCTCGCCATCGAGCCTGCGCGGGGCGCGCCGGTCGTCTCGCTGATCATCATCACCATCGGTGCGTCGATTCTCATCCGCGGTCTGACGCAGATCGCCTTCGACAAGCAGCTCCACCGCTTCCCGGCCTTCTCCGGCGACACGCCCATTCAGATCATGGGCGCGACGGTCCTGCCGCAGAGCGTCTGGGTGATCGCGGGGGCGCTGGCGGTCTTTGTCGGCCTGTGGCTGTTCTTCACCCGGACCCTCACCGGCCGGGCGGTTCTCGCCACCGCCAACAATCGCATTGCCGCGCAGCTCGTCGGCATCAACACCAGATACGTGATGACGCTCAGTTTCGCGCTGTCGGCGGCGATCGGCGCGCTTGCCGGCGTGCTCGTCACGCCGATTACGCTCACCGGCTACGACATCGGCATCGCCCTTGCCCTGAAAGGGTTCGCGGCAGCGATGCTGGGCGGGATGGGCAATCCCAAGGGTGCGCTGGTCGGAGGGCTGCTGCTCGGCGTCGTCGAGGCGCTGACCGCCGGCTATCTCAGCTCGCAATACAAGGATGCCGCCGCCTTCGTGATCATCCTCGCCGTGCTCTTTGCCATGCCTCAGGGGCTGTTCGGCCGGCAAGCAACGGATCGGGTGTAGCCATGCGGCTCTCGTCGAAGACAAACACTTTGCTCGCGCTCGCCGCACTGATTGCGCTGGCGCCGCTGTTCTTCCCGTCCTCCTACTATTTTCGGGTCGGCTCGCTGATCTTCGTCAACGGGCTGGCGGTGACCGGTCTCGTCGTTCTGATCGGCTATGCCGGCCAGATCAGCCTCGGCCACGCCGGCTTCGTCGGCATCGGCGCCTATGCCTGTGCCTTGGCGCCGGTTCATCTCGGGCTCAATCCGCTCGTTGCTGCCGGCCTCGGCGCCGCGCTGTCGGGCGCGATCGCCTGGCTGGTCGGCCGGCCGATCCTGCGGCTGAAGGGCTATTATCTGGCGGTGGCAAGCCTCGGTTTCGGCGCCCTGGTGTCGATGGTGCTCGCCAACGAGGCGGGGCTCACCGGCGGCCCGGACGGGATGACGGTGCCCGATCCGGGATTGCGGGCCCTGCTCAAGTCGGTCGGCATCGATCTCTCCAACGCCGCCTTCTGGTATGCCTTCTCAGCTGTCGTGCTCGTCATCGGCGCCTGGCTCGCTTTGAACCTCTATTATAGCCCCACCGGACGGGCCTTGCGCGCGCTCCATGGATCGGAGGTCGCGGCCCGGACGGTCGGCGTCGACGTGGCCCGGTCCAAGCTGCAGGCCTTCGTGATCTCGGCCGTTTATGCCTCGATCTCAGGCTCGCTGCTGGCGCTGCAGAACAAGTTCATCACGCCGGACGTGGCGGGCTACATGCATTCGATCGAACTCGTCACCATGACGGTGCTTGGCGGCGCCGGCTCGGTCATCGGCGCGATCAGCGGTGCGGTGATCCTGACGACGCTGCCGCAGGTCCTGACGGTCTTCCAGGAGTACGAGCAGGTGATGCTCGGTCTCGTCATGATGCTGGTGATGATCTTCATGCGTGATGGCCTGCTGCCGAGTCTTTCGCGCAACATCCGGGGGAGGGGTCAATGAATCTGCTTCAGGTCGAAGGGCTGGGCATCGAATTCGGCGGCTTGCGTGCCGTCCGCGATGTCAGTTTTTCCCTCAATGCCGGCGAGATCGTCTCGGTGATCGGCCCGAACGGCGCCGGCAAGACGACCCTCTTCAACATGGTCTCCGGCATCTACCGGCCCGGGCACGGTCGCGTGAAGCTTGCCGGCGAGGACGTGACCGGCATGGAGCCGCACCTGCTGGCGCGGCGGGGCCTTTCCCGCACCTTCCAGAACCTGCAGATATTCCAGGCGATGACGGTGCTGGAGAATGCAATTGCCGGGCATCATCTGCACGAAAAGGGGTCGGTGCTCGCCGATCTCTTCGGCCTGCCGTCATCCCGCCGCCGTGCCCGCGAGGCCGAGGCGAGCTCACGCAGGCTGCTCGACCAGGTTGGCCTCGGCCGTGCGGAGGCCCAGGAGGCCGGGTCGCTCTCCTATGGGGCGCTGAAGCGGCTCGAGATCGCTCGCGCGCTGGCGCTGAAACCGCGTGTCCTTCTCCTCGATGAGCCGGCCGCGGGCTGCAATGCCGTGGAGACGGAGGAGATCGATCGGCTGATCGCCGAAGTCGCGGCTGAAGGTGTCGCGATCCTGCTGGTGGAGCACGACATGAAGATGGTGATGCGCATCTCGAACCATATCGTCGTCCTGGACCACGGCGAAAAGATTGCCGAAGGTGAACCGGCGAAAGTGTCGCGCGATCCGCGCGTCATCGAAGCCTATCTCGGGCCGCAGGCGAGGGAGGCGGCCGATGCTCACCGTTGAGGGATTGCGCTCGCGCTACGGGCGCATCGAGGTCCTGCACGGCATCGATCTCGAAATCGGCTCGGGCGAGATCGTCGCGGTGGTCGGCGCCAACGGCGCCGGCAAGACGACGCTGCTGCGCTGTCTCTCCGGCATCCAGCCCGTCTCCGGCGGAGCGATCCACTTCCGAGGCGAGGCGTTGATGGCGGTTCCAGCCTATCGCCGCCTCGAGCGCGGTCTGGCACAATCGCCGGAAGGACGGCAGATCTTCACCAATCTGACGGTCGAGGAAAATCTCCGCCTCGGCGCCTACCTGTTCTCCGACGACCGGGTGGCGCGCGACATGGAGGATGCCTTCGCGATGTTCCCGGTCTTGAGAGAAAAGCGCAATCTCGCCGCCGGCGGCCTCTCGGGCGGGCAGCAGCAGATGCTGGCTATCGCGCGGGCGCTGATGGGGCGGCCGTCCTGCCTGCTGCTCGATGAGCCGAGCATGGGTCTCGCGCCAATCCTGGTGCGGCAGATCTTCGACGTCGTCAAAGGCCTGCGCGGGCTCGGCGTCACCGTGCTCCTCGTGGAGCAGAACGCCTTCGGTGCCCTGTCGATCGCCGACCGCGGCTATGTGATGGAGACCGGCCGCATCACCATGACCGGCCCGGCCGCCGAACTCATCGCCGACCAGCGTATCCGTGAAGCCTATCTAGGAATCTAAGCCATGGCCGTTAGCATTGAACACCGTGGCGAGATCGCCGTCGTCATCGTAGACAATCCTCCGGTCAACGCGCTGTCGCAGGTCGTGCGCCAGGCTCTTCTTGAGGCGGCGGAGGCGCTCGATGCCGATCCGTCGGTGAAGGCGGTGGTGCTCACCTGCGCCGGGCGCACCTTCATTGCCGGGGCCGATGTCGGTGAATTCGGCAAGCCGCCGATGCCGCCGCACCTGCCCGATCTCGTGTCGCGGATCGAGCGGGCGGCAAAGCCATGGCTCGCCGCCATCCACGGCAGCGCGCTTGGCGGCGGCTTCGAAGTCGCCCTCGGCTGCCGCTTCCGCGTCGCGGTTCCTTCGGCAAGTGTAGGCTTGCCGGAGGTCCGCCTCGGCATCGTGCCGGGCGCCGGCGGAACGGTGCGTCTGCCGCGGATCGCCGAGGTGGAGACGGCGGTCGACATGGTCACGACGGGGAAGCCGCTCGGGGCGCGCAAGGCCCACGAGGCCGGATTGCTCGACGCGTTGATCGAGGACGATCTCGTCGCCGGTGCCGCGGCCTTCGCCCGCGCTGTTCTCGACAGGCCGCTGCCCCCCGCGCTTTGCGATCGCCCCGTCGCGCCACCGCCTGCGGGTTTCTGGGAGGCAGCGGAAAGGACCGTTTCGGCCCGCGCCAAACGGGAAGATGCGCCTCTCAGAGCGCTGGCCTGTATGCGGCGCGCCGCCGAGACGGACTTCGACACGGCGATCGCCTTCGAGCGCGAAACGTTCCTGGCGCTGCGCGGCTCGGCGCAGGCCGCCGCACTCCGTCACGTTTTCTTCGCCGAGCGGGCAGCGACCCGGCCGCCGGAGCTTGCCGGTGTGGCGCCGCGCATGATCCGTTCGACGGCGGTGATCGGCGGCGGCACCATGGGCGCCGGCATTGCCGCGGCGCTGCGCGATTCCGGCCTGCCGGTCATCCTGATCGAGCGCGATGGTGCGGCAATCGAACGAGGGCTCGCCAGCTTGCGGGCGATCTTCGACGGCGCGGCAAAGCGCGGCCGCATTTCCGCTGACGTGGCAACCGAGCGGATGGCGGGCATCACCGCCACCACGGATTACGCGGCGCTCGCCGATGTCGATCTCGCTATCGAGGCGGTCTTCGAGGACATGGACGTGAAGCGGGACGTCTTTGCGCGTCTTGCCGACAGCTGCGGTGACGATGCCATCCTCGCGACGAACACCTCCTATCTCGATCCCGAGCGGATCGCCGAGGGCGTTCGCCGGCCGGAGCGCTTCCTGGGCCTGCATTTCTTCAGCCCGGCACATGTGATGAAGCTATTGGAAATCGTGCCGACCAAGGCGACGGCGCCGGAGGTGCTGGCGACCGGCTTCGCGCTGGCGCGGATGCTGAACAAGATCCCGGTGCGCGCCGGCATATGCGACGGGTTCATCGGCAACCGTATCCTGAAGGTCACCAGGGCGCAGGCCGAGCGACTGCTGCTCTCCGGCGCCACGCCCGCGGCCGTCGACGCCGCCATGCGTGCCTTCGGACTTCCCATGGGACCCTTCGAGGCGCAGGACCTTGGCGGGCTCGACATCGCGGCATTCCAGCGCAAGGCCGCGCGTGCGCGCGGCGAGACGCCCTTCGCGCCGATCGCCGATCGCCTTTGCGCGATCGAGCGCTTCGGCCAGAAGAGCGGCGGCGGCTGGTATGACTACGAGCCAGGCGACCGCACGCCGCGGCCTTCGGATGCGGTCGCGGCGGTCATCGCCGAGGAGGCGAAGGGCCGGCCTCGGCGGGACTGGAACGAGGACGCCATTGCCGACTGCATTCTCTGGCCGATGGTCAACGAGGGAGCACGCATCCTTGCGGACGGCACGGCGCTACGGCCGTCCGATATCGACCTGGTGAAGATCCACGGCTACGGCTTTCCGCGCTGGCGCGGCGGGCCGATGCACTGTGCAGAGGCCCATGGACTCGGTAACGTCGTCGATGCACTGCGCGCGCTTGCCGGCGAGGGGCTGGCCGAGCCGCCTTGCGACCTCTTGCTCGAGGCCGCCCGGCGCGGCGGGTTCCCGACGCCTCTCGTTGAGGCATTGTAGTCCAAAAATGTGCAGGTGGTCTGGGGGGAGCACGACCTCCATAGAACGGCGGGACGAGGAGGGAGTGCGCGGACGCCGGATCGGCATGGAATTTGCGTGATGAGGTCACAACAAACGCGTCGCGACGGAGGGGAGCATGCAGGCGCTTACAGTTCCGGTCTACAGGCCGTTGCCGGTCGAGATCTTGCAAGGCGAGATCCGAAATGTTTGCGGCGCCTTCGATCTGGAGCCGATGCGGGGCACAGGCCTAGTGGCCGGTGATGTCTCGCTGCGGCGCATGGAATACTTCGATGCCGCGGTCGTGGCGCTCGATGCCCGATATGTGCAGCGCGGCGTCCGATCGATCCGCCAGGATCCGGGCGAACATCTCTTTCTGCTGGTCCAGGACGAGGGCCATTGCAGCGTCACGCAGGGAGACCAGTCGCTCGAGCTCGCACCCGGAGACATGTTCCTCGTCGATTCCGTCGAACCCTCGTCCTTCGTTTACGAGGGAAGGCGCTCGAACCAGATCTCGGTGCATATGCCGCGCGACGAGATGCTGCATCGTTTTGGCCAGTCCTGCATGGGCGGCGTTGCGATCGACCGGCACGACCCTCTCTGGGTCGCCATGCGAGCGGTGCTGACGAAAATGCTGACCAGTCGCGATGTTCAGGTGCAGCTCCGGGAAGCCTTCCTGTGCCTGATGGGCGCCTATCTTCAGGCGGGCCGGACCGGCAGCCGCGGGTTCGAGACCCTGTTGTCGCGGGCACTCGCCTTGATCGACCGCCATCGCGAGGATCCCGGCTTCGGCCCGCGCGAGCTCGCCACACGGCTGAACGTCTCGGAGCGCATGCTGCAGCGGCACTTCCAAGCTCTGGGCGAGAGCCCGGGCCACCGGCTGCTCAATCGCCGCCTCGAGCTTGCGCATGCGCGGCTCTCCGGCCGCCTGCCGGAACAGGCGAAGGAAGGGGTCGCGGGCATTGCCTACGATTCCGGCTTCAACGACCTTTCCTATTTCTATCGCGAGTTCCGCAAGAGATACGGCACCACGCCGGGCGCGGTCGCCCGCCACTGACGGATTTGTCCAATCGAAGGGACGTTCCCGTCCAAGCGGGACATGCGTCGCCCTCCTAGTCTTCCATGATGGGCTTGCCGGCATGGCAGGACACAATGGGAGGACGAGGATCATGACGCAGCACTTTGCGACGGTAAACGGAAAGCCCGTCTCCGGAGGGGCGAGCTTTGCCGTCCTCAATCCGGCGACCGGCGGCGAGATCGGTCGCGCGCCGGACATGAATGCGACGGAGCTCAACGCGGCGGTCGCGGCCGCGCAGGCGGCATTTCCGGAATGGTCCGCCCGTAGCGACGAGGCTCTGCAGGCGGCCTGCGCCGCGGTGACCGCCAGGATCGAGGCGCAGGCCGACGAACTCGCGCGGATGGTCACGCTGGAGCAGGGCAAGCCGCTCAACGGCCTCGGGTCGCGCTGGGAAATCGGCGGGGCAATCGCCTGGGCCGGCTATACGACCGGTTTGTCGCTGCCGGTCAAAGTGCTGCAGGACAATGAACGGGGCCGCGTCGAACTGCACCGCAAGCCGCTCGGCGTCGTCGGTTCTATCACGCCCTGGAACTTCCCGGTGATGATCGCCATCTGGCACATCATGCCGGCACTGCGGACCGGCAACACGGTGGTGATCAAGCCGTCGCCGTATACGCCGCTTTCCACTCTGCGGCTCGTCGAGATCATCAACGAGGTGCTGCCGCCCGGTGTCGTCAATGTCGTCACCGGCGACGACAAGGCCTTCAACATCGGCGCGGCGATGTCGGCACATCGGGATATCCGCAAGATCGTCTTCACCGGCTCCTGCGCGACCGGGCAAAAGATCATGGCGTCGGCGGCGCCGACGATGAAGCGGCTGACGCTGGAGATGGGCGGCAACGATGCCGGCATCGTCCTTCCCGATGCCGATCCCGAAGAGATCGCCGAGGGCCTGTTCTGGGGCGCCTTCATCAACAATGGCCAGACCTGTGCGGCGATGAAGCGCCTTTATGTCCATGAATCGGTCCACGACGCCGTCTGCGATGCGCTCGTCGCCTTCGCCCGCAATATCGCCGTCGGGGACGGCATGGATGAGACCAGCATTCTTGGCCCGATCCAGAATCGCATGCAGTTCGACAAGGTGGCGGCGCTCGTCGCCGACGCGAAGACCCGTGGCAGGGTTCTGCTCGGCGGCGAGCGGGGCGCTGGGCTGTTCTTCCCGCCGACGATCATTGCCGGACTGAAGAACGGTGATCCGCTCGTCGACGAGGAGCAATTCGGTCCGGCTTTGCCCGTTGTTTCCTACAGCGACGTCGAGGATGCGATCGCCATGGCAAATGACAGTTCGAACGGGCTCGGAGGATCTGTCTGGTCGTCGGACATCGATGCCGCTCGCAACGTTGCCGGCCGAATGCAGTGCGGCTCGGTCTGGATCAACAAGCATGGGGCGATTCAGCCGAACGCTCCGTTCGGCGGCATCAAGGCATCCGGGCTCGGCGTGGAATTCGCAGAGGAGGGCCTGCAGGAATACACTGACATTCAGGTCGTTTTTGCCTGATCGCGAAGAAAAAACGAAAGACGAAGGGAACAAAGAGATGAAACATTTCAGAGGAGCAACGCTCGTCGCTCTGATCGCCTGCGCGGCAACGCCGGCGGCGATCGCCCATCCGCTCGATGGGCTGACGGCGGAGGAATACCAGAACATCAACCGGATCCTGCGGAACGAGAAGATCGTCGACGCCGAAACGCTTTTCCCGCTGATCGAGCTCAAGGAGCCCGCCAAGGCCGATGTGCTCTCCTGGAAGGAGGGTGACGCGCTCGACCGCAAGGCCATGGTGCAGTTCACCAGCCCGGATGGGTTCAAGGAGGCGGTCGTCAACATCACTCAGGGCAAGGTCGAGAGCACCGCGGCCATCAAGGGCCAGCCGATGGTCCTCTTCGCCGAGTTCATGAATGCGCTCGAAGGCGCGCTCGGCCATCCCGAGATGATTGCCGGTCTCGCCAAACGCGGGCTGAAACCGGAAGAGGCCTTTTGCCTGCCGTTGACGGCCGGCAACTTTTTCACCCAGGACTACGAGAACAGCCGGCTGATGAAGGTGCCCTGCTATCGGGTTCCGGAGGGGTCGAACTTCTATGCGAAGCCGATCGAGGGCCTTTTCGCCGTCTACGACATCGGCAAGAAGAGCGTGATCAAGGTCATCGATAGCGGAGCGGTCGATCTACCGAAGCACAATTGGGGCTATACCGAGGATGAGGTCGCCGCCCGCACGCCGCTGAGGCCGAAGACGAACAAGGTCGCCCTCACCCAGGAGGGCGGCCCCAACTACAAAATCAACGGCAGCCATCTGGAATGGGATATCTGGCGGCTCAATCTGAGAGTGGACAAGCGTCCGGGCCTCGTCGTTTCAAACCTAGACGTGAACGACGGCGACACCTGGCGGTCGGTGATCTATCAGGCGCACCTCTCGGAGGTATTCGTGCCCTATATGGACCCAACCGAAGGCTGGTACTGGCGCACCTACATGGACAGCGGGGAGTATGGTTTCGGCCTCTTCCTGAGCCCGTTGACCGCAGGGATCGACTGCCCGGACAATGCGACGTTTCTGCCTGCCACGATCGCCGATGACAAGGGCAATCCGCTCGTCATCCCGAACGCGATCTGCATCTTCGAACGCAGCATCGGCGATCCGGCCTGGCGGCACTTCGAGGTCTTCGCCCAGACGCCGGAAAAGCCGGTTCCGGCGGAAGGCCGGCCGGCGACGGAGCTCGTGGTCCGCACCGCATCGGAAGTCGGCAATTACGACTACCTCATCGACTACCGTTTGCAGCAGAATGGCCAGATCAACATCTACATCGGCGCGAGCGGCCTGGACGCGGTGAAGGGTGTCGCATCGACCTCGATGAAGGATCCGACGGCCAAGGCCGACACCGCCTATGGCACGCTGATCGCGCCCAATCTCGTCGCCGCCAACCACGACCACTATTTCAACTTCCGCATCGATTTCGACGTCGACCAGCCCGCCAATCACTTCTCGACCATGGACATCGTGCCGGCGGACGTCGAGCCGAACAGCCCGCGCAAGTCGATGTGGACGGTCAAGCACTCGATGCCGCATTCGGAAATGGAGGCGCGCTATAAGCTTTCGGCGGCCGAGCCGCGCTACTTCCATGTCTCTAACCCGAACCGCGAAGGCTATCTCGGCCACGAGCCGGGCTGGATGATTCACCACGGCAACGTTGCCTACGGCCCGTTCGATTATGCCAACGATCCGCCGATGAAGCGCAATGCCTATATCGAGGTACTCGGTCTGGAACACCGTCTACGATCAGGACCAGCGTTATGCCGGCGGCAAGTACGCGATGCAGAGCGACGGCAGCGATACGCTGGCGGAGTGGGTGAAGGCCGATCGTCCGCTGATGGGCAAGGACATCGTCACCTGGTTCTCGGCAGGCTTCCACCACATTCCGCGCATGGAAGACTGGCCGGTCATGTCGACCGAATGGAAGACCGTGCACATCATGCCGCACAACTTCTTCGCCCATAATCCGGCGCTCTCCATCCGGAAATGACCGCCTGTCGTCAAAGGCGCCTTGGGGGGCGCCTTTGATACTCTCGACCTCCAAGGTCGGCTGCCGACAAGCGCGACAGGAGTCCTATCTTCCGATGGAACGCTCCTGCATCTCTTCGCCTATAAAGCAATTGTAGGACTGTGCATATTCGGCAGGCTCCGGACGGGGCTGCCTGGCGCCGCTGACTTTCAGTCCCGAAATCTCGGCCGTGAGCTTGGCCAGAATAGCGGCTGAGAATTGGCTGGCCTCCGACACTTTCATCACGAACGCCCCTTCTCCGCCGACGACGCACTGCCTGTAATAGGCATCGAGATCCGGGATCGAGGCCGAATCCGGCGTGTCTCTCAACATGATCGCCAGCCCGTCGATGACGATCCCTTGGGCAACGGTGCTGTTGCGGGCAACCGGCGCCGGTACCCCGGCATTGTTGGGTCCATCGCCCGATATGTCGATGACGCGCCGGCTTCCCCGATAGGGGCTCAAGTGAACAAGCCTGCGCGCGAAGGCAAGCACATTGGAGATGGAGGTGAACGAGATCCGTCGGATCGGCTGGCGGCGCAAGGCCTCGGCAAACTGTGCCGCACTCTGCCGGTCCTCGATCAGCGTCCAGGGCAGCACCTGGACGGCCTTGCCGCCCCACTCAACATAGGTCACGGCAATCCTGCCGAGCCGCCCCGTCCCTATCGCCCTCATTATCTCTGGCCTGCGAAACGCCTCCACATAGCCCGTCCGTTGAAGCTGCAGTTCGTCCAATCCAATCGAATAGGATACGTCGACGGCGAGGACCAGTTGGAGGTCCACGGCAACAGGATCCTGTGTCGCGGCGGTGCTGGCGCCGAGAAGAAAAGCCGCAGCCAAATGCGTCCAACGTGGTCCCATGGAGCCGATCGCCATCTGGAGACGGGGACCCGCGCGAGGTGCCTCTGCAGCGCCGCGCGTCCTATCAGATGCCACAGTACGCGACAGTAGCGCAAATTGGACCTTGTTGGATGCTTCTCGTCCTCGTCCCTGTGCTTGTCACAGCGATGAAGCAGCGCCGCGTCTGCGGCGCGAAGGCTCTTTTCAGCCTTCGTGCTGATCGGCGCTGAAACCCGGTAGACGCGGCTCAGCCAAACCGCGGGGAACAGCACAGTAAAAAAGCGAGCCTCCGGCTGGAGAGGCTCGCTTGTTCGCTATTAGGCCCTTCGGAAACGCTAGCTGCGCGGCTTGAGGTTTTCCGGGTCGTAGAGCGGCTTGTAGCCGACACCTGCGACCTCGACCGGATAGGTCTCGGCGAAATATTCGACGTTCAGCTTGCGACCTTCCTGGCAATAGGCCCAGGGCAGATAGGCGAGCGCGATGTTCTTGCCGATCGTCGGGCCGTAGGCGATGGAGGTGGTGTAGGAGCGGCGGCCGAGTTCGTCGATCAGCACCTCACCGGTTTCCGGGTCCATGACCGGCAGGTTGCCGACCGGGTAGCGCTTGATGCCGTTCCTGTCGGTGTTCTCGGTCATGACGAGCGTGCAGAGCATGGCGGGCTGATGCTCGCGCGCCTTGTACTCCAGATGCTTCGCCTTGCCGCGGAAGTCCGCTTCCTTGACCTTCGGACGGGCAAGGTCGGCCTCGATGAGATTGTACTGGGTGAGAAGATCCGCGTTCTGCAGGCGCAGGCTCTTTTCCATGCGCCGCGAGTTCGCATAGGTCTCGACGCCGAAGGCCATGACGCCGGTGGTGCGCAGCGCATCCCAGACCGCCAGGCCGTCCTCATACTTCATGTGCAATTCCCAGCCTTGCTCGCCGACATAGGAGATGCGGAAGGCCGAAACCGGCTTGCCGGCGATCTCGATCGGCTTGATCGCGGCGAAGGGGAAGTTCTCAGGATCGAGGCCGGCCGGATCGGCAACCACCTTCTTCAGCGTCTGGCGGGCATTGGGGCCCCAGATGCCGATGGTGACGAACTTCTCCGAAACGTCGGTAATGGTGACGTCGAGGCCCCGGTCTTCCGCGACACGGCGCATGTAGTGGAAGTCGCGCGGGCCGGCATCGGCGCCGTTCACGAGACGGCAGCGGTCGGCCATGCGGAAGACCGTGAAGTCGGCCCTGACCATCCCCTCGTCATCGAGGAAGTGGGTGTAGATGCCCTTGCCGATATTGCTGTCTCCGCCGATCTTGGCGGCGCAAAGCCACTCGAGAAGCTCCACATGGTCCGGACCTTCGATGTCGACCATGTGGAAGTGCGAGAGGTTGACGATGCCGCAATCCTCGCTCATCGCCAGATGCTCGGCATTGGAGACGCGCCAGAAATGGCGGTTGTCCCACTCGTTCTCGCGCACTGGAACCCGGTTGCCGTATCTTTCCAGGAGGTGCTCGTTGGCGGCATAGCCGTGGGCGCGCTCCCAGCCGCCGAGCTCCATGAAGTAACCGCCGAGCTCCTTCTCGCGCTCGTAGAAGGGCGAGCGCTTGACGTTGCGGCCGCTCGCATAGGGCTCGCGCGTATGCACGGCCGGGAAATAGATCTTCTGTGCCGCCTCGAAGCAGCGGCCCTCGATGAATTTCTCCTCGAGCTGGTGCGGGTAGAAGCGTGCATAGTCGATCGAGGCATGGTCGATCTCGGTGCGCCCGTCCGTCATCCAGTCGGCGATCAGCTTGCCGTAGCCCGGTCCGTCCTTCACCCAGATGGCGACGCAATACCAGAGGCCGCGCACCTTCTGGCTCTCGCCGCAGGAGGGGCCGCCGGCGGCCGATACCTGCAGCAGGCCGTTGAAGGAGTGGCCCTCGTTATAGCCAAGCTCGCCGAGGATCGGCGTCAGTTCCATGGCGCGCTCGAGCGGTTCGATGATCTGCTCCATCTCGAGATCGCGCTGCGAGGGCGACAGGCGTGCCTCGTGCTTCTCGAGAATGTCGCGCGGATGGCAGAGGCGCGGATTGGTGGCCTCGTAGTAGCCCCACTCGATCTGGCCGCCTTCGGTGGTCTTCGGGTCGCCGGTGTCGCGCATATAGGCGGAGTTGCCCTGGTCGCGCAGCAGCGGGAAGCCGATTTCCTTGCCGGTGCCTTCGAATTCGTTATAGGGGCCGAAGAAGGTCAGCGGATGGTCGACCGGCATGACCGGCAGGTCTTCGCCGACCATTTCGGCGATCAGGCGACCCCAGATGCCGGCGCAGACGATGACATGGTCGGCCATGATCGTGCCGCGATGCGTGACCACGCCCTTGATGCGGCCGTTCTCGACGAGGAGCGACGTTGCCGGCGTATTGCCGAAGACCTGCAGCTTGCCGGACTTTTCCGCCGCATCGACCAGCTTGCCGGCAACCGTCTGCGAGCGCGGGACGACGAGGCCGGCATCCGGATCGAACATGCCGCCCATGACCTGATCTTCCTCGATCAACGGGAACATTTTCTTGATTTCGGCCGGCGAGACATAGTGCGCGCGAGTGCCGAAGGCCTTGGCAGAGGAAAGCTTGCGCTTGATCTCCTCCATCCAGATGTCGTCGCCGGTGCGTGCGACTTCCAGGCCGCCGATGCGGGCGTAGTGGCCCATCTTCTCGAAGAAGTCGATCGAATACTGCGTCGTCCAAACCGAGAGAAAGTCGTGGCTCGTCGTGTAGCAGAAGTCGGAGGCATGCGCCGTCGAGCCGATGTCGGTCGGGATGCCCGACTTGTCGATGCCGACGATATCGTCCCAGCCACGCTCGATCAGGTGATGGGCGATCGACGCGCCAACGATGCCACCCAGACCGATGATTACGACCTTCGCCCTTTGCGGAAACTCTGCCATTGCTTGCGACCCTAGTTGGTATGGAAGCCGGATATTAGATTTTGCAGCGACGCGAGTTGCGCCTGTCTACGACATAATCATCGTGCTGCACGACCAGAGCCATGCCGTAGCGAATGGCAACGCTGGTGGCTAGGGGGGATGCAGCCGCTCAGCTTGGTGCTCAAGTGGGCGGTTTGCGCCACAAGGCTGCCGTTCGTCTTCTGGAGTTGCAGCAATCCATTCGCGTCTTGCGTCCGGGAGTAACGATAATCTCCACCGGCGAGGGACTTTTTGGAACAAGTTTCCTTAGTAAATTTATAGACTATCTTATCATTCTCCCGAACTGCATTGTTCCTCAGCGACCAGACAGAGGTGGAAAATGATCACTCGCAGGCAGACCCTCGCGCTCATCGGCGCAACCGCCGCGGCCTTGAGCGCGCCGAACATCCGGCAGGCAAGGGCGGCAAAGGAGTTTCGTATCGGCTGGCAGAAAAACGGCGTGCTCGCCTTGGCGAAGCGTACCGGCGCGCTGGAGAAGCGGCTTGCTGAACGCGGCCTGACGGTGAGCTGGGCCGAGTTCACTTCGGGCCCGCCGCTCCTCGAGGCACTCGGCGCCGGCTCGCTCGACTTCGGTCCGACCGGCGACGTTCCGCCGCTTTTCGCCCAGGCTGCCGGGGCCAATCTTCTTTACGTCGGGAGCTACAAGGGCACGCCATCGGGCTCCGCCATCCTCGTGCCGAAGGATTCGCCGATCACTGCGCTCGAGGAGCTGAAGGGGAAGAAGATCGCTTTCAAGCGCGGTTCCAGCGCCCATAATTTCACAGTCAAGGCGCTGCGCAAAGTCGGCCTGACGACCGACGACATCGAAGCGGCCGATCTCGCCCCGCCAGACGCGGCGGCCGCCTTCAAGACCGGAGGTATCGACGCCTGGGCGATATGGGACCCCTATTTTGCCGTTGCCGAGGCGGATCCGCGGACACGGGTCCTGACCACGGCGGAAGGCATCGTCGACAACTGGAGCTTCTTCTTCGGCAATGGCGATTTCACCGCCTCCGAGCCGGAGGTCATCGCCGAGGTGATTGATGAACTGGCCAAGGTCGGAGCCTGGGCGCAGGCCAATCTCGATGAGACCGTTCCGGCGCTCGCGGAGATCACCGGCATTCCAACCGAGGTGACCCGAACGATCCTGACGCGAAAGGGGGCCGACCTCAGCAAGGTGGCGCCCCTGTCGGATGACGCGCTGACCTACCAGCAGGCGCTCGCGGACGAATTCCATGGCCTCGGCATCCTGCCGAAGACCCTGACGATCGCCGACGTCGCCTGGCGACCGAAGGCAAGCTGAAACGCCGCACGCTGAAAGGATCAGGCCATGACAAAGACAGACAAACCACTCGATTTCCTCTGGTTCATCCCGACCTCCGGCGATGGCGCCTATCTCGGCTCCGATGATCTGAGCCGCCCTGCGGACATCGGCTATTTTCGCGAGATCGCCACGGCGGCGGACCGGCTGGGTTACTCCGGCGTGCTCATTCCGACCGGGGTCGCCTGCGAGGAATCCTTCATCCTTGCAGCACACCTCGCGGCCTCCACGGAGAACCTGAAGTTTCTCGTGGCCATACGACCCGGCATCGCTTCGCCCGCCTACTACGCGCGGCTCGCCGCGACGCTCGACCGCGTCTCGAGGGGGCGGCTGCTCCTCAATATCGTCGCGGGCGGAAGTGCCAAGGAGCTTGCCGGCGACGGCATCTTCCTGCCGCATGACGAACGCTATGCGCATGCCGAGGAGTTCTTCCAGGTCTTCAACCAGCTCCTCGAGACAGGCAAGGCGCATCTCGACGGCAAATACATAAAGGCGCACGAAGCACAGCTTGGCTTCCCGTCGGTACAGCAGCCGCGCCCGCCGCTCTATTTCGGCGGATCGTCGGATGCCGCGATCGAATTCTCGACGGGCGTGGTCGACAAATACCTGACCTGGGGCGAGACGCCGGCACAGGTCGCGGAAAAGATTGCCACGGTCCGCAAGGCCGCGTTCGACAAGGGGCGGGAGGTGACCTTCGGCATTCGCCTGCACTTCATCGTCCGCGAGACCGACGAGGAGGCCTGGGCTGCCGCCGACCGGCTGATCTCCAAGCTCTCGGACGAGACGATTGCCGCTGCCCAGGAAGGATTTGCCCGGAACTCCGATTCCGTCGGCCAGGCTCGCATGCGGGCGCTGCACGGCGGCCGTCGAGACAGGCTCGAAGTGTCGCCCAACCTTTGGGCCGGCATCGGCCTCGTCCGCTCGGGCGCCGGGACCGCGCTTGTCGGCTCGCCAAAGACGGTGGCCGCCCGCCTCCGGGAATACCAGGAAATCGGCATCGATACGGTGATCGCCTCCGGTTATCCCCATCTCGAGGAGGTCTATCGGGTTTCCGAACTGCTCTTTCCGGAAATCGGCCTTGCTGGTCCGCGCAACCAGGTCCGCTCGTCCTTCGGAGAACAGCCGCTTTTCGCTGGCGGTGGCCATGGAGGCAATCTGCGAGTCGTCGCCGGCTCCTGATCCCGAACGGGAATCCGTGCGGGCCGCGCTCGCCAATCGAGAAGGAGAAGAATATGACCGCATACGACGTTGCAAGCGATCGCCCGCGGCAAAGACGGAGCTGGGTCTTGCCGGCCCTACCGGCGCGGCTGATCCGTCTGGAGGGGCTCTTGCCCTATGCCGTGCCGATCGTCCTGGTTCTGGTGTGGCAGTTATTTTCGTCGCTCGGCTGGATTTCGACGCGGATCATGCCGGCGCCGACGGATGTGGCAGCCGCCTTCGTCGAGCAATTGCTCTCCGGCGCGCTGCTTCATAACGTGGCAGTTTCGGGCGCGCGCGCCCTGGCCGGACTTATCGTCGGCGGGACGATCGGTCTGCTGCTTGGCATTGCGAACGGCGTCTCCAAGCTTTCCGAGCAATTGACGGACACCTCGCTGCAGATGCTCAGGACCATTCCGCATCTGGCCATGATCCCGCTGGTAATCCTCTGGTTCGGGATCGGCGAGGAATCGAAGCTGTTCCTCACGTCTTTGGGCGTGCTTTTTCCGATCTATCTCAACACCTTTCACGGCGTCAGGAACGTCGACCGCGAGCTGATCGAGATGGGCCGGATCTACGGAATGAGCGGCTGGACACTGTTCAGGAAGGTCATCCTGCCCGGCGCCCTGCCTTCGATATTCGTCGGACTACGTTATGCGCTCGGCATCATGTGGCTGACGCTCATCGTCTCGGAGTCGATCGCCGCATCATCCGGGATCGGCCACATGGCGAACCAGGCGCGAGAATTCATGATGACGGACGTGGTGGTTCTGTCACTGCTCATCTACGCGGCGCTTGGCAAGCTCGCCGACGTGATTGCGAGGGCCCTGGAGCGTAATGCCCTGTCCTGGAACCCGGTCTATCAGAAATAGGAGGCCAGCATGAGCGGCTATGTCAGCAGGTTCGAGGGGCGCCAAGGCACTGTCGAACCCTTGGGAGAACAGGGGCGAACGGTCTCCGCCGCAGCGACCGAAGCGGTCTCGATCGAGCTGCGGCGGGTCGAGCAATCCTTCGGTCAAAACCGGGTCCTTCGTGGCATCGACCTTGACGTCCTGGCCGGGCAGTTCCTGGCGATCGTCGGCAAGAGCGGCTGCGGCAAAAGTACCTTGTTGCGCCTGCTCGTCGGGCTGGACCGCCCGACCGCCGGCTCGCTTCGCTTCGCCGACCGATCGGGAAACACGGTGGAGGCCAATGCGCGCATCGTCTTCCAGGAGCCTCGGCTGCTTCCCTGGGCGAGGGTGGTCGACAATGTGGCGGTTGGCCTCGGCCAGGATATCGACAAGGATACGGCGCGCGTGAAAGCGCTAATGGCGCTGGACGACGTACAATTGACCGACAAGGCGGATCAATGGCCGGCGCGGCTCTCCGGCGGCCAGCGGCAACGGGTGGCGCTCGCTCGCTCGCTCGTCAGTCGCCCCGGTCTGCTGGTTTTCGACGAACCGCTCGGTGCGCTCGACGCATTGACGCGCATCACGATGCAGGAACTCGTCAGCCGGGTCTGGCGGGAGTTGGGATTCACGGCGGTCCTGGTGACCCATGATGTCAGCGAGGCGGTGCATCTGGCCGACCGGGTGATTGTCCTCGACGGCGGCAAGGTGGCGCTCGATCTCGAAATTCCGACGGAGCATCCGCGGCGCCATGGCGATCCGGGTCTCGCCGTGTTCGAGCGCCGCCTGCTGGACGCCATCCTCGGCTGACGACGCCCGGGCCTTGCCGCTACAGCGATCGGATCGTGATCGTCCGCGTCGTGGCGAAGCGCATCGCCAAGATTTTCTGGACGATCCTTTCCGCCTGGGCGGCGATCTCCGGCACCCCTGTGAGTTCGCCGAAGGCGCCGCGCGCCAGCGGTCCGGCGATGAACAGATCCTCCACCGGGTAGCCGTCCCGCGCCACGGCCCGGCTGTCTTGATCGCATGCGATGCCGAGACCGCGCGGGTCCTTCCTCAGGAGGCCGGAGCCTTTCAGATCGGCAAGACAGCTTTGGCGACCGATCACGTTGCCGTGGTCGGGTCCGGTCGCCGCGATGATCCATTGTGCAGCGTGGCGCACCACAATCCCATGTGGCTTCGTCGCAATATCGACGGCGATTTCAGCGTGGCCCGGGCGGACCGCGACGATCCGACCCGCACGGCTTCGCAGGCGTCCCGCCGCTCTTTCGCGCTCGACAAGTTCGGCGATCTGCGGCGACATGCGAAAGCGATGCGCTTCGAAGCGTCGGCGAAGGTGGCGCAGGATGCGGCGCTGTTCGACGAGCGGCAATGCCTGCCAGATGGTTTGGCCCTGGTGACGCAAGGCGTCGAAGACGCTCTGCCAGGGCAGGCCGGCTTCGGTCACCTCTTCAAGGGCGAAGCGCACCCGCTCGAGAAGCGAAAGGGCGGTGTTCGGGAGACCGATAAGGAAGTCGCCATGCGGCGCGAAATCGCCGGATGCCTGTGGCTGCGGCAGCTGTCCCGTTCGTGAAAGGAGCGTCACCTCCGAGCGATGGCCTTGCGCGTGCAAGGCACCCACGGCGTCGAGCGCCGTCAGGCCGGCACCGACGACGAGGACCTTATCGTCCTGTCCTATCGGCCGGAGGGCGCCGGACCGCAAAGGGTCCGGTATGAAGCGAGCGTCGCAGCCAAGATGGTAGGAAAGCACGTCCGGCGGCGTCGGCGGCGGATGGCCGGTCGCGATCACGACGATATCGGCCTGCACCGCTGCGCCGCCATTTCCCTCGATCTGCCAGCGGCCGTGCCGGCGGCAGATTCGCTCAGCGCGCTCGCGGACATGCCTGACGCTTCCCCTGTCGAGGAAGGGCTGAATCTGCTCGGCCATGAACGCTGCGAAATCGGCCCGGCGCGCATAGATCCCGCCATCTGCCACGGCATCGGGGTCCAGATCGAAACGCCCGGAGCCCGACAGCCATTGGACGAAGGCTTGCGGGTCGCCGGGCACGGCGCGCATACGGTGAGCCGCGACGTTTAGGCGGAGCGAGGGATCATCGGTATCATAGGCCAAGCCGGCGCCGAGGCCGGCGCGGGGCTCGAAGACGATGATGTCGTCAGGCCCGTATTGACCATTCACGGCAAGAAGGCGGGCAAGGCTTGCTCCGGTGAAGCCTCCGCCGATGATTGCTACTCTGCTGGTGGTCGGAGCCGGCGCGATGTCCTTCGGCAATGGCAGCGTTATTCTCAGCATTCCGATCTCCCTTCGGTTGGAGCGGCGGCCTTGAAGTGCCTCGTACGAGAGGATAGTTATATTTTCTATAAAATATATAGACTAAAGAACCGGATGTCTACCGGGGGCGCGCCGTCGCTGTTACCAATCGGGAAATCGTGGATCTGCCGAATAGAGGAGCGGAAAAATGTCGGTTCAGCCTTCAGTACGAGCCTTCGAGATCGAGGAGAACGCCAGCCGGTCCACGAATCGGCCGGCCGATGCCGACAGTCTGAAGGCGGCATTGCGCGCCTTGGGCGGCGGCGTCAGCATCATAACCGCGGGAGAAGGGGAGGCGCGGACCGGGGCGACCGTCACCTCGGCCACCGCCCTCTCGGTCGAGCCGCCGCGTATGCTCGTCTCCCTCAATCGTGCGTCATCGACGTGGCCGGTCGTCGAGCGGTTCGGTCATTTCTGCGTCAACATCGTCGGCGAACAGCACGAGTTCCTCGCCAACCAGTTCGCCGGCCGTGGCGGGCTCAAGGGGCCGGACCGCTACCGTGGCGGCGAATGGACCCGCCTTGCCAGCGGCGCGCCGGTGCTTCAGGATGCGGTGGCGGCGATCGACTGCGAGGTGGAAGAGGCAATCGAAAGGCACAGCCACGCAATCGTGCTCGGCCGTGTAGTCGGCATCCGTATTGGCGGGGGTGAAACCCTAATCTATCGGGAGGGCCGGTACTTTGCACTGTCCCGATAGGGCATTCGTCGAGCGATGTGGCCGAGCACTTGTAATGCACAGTTTACATCGAAATTATTGACGAACGAGCAGAATGCGGCGACACTGCGCGCCGACCCATGAAGGGCTCAACGGGAGGAACGCCGAAATGCCGCTCGGTATTGTGAACTTCTCCTTCGACCTGTTCGCACCTTGGCGCGAGCAGTTTCGTATCCGCTCCGAAAGCGCACCGAGGAAAGCTGCCGACGAGACAAGGACCGACACGGTCGACCGCAGCGACGAGGAGCAGGAGCGCCGCCAGGCCCTGTTCTGGGGACTGTTCCCGGTTCTCTGAGGCGGAATGGCGAGCAATGTATGCGGCCTCTGTGCAGATCGCAGTCCGGCCAATGGAATGGAGCCTCGCCGCGAGCCATCATCCTACGATGCCGCGCCTAATGTCGGACGCGCCGCCTTTGCGATCGACCCGCCGGTTCCAGCTGAGCCCGCATCAGTAAGGATGCACGAGATGGGGTCCATTACACATCTGCATGAGCGTCTTCGGCCGGTGCCGCTTCGCATAGCGTCCGACGAGGAGGTATTGACGGCGGCCGGCGAGCTCGTGGCGCTTGGCGCCGAGGCTCCCGCCATTGTCCTGGCGGACGCGCTGGTGCGCTCCGGCCTGCTCGCGATCTCCATCCCCTCCGATTTCGACGGTGCGGACGTTTCGAACGGGCTGATAGCCGACGCCGTGTCGAAGATCGCCGAAGTGCAACCCGCTGCGGCCGGTGCCCTCGTTCATCATTATCGCGCCCTAGAATTGGTTCGTAACGCCGGCAGCGAAGAGCAGCGGCGCAGCATCTATTCGCATGTGGCGTCCGGTGAGAGGCTGTCGGCCGCAGCCCCGAGCGATCAGGGCACGCCACGCTACGTGCCCGATGGCATCGGCTTCAAGTTGACCGATGCGCTCGAGGCCGCCTGTCTCGGCGAACCGGATTGGTTCGCCGTCCTGGCACTGAACGACGCCGAGGCGTCGAGCCTGTTGCTCGTCCAGCGTGGCCGCACGGAAACCCGTGTCGTGCACACCGGCGAGCCGGCACTTTATCGGCTCGGCGAGGCGCATGTGCCGGCCGACGCGGTGCTTGCCCTCAATCGCGATGCGCTTCTGCTTGCCCGATCGCTCGGAACGATCCTGCAGGCCGCGGTCGTCCTTGGCGAGAAGCGCCGGCAACTGGCCGGCAATCTGAACATGTGGCGCGACGGCCGGCCTTCCAGCGACCGGCCCTGGGACGAACGGATCGGGCGGTTCCAAGTTGAGATCGAGACCTTAGCGGCGTTGATCGACCGAGCTTCGACCGCCCTCGACCTCGCGCAGGTGAACTCCACGCCCGCCGCAGTCGCGGCCGTGGGTAGGCTAGCGACGACGATCGAAATCGCCTTTCCGTTGGAAGTCACGCGCGGCACCGGGCACCTGCTTGCGGAGCTCGGGCGCATGCTGTTCACCTGAGTGAACGCGGGATCACTCGCCGGCGATGAGCGCTTCCTCGACCGTCTTCGTCCGGTCCTTTGAGACGAACTGCGCAAGCGTCATGTTGTCGAGGATGGTGGCGATTGCGTCGCGAACCTCCGTCATCGACAGGCGAACCTGACAGCCGACCGGATCGTTGCAATCGTCGCAGGCCTCGAAGGCCGTTCTGCTCGCACAGCGGATCGGGGCAAGCGGACCGTCAAGCGCGCGGATGACCTGGCCGATCATGATCTCCGTGGCGGGCTTCGACAGCGAATAGCCGCCGTTGGGGCCCTTCTTCGAGCGCAGGATGCCGGTGTTGCGCAGTTCCAGGAGGATGGTGTCGAGGAACTTCTTCGGAATATTGTTGCGCGTCGCAATCTCCGTCACGAACGCGGTTTCTCCAGGACCAAGGCGCGCCAGATCAACAAGCGCCTTCAATCCGTACTTGCCTTTTTTCGTAAGCATCGTGGCACTCGGATGGTGTCGATCGCGCACGCGCCGGATGGCGCGCGGGCACGTCCATTATTTCTCACTAAGTAAATAGTTTTTGGTGAATTAATCTGCAAGCCAGTTTCACTGAAACTGCTACTCCACGGCGATGAATTTTAGGTCACTCCCGTAAGAATCCTTGATTTGACCTGTGTCGCAGGCGGCGTGTGCAAAAAAAGCGGATATTGCGCCCTCATTTGCTCGCCTCGACTGTCAGGGCCCTGTGCCGAAGAAGGCGAGGCGGGTGAACAGGACGTAGTTCGACTCCGACGCCATCAGCGCCACGAAGACCAGGACCAAGAGCGGCGGCAGCAGGATGGCATAGGTGAGCGCGAGCCGCTCCCAGGCCATGTGCATGAACACCGCCACGATCAATCCGGCCTTCAGCATCATGAAGATCAGGATCAGCGACCAGCGGAGATAGCCCTGCAGGCCGAAATAATCGACCAGGTAGGAAAAGGCGCTGAGCACGAAGAGCAGGCCCCAGACCAGCAGGTAGAGCTTGATCGGGTGCTGCTGCTGTTCCGTATGTGCCGTATGTTGCGCGGCTTGAGCCTCTGCATGCGCCATGGTGCCCTCCTCACCAGAGATAGAAGAACGCGAAGATGAAGACCCAGACGAGGTCGACGAAGTGCCAGTAGAGGCCGGTGATCTCGACGATCTCGTAGCGGCCCTTGCGGCTGGTGAAGAAGCCGGGCCGCTCCGTGTCGAAATCGCCGCGCCAGACCTTGCGGGCGACGATCAGCAGGAAGATCACGCCGAAGGTGACATGGGTGCCGTGGAAGCCGGTGATCATGAAGAAGGAGGAGCCGAACTGCGCCGCTCCCCAGGGGTTGCCCCAGGGCCGCACGCCTTCGGCGATCAGTTTCGACCACTCGAATGCCTGCATGCCGACGAAAGTGGCGCCGAACAGGGCGGTCACCAGCATGAGAATTGCGGTCTTCCTGCGGTCGCGGCGATAACCGCAATTGACCGCCATCGCCATGGTGCCGCTCGAGGAGATCAGCACGAAGGTCATGATCGCGATCAGGATCAGCGGCATATGCGTTCCGCCGATCTCCAGCGCGAAGACTTCGCTCGGGTTCGGCCAGGGGACGGTGGTGGACATGCGCGCCGCCATATAAGCGAGCAGGAAGCAGCCGAAGACGAAGGTGTCGCTGAGGAGGAAGATCCACATCATGGCCTTCCCCCAGGAGACGTTCTTGAACGTCCGCTGGTCCGAGGCCCAGTCCGACGCCAGCCCGGCCAGGCCGGCCGGGCGGGGAAGCGTTTCTGCGGCGGGGGTCTTGATCGGGGCAGACATTGTCAGCGGTTCCTATGTCAGGAGTTGGCGGCAGAAATCGACGACGTCGCTGGCCCAGCCGGAAAAGAGGCCGAAGAGCACCAGCCAGACGAACAGCATGAAATGCCAGTAGATGGCGCAGAGCTCGACTGTCAGGCGTATTCTGCGGTCGAGCGGTCCGCCCCAGGCGCGGACAGTGAGCCGGCCGAGCGCGGCAAGTCCGCCGACGATGTGCAGGCCGTGCATGCCGGTCAGCAGGTAGAAGAAGCTGTTGGCGGGATTTCCGGCCAGGAAATAGCCGGCAGCCGTCAGTTCGCGCCAGGCGAATAGCTGTCCGACGAGGAAAGCGAGGCCGGCGGCCAGCGCTGCAAGCAGGGCGGTTCTGGTCGCCTCGTCGTGGCACTTCTGGGCCTCGACCTTTGCCCGGTGCAGCGTGATGCTGCCGGCGGCCAGAATGCCGGTATTGACCCAGAGCAGAGCGGGCAGGGGAAGGGAGCCCCAGTCGGACGAGGCCATCCGCATGAAATAGGCGCTGATGGCGAGCGAGAACAGCGCGCCGACGACACCGAGGAAGACGCCGAGCCCGATCTTTGCCGCTGGCAGCGGCGCGCCGCTCCGGCGGTCGTAGACGTGGCCGACTTCGAGCCAGGGGCGCGAAGCGAGCCGTTGCCGGGCAAGCCACCAGACGATGACGGCGGCGACCAGCGTGAGGAAGATGACAGCGACGCTCATGAAGCCGCCTCATGTCCGACGCGGCTCGGCGTCGGCTGGTTCTGCGGGATGAAATCCTCCGGTGCCCCCGGAACGCTGTAATCGTAAGCCCAGCGATAGACGACCGGCAGCTGATGACCCCAATTGCCGTGCGGCGGCGGCGTCTCCGGCGTCTGCCACTCGAGCGTTGTCGCCCGCCACGGATTGCCGCCGGCTTCGCGGCCGTGGCGCAGGCTCCAGACGAGATTGAACAGGAAGACGATCTGGGCGGCGCCGACGATCAGCGCCATGACGCTGATGAAGGCGTTGAGGCTGTGGACCGAGTCCTGCACGAAAGCCATCTCGCCGAGGTCGTAGTAGCGGCGCGGCACGCCGACGAGGCCGACATAGTGCATCGGGAAAAAGATCAAATACGCGCCGATGAAGGTGACCCAGAAGTGGATCTGGCCAAGCGCTTCATTGAGCATGCGGCCGGTGATCTTCGGATACCAATGATAGATCGCACCGAAGATGACCATGATCGGCGCCACGCCCATCACCATGTGGAAATGCGCGACGACGAACATCGTGTCGGAGAGCGGCACGTCGACGACGACATTGCCGAGGAAGAGGCCCGTCAGCCCGCCATTGACGAAGGTGACGATGAAGGCCAGCGAAAACAGCATCGGCAAGGTCAGGTGGATATTGCCGCGCCAGAGGGTCAGTACCCAATTGTACACCTTGATCGCCGTCGGCACGGCGATGATCAGCGTCGTGGTGGCGAAGAAGAAGCCGAAATAGGGATTCATCCCGCTCACATACATGTGGTGCGCCCAGACGATGAAGGAGAGGCCGCCGATGATGACGATCGCCCAGACCATCATCCGGTAGCCGAAGATGTTCTTGCGCGCGTGGGTGCTGATCAGATCGGAAACGATGCCGAAGGCGGGGAGCGCGACGATGTAGACCTCCGGGTGCCCGAAGAACCAGAAGAGATGCTGGAACAGGATCGGGCTGCCGCCGCCATGCTGCAGCTGCTCGCCCATTTCGACGATCGCCGGCATGAAGAAGCTGGTGCCGAGCAGCCGGTCGAACAGCATCATCACGCAGGCGACGAATAGCGCGGGAAAGGCAAGCAGCGCCATCACCGTCGCCGTGAAGATGCCCCAGACGGTCAGCGGCAGGCGCATCAGCGTCATGCCGCGGGCGCGGCCCTGGAGTACCGTTACGACATAGTTGAGGCCGCCCATGGTGAAGCCGATGATGAAGATGATCAGCGACGCGAGCATCAGGATGATGCCCCAATCCTTGCCGCCCGGCGTGCCGGAAAGCACGGCCTGCGGCGGATAGAGCGTCCAGCCGGCGCCCGTCGGTCCGCCGGGTGCGAAGAAACTCGCGACCAGCACCAGCACGGCGAGCAAATAGATCCAATAGCTCAGCATGTTGGCGTAGGGGAACACCATGTCGCGGGCGCCGACCATCAGCGGAATGAGATAATTTCCGAAGCCGCCGAGGAAGAGCGCGGTCAAGAGGTAGATCACCATGATCATGCCGTGCATGGTGATGAACTGGTAATAGGCATCGGCATCGATAAAGTCGAACGTGCCGGGAAAGCCGAGCTGCAGGCGCATAAGCCAGGACAGCACCAGCGCCACCATGCCGATGGCGATCGCGGTCGTCGCATATTGGATGGCGATGATCTTCGCATCCTGGCTGAAGACGTAGCGCGTCCACCAGCTGTGCGGATGGTAGAGCTCAACATCCTCGACTTCGGGAGGCGGAAGCGCCTCGCCAATACCGGACCGGACATCGACCATCATAATCCTCCCAGGTCGCTACGCCACGGCGCCTCCTACTGCGCCGCTGCGGCGGCAACCGTTGCCGCCGGGCTAGTTTCGGACGATGCGGATAGTTGCGAAAAACTCTGCTGCTCGGCGAGCCAGGTCCGATAGTCTTCCTCGGTATCGACCACGACGGTGCCGCGCATCTGCGGATGGCCGACGCCGCAGAGCTCGGCGCAGAGGATTTCGAAGGTGCCGGTGCGCGTCGGGGTGAACCAGAAATAGGTCACCATGCCCGGCACCATGTCCATTTTGGCGCGGAATTCCGGTACGTAGAAATCGTGCAGCACATCGACGGAGCGGAGCAGCACCTTCACCGGCTTGCCGACGGGAAGGTGAAGCTCGCCGCCCTCGATGATCAGGTCGTCGAGGCTGGCGGCGTCGTTCCGGTTGAGGCCGAGCGTGTTTTCCGGGGTGATGTCGCGGGTTTCGCTGGTGCCGAGCCGCCCGTCCGCGCCGGGAAGCCGGAAGCTCCAGAGCCATTGCGCTCCGATCACCTCCACTTCCGAAGCACCCTGCGGGACGGTGATGTACTGGTTCCAGACGAACAGGCCGGGCGCCAGCATCGCCGCCACGCCCAGCGTCGTGCTCGTCGCCAGCCAGCCTTCGAGCTTCCTGTTCTCGGGCTCATAGGCGGCGGTGTTGCCGGGACGATGGCGGAAGCGCAGAACGCAATAGGCCATGAACAGGACCACGGCGGTAAAGGCAATGCCGGTGATCCAGAAGGTGATGATGATGGTATTGTCTATGTAATTCCAGTTGGAGGCGATCGGCGTCCACCACCAAGGACTGAGCAAATGGAACAACACTGATCCGGCGGCCAACACAACCAGAATCACTACCACCGCCATTTTCTGTCCCTCCCCGCCGCGATTGGCCGTGAGACGAATACGCAATCCGCGGCGTTCCGATCAGAATTATTGCACGAACGGATAATACTGGCAAATCCTCGGTAAGGCGGAGAATTCTGCCTACCCGGGAGATGCTCCTATTTGGGGTGTTGCTTGAGATAGGCGATCACATTGGCGATCTCATCGTCCTTCTTGAGGCCGGGGAAGACCATCTTGGTGCCTTTGACCTTGGCTTTGGGATCTCGGAGATACTCATTCAGCGCCGCCTCGTCCCAGACGAGCCCGTTCTTGCCCGCATCGACCATGGCTTTCGAATATTTGAAGTTCGCATGAGTTCCGGCGGTTCGGCCGATGACGCCCATGAGCGATGGCCCGACCCTATTCTGATCCTTGTCCACGACGTGGCAGGCGGAGCATTTCTTGAAGACGGTGGCGCCGGCCTCGGCGTCGCCCTCCTGCGCCTGTCCGGCGGTCGGACAGAGAAGGAGTGCCGAAAAAGACAGGGCAACAACTGCAATTCGCATGATACTTCCCCATTTTCGCCCGGCGCGGGCAAAGAAGAGTATCGTCAATCGTGGCTTTGGACGGTGCTTGCTCTCTAAGAATGCGCGCCGGAGCGGTTGATACTTGCGACAAAAAGAAGCTAGTCCACACCGGGGAGAAGTCAATTGCTCCTTCGGGATAGAGACGGATAGGGCGCCCGTCAGACGCGGGTCCCCTCGCTGTCGAAGAAGTGCAGGCTGTGCGCCGGGAAGTGGACGGGGATGGTGCCGGAGGCGGTCAGGAAGGAGCGATCGTTGGTGAAGACCTTAAAGCCCGCCCGCCCGAGCGAGAGGTGCAGGATGATGCCGAAGCCGGTCGGCTCGACGAGGTCGACGGCGGCGAGCAGCGTCTCCGGTCCATGGCCGGCAAGCACGATGTGCTCCGGGCGGATGCCGAGCGTCGCCCTGGCGTTGTTCGCAAGCGGGGGAGATGCGTCGAGGGGAATTCCGATGTCTCCGGCGATTTCGAACAGCGGCCCGTCGGCAGCGCGACAGGTGCCCTCGAAAAAGTTCATGCCGGGCGATCCGATGAAGCCGGCAACGAAGAGATTGGCGGGACGGTCGTAGAGGTCCAGCGGACTGCCGACCTGCTGGACGACGCCGGCATTCATGGCGACGATCCGGTCGGCGAGCGTCATCGCCTCGATCTGGTCATGCGTCACGTAGATCGAGGTGGCGCCGAGATCCTTGTGCAGCTTCTTGATTTCGGCGCGCATCTGCTCGCGCAGCCGTGCGTCGAGATTGGAGAGCGGCTCGTCGAAGAGGAAGGCCTTCGGCTGGCGCACGATGGCGCGGCCCATGGCGACGCGCTGGCGCTGACCGCCGGAAAGCGCTTTCGGCCGACGCTCCAGCAGCGGCTCGAGGCCAAGCTTGGCGGCGGCACCGGTCACCACGGTTGCGATCCTCTCCTTCGGCGTCTTGCGAAGCCTGAGGCTGTAACTCATGTTCCGGGCGACCGACATGTGCGGATAGAGCGCGTAGGACTGAAACACCATGGCAATGTCGCGGTCCTTTGGTGCGAGCTCGTTCACCCGCTTGCCGGCGATGCGGATCTCGCCGCCGGTGACGCTTTCAAGCCCGGCGATCATCCGCAGCAAGGTCGACTTGCCGCAGCCGGACGGGCCGACGAGGACGACGAATTCGCCGTCGCGGATCTTGAGGTCGACGTCGTGCAGCACCGGGTGGACGCCGTAGGATTTCTGGATATTGGCGATGTCGATGGAAGCCATGAGCAATCCTTAGCCTTTGACCGCGCCGGCCGTGAGGCCCTGGACGAGATAGCGTTGAATGAGCAGGAAGAAGAGGCAGGCCGGGATCAGCGCAAGCACGCCGGCAGCCATCATCTGGCCGAAATCGACCGAGAATTTCGAGACGAAGGAGAGGAGCCCGACCGGGAAGGTCGCCTGATCGTTGCCGGAGATCAGCATGAGCGAGAAGAGCAGTTCGCTCCAGGCGGCGGTGAAGACGAAGCCTAGCGTTGCGGCGATGCCGGGCAAGGTCAGCGGCAGGATGATCTGGCGGAAGGCGACGAATTGCGTGGCGCCGTCGATCATCGCCGCCTCTTCCAGATCCTTCGGAATGCCGTCGAAGAAGGACTGCATCAGGAAGGTGGCGAAGGGCACGTTGAAGGCGCTGTAGACGATGACGAGGCCCGTCAGGCTGTTGGTGAGCCCGAGCGGCGAGAGGATCTTGAAGATCGGCGCGACGAGCATGACCAGTGGGAACATCTGCGTCAAAAGCATCAGCGTCACCAGCCAGTATTTGCCGCGGAAGCGGAAACGCGACAGCGCATAGCCGGAAAGCGAGGCAAGGATCGTCACGACGACCGCCGTCGAGCCGGAGACGATCAGGCTGTTGCGAAAGAAAACCGGAAAGGCGCTGTGCCGCAGCACGAAGTCGAAGTGCTCGAGGCTGGCGCGCGACGGCCAGAGGCGGATGCCTTCGGAATAGAGCAGGTCGTTGGGCGTCACCGCGACCTTCAGCAGCCAGAAGAGTGGAAAGAGGGCAAAGGCAATATAGGTCAGGATCGCAAGGCGGTGCGCGACGGTGAGGAGGGCTGACTTGACGCGCATCGGTTCAATCCTTGCTCAGGAGCCATTGCCGCAGGATGACGATCAGCAGCGAATAGGCCAGCAGCAGCGCCAGGAGCACCAGCGCGATCGCCGAGGCGTAGCCGAAATCGAGCCGCTTGAAGGCCTGGGTGAAGATGTAGCTGGCGACGATCTGGGTCCGGTCGGCCGGACCGCCATTGGTCATGACGATGATCAAGTCGGCGAAGTTCGAGATCCAGACGGTGCGCAACAGAATGGTGATTGCGATCGTCGGCGCGAGGAAAGGCAGGGTGATCGACAGGAAGCGCTGAAAGGCGCCGGCGCCGTCTATGCTCGCCGCTTCGTAGAGGTCGCGCGGGATCGCCTGCAGGGCGGCAAGCAGGGTAATTGCGAAGAAGGGAATGCCCCACCAGATATTGGCGACGATCGGTCCCCACATGGCAAGCTGCGGATCCGACAAGATGTTCGCCGGCTGGCTCATGATCCCGAGCGCATAGAGCCAGTGCGGCAGCGGCCCGACGACCGGGTTGAAGAGCCAGGCCCAGTTGAGGCCGGCAAGGAAGCTCGGCACCGCCCAGGGCAGGAAGACGAGCGCCTGGGCGATGGCGCGGCCGCGAAACGGTTTGTCGAGCAGCAACGCCAGAATCAATCCAAAGGCAAACTGAAGAAGAACGGATGCACCGGTCCACCAGAGCGTGTTGCGCAGCGAGCGGAAAAAGGCCTGGTCTTGAGAGAGCGCCCGAAAATGATCGAGTCCAATGAAGGCGCCGGAGAAGGGATTGAGGAGCTGCACGTCGCGGAACGCATAGGAGACGCCGAGCACCAGCGGCACCAGCATCACCGTGACGATCAGGATCAGCGCAGGCGCACTGTAGAGATAGGGCGCCGATGCGTCCGCGATGCGCTTCATCAGCCGCCGGCGGCTTGCGGACTGGCGCTGTTGGCGTGCGGCATAATCCATCGATCGGAGTTCCTCCTGGCCGCCCCGCGGGCGGGCGCAGTCCATGTTGATGAAGGGCGGCAGGCGACCCTGTCGCCCTTCATGTCGGATCACTTCTTGTTGGCCAGATATTTCTGCTGTGCCTTGGTCAGGTAGTCCGCCCATTGATTGGCGAGCTCTTCCGGCGTGATGTCGCCGAGGAGCGCTTCCTGGCTCGTCTTGATGGCGAGTGAATCCTTGAAGTAGGCGAATTCCTCGAGGTAGGTCGGCATGACGGTCAGCACGACGTCTTTGTCGGCCAGTTCGTCGAACCAGCCCTTGAACTGCGGGCCCGAATAGAAGGGGTCCTTCTCTGCGGACTTGTGGACCGGCAGCGCGCCGGTGCGCTTGTTCCACTCGATGTTGCCTTCCGGCCCTTCGAGCGTCTCGATCAGCTTCCAGGAGAGGTCCTTGTTCTGGCTTGCCGAAAGCATCGACCAGCCGGCGAAGCCGATCGTCGTGAAGGCCTTGCCGCTCGGGCCCTTGGGCATGGTGGTGACGCCGAAATCCTCCGGCTTCATGCGCTGGGCGATGGCGATCAGCGCGTCCGGATCCTGGTCGAGGAAGGCGCAGGTGCCGCTATAGAAGCCGGCGACGATTTCGTTGAAGCCCCAGTTGACGCTGTCCTTCGGCGCCAGACCCTTTTTGTAGAGGTCGATCACCCAGGTGAGGCCCTTGATCCAGCCCTCGCTGTTCATCGTCGAGGTGCCGTCCTCCTTGAAGAAGGTGTTGTCGCCGGCCATGGTGGCGCCGAACATCACCCAACCATTGAGGCCGCCCGGGCCGCCGCGCAGGCAGTAGCCGGATTTGCCGGGCAGCTTGGAGATCGCTTCCGACGCCTTGACGAAGTCGTCCATGGTCTTCGGCGGCTCGGCAACGCCGGCTTCCGAGAGCAGTTTCTTGTTGTAGAACATCGCCCGGAGATAGAAGCCGTAGGGCAGCATATAGGCGGTATCGTTGACGTCGCGGCCGAGTTCCAGGGCCCGCTCGGTGAGGCCTGGCGTGTGCTCCCACTTGGCGAGGTAGGGTTCGAGGCTCTCCAGCATGCCGTTATTGGCGTAGAGCGACAGCCAGGTGTCCGGCATTTCCATGACGTCCGGGATTTCGCCCGCCGAGACCATCGTGGCGAATTTCTGGAAGGCTTCGCCCCAGGGCAGCGAGATGATCTCGACAGTGGTGCCGGGATTCGCCGCCTCGAATTTGGCGACGATCGACTTCAGCGTTTCGGTGCGCTCGGGGCTGGTGATGACCTCGACGAGCTTCAGCTTGGTATCAGCAAGCGCGCTGCCGGCCATCAGCGTGGCGAGCAGGGTGGCTGTGATCAGTTTCCTCATTTTTGTTCCCTTTGTTCTTGGCGTTGATCGATTTTTATTGGGGCGGGATGCGGAGAGCCGCCTTCCCGCTGGTCGTCAGCCTGGTGAAGCGGCGCCGAGCGCCGCTTCGAGATCGCTCCAGAGGGCCTCCGTTCCCTCCAGGCCGACATGGAGCCGTACCGACCGCGGAGAAATGCCGAAGGCGGCCGCGGAATTGGGTTGCGCTTTCTGCGCCAGGACGACCTCGCCCGGGACGATGAGGCTTTCGTGGCCACCCCAGGATACGCCGAGCTTGAACAGTTCGACATGATCGGCGAAGCGGCGGATGTCGACGCCCTCGCGGAAGATGAAGGAGAACAGGCCGGAGGTACCCGAAAGACCCGGCGGCAGGTGATTGCCGAGCCCGGGGTGGCAGACGGTCTCGACCAGCGGATGCTCGAGCAGGCGGCGCGCAAGGGCAAGCGCCGAGCGCTCATGCGCCTTCATCCGGATCGGCAGGGTACGCAGGCCGCGGATTAGCAGCCAGGCATCGAAGGGCGAGAGCTTGCCGCCGAGGTAGGGATAGGCTTCGGAGCGGATGCGGCCGACGAGTTCCCTGGAGCCGGCGACGACACCGGCGACGACATCGCTGTGGCCGCTCAAATATTTCGAGGCCGAGTGGATGACGAGATCGACGCCGAGCGAAATCGGCTGCTGGAACACCGGGCTCGCCCAGCTATTGTCGATGACGGTGACGATCCCTTGCGCCCTGGCAAGTGCGGCCAGGCCCGCCACGTCATGGGTATCCATCACCCAGCTCGTCGGGCTTTCCATGTAGAAGAGCTTGGCGCCGGGAAGTGCCTTGGCAACCGCTTCCTCATCGCGCCCGTCGACATAGGTGACCTCGATGCGCATGCGCTTCAGATGCGTGCCGAACAGCCGGAAGGCATCGGGATAGAGATGCTTGACCGCGACGATGCGGTCGCCCGGCTCGACGAAGGACAGAACCGTGGAGGAGATCGCCGACATGCCGCTGGCAAAGCCGATCGCATCCTCGGCACCCTCGAGCTTCGCCAGCATCTCCTCGAACAGCCTGACGGTCGGATTGAGGCCGCGGGTGTAGATCGGCCGGACGCGTTCGCCTCGGTACGAGGCGATCATCTCGTCATAGTCCTTGAAGGTGAAGAGGGAGGTCTGGACGATCGGCGGAACGACTGCGTCGAAGGCATGGGCCTCGTCATGGGCGGCAATCAGCGAGGCTCTGTCGAACGGGTCGAGGCCGTCATTCATTTGGACATTTCCTTGATGTCTTCCTCGACGATCGCGAGAATTTTCAGTGTCTCTTCCCGGGCGGCGTTCGGGTTCTGCGAGGCGATCGCGTCGAAGAGCGTCCGGTGATACGGAAACGACCGACGCGCGAAGTCCGGCCGGTCGAAGGGCTTTTCCCAGAAGCGCTCGAAGGCCTCGCGCATCTGCTCAAGCAATTGCCGGAAGAGCGGGTTGTGGGTCGCGTCGTAGATCGCCAGATGGAAGGCGAGGTCCTCGGGGCCGGACGTGCCCTTGGCAAGGTGAACGCGCTCCATCGCGTCGAGCTTCGTTTTGATGTTGATGAGGTCGGCCTCGGTGCGGCGCCGCGCAGCGACCATGCCGGCCTCGACCTCGATGCCGCGGCGAACTTCCAGCGTCTGCAGCAGCGCATCGCGAAGGTGCGCGGTGTCGAGGGTCAGCGGCATGTGGATGGTGGCGCCGGAAATGGCGCGCAACAGATAGGTGCCGCTGCCCTTGCGCGCCTCGACGACGCCGAGCGCCTGAAAATGGCTGATGACCTCGCGGATGGTGGAGCGCCCGACGGCGAGCGCCGCCATCAATTCGCGTTCGGCCGGAAGGCGATCGCCGGGCTTCAAGCCGGAGCGCTGGACATAGTCGGCGAGCGCGGAGATCACCTGCTGCACCCGATCGACCGGGGGCAGAGGCAGAAGCATCGCTTTCTCCGGCTCGGGCATGCAGTCGCTCTCAAATTGGTCTGACATCTGAGCAATATGACAGCCGTTGCGCCGCATGGTCAAGGGGCAAGATTTGCGATATGGCTCCTACCGACAAAGACCTGCGGCAGAGGGGAATCCTCGGGGTGAGCGTCACAAAGTCCTATGCCGGCGACGGCGGCTATCCGGCGAGCTACTACGCTGCCACCCGCAACATCATCCGCACGCCGGTCAAGCTGCAGGGGCGGGTCGAAACCGATATCTGCGTCGTCGGCGCCGGTTACACAGGTCTGGCGACGGCCATTCATCTCGCCGAGAAGGGCTACAAGGTTACAGTGGTGGAGGGCGCCCAGGTGGGCTGGGGCGCTTCCGGGCGCAATGGCGGCCAGATCGTCAATGGCCTCAACGCTAGCCTCTCGACGATCCGGAGTCGCTTCGGAGAGGACGCGGCGCGCTTCATCGGCGGCCTCGTCCAGGAAGGCGGGCGGATCATCCGCCGGCTCGTCAGCCGATACCGGATCGACTGCGACCTGAAATCCGGCAACATCTACGCCGCCTATACCGGCGCGCATATGAAGGAGCTCGAGGCCAAGCAGGCGCTCTGGCGCAAATATGGC
Source organism: Sinorhizobium sp. FG01 (assembly GCF_002531875.1). Lineage (NCBI taxonomy): Bacteria > Pseudomonadati > Pseudomonadota > Alphaproteobacteria > Hyphomicrobiales > Rhizobiaceae > Sinorhizobium > Sinorhizobium sp. FG01. Next base: position 59,103 of record NZ_NWTB01000004.1, read on the forward strand.
ATGGACGACCACTTGCTTCTCGACCGGGAGGCGCTGCGCAAGCTCGTCGATTCCGGGGCCTATTGCGGCGGCATGCTCGATATCAGCGGCGGCCATATGCATCCGCTCAATCTGGTGCTCGGAGAGGCCCGCGCCTTCGAGAGCCTCGGCGGCACCATCTACGAGATGTCTCCAGTGGCACGCGTCGACCATAAGCGGGCGCGGCCGACCGTCCATACCAGGGAAGGTGAAGTCTCAGCCCGCCTTGTGGTGCTCTGCGGCAATGCTTATCTCGGCGATGCGGTGCCCGAGCTCGTCTCGCGCGTCATGCCCGTCTCGACGCAGATGATCACCACGGCACCGCTCGGCGAGGAACTCGCGGACGCGCTGATCCCGAGCGACATGTGCGTCGAGGATGTGCGCTACATCCTCGACTATTTCCGGCTGTCGGCCGACAAGCGGATGATCTTCGGTGGCGGCACCGTCTATGGCGGAACCGATCCGGCCGATGTGGTGGCGAAGCTCCGGCCCAATCTTGAAAAGGTCTTTCCGCGCCTGAAGGGCGTGAAGATCGACTATGCCTGGAGCGGCAATTTCGCGCTGTCCTTCACGCGCATGCCGCAGATGGGCCGCATCGGCGCCAACACATATTTCGCCCACGGCTATAGCGGTCACGGGGTGACAGGCTCGCATCTCTTCGGCCGGACGCTCGCCGAGGCGATCGACGGCGACCAGACGCGCTTCGACATGTTCGAGAAACTGCCCTGGTATCCCTTTCCTGGCGGGCGGCTGTTCCGCGCGCAGTATTCGACGATCGGCTCCTGGTGGTATTCCTTCAAGGACGCCGTCGGCTGGTAGGCTTGCGGCTGCCGGCTTCTCGCCGAAATCGATACCGCTCGCTGCAACGATGCGCTAGTATTCCGGCCCGCGGGCGGGTCGCCCGCCGGCTTGACGCGGACATCAAGGGAACTTCAGGGAAGAGCTTCGAACGGGTTGCAAACCCGGGCTGCCACCGGCGTTTAGGCGTGCGGGAGCAAGTGTCGGTAAATCACCGTGCGGAGGTCGAACATGTTCATCCGCTTCGGTTATGAGATTGGCATCGATTGTCCGCAACCCACGCCGATGATGACGTTTCTGTCCGTCGCCAAGGAACGGCGCGATGCAGTCGTGACGGAGCGCGGGCGGGTCGCGTCACCGCTCATCCCGATGGAAGAAATCACCGACCCGCATCACAATATCTGTTTGCGCATGGTTCTCTCTCAGGGTGAAACCCGGCTCGGCTACGACGCGGTGATCAGCGACGACGGGCGGCTCGACGCGTCGGATCCGCTGGCGGAGGCGGTGCCCGTCGAAAAGCTGCCTCCCTCTCTGCTACCCCACCTTTGCGCCAGCCGCTATTGCGAGACCGATCGGCTGAGCGCGCTTGCCTGGCGGCTCTTCGGCAGCATTCCGGCAGGCTGGCAACGGGTGCAGGCGATCTCAGACTATGTGCATGATCGGCTGATCTTCAGCTACGGCTATGCGCCGGCGATGCGTACGGCGCTCGAAGCGCACGAGGACCGGCTTGGGGTCAGCCGCGACTATGCCCATCTCGCCGTCGCTGTCTGCCGCTGCATGAACATGCCGGCCCGCTACGTTCACGGCTATATGGCCGACATTGGCGCTCCAAACAGCCCGGCGCCGATGGATTTCAACGCCTGGTTCGAGGTGTTCCTCGGCGACCGATGGTACACGTTCGACGCCAAGAACAATGGCGGGCGGGCCGGCCGCATTCCTGTCGCCCGCGGCCGGGATGCGGCAGACATTCCGCTGATCCAGACCTTCGGCAAGCATCGGCTGACGCACTTCACCGTCTGGACGTCGGTGGAGCCCGACAGCCGGCTCAGCCGCTCGCACAGTTCCGCCGACGTTTCGCTGCTGACCCCGTGGTTCAGCGAGACCTGGTCGCGCCACCTTCGGGAGCGCGAACGCAACAACAGCCACTGAAGTCGGGAAACGGATTTTTCATCCCCCGCACGTTCCGGGGAAAATAATATAAACTCAATGGAGAATATAGGAGAACATAGCCACAGTCGAAGGTCAGCAGCGGAGAGAAAAATGAACCCGACAAAGGCGATGACCCACTCCCGCTACGCTTTTCATGTGGCGCAGCCGACGAGGCGGCTGCCGGTCAACCTCGTTCCCCACACGATCGCCATCGTCGCAGCGTTCAGCTTCGTCTCGGCCCTCATCATCGGCGCCATCTGACGGTTCCCACCACAGCACTCTTCAGGACGCGTCGCGAACGCCGCGCTTGACGCTCGACACCGCGGCCGCGCCATCGACCCCTTGCGGGCCACGCCGCCTGCGTCGTAGCGTGCCTTGGCACGCGGGACTGCACTCGCGGCGGCAAACCAATCATCCGCGCTCAAAGCCGTCGCAAATGCGCGGAAGTCGCTTGCCGGCAGGTGACGATGTCCTGTCTGCCGCAAAACAAGAGACACCTTGACGGGAAGGAGGAGCGGCATGCTCGACAAACGCAAGTTCTACATCAACGGCGAATGGGTCGAACCGGCAGCACAGAACGACCTCTATGTGCTCAATCCTGCCACCGAAAAGCCGATCGCGGTTATCTCCCTCGGTACTGCAGTCGACGTCGACCGGGCCGTTGCGGCCGCCAAGAAGGCCTTCGAGACCTACAGCCGGACCAGCCTGGAGGAACGGCTGGCGCTTCTTGAAAAGCTGCTGGCGATCTATGAACGCCGCTACGACGAGATGGCCGACACGATCACCGCGGAACTCGGCGCGCCGAAGACCATGAGCCGCGAGCAACAGGCCGATGTCGGCGTCGGCCACCTCAAGGGTTACATCGACGCGCTGAAGCGGCTGAAGCTGCGCGAAAAACTTCCGAACGGCGACACGCTGATGCGCGAGCCGATCGGGGTTTGCGGGCTGATCACGCCGTGGAACTGGCCGGTCAACCAGATTGCGCTCAAGGTCGTGCCAGCGCTTGCGACCGGCTGCACCTGCGTGTTGAAGCCGAGCGAGTTCACGCCGCTCAATGCCATGCTCTATGCGGAGATGATCGAAGAGGCTGGCTTCCCGCCCGGCGTCTTCAACCTCGTCAATGGCGACGGCCTTCACGCCGGCGCCGCACTGTCGAAGCACAAGGACATCGACATGATGTCCTTCACCGGTTCGACGCGGGCCGGCATCGCCGTCAGCAAGGACGCCGCCGATACGGTCAAGCGCGTCACGCTGGAGCTCGGCGGCAAGTCGCCGAACATCGTCTTCGCCGATGCCGATCTCGAGCAGCGGGTGACGGCCAGCATCCTCGAATGCTTCAATAATTCCGGCCAGTCCTGCGATGCGCCGACCCGCATGCTGGTGGAGCGCAGCGTCTATGACGACGTGGTGGCGATCGCAAGGCGCGTGGGCCGGGAGGCGACCGTCGGCGATCCGAGCAAGGAAGGCGCGCATATCGGTCCGCTGGTGAGCCACATCCAGTTCGAGCGGGTGCAGGCGCTGATCGAGGCGGGCGTCGGCGAAGGGGCGCGGCTCCTCGTCGGCGGCCCCGGCAAGCCGGAGGGCTTCGAGACCGGATATTTCGTCAAACCGACGATCTTCGCGGACGTCGACAATTCGATGCGGATCGCACGCGAGGAAGTGTTCGGGCCGGTGCTGGCGATCATTCCCTTCGACACGGAGGAGGAAGCGATCGCGCTTGCCAACGACACGAACTATGGTCTCGCGGCTTATGTCCAGACGGGCGATCGGCAGCGCGCCGAGCGGGTCGCGGCGCGATTGCGGGCCGGCATGGTGCATATCAATGGCGGGCCGCACCGCTACGGCAGCCCCTTCGGCGGCTACAAGCAGTCCGGCAACGGCCGTGAGGGCGGTACCTTCGGCCTCGAGGATTTTCTCGAGGTGAAGACGGTGCATCTGCCGGACGCGGCTTGATCGGCGGCTGGAGCTCACCGGCTGCGACGTTGTCTGCGGCTGCCAACGATTGCCTACCGGCGATTTTTCAGGGCTGTTGCCTGACCCGCAGTTCTGATAGCTGGCGGGGGCGCCTTTTGGCGCTCCCTCCCAGTACCCGGACATCACCGTGAGTCAAGCCGTCAGTTCCGCCTCCCCGCAACAGTCGCTCGCCATGGCCGCGCTGCTCATGGGCGGTGTCGCCATTGCCGGATCGCCGATCTTTGTCAGGCTCTCGGAAGTGGGGCCGATGGCAACGGCCTTCTGGCGCGTGGCGCTGGCGCTGATCCCGCTCCTTGCCTGGTCGTGGCTCGCCAAGGATACAGGCGCAGACCGGCGCCCGGAGCGCTTGTCCGACTATGCGCTGCTCGTCCTGCCGGGCGTGTTCCTCGCCATCGACCTCGGGGCGTGGCACCTCTCGCTCACCATGACCTCCGTGGCCAATGCGACGCTGCTTGCCAATCTCGCTCCGGTCTTCGTGACGCTTGCCAGTTGGGCACTGTTCCGCTCGCCGGTGAGCCGCATTTTCCTGGCCGGTCTCGTCACGGCCGTCGCCGGCGTCGTGGTGTTGAAAGGCGGCCCGGGTGCGCTTGGCGGCGGCGATCTCATCGGGGACGGCATCGCGATCGTCGCCGCGATGTTCTATGCCGGCTATATTCTTGCCATCGGGCAATTGCGCAGCCGCTTCGGCACCAACCGCATCATGATCTGGAGCACCGCCTCGGCCGCCGTCTGCACGCTCCCGATGGCAGTGTTCGCCGAGCCCGCGCTCCTGCCGCCGACGGGCTTCGGCTGGGCGATCCTTTTCGGACTCGCCTTCGTCAGTCATGCCGGCGGGCAGGTGGCGATCACCTATGCGCTCGCCTTCCTGGCGCCCGCCTTTTCATCGCTGACGCTGCTCGTGCAGCCGGTCGTGGCTGCGGTGCTCGCCTGGGTCCTGCTGAGCGAGCCCGTCGGTGTCATGCAGGCAACGGGCGGGGCGATCGTGCTCATCGGCATCCTGATCGCCCGCCGCGGCTAAGGCATGTCGCCGAAAAAGTGTGCAGCGGTTTTTGGGATGACGACATGCACAAAAACAAAGAGCTAAAGCGCGCCGCGTGAATACGTTTGAACGCGACGCGGTTTAGCGCTCCTCAAATGCCCGGCAGCGCAAATCCCGCCAGCCGCTCCTCCAATTTCCGGATCGTGGGCACGTCGGCATTGGCGAAGGCAAAGCGCAGATAGCTTTCCTGGCCTTCACCGAAATAGTCACCCGGCAGACAGACGATGCCGGCGAGCTTTGCCAGCTTCTCGGCGACGAACTGCGAGTCGATATCGCGGAAGGGGTGGCGGACATAGGCGAAATAGGCGCCGACGGCCTGCAGCTTCCACTGCGGCAGGCGGCCCATGACGTCCTTCAGCGCGTCGGCGCGGGCAGTGATTTCGGCGCGGTTGGCGAGCCGCCAGTGGGCGAGTGCCGGGATCGCCCTGGCGACGGCGGCCTGGGCCGAACGCGGGGCGCAGATCTGCAGGTTGTCCATGATCTTGGTTACCTGCTCGATCAGCGCGGGTCCGGCGGTGATCGCGCCGAGGCGGTGGCCGGGGATGCAGAAGGACTTGGAGAAGCTGTAAAGGCCTATGAAGCCGTCCTGCCAGCCCTTGGTCTGAAGGAGGCGATGGGGTGCCACCGCGGCCTCGGGCAGGAAGTCGCGATAGGTCTCGTCGAGGATGAGCCAGGTGCCGTTTGCGCGGCAGACCTCATAGATGCGCTGCAGCAGGTCGGCCGGATAGACGGCGCCGGTCGGGTTGTTCGGCGAAACGAGGGCGAGGGCGCGAATGCCGGGCCGAAGGGCCGAGGCGATGGTCTCGACCTCGGGCAGGAAGCCGGCGCCGGCATCGCAGGGTGCGAGTTCGACATTGATGCCGAGCATCGCCAGGGTGGTTTCCTGGTTGAAATAATAGGGATTGGTCATCAGCACCGTGTCGCCGGCGCCGGCAACCGCCATGGCGGCACAGATGAAGGCCTGGTTGCAGCCGGAGGTGACGTGAATGTTTTCCGGGCCAATGGGAGCGCCATAGAGTTTTGCCACCTCATCGGCATAGGCGCTGCGCAGTTCAGGCTCGCCCTCGATCGCGCCGTAGCCGGTATAGGCGGGCGACGCTGCGGCTTCGCCAAGCCATTTGAGCATATCCGGATGGGCAGGATAGCCGGGCACCGCCTGGGAGAGATCGATCAGCGGTCCCTTTGCCCCGTCATAGGCCTTCGCCCACGCAAGCACGGAGGGGACCGGCGGCGGCGAGAGCTTTGCGACGAGCGGATTGAGATGAGGCATCGGGCGTTCCTGTGGTTGGGCGAGTGGCATGGGCGAGGGTCCGGCACTACGGCTTGGTCTTGCGCTTTTGCGGGGTTTCCAAGCGCCGCTTGCGGGGTGACGAAACCGGCCGGAAGCTCTCCGCTACCGATTTCGGATCTTCCGGCCTGCGGGACCGAATGATCGTCCGGGCGGAGGTCTGCAGCTCTGGCATCGGATCGCCTTCGAGTGCCGCAAACAGCCAGTCGATGAAGACGCGGACGATTGGCGCGGCGCGGATCTCGTTACGGCAGGCAACGAAAAAAGCGTCGTTGGCCGGCACCGTCAGATCGAAAGGCGCGATCAGCTCGCCGCGGGCGATCAGGCTGCCGGCGGTGATCGTATCGCCGAGCGCCACGCCCTGGTTGTGCAGGGCGCCTTCGGTCGAAAGCCGCGCGTCGCTCATGAAATGCTGGCGGCCGCGCTGAAGGTCGGCCGCGTCGGCTGCGGCAAGCCAGGTGTTCCATTCGCGGCCGTCGTCGCCATGCAGCATCACATGATCGCGCAGATCCCGGATCGAGCGCAGCGGCCGCATGTTGAGAAGGGTTGGGCTGACCACGGGAAACAGCTCGAGCCGACTCCAGAGCTTGGCCCAGCAGTCTCCCCAATTGCCGTCGCCATAGAGGAGGCAGACGTCGACTTCGGGCGAGTGGAGATGCAGCGCGTCATTGGAGGCGATCAGTGTCAGCTGCACGTCGGGAAACTGCTCGGTGAACTGATGCAGGCGCGGGATCATCCAGAAGGAGAGCAGCGCCGGCACGCAGGTGATCCGGAGTTCGCCGCTGGTGGCGGGCCGGGTCATCGCCGCCGTTGCGGCGGCGATTTCCGCGAAGGCGTGGGTGACGGCCGGCAGCAGCAGCGCGCCCTGCGGGGTCAGCCTCAGGCGTTTGCCGCCGCGCTCGAAAAGGGTCGCGTTGAAGGAGAGTTCGAGCGCACGGATCTGATGGCTGATCGCCCCATGCGTGACGTTGAGCTCGCGGGCCGCCGCGGAAACCGAGCCGCGCCGGGCGGTCGCCTCAAAGGCGCGCAGCGGGTTCAAGGGGGGCAGGCGGCTCGACAACGGGAACTCCGACGGGTTCGATTATGTGAATTTTTCTCACACGAAATGCTATAACAATGTCAATTGATTTTCTAGAGGATTTGTCACCTAATAGGTTCCAACAAGGGCAAAAGCCTGGGGAACACGATTGCGCCTGTATTGCTCGGCAACGCCGCCGGTTGCGATCGGCGTTGCGATGCTTTCTTCCCCCGGCGACAGACATGGAGGCTCCGGCACATGGCCTGGGACGAGAAGAAGCTCGGCGAACTGAGGGCGAAGTATGGCGAAAGCCATGGCGGCGAACTTTTCGATCCGACCTTCCGCAAGGTGGCGGACAAGATCTTCACCAAGAGCGGCACGCGGCTGGCGCCCTATTCCGGCATCCCCACCTTCCTGACCGCACCCTATATGCCGGTCGATCCCGAGCAGCCGGACTTCGGCAATCTTCAGGTGGCGATCGTCGGCATCCCAATGGACCTCGGCGTAACCAACCGCCCGGGCTCCCGCTTCGGACCGCGGGCGCTGCGCGCCATCGAGCGGATCGGGCCGTATAACCACGTTCTCGGCTGCGCACCAGTGCATGATTTGCGCGTGGCGGACATCGGAGACGTGCCTTTCCGCAGCCGCTACCGGCTGGAACTCAGCCATGAGGACATCGAGAAGCGCCTCAACCAGATCGTCGATGCCGGTGTCGTGCCGCTCTCGGTCGGTGGCGACCATTCGATGACCCATCCGATCCTCAAGGCCGTCGGCAAACGAGAGCCCGTCGGCATGATCCATATCGATGCGCATTGCGATACCGGCGGCGCCTACGACCTCACCAAGTTCCATCACGGCGGCCCGTTCCGCAATGCCGTCCTCGACGGCGTTCTCGATCCGACCCGGGTCATCCAGATCGGCATTCGCGGCTCGGCCGAATATCTCTGGGAGTTCTCCTACGAGTCCGGCATGACCGTGATCCACGCGGAGGAGGTCTCCGGTCTCGGCATCCCGGCGATCATTGACAAGGCGAAGAAGATCGTCGGCGATGGTCCGACCTACCTTTCCTTTGACATCGACAGCCTCGACCCGAGCTTTGCTCCTGGCACCGGAACGCCCGAGATCGGCGGCCTGACGACGCGCGAGGTGCTGGAACTGATCCGCGGCCTCAAGGGCGTCAATCTCGTCGGCGGCGATGTCGTCGAGGTCGCCCCACAATACGACGCGACGACCAACACGGCCCATGCCGGTGCGCAGGTGCTGTTCGAAATCCTGAGCCTGATGGTTTTCAGTCCGACGATCACCGGCAAGGCGGGCTGATCCTTGAAACCGGTTCTGCCGCCGAACTGGAAGCGGTGGCAGGACCATCCTGAGCAGACAAACTTCCAGATTGGGGAACAAAGATGACAATCCAAACCAAGCTGAAAGCAGTATTTGCCGCCGCATTGATGATCGGTGCCGCGGCTGGAATGGCGCATGCCGATGCCGTCGACGACATCAAGGCCGCAGGCCAGATCAATGTCGGCATCTTCTCGGATTTCCCGCCGTTCTCGTCGGCCAGCGCCGATATGAGCATCAAAGGCTATGACGTCGACGTGGCGCAGCAGATCGCCGATGCGCTCGGCGTGAAGCTCAATCTCGTCAGCGTGACCGGCCAGAACCGCATTCCCTATCTCAATGACAAGCGCGTCGATATCCTGATGAGCGTCGGCTACTCGAAGGAGCGTGCCGAGGTTATCGACTTCGCGGCCGCTTACGCGCCCTACTACATTGCCGTCATCGGTCCGGCCGAACTCAAGGTCGCCGGCAAGGACGATCTCGCCGACAAGACGATCGCCGTCAATCGCGGAACGCTGGAGGACACGTCGCTGACCGAGGCTGCACCGGCCTCTGCCAACATTCAACGCTTCGACAACTACAATGCGGTTATTCAGGCCTTCATCTCCGGCCAGACGCAGCTGATGGTCGTCGGTAATGACGTCGGCGCACAGGTTCTCGCGCGGCAGGAGGCCTTGAAGCCGGAACAGAAGTTTCAGCTGCTGACCTCACCCTCGCATATCGGCCTCAACAAGAACGAGGAACGTCTGAAGCAATCGGTCAACGAGACAGTCGCCAAGATGCTCGCGAACGGCAAATTGGACGAAAGCTCGCAGACATGGCTGAAAACGCCGCTCAACCCCGACAACCTAAAGGACTAAGCCGCTCACGCTAAGGCACGGGCGGCCTGCGGAGGCCTTTTCCGCAGGCTCGCCCTGGAAGGGTTGCAACGATGGGCTACAGCCTCGATTTCGGTTGGCTAAATGGTGCAATGGGCGCGATCGCTCACGGCGCTGCCATGACGTTGCTGCTAATCGCCTGCACGACGGTGCTCGGCATTCTCATCAGCGTTCTCCTGGCGGCTGCACGCCGCAGCCGCTATGACCTTCTGAGCAAGGCTGTGGCGACCTATGTCGAAGTGATCCGCAATACGCCCTTCCTGGTACAGCTTTTCTTCATCTTTTTTGGCTTGCCGAGCATTGGCATTCGCCTCGATCCGGTCATCGCGGCGATCCTGGCGATGACCCTCAACATGGCCGCCTACACGACCGAGATCGTCGGCGCGGGTCTCGATGCCGTGCCAAAGGGACAGAGCGAGGCGGCTTTGGCACTCGGCCTGAAGCAGCGGCAGGTTTTCATCAAGATCATCCTGCCTCAGGCACTCAAGGTGATCTTCCCGGCACTGACCAGCCAGGTCGTCATCATGATGTTGGAATCGGCGGTCGTTTCGCAGATCGCCGTGCGCGAACTCGCCCACGAGGCAGACCTGCTGCAGGCGCGGACTTTCCGCTCCTTCGAGACCTATCTTGTGGTCACCATGATCTATCTCGGCCTGTCGATGGCGATCAGACGGTTTCTTGTCGCCGGCGGCCGGCGGGTGTTAGGGGCGGGTGTGTCGTGATCGAATTCACCTTTTGGGACATTCTGCGCAATCTGGTTTTCGCAACGCGCTGGACACTCTTGCTCTCAATCGTGGCCTTCGCAGGCGGGGCGGCGGTCGGGCTGCTGATCCTCTTTGCGCGTATATCGAAGCGGCCGTGGCTGCGCCGCTTCGGTGCCGGCTACATCGCGCTCTTCCAGGGCACGCCGCTGCTGATGCAGCTCTTCCTGATGTTCTTCGGCCTGCCGATGCTCGGCTTCCGCATCGAGCCCTGGACGGCCGCAGCCCTTGGACTCACTTTCTACGCAAGCGCTTATCTTGCAGAAATCTGGCGAGGGGGCGTCGAAGCGTTGCCTCGCGGCCAGTGGGACGCCGGTGCGAGCCTTGGCCTCCACTATCTCCAGGAGTTGCGTCTCGTCATCCTGCCGCAGGCCTTCGCGATCACCCGTCCGCCGGTGGTTGGGTTCCTGGTGCAACTCATCAAGAGTACGGCACTGACCTCGATCATCGGATTCGAGGAGCTTCTCAGGACGGCCAATGCGATCAATAATGCCACTTTCGAACCTTTCACGGTCTATGGGTTGGTCGCGGTGATTTTCTTCGTGCTGTGCTACCCTCTGACGCAATATGCGCGAATGCTCGAGCGACGTACGCCAGCACATTGAGACCAAGAAGATGTAAGCAATCAACGACAACAGGGAACGCGGCGACTGCCGTCAAAACAAAGGAGACATGCAATGAACATCAGTTCCATCAAGCGCCGCACGCTGCTGGGGGCGGGGCTTGCCGGTGCATCGATGCTGGCAATGCCGGCGGTGCTGAGGGCCCAGGACAAGTCGCTGAAGGTCGGCGTCTATGGCGGCTACTTCAAGGACTCCTTCGACAAGAACATCTTCCCGGAGTTTACTAAGGCAACCGGGATTGCCGTGGAGTCGATCGCCGAGCCGACCGGCGAGGCCTGGCTGGTTCAGCTCGAGCAGGCTGCCCGTGCCGGTCAGGCGCCGGCAGACGTTTCGATGATGTCGCAGGTCGCGATGCTCAAGGGTCAGGCGACCGAGCTGTGGACGCCGATCGATATGGCGAAGATCAAGCATGCGTCGGACCTTCTCGACCGCTTCGTCAACAAATATCCGGATGGCCGCGTTGCCGGCGTCGGGGCGGTCTCCTGGTACATTACGCTCGTCACCAACACCAATGTCTACAAGGAGGCGCCGACCTCCTGGACAGCCCTCTGGGATCCGGCGAACGCCGACAAGCTCGGCCTGCTGGCGCTGGTTTCGAACTCCTTCCTGCTGGAAGTGACCGCCAAGACCCACATGGGCGGCACGAATGCGCTCGACACGGAAGAGGGCATCCTGAAGGCGTTCGAGAAGCTCGCCGAAGTGAAGCCGAATGTCCGCCTCTGGTACCGTGACGAGGCGCAGTTCGAGCAGGCGCTGAAGTCGGGCGAAATCCCAATGGGCCAGTACTATCACGACGTCACCGGCCTTGCCGCTGCAGACGGCCACCCGGTTCGCTCGACCTTCCCGAAGGAAGGCGGCATCCAGGATTCCGGTTGCTGGGCCCTGTCGCGCGCCTCGCAGAAGTCGGCGGAGGCGCACATCTTCATCGACTACATGTGCCAGCCCGCCATCCAGGCGACGCTGTCGCGCAAGGTCGGCACCTCACCGACCGTCAAGCGCGAGTCGACCGACCTGACGGACAAGGAATTTGCCGCGGTGTCGTCCGATATCGAGCCGATCGTCCCGCGCTACGATCTCTATCAGACGAAGTCCGATTGGCTGAACCAGAAGTGGACGGAACTGATCGTCGGCTGAAACAGGCAACGAGACTCCGCCCGCCCTGAAGATCCGGGGCGGGCTTGGATGGCTCGATGCATGATCCCTTAAACCGCAAGCGTTTTGGGGATAACCTATGCGGAAATTGAAGATGCTGCTGTGCCGTATCGCCCGCGTCTGGACGGGGGCGCGGCCGGCATCCGCGCATGAGGCGCGAGAGCAGGGGAACTTATGTCGGGACTTGCCCTTCAGAACGTCGTCAAGGAATTCGGGGCCTTCCGGGCCGTCAACGACGTCGACCTCACCGTGCCGCACGGCACCTTCGTCTGCATGCTCGGCCCTTCCGGCTGCGGCAAGACGACCCTTCTGCGGATGATTGCCGGGCTCGACCTGCCGACCGCGGGCGCCATCCGGCTCGACGGCGAGGACATCACCCGCGTGCCGACCCACAAGCGCAACCTCGGCATGGTGTTCCAGTCGCTGGCGCTTTTTCCGCATCTGACGGTCGGCGAGAACATCGCCTACCCCTTGCGCATCCGCGGTGCGCCGAAGGAGGAGCAGAAGAAGCGGGTCGACGAACTCCTGTCGATGATCCATCTTCCCGGTTACTCGGACCGGCCGGTTTCCAAGCTCTCGGGCGGCCAGCGCCAGCGTGTCGCGATCGCCCGGGCGCTGGCGATCTCGCCGAAGCTCTTCCTGCTCGACGAGCCGCTCTCGGCACTCGACGCGAAGCTGCGCGAGGCGATGCAGGTGGAGCTCCGGCAATTGCAGCAGAAGCTCGGCATCACCACGATTGTCGTCACCCATGACCAGCGCGAGGCGATGACCATGGCCGATACAGTGGTTGTCATGAGCGGCGGCGAAATCCGCCAGGCGGCGTCGCCGATCGAAATCTATCGCCGGCCGGCCGACAGCTTCGTCGCCGACTTCATCGGCCAGACCAATCTCATCGAAGCGGAAGCGGATAGCCGCAATCATGTGACCGTGCTCGGCCAGCCGGTGCCGGGCCTGCAACTGCCGACCGGGGCCGCCAAGGCGACGATCTCGATCCGGCCGGAGGACGTTCATCTGACCGCACCAGGGGCCGGGGCGCTGACCGGCACCGTCACTTTCGTGCGCGACCTCGGCGGCACGATCGAGACCTTCGTCGATGTCGCCGGCCGCCAGATCGTCGCGGTCTCGACCCCGCGCGAGCGTCCGGAGGTCTCGGTCGGCCAGCAGGTGGGCGTAGCCCTCACGCCGGATGTCTGCGTGGTGCTGCGCAAATGAGACGCGAACCGCCCCAGACCCTTGGCGACTACTCGCCGCTGCTCTTCCCCGCGGCGATGCTCACCATCTTCTTCGTCGTGCCCTTCGGCACGATGATCGCCGTCAGCTTTTTCCAGCGCCAGCAGGGCGGTTTCTATACAACGGCCTTCGTCTTCGACAATTACCAGCGATTCCTTTCGGCCTTCTTCGGCGGGGTGCTCGGCTTCTCGCTGATGATGGCGATCGCGGTCGCCATTTGCTGCGTGGTGCTGGCGCTGCCGTTCACCTATCTGCTGACGCGCATGGCACGTCGTGTGCAGATCGTCTGGCTGGTCGCGCTGCTCTCGATCCTCTCGCTTTCCGAGGTCATCATCGGCTTTGCCTGGTCGACGCTCTTCTCGCGCACCGCCGGCATCACCAACATCCTCGTCGCCCTCGGTCTGATGGGCGAGGCCAAGGCCTTGACGCCGAGTTTCGCAGCGGTGCTGACCGGAATGGTCTATCAGGCCTTCCCCTATACGGTGCTCGTCCTGTTCCCGGCGCTCGTCCGGCTCGATCCGACCCTGACCGAAGCCGCCCGCACACTCGGCGCCTCGCCGCTCAGGGCCTTCTTCACCGTCGTCGTGCCGGCACTCAGGAACACCATCGTCGCAACGCTGATCATGGTGTTCATCTTCGCCCTCGGCTCCTATCTGTTGCCGCAACTTCTCGGTCGGCCGCAGCACTGGACGCTCTCGGTGTTGATCACCGATCAGGCGATCTATCAGTCGAACATGCCCTTTGCCGCCGCGATGGCCGTATTCCTCGTGCTGGTGACGCTCGGCCTGGTGGCGCTCACGGTGATTGCCGGACGGAAAGGAGAGGCGGCATGACGTCCGTTTTCCGCAAGTTCTATTTCTTCCTGATCGCCCTTTTCCTGGCGCTGCCGCTGATCGTCGTCGCCGGCGTCTCGGTCAACCAGAAGCAGACCCTCGCCTTTCCGCCCGAAGGCTTTTCGACCTCCTGGTATGGGGAGATCTTCCTGAACACGGAATGGCGAAACGCGCTTTTCGCCTCGGTGACGCTTGCGGTCCTTTCGGCGGCACTTGCCGTCGCGATCGCCCTGCCGCTCGCCTGGTTCCTGTGGCGGCGGGTGGCGCCCTGGGCGAATATTTTCCAGCTCCTCGGTGTCGCCCCCTTCACGCTGCCGCCGGTGATCACGGCGCTCGGCCTCTTGACCTTCTGGGCGACCGCCGGCTTCTACGGTCAGCCGTGGACGGCGGTGGTCAGCCACGGGATCTTCTTCGTGACCTTGCCGCTGGTGACGTTGTCGCTCGGCTTCACCTCGATCGATCGCTCGCTGGTCGAGGCCGCCGCGACGATGGGTGCCGACGAACGCACCATTTTCCGTACCGTAGTGCTGCCGCTGATCCTGCCCTATATCGTCTCGGGCTACGCCTTCGCCTTCGTGCTGTCGCTCAACGAATATATCGTCGCCTATATGACAGTTGGGTTCACGATGGAGACGCTGCCGATCAAGATCTTCAACGCGCTGCGCTATGGCTACACGCCGACCATGGCTTCGGTGACGGTGCTCTTCGTTTCGACGGCGGCGCTCATCTTCGGTCTCGTCGCCCGCTTCGGCGATCTACCGAAGCTGCTCGGCGCCATGGCATCCGATCAAAAATGATGAAGCTCGCGGCCCTGCAGATGAAAAGCGTCGGCGGCGATATCGCCGCCAATCTCGCCCGTATCGAAGGCGCGGCTTCCGAGTCTGCGGCCAAGGGGGCGACATTGCTGGTGACGCCCGAACTCGGGATTACCGGTTACGGCGCGGGTGAGGATATCCGGGCGCTCGCCGAGCCTGCCGACGGATCGACCGTTGAAGCCTTGCGGCGGATCTCGCGTGACGCCGGGATCGCCATCATCGCCGGCTTTGCCGAGCGCGAAGGCGCGGCCGTCTACAACAGCGCCGTCCATGTAGACGGGGACGCCGCGCCGACGGTTTACCGGAAATCGCATCTCTATGGTGACTACGAGCGATCGCTGTTTACGCCGGCGGAGCCCTCGACGCGCCTCTTCGAGCATCGCGGCGTCACCTGCGGCATGCTGATCTGCTACGATGTCGAATTCCCGGAAAATGTCCGGCGCCTGGCAGCGGCCGGGACCGATGCCGTGTTGGTGCCGACGGCGCTGCCGGCCGGCTGGTCGGGCACCTTCATAACCGATCACATGATTCAGACCCGGGCCTTCGAGAACCAGGTCTTCGTCGCCTATGTCAACCATTGCGGCTCGGACGCGATGTTCTCCTTCGCCGGTCTTTCCTGCATCGCATCGCCCGACGGACAGGTCATGGCGAAAGCCAATTCCGCCGACGAAACGGTGATCTTCGCGGAAATCGACCCGCAGGCCTTTGCCATTTCGCGGGCGGAGAATACCTACCTCAAGGATCTCAGACGGGTCTGATTTCGATCGGAACAATCCGTTCGAGCCGTCCCACTTGCAGAACGCATGGCCGGAGGCCGATATTCGGGTCAACGGAAGGCCTCAGGAGGGCAATCATGAGCTTGCAACTGACAGGTATTCACCACTTGACGGCGATTACCGCGAATGCGCCGGAAAATTTGCGCTTCTACACGAAAGTGCTGGGGCTGCGGCTCGTCAAGAAGACCGTCAACCAGGACGACACCTCGGCCTACCATCTCTTCTACGCCGACGGTAAGGCAACGCCGGGCTCGGATCTGACCTTTTTCGACTGGCCGGTCGGACCGGAAGGGCGCGGGACGCACAGCATCTCGCGCACCGGGCTGCGCGTCGGTGGTGCGCAAAGCGTCGAATGGTGGAAGCGGCGCTTCGACGAGCTCGAAGTGTCGTCAGGCGAAATCGGCGAAATCGATGGCCGGATGTCTCTCGATTTCGAGGACGGCGAGGGCCAGCGGTTCCGGCTGGTGGACGACGGCGGAGTCACGCCTTCGCATCCGTGGGAAAGGAGTCCGGTCACGGCCGAGCACCAGATCAGGGGTCTCGGGCCGATCACCATCAGCGTACCGGATATCACCAATACGGCGCTCGTGCTCACCCATGTCATGAACATGCGCGAGGTGCGCCACTATCCCTCGCCGGACGGAAACGGCAAGGTGCATGTGTTCTCGATGGGCGAGGGCGGGGCGGGTGCCGAACTCCATGTCGCGGTCCAGCCGGACCTGCCGATCGCCCGGCAGGGAGCCGGCGCCGTCCACCACGTCGCGTTCCGCGCGCCGGATGTCGCCCATCTGCACCAGTGGACGGAGAGGCTGAAGGCCTTCCATCTGCCCTCGAGCGGCGAGGTGGAGCGCTTTTATTTCCGTTCGCTCTATTTCCGCGAGCCGAACGGCATCCTGTTCGAGATCGCCACGGACGGCCCCGGCTTTGCCGTCGACGAGCCCTTGGAGTCGCTCGGGGAGAGGCTATCTCTGCCGCCCTTCCTGGAGCCGAAGCGGGCGCAGATCGAGGCGCGGCTTAAGCCGCTGGAATAGCGTGGCGCGCCCGTTTTGACATCCGTCGCCCCACAATTGAAGCGGGTGCGATCGCGGGCTTTCCTTTCATCTCATCGCTCCTAGTTTTCCTGGCAACCAGGAATTCGCGACCGAACAGACCGGAGGATGCACATATCGATGACGAAACTACTCGGCATATCGGGAAGCCTGCGCAAGGCTTCCTTCAACACCGGACTGCTTACGGCCGCGAAGGCGGTCGCACCAGAGGAGGTCGAGTTCGAGGCCGCAACGCTGCACGGCATTCCGCTGTATGACGGGGATGTCGAGGCGGAGAGCGGCGTGCCGGCTCCGGTAGAGGCGCTGAAACAGCGGATCATCGCGGCGGACGGCGTCATTCTCTTCACGCCGGAATACAACAACTCCGTGCCCGGCGTTCTCAAAAATGCCGTCGATTGGCTGAGCCGCCCGGCCGCCGACATTGGCAAGGTGTTCGGCGGACGTCCCTTCGCGCTCGCCGGCGCCTCGCCGGGGAATTTCGGAACCATTCTCAGCCAGAATGCCTGGCTCCCGGTGATTCGGACGCTCGGTGCCGAGCTTTGGTCGGGCAAGCGGCTGATGGTGCCGAAAGCCCGCACCGTTTTCGACAGTGAAGCGCAATTGACAGATGAGGAAACCCGCGAGCGACTGCGCGCCTTCGTTCAGGCCTTTGCGGAATATGCGGCGACGGTGAAGGCGCATCGGTAGCTGCGCCCGCTGGGATTATAGCCCTCGTTCCGCGAGCCAAGGACGAATGACGGCAACGTCTTCCGGGCCGATGCCGTGTCCGGTGTCGAGGTCGACCGCCTCGAAATTCGCGCCGCTTTCCCGCAGTTCCGCCTTCAACTGCGGCGCGTGTCTGCCGTAGATGTCGTCCTTGCCGGTCAGCATCAAGACGTTCGTGCCCGCGAGGTCGGCCCTCGGTGCATCCTCGAGGGCCGCCATGGCCCGCATCAGCACCGCATTCCTGATGGCGCCCGGGTGAAGGAGCATGACGGCCGCGAGCAGATTGGCGCCGTTCGAATAGCCGATGAACACGGTCCTTGCGAGATCAAGCCCGTAGGCCTCGCGCGCCTCGTCGACGAAAGCGGCGAAGGCTTCCGCTTCCGAGCGGATGTCGCGCTGGTCGAAGGTGGTCATCGACAGGCGGCGAAACCAGCGGGGAAACCCTTCCTCGGTGCTGCGGCCGCGCACGCCGATCAGCGTCGCGCGCGGATCGAGCTGATGGCCGAAGGGGAGCATGTCGGTCTCGTTACCGCCGCTGCCATGCAGCAGCACAAAGGTCCGCTCGTTCATCCGCTCCGGATGATGAAAGCGGTGGATAAAGGGCAGGTCACGGAGCGTCAGCCGCGGCTCATCGGGAAGCGCGAATTGCGGCAGCCGGACCAGCGTCGCGGCGGGATCGCTGCTCAAATGCGGCGGCAGGAAGAGTTTTGAACCGAGCGCGTCAGGAAGTTCATCGACCGCAAAGCCGGGGCCGTCGGTGGCAAGCTCGTAAAGCGAGCCGCCGGGCTCGCGCACATAGAGCGAGAAGAAATATTTCCGATCATGGGCGTTGGTGGCGCCGGCGTGTTCCTGTTCGAGATCGGCGCGCACGGCGAGCACGGTCGCCTCGTCCGGGGCGCGAAAGGCGATGTGATCGATCGTCCCGGTCCCGGGTGCCGCAGCCCAGAAGCCGGTTGCGTCACGCACGTCGATGACATCGCCGGATGAGGAGACGAGGCGATGTATCGTCTCCGTCGCGGCGGCCTCCCGATAGCCGAAATGGCTCTGGAGAAAATGCGCCGTTTCCTTCGGCTTTTCGGTCAGCACGGTGGCTCCGCGCAGGCGCCGGATCGAATCCGACTCCGGGATGTCGCGGCTTGCCCAGGGGGCGGGCTCGGCGAGCGCGTCGGTGCCGACCAGCTTGACGATCACCCCGTCCGGATCCTTGAGCCGCAGCACCGGTTCGCCGAACTCCTGCGCCGGACCGGTCGCCTGGATGTTGAACCGCAGGGCGCGCGTCAGCCAAAAGCCGATGCTCTGCGTTGGGACGGCGAAGGCGATCTCGCTCGGTTGGCCGGAGCCGACGCGCCCCGGCGAGCCATCCTCCCATATCAGGAAGGAGACGAGCGAGCCGGGCGAGCCCGACGCATCGCCGTAGAAGAGGTGCAACTGATTGGGATCCTCGAAGCCGCCGGTTCGCTTGACGAGGTGCAGGCCGAGGAATCCGACATAGAAGTCGACATTCGCCTGAACCCTGCGGCTGATCAGCGTGATGTGGTGAATGCCGCTGGTCACAGTATTAGCCCTCCTTGCCACCGTTGGGGCGCTTCATTGCCCAAGGATCGATCAAGCCGGGATGCGGATCAATCCCGATTTCCGGTGAGGAAGGAGCGGAACGCCTCGCCGTGGTCCGGGTGCCAACGGGAAAGGGGAGGGCGGTTCTCGACGATGTCGCCGGCCGCCCACAGGATGCGCTTTTCGTCGGTGGACCTTTCGACTTCATTGTCGGGGCAGAGGATGTAGAAATCGCCGCGGGCGAGGCTCTCCAGCATGAAATCGACTGTCTGTTCCGGCGTCCAGGCGCCGGCCGGCTTTTCGGTGCGGCCATGCGCCGTCAGCGCCGTGTAGACGAAGCCGGGGATCAGCAGATGCGCGTTGACCTGGCAGTTCTCGGTGTTGCGCAACTCGTGCTGCAGCGCCTCGGTGAAGACCTTCACGCCCGCCTTCGAGACATTGTAGGCCGGGTCTCCGGGCGGCGTGGTGATTCCCTGTTTGGAGCCGGTATTGATGATCAGCGCCGGCTCGCCGTGGGCGATCATGGCGGGTGCGAAAATGCGCGAGCCGTTGATCACGCCCCACAGATTGACGCCGAGCACCGATTCCCAGTTCTCCAACGGGCCGAACATCGAGCTGCCGGGCTGAATGCCGGCATTGTTCATCAGCACATGCACATGGCCGAACCGCTCATGCGTCGCCCGCGCCAGGGCGACGAGCTCGTCGGCCCGAGAGACGTCCGTGGCAATTGCAGCGACGTCCGCCGCCCCGCCCGGGGCAAGCTTCGCCACTTCCGCCGCGGCCGCCTGCAGCCGTTCGCCGGCGAGATCGGCAAGCACGACCTTCATGCCGCGATCGGCGAAACGTCTTGCGACGGCAAGCCCGATACCGGAGGCGGAGCCGGTGATAACGGCGACGTTGTTTTTGGCGATGGCGGAAAAGGACAACATGGTTCACAATCCTGCTTGCGACGGACGATCGACGAGAGATAGGGCCTGGCGGCGCACAAGTCCATGAGGGATGGCTGCCGACACTTTTTCGAAACAACCTCCCGCCTGGCCGGTCGCTGAGTGCGTGCGTTCATCCTCCCCGCGAGATTTCCATGGCTGTTGAAGGCAAGTTCGGCAAAGGCATACCCTGTCAGGACTGTCCCCTGCGGCCGCTCGACGCGTTCCGCCCTTTCACGCCTGAGGAACTCGCCTTCGTGTCCGACTTCAAGATGGGCGAGCAAACGGTCGAAAGCGGCGGGACGATCCTTTCCGAGGGCGAGACGAGCGCGCATCTCTTCACCGTGCTTTCCGGCTGGGGGTTCCGCTACAAAATGCTCGACGACGGCCGCCGCCAGATCCTGAACTATGTGATGCCGGGCGACATCGTCGGATTGCAGGGCAGCCTCATGGGCGAGATGCAGCACTCGATCGAGGCGCTCTCGCCGGTCACCCTGTGCGTGTTCAAGCGAAGCAGGCTCGGCGAGCTCTACCGGGGCTATCCCGAACTCGCCTATGACCTAACCTGGATCGCGGCCCGCGAGGAGCGCATTCTGGACGAGAACCTCTTGAGCATCGGCCGGCGTTCCGCGCTCGAACGGGCGGCCTATCTCGTTGCTTTTCTCTATCAGAGGGCTGAGACGCTGGAGCTTTTCCGTGGCGGCCGCGGCGTCATTCCCATCACCCAGCAACATCTTGCCGACACGCTCGGCCTGTCGATCGTCCACACCAACAAGACCCTCAGGAAACTAGCCGCGCTCAAGCTTATCCGTTGGGCCGAGGGAGGGTGCAATGTCCTGGAGATCGACGGCCTGTTGTCACTAGCGGGATGGGAGGGACTGAGGGAACTGAAGAGGCCGCTGATTTGACGCGGAATAATTCGTGCGAAGAGCGCGATATGTCTTTTTTAAATGCCACGTCTGTCCGTCTGGCCTAGCGTGCGCGAAGTGGTCGGTTCTCGGCAGAACGAGGAGACCGAGGGATGCTAGTAGATGACAAGTCAGATTTCGCCGGCCATCGAATCGGTCCTCGTTCTCGAGGATAATTTCCTCATCGCCATGGATATGGGAGAAATCCTCAGTGCGCTCGGCGTCAAGAGCGTGCACATCGCCAACAGCGTCGAAAAGGCGATGGAGATCGTCTCGGCACATCCGGTCGACTTCGCCATTCTCGATATCAATCTCGGCGACGAGACAAGCTTCGCCGTTGCCGAATCGCTGATGGCGCGGGGGATCCATTTCGGGTTTACCAGCGGCTACGGTGATTTGCTGGCTCTGCCCGGCCATCTCCGCGATATTCCGCGGATCGAAAAACCCTTCAGCGAAGGCAGTCTCAGCAGTCTCATTGCGGCCGCTTTCCGCCCGGAAAGTCCTTAAGCGGAGAATCACACCCTGCCGCGCGCGACGAACCAGGGATTGGCGAAGTCGCAGTCGTTCGGCTGGTTGCGCTTCCCATAGGCGAGCGGCCGGCCGTCGATGACCAGCGTTTCGCCGCCCGCCGCCCGGAGAATCGCATCGCCGGCGGCCGTATCCCACTCCATCGTGCGGCTGAAGCGAGGATAGACATCGGCCTTGCCCTCGGCGAGCAGGCAGAATTTCAGCGACGAGCCGACAGCCTCGTAATCACGGATGCCGTTTTCAGCGAGGTGGGCGAGCGTTTCGGCGCTGTTGTGCCAGCGGCTGATCAGCGCGACCGGTCGGCCGCCGCAGGGGCGGCAGCCGATAGGCTGCCAGTGTCCAATCCGGCCGTCTTCGACCGGCGCCTTTCGTGCCATTCCGCCACTTGCTGCATGGATCACCCCAAGGGCAGGCGCATGGACGACACCCGCGGCGGGAAGCCCATTTTCAATGAGCGCGATGTTGACTGTGAAATGATCATTGTGCTCGACGAATTCCTTGGTGCCATCGAGCGGGTCGACGAGAAAGAACCGCTTGCCGGCAATGTCCGGGACGTGCCCGGCGGCGACGGCTTCCTCGGCGATGACCGGTATGTCTGGAAAGGCGGCGGCAAGCTCGTCGAGGATGATGCGCTCGGCGCGGTGATCCGCGTCGGTCACCGGCGAGGTGTCCGGCTTGTAGGTCACGGCCGGTCCGGCATTGTAGATTTCCATGATCGCCCGCCCGGCCGCAAGCGCCGATCGTTCCAAAATCTCCAGCATCGTTCCCCTGCTCCAAGGTCAAATAGGGCGGCAATCCTTGCGAGTGGCCGTCGGTTCTAAACCACGATCTGTTGGGCCACATCAACTGTAAACTACCGCCCATAAAGTCATGCTCTTTCGTCATGGGTTAATACCGCCGGCGTTCGCGTTTTTCCGGTTTCCGGGCGAAAATTGATTGTTTTCGCAGCGAGAGCTGCAAATTTTTTGATTTTTCTGGCAGGAAAAACGTCAAATCGATTTTATAGCGGAAGAATCTGCGGGCCACGCAATTTTTGACTTTCATTTTCGCTTGAAAGAGGTATGAAATCCTCTGAGAGCACGCTCATGAAGGAAAACTAATAAAAAGAGATCGGACCAACAGGATCCGGTCCAGGGGAAGATTGATGGAGTATTTCATCCAGCAGCTCGTCAACGGGCTGACGCTTGGGTCTATTTATGGTATGATCGCGATCGGTTATACCATGGTCTACGGCATCATCGGCATGATCAACTTCGCCCACGGCGATATATTCATGCTGGGCGGCTTTGCCGCTTTGATTGTGTTCTTGCTTCTCACGACTTTCATGGCAGGCATACCGGTTGTACTGGCGCTTTTGCTTATGATGATCGTCGGCATGCTGACGGCGGCGCTTTGGAACTGGACGATCGAGCGGGTAGCTTACCGGCCGCTGCGCGGTTCGTTCCGACTGGCGCCGCTGATCACCGCGATCGGCATGTCGATCGTGCTGTCGAACTTCATCCAGGTGACACAGGGTCCGCGCAACAAGCCGATCCCGCCGCTCGTCTCGTCGGTCTACGACCTGTTCGGGATCACCGTCTCGCTGAAGCAGATCATCATCGTCGTCATCACCGCGATCCTGCTTTCCGTCTTCTGGTATATCGTCAACCGGACGCCGCTCGGCCGGGCCCAGCGGGCCACCGAGCAGGATAGCAAGATGGCGGCGCTGCTCGGCGTCGACGTCGACCGCACCATTTCGGTGACCTTCATCATGGGCGCAGCGCTCGCTGCCGTCGCCGGCACCATGTATCTCATGTATTACGGCGTCGTCGTCTTCACCGACGGTTTCGCTCCGGGCGTCAAGGCGTTTACCGCCGCCGTCCTCGGAGGCATCGGCTCGCTGCCGGGCGCCGTTCTCGGCGGACTGCTGATCGGCCTCATCGAGTCACTGTGGTCGGCCTATTTCACAATCGACTACAAGGATGTCGCGACCTTCTCCATTCTCGCGATCGTCCTGATCTTCAAGCCGTCGGGTATTCTCGGACGACCGGAAGTCGAGAAGGTATAGTTCCATGGCAAATGTTGCATCTACTACTGCAAGCGCCGGCAGTGAACTGACGGCGCGGGCCCTGCGCGAGGCTGTCTTCTCGGGGCTCATCACGCTCGGGCTGTTCGTGCTGTTCGTCGGCCTCAAGACCGACCAGAACATCCGCAACGAGCTGATCCTCAACCAGCGCTGGGGCCTCTTGGCGATCTTCGTGGTCGTCGCCATGGTCGGCCGCTTCCTGATGGTTGCCTATGTGCAGCCCTGGTTCGCCCAGCGCAAGGCAGCGAAAGCCGCCGTTCCGGAAGTGGCGAAGGAGGAGAGCTTCTTCAGCCGCAACTTTTCGAAGATCGCTATCGTTGCGCTCATCCTCTATCCGCCGGTCATCATGGCGCTCTTCGGCGTCCAGGGTTCGCTTAAATGGGTGGACAATTTCGGCATCCAGATCCTGATCTATGTGATGCTCGCCTGGGGCCTCAACATCGTCGTCGGCCTCGCCGGGCTGCTCGATCTCGGCTATGTGGCCTTCTACGCGGTCGGTGCCTATTCCTACGCGCTGCTTTCCAGCTATTTCGGCCTGTCCTTCTGGGTGCTGCTGCCGGTCGCCGGCATCCTCGCCGCCTGCTGGGGCGTGATCCTCGGCTTTCCGGTGCTGCGCCTGCGCGGCGACTACCTGGCGATCGTGACGCTTGCCTTCGGTGAGATCATCCGCCTCGTGCTGATCAACTGGACCGAGGTCACCAAGGGAACGTTCGGCGTGTCGGGTATCGCCAAGGCGACGCTGTTCGGCATCAAGTTCGATGCTTCGAAGGACGGCTTCGCGGCGCTGATGGGGCTGCCGATTTCCTCGGCCTACTACAAGATCTTCCTCTTCTACCTGATCCTCGGCCTGGCGCTGTTGACGGCCTTCGTCACCATCCGGCTGCGCCGCATGCCGATCGGCCGGGCCTGGGAGGCGCTTCGCGAGGACGAGATCGCCTGCCGTTCGCTCGGCATCAACACCGTCACGACCAAGCTGACGGCGTTCGCCACGGGTGCCATGTTCGGCGGGTTTGCAGGCTCGTTCTTCGCGGTGCGCCAGGGCTTCGTCTCGCCGGAATCCTTCGTCTTCCTGGAGTCGGCCGTCATCCTCGCCATCGTCGTGCTTGGAGGCATGGGTTCGTTGACCGGTATCTTCGTCGCTGCGGTCGTGATGATCGGCGGTACGGAGATCCTGCGCGAACTCACCTTCCTGAAGATGATCTTCGGGCCGAACTTCACGCCTGAACTCTATCGCATGCTGATCTTCGGGCTTGCCATGGTGGTCGTCATGGTCTGGAAGCCACGCGGCTTCGTCGGATCGCGCGAACCGACCGCCTTCCTGCGCGAACGCAGAGCGGTCTCCGGCAGCTTCACCAAGGAAGGGCACGGCTGATGACCTTCGAGACAAATACAATGACAAAAGACCCCATTCTCAAGGTCGAGCGCCTGTCGATGCGCTTCGGCGGTCTCATGGCCATCAACGACTTCTCCTTCGAGGCCGAGCGCGGCGAGATCACGGCGCTCATCGGCCCCAACGGAGCGGGCAAGACGACGGTGTTCAACTGCATCACCGGCTTCTACAAGCCGACCATGGGCATGATCACCCTGCGGCAGAAGTCCGGCAATGAGTTCCTGCTGGAGCGTCTTCCGGATTTCGAGATCACCAAGCGCGCCAAGGTGGCGCGCACCTTCCAGAACATCCGGATGTTCTCCGGCCTGACGGTGCTCGAAAATCTCCTGGTGGCGCAGCACAACAAGCTGATGCAGGCTTCCGGCTACACCCTGCTCGGCCTGCTCGGCTTTCCGGCCTACCGCCAGGCTTCCAAGGAGTCGATTGATCTCGCCCGCCACTGGCTCGAGATGGCGTCGCTCATCGATCGTGCCGACGATCCGGCTGGCGATCTTCCCTATGGTGCGCAGCGGCGCCTCGAAATCGCTCGCGCCATGTGCACCGGACCGGAACTGCTTTGCCTCGACGAGCCGGCTGCGGGCCTCAATCCGCGTGAATCGGCCGCTCTCAACAACCTGTTGCAGACCATCCGCCGCGACACCGGTACCTCCATTCTGTTGATCGAGCACGACATGTCGGTGGTGATGGAGATTTCCGACCATGTGGTGGTGCTCGAATACGGACAGAAGATTTCCGACGGCAATCCGGATTTCGTGAAGCATGATCCACGGGTCATCGCGGCTTATCTGGGCGTCGAGGACGAAGAGGTTGAAGAGGTGATCGAACAGATCGAGGAAATCGGAAGCGAGCAGGGAGGCGCCCCGCAATGACTGCTCCGCTGCTGAATGTGAGAGGCGTCGAGACCTATTACGGCAATATCCGGGCGCTGAACGGCGTCGATGTCGAGGTCCATCGTGGGGAAATCGTTTCGCTGATCGGCGCCAACGGCGCGGGGAAATCGACGCTGATGATGACCATCTGCGGCAAGCCGCAGGCGCGCACCGGTTCGGTCTTCTTCGAAGGGCAGGACATCACGCGCATGCCGACCCATGAGATTGCCCGTCTCAGGATCGCCCAGTCCCCGGAAGGCCGCCGCATCTTCCCGCGCATGACGGTGCTCGAAAATCTGCAGATGGGCGCCAGCCTCGACAATCTGAAGCACTTCAAGGAGGACGTGGAAAAGGTCTTCACGCTGTTCCCGCGGCTCAAGGAGCGGCAGGCGCAGCGCGGCGGAACGCTCTCGGGCGGCGAACAGCAGATGCTGTCGATCGGCCGGGCGCTGATGGCGCGGCCGAAGCTGCTGCTGCTCGACGAACCTTCGCTCGGCCTTGCGCCACTGATTGTCAAGGGCATTTTCGAGGCGATCAAGAAGCTCAACAAGCAGGAGGGTCTCACGGTGTTCCTAGTCGAGCAGAACGCTTTTGGGGCGCTGAAGCTTTCAGACCGGGGCTACGTCATGGTGAACGGCCGGGTTACGATGAGCGGAACGGGCAAGGACCTGCTCGCCAATCCGGAGGTCCGTGCGGCCTATCTCGAAGGCGGCCGGCATTGATGCACGCTGGAGTTAAGTGACATGCAGGGAATTCTTTACGAAGAAGCCTCCATCTGGCAGTTTCTGTTCATCACCTGCGTCCTCGGCGGCTGGACCGCCTGGCGCACCGGCAAGAGCGTTGCCGAGAGCTGGGGGGAGTTTCCGCGGCTCATCGTCTACGTGGCGCTTCTGGGACTTGCTATCCGCTTCGTGCACCACGCGCTTTTCGAAGGCACGATGTTCAGCCTGCAGTACTATATCGTAGACACGCTCGTACTTTTGTTGTTTGCTACCGCCGGTTACCGGTACTACCGGACCAAGCAGATGGCGAACAACTACTACTGGCTCTATGAGAAGACCTCACCTTTCTCCTGGAAGGCCAAATAAGGGAACAGCGCGTGCCGGTCGGGTGCGGCCGGTGCGAAGAAACACCGGCGCAATGATAGTGGGCATTGCGCAGGGTTCTGAAACGAGACCCGCTCGAATATTTGGGAGTAACAAAATGAAAAAGTCTCTTCTGTCGGCTGTGGCGCTGACAGCAATGGTCGCCTTCAGCGGCACCGCATGGGCTGATCTCCTGGTCGGCGTCGCTGGTCCGCTGACCGGCCCGAATGCCGCTTTCGGCGCCCAGCTCCAGAAAGGTGCGGAGCAGGCGGCCGCTGACATCAACGCGGCAGGCGGCATCAACGGCGAACAGATCAAGCTCGTCCTCGGCGACGACGTCTCGGACCCGAAGCAGGGTATTTCGGTCGCCAACAAGTTCGTTGCTGACGGCGTGAAGTTCGTGATTGGCCACTTCAACTCCGGCGTGTCCATTCCGGCATCGGAAGTCTATGCCGAGAACGGCATCCTGGAAATCACGCCGTCCGCGACCAACCCGCAGTTCACCGAGCGCGGCATGTGGAACACGTTCCGCACCTGCGGCCGTGACGACCAGCAGGGTGCAGTTGCCGGCGCTTACCTCGCTGCCAACTTCAAGGACGCGAAGATCGCCGTCATCCACGACAAGACGCCGTACGGCCAGGGTCTTGCCGATGAGACCAAGAAGTCGATGAACGAAGCGGGCCTCAACGAAGCTCTCTACGAAGGTATCAACATCGGCGACAAGGATTTCTCGGCGCTGATCGCCAAGATGAAGGAAGCCGGCGTTTCGGTCGTCTACTACGGCGGCCTGCACACGGAAGCGGGCCTCATCATGCGTCAGATGAAGGACCAGGGCCTGAAGGCAACCTTCATGTCGGGCGACGGCATCGTTTCGAACGAACTGGCTTCGATCGCCGGTGACGCCGTCGACGGCACGCTGATGACCTTCGCGCCGGATCCGCGCAAGAACCCGGCTTCGAAGGAACTCGTCGAGAAGTTCCGCACCGCTGGCTTCGAACCGGAGGCCTACACGCTCTATTCCTACGCAGCGCTGCAGGTGATTGCGGATGCCGCCAAGGCTGCCGGCGGCAACGACCCGCAGGCGGTTGCCGAAGCGATCAAGGCGAAGGGTCCGTTCAAGACCGCGATCGGCGAACTCGGCTATGACGAAAAGGGCGACATCACCCGCCCGGACTACGTCATGTACACCTGGAAGAAGGGTGAAGACGGCAAGTACAGCTACTTCCAGAACGAATAGTCTCGTTCTAACGCTTTAACAGCGAAGCAGGGCCCGGCGTGGAAGCGCCGGGCCCTTGCTTTGTGAGCATCCCTGACGCGGGAGATTTGCCGCAGCCCAGTCCGGCGCGGCTGAATTACGGCATGGAAGGATCGATAGGCAGTTGCGTCCCTCTCAACAGCCGAACTATAGATAAAATCCGATTCTATCTATATCGATGGCAGTAGGCAGAGGGGGACAGCCGCGAATGCAGGATGCGTTGGTAACGAGCGGAGCGGATTCGATGAGCTCCGGCTCCGATGTAACAGCTTGGACTCTCGCTGCGGCGACAAAAATCTATAATTTACCTTTCAACGACCTTCTGTTCCGTGCGCAGTCCATCCATCGCACGCATTTCGATCCGAATGCGGTGCAGATGAGCCGGCTCCTGTCGATCAAGACCGGGGGATGCGCCGAGGATTGCGGCTATTGCAGCCAGTCGGCGCATTACCCAACCGGCCTCAAGGCGTCGAAGCTGATGGAAGTCGAGCGTGTGATCGCGGAGGCGCGCAAAGCCCAGGACGGCGGCGCGACGCGCTATTGCATGGGAGCGGCCTGGCGCAGCCCGAAGGAGCGCGACATGGAGGCCATCGTCGCCATGGTGCGCGGCGTCAGGGCGCTCGGGATGGAAACCTGCATGACCCTCGGGATGCTGTCGCCCGCCCAGACGGAGCGGCTCGCAGAGGCCGGTCTCGATTACTACAACCACAATGTCGACACCTCGGAGCGCTTTTACAACGAGATCATCACCACGCGAACCTTCGCCGACCGGCTGGAAACGCTTGCCAATGTCCGCGAGGCGGGCATCAAGGTCTGCGCGGGCGGCATCTTGGGCATGGGCGAAGGGGTTGATGATCGCATTTCGATGCTGGTGACGCTCGCCAACCTTCCGGCCGCGCCGGAAAGCGTGCCGATCAACATGCTGATCCCCATCCCCGGGTCGAAGCTTGCGGATTCGCTGCCGGTCGATCCGATCGACTTCGTCCGGATGATCGCGCTCGCCCGCATCCTGATGCCGAAATCGCATGTTCGCCTTTCGGCCGGCCGGACCGACATGAGCGACGAAATGCAGGCGCTCTGTTTCTTCGCCGGGGCGAATTCGATCTTCGTCGGCGAGACGCTGTTGACGGCGGACAACCCGGGCGAGCATCACGATGCGGCGCTGTTCCGCCGCCTGGGGCTGAAGCCGATGGCACTGGAGCCGATGGAGCCGGCCGAATGATCGCCGTGCGTCTGGGCCGCTACGAGAAGATCCTGGCAGGACTGGAGCGAAAGGGGCGGCGGCGTGCGCTTGTCGCCCGGGCGGGCATTGATTTCACCTCGAACGACTATCTGGGCCTCGCAGGCTCTCCGCGGCTGAAGGAGGCGATCGCCTCCGCCCTCGACCGGGACGTAGCGGTCGGCGCCGGCGGATCGCGACTGCTGCGTGGCAATCATCCCGAGCATGAGGCGCTGGAGGCGGAGGCGGCCGAGTTCTTCGGTTCGCAACGAGTGCTCTTTTTCGGCAGCGGCTATATGGCCAATGTTGCGCTGTTTTCGACCCTGCCGCAGCGCGACGACATCATCATCCACGACGCGTTGATCCATGCGAGCGCCCATGAGGGCATCGCGGCAAGCCGTGCGCAGGCGGTCGCCGTCCGCCACAATGATGTCGGCGCCTTCGCCGACGCCATTCGGGAATGGCGTGGTGCTGGCGGAACGGGACGCCCGTGGATCGCCGTTGAAAGCCTCTATTCGATGGACGGAGATCGGGCGCCGCTCCAGGAGCTTGCGGCGCTCGCCGAAGAGCATGACGCCTTTCTGGTCATCGACGAGGCGCATGCCACCGGCGTTTTCGGTCCCGGCGGCCGCGGCCTTTCGGCGGCGCTCGAGGGCCGGGAGAACGTGATCGTCCTGCATACCTGCGGCAAGGCGCTCGGCGTCTCCGGCGCGTTGCTCTGCGCCAGCGGAACACTTTGCGACTATCTCGTCAATCGCGCCCGCGGCTTCATCTATTCGACCGCGCCGTCGCCCTTGACAGCAGCCGCGGTTCGCGCGGCCTTGCGGATCGCCGCGGACGAGCCGCAGCGTCGCGCCAAGTTCGACACGCTCAGCGCTTTTGCCAATGCGGCGCTTGCCGCGACAACCGGGATCGAAGGCAGCGGATCGCAGATCCTGCCGGTGATGATCGGCGACAATGGCCGTGCCGTGAAGATCGCCGATCGCCTGCGCGAGGAAGGATTCGACATCCGCGCGATCCGGCCACCAACCGTTCCCGAAGGCACGGCCCGGCTTCGGATCGCGATCACGCTGAACGTCGACAGGCAGGCGATCGCGCAGATGCTGGCTCGGCTGAAGATGGCGATGGCGGAGGAACAATGATGGCAGTTCGCGTCGTGATCACCGGAACGGATACGGGCATCGGCAAGACCGTCTTTGCCGCCGCGCTCACCGATGCGCTTTCGGGCCATTACTGGAAGCCGGTCCAATCCGGGCTCGACGGCGAAACCGACAGCGAAGCCGTCCAGCGGCTTGGCCGGTTAGAGCCTCGCCGCATCCTGCCGGAGGCCTACAGGCTCGCCACACCCGCCTCGCCGCATCTCTCGGCCAAGCTCGACGGCGTGACGATCCGGCCGGAAACCCTCTTGCCACCCCCGGTCGCGGCGCCGCTCGTCATCGAAGGGGCGGGCGGGCTTATGGTGCCGCTGACGGAGCGGACGGTCTTCGCCGACGTCTTTCAGCGCTGGCAAATTCCCGTCGTCCTCTGCGCCCGCACGGCACTCGGCACGATCAATCACACGCTGCTGTCGCTCGAAGCGCTGCGGGCCCGCTCGATCCCGGTTCTCGGCGTCGCCTTCATCGGCGACGAGCAGGCGGACACGGAAAGGACGATCGCGGAACTGGGTCATGTTCGGGTGCTCGGTCGGCTGCCGCACCTCGCGCCGCTGACGCCGGATAGTCTTCGCCGGAACTTTTGCGAAGGCTTCAATATGGACGATTTCCGCGAGGCGCTGGCATGAGCGCCTCTCCGGTCTGGCACCCCTTCACCCAGCATGCGCTGGAGCCGGCGATGAAGCGCATCGTCCGCACCGAGGGCGCCTATCTGATCGACGAGGAGGACTCGCACATTGTCGATGCGATCTCGTCCTGGTGGGTGATCACCCACGGCCATCGGCACCCGGCGATCATGGAGGCGATCCGGCGCGCCGTTGAAAGCTACGACCAGGTGATCTTTGCCGAGTACACTCATGCGCCGGCGGAGGAACTGGCGAGCGGCCTGATCGAGATCGCGCCCGCCGGCTTGAAGCACGTCTTTTATTCCGACAGCGGCTCGACCGCCGTGGAGGTAGCGCTGAAGATGGCGATCGGCTATTTCCACAATATCGGCGCGCCGCGTAGCCGCATCTCAGTGATGGAGCACAGCTATCACGGCGACACGATCGGCACGATGTCGGCCGGCGAGCGCGGCGTTTTCAATTCGGCCTACGAGCCGCTTCTTTTCGCCGTCGACCGCCTGCCGTTTCCGGAGCCCGGCCGCGAACAGGAGACGCTCGACGCTTTCGAGCACTTTTGCGCTTCCGGCCAGGTGGCGGCGCTCATCGTCGAGCCGCTGGTTCTCGGGGCCGGCGGGATGAAGATCTATCCGGCCTTCGTGCTGACCGAACTGAAGCGGATCGCCGAACAGCACGGCATTCTGCTGATTGCCGACGAGGTGATGACCGGCTGGGGCCGCACCGGAACTCTCTTTGCCTGCGAGCAGGCGGGGATCGCGCCCGACATCCTGTGCACGTCAAAGGGCTTGACCGGGGGTGCGCTTCCGCTCGCGGCAACCCTTTGCACGGCGGAGATATTCGACGCGCATCTTTCACCGGACCGGCGCCGAACATTCTTTCATTCGAGCTCCTATACCGCCAATCCGATCGCCTGCGCCGCGGCCGTCGCCAATCTCGCTGTGTGGAAGGAGGAGCCGGTCGGCGGGCGCATCGAAGCGCTTGCCGCGAAGCAACGGCGACATCTGAAGCGCTTCGCGGCCGATCCGCGCTTCCGCAATGTACGTCAGGCAGGTACGATCGCCGCGCTCGACCTTTGCGTGCCGGCGGGGGGCTACCTGGCCGATGTCGGGCCGCGGCTCAGGGCTTTCTTCCGCCAGCGCAGGCTGCTCATCCGGCCGCTCGGCAATGTCATCTATCTGATACCGCCCTATTGCATCGCCGATGCGGATCTCGATCGGGCCTATGACGCAATCGACGAGGCTGCGTTTGCCTTCGCGACGGGGCGGCTATGAGCATCGTCCGGTCATCCCGCCTTGCCGGATTTGGCCACGCCGTGCCGACGCGGCGCGTCGAGAACGCCGAAATCGAAGCGAAACTCGGCCTTGAATCGGGCTGGATCGAACGGCGGACAGGCATCCGGGCACGACGCTGGGTCGAGCCCGGAGAGACGCTGACCGGTCTTGCGGCGAAGGCCGGGGAGGCGGCACTCGAGGATGCGGCTACCGCGCGCGGCGACATCGCCTTGACGCTGCTCGCCACATCAACGCCCGATCACCTGCTGCCGCCCTCGGCACCGTTGCTCGCCCATCGCCTCAGGCTTGGCAATTCCGGTGCGATCGATCTGGCCGGCGCCTGCTCGGGCTTCCTCTACGCGCTGACGCTCGCCGACGGGTTCGTCCGCACGCAGGGCAAGCCGGTCCTTGTCGTTGCCGCCAACATCCTGAGCCGGCGCATCAACCCGGCTGAGCGGGCAAGTGCCGTTCTCTTCGCGGACGCTGCCGGCGCAGTCGTCGTCGCGCCCTCGCACGATCCCCAGAAGGGCGTGCTCGGCATCGACCTCGCGTCTGACGGAAGCCGCTACGATCTGATCACCATTGCCGTCGGCGGCAGCAGCCGGCCCTTTGCGCCGGATATGCCGGCGGAGGACGTGCTGATGACCATGCGCGACGGGCGGGAGGTGTTCGTCCGTGCGGTGGAGATGATGACGGCCTGCGCCGCTCGCGCGCTCGCCGCCGCGGGCATCGACCCCGCGGAGGTCGGCCGCTTCGTGCCGCATCAGGCGAATGTCCGGATCTTCGATGCGGTTTGCGCCAATCTCGGCATCGATCCGTCCAGGACCGTGCGCACCCTCGAGGAGTACGGGAACTCGTCGGCCGCGACGATTCCGCTGTCGCTTTCACTTGCACACAGGGCCAAGGCCTTCGTTCCCGGAGAAAGGCTGTTGCTCACCGGGGCGGGCGCGGGGCTGACCGGAGCGGCCGTGCTACTCGGTATCTAAGAAACTGCGGTCTGCTGCACCCCGCTCCAAGCATGCCTACCGCAGCAGCGATGCCCGGAGCGCTGCGATTTCCCCCTTTAGGCGCCCGATCTCCGCGGGCTCCATTCCGGTCGCTTCGATGATGCCGCACGGGACGGTGCTGGCCTTTTCCTTGAGCGCCTCGCCGGTTTCGGTCAGGCGCACGCGCACCTGCCGCTCGTCGGCGCGGTCGCGGACTCTCGAAATATAGCCCATGGCCTCCAGGCGCTTCAGCATAGGCGTGAGGGTGCTCGATTCGAGAAAGAGCTTGTCTCCCAGGCTGCCGACGGTTTGATCATCTTTTTCCCACAGGACAACCATTACGAGATATTGTGGATAGGTAAGATCCAGCTCGTCGAGTAGTGGCTTGTAGACGCGCGTAAACGCGTGGTTCGCGGAATAGATTGCAAAGCACAGGAAATTATCGATTTTCATCAACTCTTCGGGAGAGGGGATATTTGCCTTCGCCATCGCTGTCTTTCCGTATTCGCCGAGGCAGCACAGTAAATCGTTCGCGATATAATCGCAAGGTATTGACATCGATGTGCTGGCGCAATAAAGATCGTGCACGATTTAATCGTTGACTAATTAAGAGGGGACGGGCGTCTTATCGCATAGGTTACATCGCAACGATCCCATTTGCCGCCACGAAGCGAAGGAGCAATTCCATGACAAAGGTTCAAGACAGCGCGACCGCCGTTTCCAGAAGGGAGATGCTGGCGGGAGCACTCGGCGCCGCCAGCGCGGCCGCCGCATTCGCAGCCGCCCGGCCAGCCGCAGCGGACACAGCAAAGCCATCAACAACGGAAGGAGCAAGGACCATGGGAAGCAGGATCACCACGCGCGACGGCGTTGAAATCTATTACAAGGACTGGGGTCCGAAGGACGGGCCGGTCGTCATCCTCAGCCACGGCTGGCCGCTCTCGTCCGACAGTTGGGAAGCCCAGGCCTTCCATCTCGCCAATAACGGTTTCCGCGTCGTCACTCATGATCGCCGCGGCCACGGCCGGTCCAGCCAGCCCTGGGACGGCAACGACATGGATCACTATGCCGACGACCTTGCCGACCTGATCGAGCAACTGGACCTGAAAGGTATCTTTCTAGCCGGATTCTCGACCGGCGGCGGCGAGATTACCCGCTATATCGGTCGTCACGGCACCAGCCGCGTTGCCAAGGCCGGGTTGATTTCGGCGGTGCCGCCGCTGATGGTAAAGACCGACAAGAATCCGGGCGGCCTTCCGAAAGAGGTGTTCGATGGCTTGCAGGCGGCGAGCCTCGCCGACCGCTCGCAGCTCTACAAGGACATCGCTTCCGGTCCCTTCTTCGGCTTCAACCGTCCGGGTGCGAAGCCGTCGCAGGGGATGATCGACAGCTTCTGGCTGCAGGGCATGGCGGGGGGCCACAAAAATACCTATGACTCGATCGTCGCCTTCTCGCAGACCGACTTCACCGAGGACCTGAAGAAGTTCGACGTGCCGACGCTCATCATCCATGGAGACGACGACCAGATCGTGCCGATCGACGCCGCCGCCCGGGCCTCGAAGACGCTCATTCCGCACGCGGATCTGAAGGTCTATCCGGGTGCGCCGCATGGCATCACGGACACCCACAAGGATCAGTTGAACAAGGACCTGCTGGAGTTCGCCCGCTCCTAGGATGGCGCGTGCCAAAATTGTTGTTCGGAGGGCGCCGCAAACCGGCGCCCTCTTTTTTGGTGGGCCCTCAGCCTCTTCAAAGTTGGCCGGTCCGACGAGTTTCTTTCGGCGGACCCGATTGTGCTTGTGAAACAGTGACTTGACATTGATCATGCCATTTCGGACGATGCCGCATGACGATGCACGTCGCAGGGGCGTGCCGGCTGGGGATATCTGAACACCTTGAATGACGCGGCGATCATCGCTCCGCAAAGGGCGTGGGGAAAAGGGCGGCTTGTTGCCAAGTCCGAACGCGGACGCACGCGCATCGCCGAACTCTATCAGGAAGGTTGCGCCAAGATCCGCTTGCCGAAGACCTTCGATGCCTCGATGGAGGCGGTGCTCATCAACTCCTCGGGCGGCGTAACCGGCGGCGACCGGCTCGAATGGGATTTCGAAGCCGGCGAGGGGACCGAGCTCACGCTGACGACGCAGGCCTGCGAGAAGATCTACAAGGCGAGCGCCGGTACGGCCTCAATCGCCACGTGCATATCCGTCGCCGCCGGAGCGCGGGTCGATTGGCTTCCGCAGGAAACGATCCTCTTCGACCGCGCCTCGCTGTCGCGCTCGCTCGAGGTAGAACTGGCGCCCGATGCAAGCTTTCTCGCGGTCGAGGCGGTGCTTCTCGGCCGCAAGGCGATGGGCGAGGCGGTGCATGCCGGGCTGTTTCGCGATCGTTGGCGCGTGCGGAGCGGCGGCAGATTTGTCCATGCCGAGGATCTGGCCCTTGCCGACGACATCGCAGGGCTTGCCGCCCGGCCAGCGACGCTCGGCGGTGCGGCTGCCTTCGCAACCTTGCTTTATGCCGCGCCCGATTGTGAAGCGATGCTTTCGAAGCTGCGTGCAATGCTCGCGCCGGTGGTAATGGCTGGTGCCAGCCACTACAAGGTCGGCGGCTGCGACAAGCTCGTTGCCCGTGTCGCCGCGGTCGATGGATTTGCGCTCAGAAAAATCCTGATCCCGCTCATTTCGCACTTGCGTGAGGACGCATCTGTGCCGAAAGTCTGGACTCTCTGATCCCGCAATCAATCCGGATAGCGACGCATGAATCTCACTCCGCGCGAAAAAGACAAGCTGTTGATTTCCATGGCGGCAATGGTCGCGCGCCGACGACTGGAGCGAGGCGTCAAGCTCAACCATCCGGAGGCCATCGCCCTCATCACTGATTTCGTCGTCGAGGGTGCGCGCGACGGCCGGTCCGTCGCTGAGTTGATGGAGGCGGGCGCCCATGTGCTGACCCGCGACCAGGTCATGGAAGGCATCCCCGAGATGATCCACGACATCCAGATCGAGGCGACTTTCCCGGATGGGACGAAGCTCGTCACCGTTCACGAACCCATCCGCTAGGAGACTATGATGCTGAGCCTGCGCCCGAACTGCGAATGCTGCGATCGCGACCTGCCGCCCGAAAGCCGGGAGGCCGTGATCTGCACTTTCGAATGCACCTTTTGCACTGATTGCGCCGAGGGGAAGCTCGGCGGGACCTGCCCAAACTGCAGCGGCGAACTGGTCCGCCGTCCCGTCCGGCCGGCGGCGATGCTCAAGAAATATCCGGCTTCGAGCGAGCGCGTGCTGAAGCCGCAAGGCTGCGCGCCGGAAAAGGCCGCGTAAGGAGAGACGAGCATGATTCCAGGCGAGATCATCGCAGCCGCGGGCGACATCGAACTCAATGTCGGTCTTCCGACGATCACCATCGAAGTCTCCAATTCCGGCGACCGGCCGGTTCAGGTCGGCAGCCATTATCATTTCGCGGAAACGAACGCCGGCCTGATCTTCGACCGTGGTGCGGCGCGCGGCAAGCGGCTCGATATCCCGGCGGGCACGGCGGTGCGTTTCGAACCGGGGCAGACGCGGCAGGTGACGCTGATCCCGCTTTCCGGCAAGCGCGAGGTTTTCGGGTTCCGTCAACAGGTCATGGGCAAGCTATGAGAGTAGCCGCATCCGCCCTTGGCCTGCTTTTCATTCTCACGACCTTTGCGCTCGCTCAGGAACAGCCTGAGGTGAATTGCCAAGAGGCGGTAGCGCAGATGGATTTGAACATTTGCGCCGATCGGGAATACCAGGCCGCGGATGCGGACCTGAACAAGATCTACAAGCAGGCGATGACCGCGATGCAGCAAACCGACAAGGAGCTCGGTGATATCGACGCGGCTTATATCGGTGCCATCGCGGCATTGAAAAAGGCGCAGCGGGCCTGGATCGGCTACCGCGACGGCCAGTGCGAACTCGCCGGCTTCGAGGCTCGGGGCGGTTCGATGGAGCCCATGCTCGTCTCGGGCTGCCTCGCAGAGCTGACCCGAAAGCGCACCGCCGAACTCAAGGAACTTCTCGAGGCGCAAGGAAACTGAGTGTTGCTGGGCCGGCGCGTCATGATCGTGGGAAATGGCGAGGTGCCGGAGGGTGCTGCCGCGACGATCGACGCAGCCGACCTGGTAGTCCGCTTCAACGATTGCCGCTCGGTCGGCCGGGGCGGCGCCCGGACCGACATCGTCGCCGTCTGCAACACGGGCCGCCCGGCGCTTGCAATGCTCGGCGGTGGCCGCTGGAAGACGAGCGAGCCGGTGCGCCAGGCACGTGAAATCTGGAGCGTGCGTTCCGCTGCTAAGTTCGCGGCGATGCGGGCAGCGCTCGCCAAGACCCATCCGGACCTCGACGATTTCTGCGACGACTACACCGCCGGCTTCGAGGCCTTCGCGCGTGCGACCGGCCGACGGCACCGGGTCGTCCCGATCGAAGCGCACGAGCGGCTGGAGCAAGATCTCGCCCGTTTCGCGCCGCCGCCTTACGTCGCTCCATCGAGCGGTCTGGTGGTGATCGCCGACATCCTGTCCGACGTCGCTTCCGCCGGCGACGAGATCGTGCTCGCCGGCTTCGGTCACAGCGGCTGGGAGTGGCATCCCTTCGCCGCCGAGCGGCGTTATGTCGATGCGCATGCCGCCGCATGCCGCCTCCGCCGCCTCAATCCATTGCCTTCGTCAGACTTGTCCCAAGGAGCCTGAACCATGTCCTACAAAATGTCGCGCGCGGCCTATGCCAACATGTTCGGTCCGACGGTCGGCGACAGGGTGCGGCTTGCCGACACGGAGCTCTTCATTGAGGTTGAGAAGGACTTCACCACCTATGGCGAAGAGGTGAAGTTCGGCGGCGGCAAGGTCATCCGCGACGGCATGGGCCAGAGCCAGGTGACGCGCGAGGGCGGCGCGGTCGATACGGTCATCACCAACGCGCTGATCGTCGACCACTGGGGCATCGTCAAGGCGGATATCGGCCTGAAGGACGGGCGGATCGCGGCAATAGGAAAGGCCGGCAATCCCGATACGCAGCCGGGCGTGAACATCATCGTCGGACCGGGCACCGAGGCGATCGCCGGCGAGGGCAAGATCGTCACGGCCGGCGGCATGGATAGCCATATCCATTTCATCTGCCCGCAGCAGATCGAAGAGGCGCTGATGAGCGGGCTCACCTGCATGCTCGGTGGCGGCACGGGCCCCGCACATGGCACGCTGGCGACGACGTGCACGCCGGGGCCGTGGCATATCGCGCGTATGATCGAGGCCGCCGATGCCTTCCCGATGAACCTTGCCTTCGCCGGCAAGGGCAACGCCTCGCTGCCGGGCGCGCTCGTTGAAATGGTGCTCGGCGGCGCCACCTCGCTGAAGCTGCACGAGGACTGGGGAACGACACCGGGAGCGATCGACTGCTGCCTGTCGGTGGCGGACGAATACGACGTTCAGGTGATGATCCACACCGACACGCTAAACGAGAGCGGCTTCGTCGAGGACACGATTGCGGCGATCAAGGGCCGGACCATTCACGCCTTCCATACGGAAGGGGCGGGCGGCGGCCACGCACCGGACATCATCAAGATCTGCGGCCAGCCGAACGTCATTCCGTCCTCGACCAACCCGACGCGGCCCTACACCCAGAACACGCTGGCCGAGCATCTCGACATGCTCATGGTCTGCCACCACCTGTCGCCGTCGATCCCCGAGGACATCGCCTTTGCCGAAAGCCGCATCCGCAAGGAGACGATCGCCGCGGAGGACATTCTCCACGATATCGGCGCCTTCTCGATCATCTCCTCCGACAGCCAGGCCATGGGCCGTGTCGGCGAGGTGGCGATCCGCACCTGGCAGACGGCCGACAAGATGAAGCGCCAGCGCGGCCGGCTGAAGGAGGAGACCGGCGACAACGACAATTTCCGCGTCAAGCGCTATGTCGCCAAATACACGATCAACCCGGCGATCGCCCATGGCCTCAGCCATGAGATCGGTTCGCTCGAAGTCGGCAAGCGCGCCGACCTCGTCATCTGGAACCCTGCCTTTTTCGGCGTGAAGCCGGATATGGTGCTGCTCGGCGGAACGATCGCGGCCGCGCCGATGGGCGACCCGAATGCTTCGATCCCGACGCCACAGCCGGTCCATTACCGGCCGATGTTCGGCGCCTATGGCCGAAGCCGGACCAATTCCTCCGTCACCTTCGTCTCGCAGGCTTCGCTCGACGCCGGCCTCGCGGGAAGGCTCGGCGTCGCCAAGGAGCTCGTCGCCGTCCAGAATACCCGCGGCGGCATCGGCAAGGCCTCGATGATCCACAACGGCCTCACACCGCATGTCGAGGTCGACCCGGAAACCTATGAGGTGCGCGCCGACGGCGTGCTGTTGACGTGCGAGCCGGCGACCGTGCTGCCGATGGCGCAGCGGTATTTCCTGTTCTAGACATTCCGGACGAACTGGCAGCCATGCGGCAGTCGCATGCCTGCCATGCGCCGCCGCCCGATCGGCGCTTTGATGCTGCACTGCAGCGGAATCTTCGATAGAAGGGGCCTTCCCTTTCGCCGGCTGCTCTTCCTCCCAAGACTTGACGGCCGGCTGCCCACTCGAAGGAGATGATGATGCTCGGCAGAAAAGTTCCCGTTGTAACCTTCCGCACCCGCGTCCGCGACGAATCCGTTGGCGGTTCCAATCCGTTCCGCTGGCAGGATGTCTCGTCGAACGACTATTTCGTCGGCAAGCGCGTCGTCTTGTTCTCGCTGCCGGGCGCCTTCACCCCGACCTGCTCGACCTACCAGCTGCCGGATTTCGAGAAGCTGACGCCCGAGTTCCGCGCGCTCGGCATCGACGAGATCTATTGCATCTCGGTCAACGACGCCTTCGTCATGAACGCCTGGGGCAAATCGCAGGGGCTGGAAAACGTCAAGCTCATTCCGGACGGTTCGGGCGAGTTCACCCGCAAGATGGGCATGCTGGTCGCCAAGGACAATCTCGGCTTCGGCATGCGCTCCTGGCGCTACGCCGCCATCGTCAATAACGGCACGGTCGAGCAGTGGTTCGAAGAGGAAGGCTATTCCGACAATTGCGATAGCGACCCCTATGGCGTTTCCTCGCCGCAGAACATTCTCGAGGCGCTGAAGTCGCAGAAGATCGCTGCCTGATCCGGCATTGTGATCATATAAGCCCCGCTGCCGCACGCAGGTTGGAAAGCCGTTTGGATTTTCCTCTTGCTGCTGGCGCCGGGGCTTTTTCTTGTTAATGTGAAGCCCGTTGGAGGTACGCATTTCAATGGTTTACGTCATCGCATATCTTAAGGCGCATGCAAGCAAGGGCGACGACGTCGTGGCCCGTGCCGCACCGCTGATCGAGGCCACCCGCAAGGAGGAGGGCTGCATCAGCTACGATCTCTATCGAAAGCCCGCCGAACCGGACGCGCTCGTCTTCGTCGAGACCTGGAAGAGCCGGGCGGCCCTCGATGCGCACTTCGGCGAACCGCATCTGAAATCCTTCAAGGCGGCGATGGCCGACCTGCTCGTCGAAGCGCGTGTCGAGGTCGTGCATCCGGAAAAGGTCGAGGTCATCTGACGTGCCCTATCGTTCGACGGAGATCCTCTCTCCGGGTGCCGCCGACAAGGCGCCGCTTCACCGGGTGACGCTGACCCACGACCAGCGGCATCTGCGCCGCAAGCTCCTGCATCTCGAAAATGACGATGTGGTGATGCTCGACCTCAAGGAGCCGGTAATGCTCGCCGACGGCGACCTGCTGGTGCTGGAAGGCGGCGGCTATGTCGAAGTGAAAGCGGCCGAGGAGGTGCTCTACGAAATCCTTCCGCGCGACGGGCTGCATCTGATCGAAATCGCCTGGCATCTCGGCAACCGGCATCTGCCGGCGGCGGTCGAGGAGGGGCGGATCTTGATCGCCCGCGATCCCGTCATCCGCGTCATGCTTGAAGGGCTCAGAGCGACGGTAAGCGAAGTGGTCGAGCCGTTCCAACCCTTGCGCGGCGCCTATCACGGCACCGGCCATCACCACCATGGGCACGGTCACCACCACGACCATGGCTGACGAGGCCGCCACGCAGGCTCTGCTGCGCCTCGTCACCTGGCTCTCGCCTGCCTTTCCGGTCGGCGCCTTTTCCTATTCCGGCGGATTGGAGCAGGCCGTTCATGACGGCCTCGTTACAAGTGCCGGCGATCTGCGGCAGTGGCTGGAAACGCTGGTGAACCGCGGCCCGATCTGGAACGACGCGCTGCTTCTGGCGGAAAGCTATCGCGGCCATGACGATCCAGCCCGGCTACGGGCGGTCGGCGAACTTGCCGAGGCGCTTGCCGGCTCGCGCGAGCGGCACATGGAAACCATGCTTCTTGGCGAGGCGTTCCTTGCCGCCGCCGGCCACTGGCCGCACCCGGTGCTGGAGACGCTCGGATCGACGGCCGCCTATCCGGTGGCGGTCGGTGCCGTCGCCGGTGCGCATCGGACCGGACTTGAGCCGACGATCGCGGCCTTTCTCAACGCAACGACCTCCAATGCCGTATCGGTCGCCATCCGTTGCGGCGTCATCGGCCAGCGCGACGGCGTCGGCTTGCTTGCCGGGCTGGAGGCGGCGATGGCGGCGATTGCCGCTCGCGCCGCGCGCGGCTCGCTCGACGATCTTGGCTCGGCCGCGATCATGGCCGATATTGCATCGCTCAGACATGAAACCCTGCATTCGCGCCTGTTTCGTTCGTGATGCATGTCGCCCAAAAGTGGCAACGGTTTTGGGCCAACGACATGCATGGAAAACAAAGACTCAGGCGCCCGGAAAGGACATAGAAAATGCCATCGAAAAACGGTCCCCTTCGCGTCGGCATCGGCGGCCCGGTCGGGTCCGGCAAGACGGCGCTGACCGACAAGCTGTGCAAGGCGATGCGCGAGAAATATTCGGTCGCCGTCGTCACCAATGATATCTACACGAAAGAGGACGCCGAGGCGCTGGTGCGGATGCAGGCGCTGCCTTCGGAGCGAATCGTCGGCGTCGAGACCGGCGGCTGCCCGCACACGGCGATTCGCGAGGACGCCTCGATCAATCTTCAGGCGATTGCCGACCTCAACCGCCGCATCCCCGATCTCGACGTGGTCTTCATCGAATCGGGCGGCGACAACCTCGCTGCGACCTTTTCGCCCGACCTGGCGGACCTGACCATCTATGTGATCTCCGTCTGCCAGGGGGAGGAAATCCCGCGCAAAGGTGGCCCGGGGATCACCAGGTCAGATCTGCTGGTGATCAACAAGAAGGATCTCGCTCCTTATGTGGGCGCCGATCTCGAAGTTATGGAGCGCGATGCGACACGTATGCGCGCCGAAAAGCCCTTCGTCTTTTCCGACATGAAGCGCGGCGACGGCATCGACCGGATCGTCGAGTTCCTGACGGTGCAGGGCGGGCTCTAAACTCGGGACCTTAGAACTGTTCGAGCGCCTGACGGTCGCGAATTTCGATCACCCGGCCCTTCACCACGACGCCCGATTGACGAAGCGTGGAGAAGGCGCGCGACAGTGCCTCGGGGGCGAGGCCGAGTTTGCCGGCGAGCACGCTCTTCTGAAACGGCAGGCGGAAGGAGAAGCTCTGGGAACCGTTCGGGCAATGGCTCAGAATGTAGTTCGCGACGCGCTGAGGCGCGGTGAGAAGCCGGTCTTCGGCAAGGCAGTCCTCGGCCAGCTTGCCGTGGTGACAAAGAATTTCGAGAAGCGCCTGGGCAACGGCCGGGTCTTCGGCGGCCAGCCGGCGCAGCTTGCCGCCTTCCAGCCGGGCGATGATCGAGTGTTCGGCGGCCTGGGCATCGGCGGTCGCGCGGCGATCCAGGAACATGGCGTTGACGCCGATCAATTCGCCTTTCGGGAAGACTGCGACACCGGCTTCGCGCCCGTACCTTGCCCAGGCGATAGAGGCGGACGAGCCCCGAGAGGACGACCAGCACATCGTCGAGCGGCTCGTTCTGGCGAAATAGCGTGACGTACGCTTCGTGCGTCGAAACTGTCGCGCCCTCGACAATCGCCTCTATCGCGGATCGCGGCAGCCGCGAAAAGAATCGCGCATTGAGGAGGATGGCCCGGTCGCTGGAGGTCAATCGCAAGGTCTTCATACCGCTCGTCCGAAAAATCGTGACTAAGCTAGCGGTTTCGCGCCGGTCCTAACTTGACCCGTATTAAACAACTTGGCGAAAAGAGGCGCTGCTGCTTGTCCCTGCTCGGAACGGGTGCAGCAGTAGTTCTTAGAAAATACGGCTTACTCGGCGGCGAGTGCCGGATGGCTGATGACCTTGCGGTCGGACTTGCCGCGCCGCTCGGCCTCCAGCGCCTTGACACGCTCCTCCAGGCTTTCGATCGTCGTGCCCTGTTCTGCGGCAAGCTTGCTGAGCGCCTCGCGGTCGAGCGGCAGGTCTTCTTCCTCCTTCTTGCCGACCATGCGGCCGAAGGTCCAGGCGAGAAGACGCGACAGGTCGTCCATGATCAGGAAGAAGGAGGGGACGACGACGAGGCTGAGCACCGTCGAGACGATGATGCCGCCGATGACCGCGATCGCCATCGGCGCCCGGAACGAGCCGCCTTCGCCGACGCCGAGTGCAGAGGGGAGCATACCGGCGGACATAGCGATGGAGGTCATGACGATCGGCCGGGCGCGCTTGCGGCCAGCCTCGATCATCGACAGCGTCCGGTCCATGCCGTGATGCATCATCTCGATGCCGAAATCGACGAGCAGGATGGCGTTCTTGGTGACGATGCCCATCAGCATGAGGATGCCGATCAGGACGGGCATGGAGAGCGCATTCTGCGTGAGGATCAAAGCGGCTGCCACGCCGCCGATCGCCAGCGGCAGCGAGAACAGGATAGTGAATGGCTGGATGACGTCCTTGAACAAGAGGATGAGCACGACCAGCACCATCATCAGGCCCAGCAGCATCGCATTGCCGAAGCTCTGCTGCATTTCCGCCTGCACTTCGGCGTCGCCACTTTCGAGGAACTCGACGGTCCCCGGCAGCTTCGCTTCGGAGGCGATCTGCTTGAAGCGGGCCGACGCGGTGTCGAGGGCGACGCCTACGGGCAGATCGGCGCCGAGCTTCACAACGCGGTTGCGGTCATAGCGTTTGATGGAACTCGGCCCTTCTCCATAGTTGATGTCGGCGACGCTCGCGAGCGGGACTGTCGCACCGGACGCCGTCTGTACCCTGAGATTGCGGATCGCAGCCAGATCTGTCCGGAAATCGCGGTTGAGCTGGACCCGGATCG
The DNA here is from genome assembly GCF_002531875.1 of Sinorhizobium sp. FG01. Lineage (NCBI taxonomy): Bacteria > Pseudomonadati > Pseudomonadota > Alphaproteobacteria > Hyphomicrobiales > Rhizobiaceae > Sinorhizobium > Sinorhizobium sp. FG01. The sequence continues at coordinate 103,623 of NZ_NWTB01000004.1, forward strand.
GGATCAGCCGCCCGTCGAGCGCAATCTTCGTCAGTTGTGCGTCGATATCGCCGATCGTGGCGACGCGGATAACTTCCGAGATCTCCGCCGTGGTGATGCCGAGGCGGGACATCTGCTCATCGCGCGGACGAATCTGCAGTTCCGGCCGCGGCAGGGCACCGTCGGGGCTGACATTGGCGAGCAGCGGATCCCTGCGGAGCTTCGCTTCGAGCGTGGCGATGGCCGTCTCCAGATCCGCCTCGTTGTTGGAAAGCAGGTTGAACGACAGGTCGCGCTCGCCGCGATCGTTCAACTTGGTAACGCGGAGATCCGGGATCGATTGCAGCCGCGCGAAGATTTCCTTCTCGATCTGAGATTGCGGCTTGGTGCGGCCAGCCGGCGGCAGCTTCGGCAGATACTCACCGATCAGCGGCGTGCGCCCGATAACGTCGTTGACGACCTTGTTGACAAGCGAGTGATCGAGCTTCTTGAGCAGCACGGTGACGGCGGCGCGGCGCAGTTCGAGATCGCCCTTCGGCGAGGCGCCCCCGAGGACGAAGACGTTCTCGACTCCCTCGATATCCTTGATGCGGTTGTAGATTTCCGTGGTCGTCCGGTCCGTGTCCTCGAGCATCGCATCGGGCGGCAGTTCAATCGACAGGCTGACGCGCGAATTGTCCTCCGGCGGCAGGAAACTACCGGGCACGAAGGCGATGAGCGCGGCGACGGAGCCGATAGTGAGCAGGATTGCCACGACCAGCGTGGAATAGCGCGTATACCAGCGTTTCGTGGTGAAGTGCACGACCCGCGTGTACTGCCGCATCATGAAGCCGTCATCATCGTGGTGACCGCCGCCGACATCCGTCGGCTTCATCAGATAGGCCGCCATCACCGGCGTGATCAGGCGGGCGACGAGCAGCGAGAAGAAGACCGAGACAGCGACCGTCAGCCCGAACTGGATGAAGTATTGCCCCGGAATGCCTGGCATGAAGGAAACGGGCACGAAGACCGCGATGATGGTGAAGGTGGTGGCGATGACCGCAAGGCCGATCTCGTCGGCTGCCTCGATCGCCGCCTTGTAGGGCGACTTGCCCATGCGGATATGGCGCTCGATATTCTCGATCTCGACGATTGCATCGTCGACGAGAATGCCGGTTGCGAGCGTCATCGCCAGGAAGCTCACGAGGTTCAGCGAGAAGCCAAGGAGCTCCATGACCCAGAAAGTCGGGATGGCTGAAAGCGGCAGGGCAACCGCTGAGATCAAGGTGGCGCGCCAGTTGCGCAGGAACAGCATAACGACGATGACGGCGAGCAGAGCACCCTCGATCAGCGTATGTATCGCCGCCTCGTAGTTGCCATAGGTGAAGTAGACCAGATCGTCGACCATCTCGATGGTGACGTCCGGATGCTTGGCGCGGATCTCGTCGAGGGTCTTGGCGACTGTTTCGGCGACGCTCACCTCGCTCGCCCCCTTGGCACGGAACACCGCGAAGGTAACGCCCGGGTGGCCGTTGAAGCGCGAGAAGGACTTCGGCTCCTCGTAGGTATCGGTAACCTTGCCGAGCTCCGACAGACGCACGAAGCGTCCGTTCGGCAGCGAGATCATCGTGTTGGCGAGCTGGGAAACGTCGCGCGCGTCGCCGAGCGTACGGATCGCCTGTTCGCTGCCGCCGACCTGACCGCGGCCCGAGCCGAGATCCATGTTCATGCGGCGGAGCTGGCCGTTGACGTCAGCCGCGGTGATCCCGAAGGAATTCAGCCGGTCGTCATCGAGCTCGATGCGCACTTCGCGGTCGGACCCGCCATAGCGGTCGACCCGACCGATGCCGCTTTGGCCCTGGATGGCGCGCTTGATCGTGTCGTCGACGAACCAGGACAGCTCCTCGAGCGTCATGCCGGGCGAGGAGACGGCAAAGGTCTGGATGGCCTGGCCTTCCACGTCAACCTTGGAGACGATCGGCTCCTCGATCGAGGTCGGCAGGTCGCCGCGGATGCGGTCGATCGCGTCCTTGACATCCTGAACGGCCTGTTGCGTGGGCACTTCCATGCGGAAGATGACTGCGGTGGTGGATGTCCCGTCGGTAATCGTCGACTCGATATGGTCGACGCCGGAGATGCCGGCTACCGCGTCCTCGATTTCCTTGGTCACCTGGGTCTCGAGTTCGGCGGGGGCGGCTCCGCTCTGCGCCACGACGATCGAGACGATCGGGACGTCGATGTTCGGGAAGCGGGTGATCGGCAGCGAATTGAAGGACTGCCAGCCGAGCACGACGAGCACGAAAAACGCCAGAATCGGCGCGACCGGATTGCGGATGGACCAGGCGGAGAAGTTCATGGTCTCTGTTCCCGTCAATTGGTTATCGGCTGGTCGGACTTGACCGGATTGATCCGGTCGCCGTCACGCACGTAGGCGCCGGCCTTGGCCACGGCCTGCTCGCCCGGCTTGAGGCCGGAAAGGATCTCGACAAACTGCCCGTCCTGGATGCCGGTCTCAACCGGAACCAGCCGAACGATGCCGTCTTCGACCTTGCGAACGATGGTCTTGCCGTCTTCCGATGTAACGGCGGTTTGCGGCAGGACGACCGTCTGCTTTTCTTCGACCGTAATGACCGCGCTCGCGTACATGCCGGCGCGCGCCTCGGTCGTGTCGGTGAGGCTGATGTGAACCTTGCCGAGCCGCGTGTCTTGATCGATCGTCGGCGCGATCAGGCGGATCTTGCCCGCGACGGTCGCATTGCTTCCGGCGAGCTTCACCGTTGCGGGTTGCCCGACGGCAAGCTTGACGATATCGGACTCGGCGACATCGGCCTTCATCTCGATCGCACCGTCGCGGATCATTGCGAAGAGCGGTTCCCCATTGCCGCTGGCGATCGCGCCGACCTTGGCGTTCTTTGCCGAGATCACGCCGCTGACCGGGGCCTTTACCTCGGTACGGGCAAGCCTGAGGTCGATATCGTCGATCTGCGCCTGGACAACCTTGATGTCCGCTCTGGCGACGCCCACCGATTGCTCGGCCGAGCGAAGGCGGGCGCGCGTGGCGGCGGCGAGTGCCTTCAGGCGGTCCGCCTCGGCGGTCGAGACCGTGCCGTTCTCCGAAAGCCGTACGGCGCGATCGGCGACGCGCGTCGCCTCTTCGGAATTCGCCGTCGCCTCGGCAAGCTGGGCTTTGAGCTGCGCGAGCGAGGCTTCCGCCTTGGCGAGATTGGCCTCCAGCTGACTTTTCTGCAGAAGCAGCGCGTCGTCGTTGAGGACGACAAGGATGCTACCCTCTTCGACGCGATCGCCGACATCGACATTCAACGAGCGGATGGAAAGCCCGTCGACGAGCGGTGCAACATAGGTTTCCTCGACCGCCTGGATCGACCCGGTGGCAAGGACGCGGTCGCTGATCTTGCGTTCTGCCGCTTCCGTCACGACGATCGATGGCAGTGCCTGCGACGGCTGCGGCTTTGCGGCCTCCTCGGCCGAGACGCCCGAAAACGTGCCGAGCGTGATTGCTGCACATGCGCCGAGAAGAGGAAGGAGTTTCTGAGCCATCGGCATATTGTCCTGACAGAAGTAAATCATGCTGCCTCGCCGCTCATCAAGGGCGAAGCTCCGCGTGCAATCATGCTATTTCCCGCGTGTTCCGCCGGCATTGCCGACCGGTGCGATCCACGCGTTCAAAATGCCCGACCCAGAGCATCAAATCGAAGGTACCGACGCGGGAGAAATTACTCAAGGAAGCGAAACCAGAGAAAACCGGTTCCTCCCTGCGCCTCGTCTCCAGTCAATCGTTCCGGGCTATGTAAGCGCGGTAGCAAATGCTTACAAGAGGCCGGAAACGATGGTGCCTCAGTATTTCTCCCTGGTGATCTGCCGGGAGGCTATAGTGGAGCGAGTTAAATGCAAGCTTAACAACTGGGGCGGGTTGCCCAAAAGCGCGCGGCATACCGCCGCGCGCTTCTCGGTCTGACGCAAGCCGCGGCCTATTTCAGCGCTGCGTCGGTGATCTCGTGGGTCCAGGCGCCTTCCGGCTCCTTGGAGATGACCGGATCGGACCCGCCGGAGAGCAGCGACTGGACCGTGCGCTTGTAGTCGGCCTCGTCGAGCGCGCCGTTCGAACCTGCCGTCAGCTTGGCGATTTCGCCCATCATGCGCTTCTGGTGCTTCTCCGTCTGGGCGCCGGTCGAGTCGTTTTCGAGCACGATATCCGCGGCCTCGTCCGGGTTCTCCTCGGCATATTTCCAGCCCTTCATCGAGGCGCGGACGAACTTCACCATCTTCTCCTTGAAGGCCGCGTCCTTGAGCTTGTCCTCGAGGACATAGAGGCCGTCCTCGAGGGTGGCGACGCCCTGGTCCTCGTATTTGAAGGTGACGAGATCCTCCGCCTTGATGCCCGCGTCGATGACCTGCCAGTATTCATTGTAGGTCATCGTCGAAATGCAGGCCGCCTGCTTCTGGATCAGCGGGTCGACGTTGAAGCCCTGCTTCAGGACGGTGACACCGTTCGGGCCGCCATCCGTCGGGATTTTCAACTGCGACATCCAGGAGAGGAACGGGTACTCGTTGCCGAAGAACCAGACGCCGAGCGTCTTGCCTTTGAAATCCTCGGGGGTCTTCACGCCCGATTCCTTGAGACAGGTGAGCATCATGCCGGATTTCTTGAAGGGCTGGGCGATGTTGACGAGCGGCACGCCCTTTTCGCGGGTGGCGAGAGCGGACGGCATCCAGTCGACGATGACATCGGCGCCGCCGCCGGCGATCACCTGCGGCGGAGCGATGTCCGGACCGCCCGGCTTGATGTCGACGTCGAGGCCCTCTTCCTCGTAAAACCCCTTGTCCTTGGCGACGTAGTAGCCGGCGAACTGGGCCTGCGTCACCCATTTCAATTGCAGCGTGACCTTGTCGGCGGCATTGGCATGGAAGGCGGCAAGCGAAAAGGCGCCCGCTGCCAGCAGAGATGCAAGTTTTTTGTTCATGTCAGTTCCCTCTTATCATTGCTTGATTGTCAGGCTCGGCCACTGCGGATGGACGGATGCCAGAAGGTGACGGCGCGCTCGATGAGCGCGACCACCCCGTAGAAGGCGGAGCCAGCCACCGCCGCAACGGCGATTTCGGCCCAGACCATGTCGACGTTCATGCGCCCCACTTCCGTGGAGATCCGGAAACCCATGCCGACAATGGGCGTTCCGAAAAACTCGGCCACAATCGCGCCGATCAGCGCCAGCGTCGAGTTAATCTTGAGTGCGTTGAAAATGAAAGGCCAGGCGGCGGGCAGCCTCAGCTTGACGAGCGTCTGCCACCAAGTCGCCGCATAGGTGCGCATCAGGTCGCGCTCCATCTGGCTGGCGACAGCAAGGCCGGAGACGGTGTTCACCAGCATCGGAAAGAAGGTCATGATGACGACGACGGCCACCTTCGATTGCCAGTCGAAGCCGAACCACATGACCATGATCGGGGCGACGCCGATGACGGGGAGGGCGGAGACGAAATTGCCGAGCGGCAGCAGGCCTTTCTGGAGGAAGGGAGAGCGGTCGATGAGGATTGCCACCAGGAAACCGAGGCCGCAGCCGAGTGCATAGCCGGTCAGCACGGATTTCAGGAAGGTCTGGCGGAAATCGGCAGTCAGCGTCGGTACCGAATTGACGAGCCGCGCCCAGATCATCGACGGCGCCGGCAGCAGCACAGACGGGATGGCAAAGCCGCGAACGATGCCCTCCCACAGGACCAGGATCGTGACGCCGAAAAGGAGCGGCACGGCGGAGCGCGCCGCATTGTTGGCCGCTTCGCTCTCAAAGCGCTGGCGGACCAGCCATTCGTTGACGGCCCAGGCGACCAGCCAGAAGAAAACAGCGCCGGCGAGAGCGGTAAAATTCATGGCTTGGCTCCCATGCGCTTGAGGACGGCCGTGTGCGCGAAGCCGACGATCATCACGAGAACTGCCGCTAGGGCAGCCGCCATGAACAGCGCCGCCCAGATTTGCACGGTCTGGCCGTAATAGGAGCCTGCAAGCAGTCGCGCACCGAGCCCCGCCACGGCCCCGGTCGGCAGTTCGCCGACAATGGCGCCGACGAGCGAGATGGCGACGGCGACCTTCAGCGAGGTGAAGAGATAGGGCATGGAGGAGGGCCAGCGCAGCTTCCAGAAAGTCTGCGCCGCCGAGGCATTGTAGGTGTGCATCAGGTCGAGCTGGATCGTTTCGGGACTGCGCAGGCCCTTGACCATGCCGACCACCACCGGGAAGAACGACAGATAGGTGGAGATCAGCGCCTTCGGTAAGAGGCCGGCGATGCCGATCGCATTCAAGACGACGATGATCATCGGCGCGATCGCCAGGATCGGTATCGTCTGGCTGGCGATCACCCAGGGCATCAGCGAGCGGTCCATGGCGCGATTGTGAACGATGCCGACGGCGAGAAGCACGCCGAGCGCTGCGCCGATGCCGAAGCCGAGCAGGGTGGCCGAAAGCGTGATCCAGGCATGGTAGACGAGGCTGCGCTTCGAGGTGATCGCCTTGTTTACTGTCGTGTCCCAGATTTCGGCGATGACCTGGTGCGGTGCGGGCAGCACCGGCCTTTCCTGCACCATCGTGTTCCTGACGAGGTCGGAAAACGCGATCTCGGTGCCGGCACGCGCCGCCGTGTCGCGCTCGAAGGGCGCGTTGAGGAAGATGGCGGCGACGTACCAGACGGCGATAAGAACCAGGACGACGGTGCCGATCGGCAGCAGTTTGTCGCGGGGGAAGCTCGGCTTATGCATCGGCGCCTCCGCCGCTCAACGGCTCGGCGCGCCAAAGATAGAGAATATCGGGCAAGCCTTCCTCGTTGTCGCCGCTCGTTCGGCGTATCGGCACGAAGCCCTGGCGTTCGTAAAAGCGCTGGGCGCGGGCATTTTCTGCAAAGGTCCAAAGCTTGAGCTCGCCCTTTGCTCGCCTCTTCGCTTCGCTGAGTAGCGCGGCCCCAATTCCCGCGCCCCTGTAGGATGGATCGAGATAGAGCGCCGACACAAATTGCTCCTCGGCGAGGGCGAGAAAGCCTGCAATTTCGCCTCGAGACTCGGCAATGATGATGACCGTGCCCTTCGCAAAGAGCGTTTCCCGGTAATAGCGCTCTACATCGGCGGGCCCGTGGATCCTCGGCATCCAGACCGTAGCATCTACCCAGCGATTGAAGATGTCGGCGCAGGCTTTCATGTCCGCCAAGGTTGCATCCCGACAGCGAACCTGGGCGGCGCAGGCACTATTCATCATAGCTGTGCCCCGCTCTCAGGCCTTCCCGCACCCGGTGGGCAATCTCCAAGAACTCCGGCGTTTCGCGGATGCCGAGCGGCCGTTCCCTCGGCAGCGTCGATTCGATGATGTCGGTCACCCGGCCGGGGCGCGGGCTCATCACGACGATTTTGGTCGAGAGATAGACGGCCTCCGGGATCGAGTGGGTGACGAAACAGATCGTCTTGTTCGTCTGCGCCCAGAGCTTCAGGAGCTGCTCGTTCAAGTGATCGCGGACGATCTCGTCGAGGGCGCCGAAGGGTTCGTCCATCAGCAAGAGGTCAGCGTCGAAGGCGAGCGCGCGGGCAATCGAGGCGCGCTGCTGCATGCCGCCGGAAAGCTGCCAGGGATATTTCTTGCCGAAGCCGGTAAGGTTGACGAGCTCCAGCGTCCGTTCGATCCGCGCCTTCTGCTCGTGCCCGGAATGGCCCATGATCTCGAGCGGCAGGGCGATGTTCTTCTCGATCGTCCGCCAGGGATAGAGCGCGGCCGCCTGGAACACGTAGCCATAGGCGCGATTGTGGCGAGCCTCCTCCGGCGTCATGCCGTTGACGGCGATAGTGCCGGCGGTCGGCTTCTCGAGATCGGCGATGATGCGCAGGAATGTCGTCTTGCCGCAGCCGGAAGGGCCGATGAAGGAGACGAAGTCCCCCTTGGCGACGTCGAGGTTGACGCCCGTCAGCGCATTGACCGGCCCGTCGCTGGTCTGAAACGTCAGGCCGAGATTTCGGGCCGAGACCACGGAGGCGGGATTGGATGTCATGGATGGATTCTCATTATGTCTTGCCTGTGCCAGACTGCTATCCGGGCCAGCAACTTGCAATCGCGGATTTGCCGCGGAAGGCTCCTGTTCAAGGTTTTTCAGCGAATTCTGGAGAACGGTCATGTCTCGATCATCCCATCCTGGCTGTCGCGTCGTGCGGCCGGGCAGCGGCTATGCCGGCAAGCAGGGGCTCAACTATTTCGAAGGCATCGCCGCCGAGACGGTGGGCTCCACCGGCATCTGCATGCATTTGTTGACCATGCCGCCCGGTGCGCGCGCCAAGGCGCATCTCCACGAGAGCCATGAGACGGCGATCTACGTGCTTGCCGGCGAGGCGCATACCTGGTTCGGCGAGCGGCTCGAGGAGCATGTGATCGTCAGGGCCGGCGAGATGTTCTACATCCCGGCCGGCGTGCCGCATCTGCCGGCCAATCTTTCCGACAGTCCCTGCACGGCGGTCATCGCCCGGACAGATCCGAAGGAGCAGGAGAGCGTCGTGCTGCTGCCGGAACTCGATGGACTGGTTCCGGCCGATCCTCTCACACGTGGCGGATGACGAACGCAGCATCCGAAATCCGTCACACGCCGGTCGCCGGAATGCCCGTGCGCTGCACGGCGCGCGGTGCGGTCACTTCCTTCCAGGTCGACAGCGCCGTGCTGACCGCCGGGAAGGGGTCGCGCCGGACGAATTCGCCGTGGCCTTCCTGCGTTTTCACCGCCCCTTCCTCGATCGCCACGACGCCGCGCGTCAGCGTGAAGCGCGGCAGGCCGGTGACCGTCTTGCCCTCGAAGACATTGTAGTCGATCGACGATTGCTGATTGTTCGCCGAGATCGTCTTCGAGCGCTTCGGGTCCCAAACGACGAGGTCGGCATCGGCGCCGACGAGGATCGCGCCCTTCTTCGGATAGATGTTGAGGATCTTGGCGATGTTGGTGGACGTCACCGCAACGAATTCGTTCATGGTGATGCGGCCAGTATTGACTCCGTAGGTCCAGAGCATCGGCATGCGGTCCTCAAGACCGCCGGTGCCGTTCGGGATCTTGGTGAAATCGCCGACGCCGAAGCGCTTCTGCGCCGTCGTGAAGGCGCAATGATCGGTCGCCACCACCTGCAGCGAACCGGAGGCAAGGCCGGCCCACAGGCTATCCTGATGCTGCTTGTTGCGGAAGGGTGGCGACATCACCCGGCGGGCCGCATGATCCCAGTCTTTGTTGAAATACTCCGTCTCGTCGAGCGTCAGATGCTGGATCAGCGGCTCGCCGAAGACGCGCATGCCCTTGGCGCGGGCCCGCCGGATCGCCTCATGCGCCTGCTCGCAGGAGGTGTGGACGATATAGACGGGACAGCCGGCCATGTCGGCGATCATGATGGCGCGGTTGGTGGCCTCGCCCTCGACCTCGGCCGGCCGCGAATAGGCGTGCGCCTCGGGGCCGCTATTGCCCTCGGCAAGCAGCTTCGCCTGGAGCTGGGCGACGACGTCGCCGTTTTCGGCGTGGACCAGTGGCAGGGCGCCGAGCGCGGTGCAGCGCTGGAAGGACGAGAACATCTCGTCGTCGTCCACCATCAGCGCGCCCTTATAGGCCATGAAGTGCTTGAAGGTGTTGATGCCCTTGTCCTTGACGATCGCCTCCATCTCGTTGAAGACCTGCTCGCTCCACCAGGTGATCGCCATGTGGAAGGAATAGTCGCAATTGGCGCGGGTCGACTTGTTGTCCCACATGGTCAGCGCCTCGAGCAGCGACTGGCCGGGCGAGGGAAGCGCGAAATCGACGACCATGGTCGTGCCGCCGGCAAGCGCCGCACGGGTGCCGCTCTCGAAATCGTCGGAGGAGTAGGTGCCCATGAAGGGCATTTCGAGATGCGTGTGCGGATCGATGCCGCCCGGCATGATGTAGCAGCCGGTCGCATCCAGCGTGTCGGTGCCGGTGAGATTGGGGCCGATTTCGACAATCTTGCCGCCTTCGACCTTGATGTCGGCCTTGTAGGTCAGGTCGGCGGTAACGACGGTTCCACCCTTGATGACAGTGCTCATTGGTTATCTTCCTCTGGATGGTGCTTCGGCGGCCGGGGCCACCAAGTAAAAAGGGCGGAACTTGTCGTCCCGCCCGCAAACTCACTCGACGACCTCGGCCGTTTCCAGAACAGCGTGGAAGAGAACGTCCGCGCCGGCGGCGGCCCATTCCTTGGAAATGTCTTCCGCCTCGTTGTGGCTGAGTCCATCGACGCACGGGCACATGATCATCGTGGTCGGGGCGACCTTTGCCGCCCAGCAGGCATCGTGGCCGGCGCCGGAGATGAGGTTCATATGGCTGTAGCCGAGCTTCTCGGCGGCGCCGCGGACAGTGGACACCAGCTTGGGATCGAAGGTGACCGGGTCGAAATGGCCGACCGCCTCGATCGAACAGCCGACGCCGAGCGGTTCGCAAATCTTCGGCGCTTCGGCTTCGATCCGGGCGCGCATCCCATCGAGCTTGGCCTGGTCCGGCGAGCGGATGTCGACGGTGAAGACGACCTTGCCCGGCAGCACATTGCGGGAATTGGGCGAGAAGAACATTTGGCCAACCCCGCCGACGGCGCCCGGCTGGCTTTCCATGGCGACGGTCTGCACCATTTCGAGGATGCGCGCCATGGCGAGGCCGGCATTGACACGCATGTTCATCGGCGTTGAGCCGGTATGGGCCTCCTTGCCGGTCAGCGTGAACTCCAGCCACCACAGGCCCTGACAGTGGGTGACGACGCCGATCTGCTTGTTCTCGGCCTCGAGGATAGGTCCCTGCTCGATGTGATATTCGAAATAGGCATGCATCTTGCGGGCGCCGACCTCCTCGTCGCCCACCCAGCCGATGCGCTTCAATTCGTCACCGAAGCTCCTTCCCTCCGGGTCCTTGCGGGCATAGGCGTAATCGAGCGTATGGACGCCGGCGAAGACGCCGGAGGCGAGCATTGCCGGCGCGAAGCGGGCGCCTTCCTCATTGGTCCAGTTGGTGACGACGATCGGATGCCTGGTCTTGATGCCGAGGTCGTTCAGCGTGCGGATGACCTCGAGGCCGCTCAGGACGCCGAGCACGCCGTCATACTTACCGCCGGTCGGCTGCGTGTCGAGATGGGAACCGATATGGACGGGGAGGGCATCCGGGTCGGTGCCCGGACGGGTCATGAACATGGTGCCCATCTTGTCGACACCCATGGAGAGCCCGGCCTTTTCGCACCAGGATTGGAACAGCCGGCGGCCCTCGCCGTCGGCGTCCGTCAAGGTCTGGCGATTGTTGCCGCCGGCAACGCCGGGGCCAATCCTCGCCATTTCCATCAACGAATCCCACAGGCGGTCGGCATTGACGCGCCTATTCTCGCCAGGTGCAGCCATGGCGCTCTCCTCTTTTGCCGGCTAGGCCCTCCCCGGGGATAGCCATGTTCCCGTCGGTCAAATCGGAGCTTTCCTTTGCGCCCTTCGATCAGCCGTTGCCTTTGTCGGCAATCTGACTGATAATTTGACCGGTTGGTAAACATTACAACTTCCGTGGCGGCACTCAAGCCGGAAAAAGAAAAAAACCAGTTTGTTGCCCAAATAAATGGCGCGTCCGAAATTTGGGCAAAACGCGACGGTGCGGGCATCGGCAGGGGGAGAGATGGTACTTCCGAGAGCGGCGAAAACCCAGAGGCGCACGCGTATCCAGGAGGAGAAGGAGGAGCGGATCCTCGAAGCCGCGCTTGAGGTCTTTTCCGCGAGCGGCTTCCGCGGTTCGACCATCGACCAGATCGCCGAGGTGGCGGGCATGTCGAAGCCCAACCTGCTCTATTATTTCCGGACGAAGGAAGCCATGCACCGCGCCTTGATCGACCGCGTCCTCGATACCTGGCTCGATCCGCTGCGCGAATTCAACGCCGAGGGCAACCCTGTCGCCGAGATCCGCAGCTACATTCGCCGCAAGCTCGAAATGGCGCGGGATTTCCCACGGGAAAGCCGATTGTTCGCCAATGAGGTGCTGCAGGGCGCTCCTCATATCGAGGACGAGCTGAAGGGGCCGCTGAAGCAATTGGTCGACGAAAAGGCCGAGGTTATCCGGGCCTGGGCGAAGGCCGGCAAGATCGCCAATTGCGATCCCTATCACCTGATCTTTGCCATCTGGTCGACGACGCAGCACTACGCCGATTTCGACGTACAGGTGCGGGCGGTGCTCGGCCAGGAGCACGCAGGCGAGGGGCGCTTCGAAGATGCGGCGCGCTTTCTCGAGCGGCTGTTCGTCGACGGGCTACAGGTGCGCGAGTAGCGGTCGACATTGAATTGCAATGGCGGTGCCGTCCCTCATCCCGCTGCCGACCTTCTCCCCGCAAGCGGGGCGAAGGGGTATGCCGCGCCGCCTCAAGTCCGCTCTCCCCGGGCGCCGGAGAGGTGCTAGTTTTTGGTTAAACCCGAGGAGAGGGCCAGAACCGGCTCTTGTGCTCACGTTGGCCAATATAGCTATCCCTGTGCCGGGATGATCTTGGCAATGCGCGCGGCATCGTCGACGATCCAGGTCTCGAGCGTCGCCTTTCGGCCGCGCAGGCTGATATCCAATCGCCTGTCGCCCTCGAGACTGAGGCCGGCGCGTTTGACGAGTTCGACGGAGACGGCAAGCTCGGCATCGTGCTCCTTGGCCAGGCCCTCGAGCCGGCTCGCGGTGTTGATGGTGTCGCCGACCGCCGTCAGCGAGGTCGCCTGACCATAGCCCATCTCGCCGACGATGGCCGGTCCGGCATGGAGGCCGATCGCGAGCCGGAGCGGCCGTTCGAGCTCGTCCCCGAAGGTCTGGTTGAGCGCGCGAATACCCGTCGACAGCCGCGAGGCGGCGGCGAGCGCCTGGCGGCATGCTTCGGGCAGCGGCGACTTCAGCCCGAAGATCGCCAGCGCTCCGTCGCCGATGAATTTGTCGATGACGCCGCCGGAACTCTCGACCGCCTCGCCAACCATCTCGAAGTAGCGGTTGAGCAGGAATACCGTATCGTAGGGCAGCTTGTGCTCGGCAATGCGGGTGAAGTCGCGCAGGTCGCAGAAGAGCACGGCCACGCGCCGCTCGCGCCCGCCGCCGTTCTGCCGGGCAAGCTGCGTCTTGATCCCGAGGCTGTCGGTGTCGAGGATGGGGACGACGGTGACGTTGTGAGTGGGCCGGAACTGGCAGGCCAGCCGGACATTGTCGGGGGCACCGATCCGGCCAAGCGTGGCACGTTCCGCGGCCTCGGGCGCCGGCTGCCCGTCGAGACCCTCGATGACCCGCACCCGGCAGGTCGAGCATCGGCCGCGGCCGCCGCAGACCGAGACATGCGGGATGCCGGCGGCGCGGCTTGCCTCAAGCACGCTGAATCCGATCCCGACCGCCGCCACGCGCCCATCCGGATAGCGGACGCGGATACGGCCCCGCGCCGGCAGCGCGCGCAGCGCCAGGGTCCCGCCGATCAGGCCGGCAAAGCCGCCATAGAAGGCGAGCCGGATGTTTTCGGCGAGGGCCGGATCGAGGCGCGGCCGCTCGCTGACATAGGCCCGGTCGCCATAGCCGCCATGCTCAGCATAGTCGCGACCGAGAGAACGGGCGCCGTTGACGAAGCCGAGCAGCGCGAAGATCGGCACGAGCAGAGCAACGGTATAGAGCAGGAACTCGTAGCGCGGAAACCAGTCACGCCCGCGCATCCAGAACCAGGCGCCGAGGCAGGCGTGGCTCCAAACAAAAAGAAGAGCAATCGTCTGTCGGGTCGTGCCGATCGAACTCGACCAGAGGGCGCGCAGGATGGCCGGGTAGTCGGCATCGACCCCGGTCAGGAGCGGCTCAACCCGGGTGGCGACCACATGGGGGATCAGCAGGAAAGGCAGGCTCAGGCCGAAGATGATCTTCACGGCCTCTCCGACCGGCATCCTCAGCGTCTGGCGGCGATAGAGACTGTCGAGTGCCATCAGGAAGTGCAGGAGTAGCGCGCCGTAGAGCAGGACGGTTCCGGGTACGCTCTGCCAAACGATCGTGAAGACCTGCCGGCCGGCTTCCATCGCGCCGATCGAGATCAGGCCGAGGGAGTGATTTGTGAAATGCGTTAGCACGAAGACGCTGAGCACGGCGCCGGAAATCAGGTGCGTCTTCTTGCGTGTATTGGCGGAAAGGATCGTCAAACAGTCTGCCCGGGGTCTGCCGGCGGCGACCGGCCGCTGCTGGTTTTCCCCTTATCGACCAGTTTGCCGGTGGCGACAACTTACGTTTTCTACACAATCTGTTTCGCGTTCGTGTTCGCTCGGCGATACCACGCCAGGGGCTTGGCCCGACAAATCTATTCCATGATGCGCGGCAGTCCGGCGGCGAGAGCATCGATCGCCAGGCGCAGTTTCGGCAGCAGGTGCCGTGTTTGCGGCCAAACGGCATGGACCTTGAAAACGAGACCCGGCCGATCCGTCAGAACCCGGACGAGCTCGCCGCGCTGTACGCGCTCGCGCACCAACCAGCATGGCAGCCAGGCAAGGCCCAGTCCCTCGGCCGCCGCATCGGCGATCGCCGCGAGATCGTCGAGCCGCAGCCGGGTTTTCGGCAGGATGGTGTCTGCGGCACTGCCTTCGGCGGGGAACGACCATGGCCGCTGTTGGCCTGCGCGGCAGTAGACCACGGCGTCGTGATCTGCGAGGTCCGCCACGGTCTGGGGCGCACCGGATGCCGCGAGATAGGCCGGCGAGGCACAGACCGTCATGCGCTGTTCGGCGATCACCCGCGTCATCAGGCCGGAATCATTGCCCAATACATTGTTGCGGATCGCGAGGTCGAAACCGTCGTCGAGCAGGTCGACCACGCGGTCGTTGAAGGAGAGTTCGAGCTCAAGCCGGGGGTGAATGCGGACGAGGTCGCGAAAGACGGGAGCCACGCATTGGCGGCCGAAGAGCACCGGCATGGAGATCCGCAACCGGCCGCGAATCTCCTGTTTGCCGGATTCAAGTAGGGCTTCGACCGTCCTGATCTCGTCGAGTGCTTTCTGGCAGCTCTCATAGAAGAGCTGTCCTTCGTCGGTCAGGCTCTGCGCCCGTGTCGTGCGGTGAAAGAGGCGGGTGGCGAGGCGTTCTTCAAGGCGGGCAATCGTCTTACCGACCGCGGAGCGCGAGAGGTTCAACCGTTCTGCCGCCGCAGAGAAGCCGCCGGCCTCCGCCACCTCGACAAACACCGAGATGCCATTCAGATGTTCCATTTAATTGTATCCGCCTAGGAACCAATCTCGGGAAATCTTATCGCAACTGGCGATCCTGGTTCAACACTATGCTTGTCCAATCACAACCGAAAGGAACGAGCATGTCGAAATGGATGCAGGAGTGGAGCACGGAGACGGTCGGCCCATACAACCTGAAGATCACCGAGCGCAGGATGCCGGAAACCGGCGAGTTTGATGTGCTCGTCCGCACGACGGCGGTGTCGCTCAACTACCGCGACAAGCTGATGCTGGAAAGCGGCATGGGGCTGGATCTCACCTTTCCCTTCGTGCCGGCTTCGGACATGAGCGGCGTCGTCGAAGCGGTCGGCAAGGGTGTGGCCCGCTTCCGCCCCGGCGACCGCGTCATCTCCACCTTCGCCCCTGGATGGCTCGATGGCTTGCGGCCGGGAAGCGGCAGAACGCCGGCCTACGCCACACTTGGCGGCGTGCATCCGGGTGTCCTGTCGGAATATGTCGCTTTTCCGCAAGACTGGTTCGTCGCCGCGCCGAAAAGCCTCGATGCCGCCGAGGCGAGCACCTTGCCGTGCGCCGGCCTCACCGCCTGGTTCGCGCTGGTCGAGAAGGGCCACCTGAGACCCGGCGACCGCGTCGTCGTGCAGGGCACGGGCGGCGTCGCACTCTTCGGGCTGCAGATTGCCAAGGCCGTCGGCGCCGAGGTGATCGTGACCTCGAGCAGTTCCGAAAAGCTCGATAAGGCGCTCGCCCTTGGCGCCGACCACGGCATCAATCGCCGGAGCGAAGATTGGGTAGAGTGCGTCTATGAGCTCACCGGCGACCATGGCGCCGACCACATCCTGGAGATCGCCGGCGGCGCCGGCCTCGGCCAGTCGCTGAAGGCGGTCGCGCCGGACGGGCGTATATCGGTGATCGGCGTGCTCGAAGGCTTCGAGGTTTCCGGCCCGGTTGCGCCGCTGCTCCTGAAATCGCCGGTGCTGCAGGGTATCAGCGTCGGGCATCGCCGGGCGCTCGAAGATCTGGTTGGTGCCGTCGACCGCTTGCGGCTGAAGCCGGTCATCGACAAGCGCTACAAGTTTACCGAAGTCGGTGAGGCGCTCGCGCATCTCGATCGCGGCCCGTTCGGCAAGGTGGTGATCGAGTTCTGATCGCGCCACAATGAACATGGCCGGCGGCGATTGCCGGCGGCCATGCTGTCCTGTCGACTGTGCTTACTCGGCCGCCTGGCGCGCCATCGGGTTGTTCGGGTGAGTCGTCCAGTTGGCGTAATTGGGGTCGACCGGCTTGCCGGTGCGCTTATCGAGTTCACCGGCGGCGAGCGGCTCCATGGTGATGCAATTCTGGACCGGACAGACATTGACGCAGAGGTTGCAGCCGACGCATTCCTCCTCGATCACCTCGAAATGGCGCACGCCATTGACGAACTGCGTGATCGCCTGGTGCGAGGTGTCCTCGCAGGCGATGTGACAGCGGCCGCATTTGATGCAGGCATCCTGATCGATCTTCGCCTTGGTGACGTAGTTGAGGTTGAGATATTGCCAATCGGTGACGTTCGGCACGGCGCGGCCGCAGATGTCGTCGAGCGTCCGGTGGCCCTTGGCATCCATCCAGTCGGACAGGCCGGTGATCATTTCCTGGACGATCTTGAAGCCATAGGTCATCGCCGCCGTGCAGACCTGCACGTTGCCGGCGCCGAGCGCCAGGAATTCGGCCGCGTCGCGCCAGGTGGTGATGCCGCCGATGCCGGAGATCGGCAGGCCGTAGGTTTCCGGATCGCGGGCGATCTCGGCGACCATGTTGAGGGCGATCGGCTTCACCGCCGGGCCGCAATAGCCGCCATGGCTGCCGCGTCCGTCGATCGAGGGTTCCGGCGAGAAGGTGTCGAGATTGACCGAGGTTATCGAGTTGATCGTGTTGATCAGCGACACGGCGTCGGTGCCGCCGGCCTTGGCGGCGCGGGCCGGCTTGCGGACGTCGGTGATGTTTGGCGTCAGCTTGGTGATCACCGGCATGCGCGTGTACTGTTTGCACCAGCGCACCACCATCTCGATATATTCGGGCACCTGGCCGACGGCGGAACCCATGCCGCGCTCGGACATGCCGTGCGGACAGCCGAAGTTGAGCTCGATGCCGTCGGCCCCGGTTTCCTCGACCAGCGGCAGGATCGCCTTCCAGGCATCCTCGACGCAGGGCACCATGATCGAGGCGATCAATGCCCGGTCCGGCCAGTTCATCTTCACCTGCTTCATCTCGCGCAGGTTCACGTAAAGATCGCGGTCGGTGATGAGCTCGATATTGTTCAAGCCGAGCAGGCGGCGGTCGGCGCCCCAGATCGCGCCATAGCGCGGGCCGTTGACATTGACCACCGGCGGCCCTTCCTCGCCGAGCGTCTTCCAGACGACGCCTCCCCAGCCCGCCTTAAAGGCGCGCTCGACGTTATAGGCCTTGTCGGTCGGCGGCGCCGATGCGAGCCAGAACGGGTTCGGGGATTTGATGCCGACAAAATTGTTGCGAAGATCAGCCATTTTTTCTCGTCCTCTCGATCCTGTTCAGGCGACGGCGCTCGCCAGCGGCGCGTCCGCGGCGAAAGCCCGGTTGATCGATTCGGCGCTATCGCGTCCCATCGCCACGGCGGAAACCGTCAGGTCCTCGCCGCCGAGCACACAGTCGCCGCCCGCCCAGACCCTGGCGAACGAGGTGCGGCCTTCTGCATCGACGACGATGCGTCCGCTCTCCATCTGCAAGGCACCGAGGCCGGAGGCCTGAAAACTCTGGCCGATTGCCTTGAAGATCTGCTCGGCGGCAATAATACCCGTTTCCCCGGTCGTCGTCAGCTTGCCTTCCTCAAGGGCCGTGTATTCGAGTTCGATGCCGGCGACCTTGCCGTCCTTCACGGCGATGCGCTTCGGCTGCAGCCAGTGGCGGATGGTGACGCCCTTGGATGCCGCGAGATCCTGCTCGAACTCGGAGGCGTTCATGTGCTCCTTGCCGCGGCGATAGCAGATCGTCACTTCCTCGGCGCCAAGCAGCTTCGCCTGGACGGCAGCATCGATCGCGGTCATGCCGCCGCCGAGCACCACGACGCGGCGGCCGACCGGAACGTCGGCCTTGGTCTTCGACTGACGGAGTGCGGCGATGAAGTCGACGGCGTCCTCGACGCCTTCGGCGTTCTCGCCCTCGATCCGGAGAGCGTTGACGCCGGCGAGGCCGAGGCCGAGGAAGACGGCGTCATATTGCTCGGTGAGGTCGGCGAGCGAGAAATCGCGGCCGAGGGCCTCGCCGTGGCGCACCTCGATGCCGCCGATCGACAGGACGTAGTCGACCTCCCTCCGGGCGAAATCGTCCACCGTCTTGTAGGCGGCGATACCGTATTCGTTGAGGCCGCCGGATTTTTCACGCGCATCGTAGATCACCACGTCGTGACCCTTGACGGCTAGCCGGTGGGCGCAGGCCAAGCCTGCCGGCCCGGCGCCGACGACGGCGATGCGGCGTCCCGTTGCGGCCGCGCGCGCATAGAATTGCTTGTTCTCCTTCATGGCGACATCGGTCGCGTAGCGCTGCAGGCGGCCGATCTCGACCGGCCGCTCCTCCGCCGTGTTACGTACGCAGGCCTGTTCGCAGAGTGTTTCGGTGGGACAGACGCGGGCGCACATGCCGCCGAGGATGTTCTGGTCGAAGATCGTCTTGGCCGAGCCGATCGGATTGCCTGTCGATATCTGCCGGATGAACAGCGGGATATCTATGGAGGTGGGACAGGCCGTCATGCACGGCGCGTCATGACAGAAGTAACAGCGGTCAGAAGCAACCAGCGCCTCGTGCCTGTCGAGCGGCGGATGCAGATCGGAGAAATTGGTTTCGTACTCCGCGAGCGGCAGCCGCCCGTAGAGAATCCCAGATTGCGTCGTTCCCATTTTTAGCTCCCAATGTATTCTCAGGATGGGGAACGGTAACACGCTTTATTTTTTTATCAAACGGTAAAATTTTGGGTGCGCTTTCCGCGAATTCCCGGTGTTGCGGGCGTTTTTGCCGGCAGCGACACGTTACGCCTTTGTTTGACAGTACACGGCAAATAATGGCAGCAAATCGGGGGAAGGAGACTCGCTGGCGATGGCGCGCAGGGCGGAGAGCAACAACAGGCTGGACGATGCGGCCCGGGCGGGCTGGCTCTACTACGTGGCCGGCCGGACGCAGGACGAGATCGCGTCGATCATGGGGATTTCGCGCCAGTCGGCGCAGCGCCTCGTGTCGCTCGCCATGGCCGAACGGCTGATCAAGGTGCGGCTCGATCATCCGATCGCCGCCTGCCTCGAAGCAGCGGCGCGGCTCAAGGAGAAATACGAGTTGCGGCATGTCGATGTCGTGCCGAGCGATCCCGGATCCAATTCGACGACCGTAGGGATCGCTGAAGCCGGGGCGGCAGAAATCGAGCGCTGGCTGAAATCAACCGAGCCGGTCGTGCTTGCGATCGGCACCGGCCGGACGCTGAAGGCGACGATCGACCAGTTGCCGTCGATGGAATGTCCGCAGCACCGCATCGTCTCCCTCACCGGCAATATCCGCCTCGACGGTTCGGCCGCCTATTACAACGTCATCTTCAGCATGGCCGACACCATCAATGCGCGGCATTTCCCGATGCCCTTGCCGGTGCTCGTCTCGTCGGCCGAGGAGCGCGAAGTGCTGCACAAGCAGAGCCTCGTCAGAATGGCTCTGGAGCTTGGCGCCGAGGCCGATGCCGCCTTTGTCGGGGTCGGCGAGCTCGGGCCGGATGCCCCGCTTTGTGCGGATGGGTTTCTGGCGCGCGACGAGATGGAGCGGCTGACGGCGGCGGGTGCCGCCGGCGAGATCTGCGGCTGGATGTTCGATCATCACGGTGAATTGCTCACCGGCAGCATCAACGAGCGCGTGGCCTCCGTGCCGCTGCCGCCGCGCGAGCGGGCCGCGGTGATCGGCATCGCCAAGGGCAAGCGAAAATACGGAGCCCTGGGAGCGGCTCTCAAGGGACGGATCATCAACGGCCTCATCACCGACGAGACAACTGCCGAGTACCTGCTAGGCGATTGAGTCTACTTCCGGGGAGCAGTCCGGCAGCGGCGTTTTACCGAATGGGCTGCGTCCTCCCGGCCCATCACCACAAAAAAATCCTCAACAAAAATGAACTCTTAGCGCGTTGGCTATTTGGCGGCGGCGAATGCGCATTGACTTTTTTTGCCAATGGGTGAGTAATTGCCCACGAGCAAAGCAAATGCTCAATTTCTTCTGGGAGGAAGTCGATGAATTTGAGAACTTTCCTGCTGGGCACGTGCTCGGCAGTCGCTTTGGCAGGCCTGGCCCAAGCAGAGACCCTGACCATCGCGACCGTGAACAACGGCGATATGATCCGGATGCAGAAGCTGACGGACGCGTTCACGTCGAAAAACCCGGACATTCAGCTCGAGTGGGTGACGCTCGAGGAAAACGTGCTGCGCCAGCGCGTCACGACCGACATCGCCACCAAGGGTGGCCAGTACGACATCATGACGATCGGCACCTACGAAGTGCCGATCTGGGCCAAGCAGGGCTGGCTCCTGCCGCTCGACAACCTCGGTGCCGACTACGACGTCGACGACCTCTTGCCGGCGATCCGCAGCGGTCTGACCATCGACGGCAAGCTCTATGCCGCGCCGTTCTACGGCGAGAGCTCGATGGTCATGTACCGCAAGGACCTGTTCGAGAAGGCCGGCCTCACCATGCCTGAGGCGCCGACCTGGGAGTTCATCGCGGACGCGGCGCGCAAGATCACCGACAAGAACAATGAGATCTACGGCATCTGCCTGCGCGGCAAGGCGGGCTGGGGCGAGAACATGGCCTTCCTTACGGCGACGGCCAACGCCTTCGGGGCGCGCTGGTTCGACGAGAACTGGAAGCCGCAGTTCGACCAGCCGGAGTGGAAGAACGCGCTCGATTTCTACGTCAAGCTGATGAACGATGCCGGCCCGCCCGGCGCCTCCTCCAACGGCTTCAACGAAAACCTGTCGCTGTTCCAGACCGGTAAATGCGGCATGTGGATCGACGCCACGGTGGCGGCCTCCTTCGTGACCAACCCGCACGAGTCGACGGTCGCCGACAAGGTCGGCTTTGCGCTCGCCCCGGATACCGGCCTCGGCAAGCGCGGCAACTGGCTCTGGGCCTGGAACCTTGCCGTCCCGGCGGGTTCGCAGAAGGCGGAAGCGGCGCAGAAGTTCATCGCCTGGGCAACCGGCAAGGACTATCTGAAGCTTGTCGCCGAGAAGGAAGGCTGGGCGAACGTGCCTCCCGGCACCCGCACCTCCCTCTACGAGAACCCGGAATACCAGAAGGCGGCGCCGTTTGCGAAAATGACGCTCGACTCGATCAACGCCGCCGACCCGAAGAACCCGGCAGTGAAGCCAGTGCCCTATGTCGGCGTGCAGTTCGTGGCGATCCCGGAATTCCAGGGTCTTGGCACGGCGGTCGGCCAGGTGTTCTCGGCCGCGCTCGCCGGCCAGATGAGCGTCGATCAGGCGCTCGCCAGCGCGCAGCAACTGACCACACGCGAGATGACCAAGGCCGGCTACATCAAGTGAGGCTCCCAAGGGGCCGGGGCGCCGTCCGGAAACGGCCGGCGCCCCGGCCACCTCCAGAGCGGGACGAGGGAGGGGCGAACCCCGCCCTCACCCGCGTCCCGCTCTGTCTTTTTTGCCGATGGGCGTGCGTTCGGCAGGCACGATGCGCCTGCCTCTTCTTGGAACACCGTTGAGACCACATGGGGGACGCCATGGCGACCTTGCATACCCGCTCCGCCGCGCGGCTGATGATCGCACCGTCGGTGCTTCTGCTTCTGGCCTGGATGATCGTGCCGCTGGCGCTGACGATCTACTTCTCGCTCCTGCGCTACAATCTGCTGATGCCGGGAATGGAGGAGTTCGCAGGCCTCACCAATTACACCTATTTTCTGACCGATCCAGCCTTCTTCCAGGCGGTCTTCAACACGCTCGCAATCGTGCTCGGCGTGCTCTTCATCACCGTCGTCGGCGGCATCGCCCTGGCGCTGCTGCTCGACCAGCCGATGTTCGGGCAGGGGATCGTGCGGATCCTGGTGATCGCGCCTTTCCTGATCATGCCGACGGTCGCGGCGCTCGTCTGGAAGAACATGTTCATGAACCCGGTCAACGGGCTCTTCGCCTGGCTTGCCAAGCTCGTCGGCCTGCAGCCGTTCGATTTTCTCGCCAATGCGCCGCTCTTCTCGATCATCCTGATCGTCGCCTGGCAATGGCTGCCCTTCGCGACGCTCATTCTGCTGACGGCGCTGCAGTCGCTCGACGAGGAGCAGAAGGAGGCAGCGCAGATGGACGGCGCCGGCGCTTGGAGCCGGTTCATCTATCTCGTCCTGCCGCATCTTTCGCGCGCGATCACCGTCGTCATCCTGATCCAGACGATCTTCCTGCTTTCGGTCTTCGCCGAAATCCTCGTCACCACCAATGGCGGCCCCGGCACGCAGAGCACCAATCTCACCTTCCTGGTCTATGCCCAGGCGCTGCTGCAGTTCGACGTGGGCGGCGCGTCCGCCGGCGGCATCATCGCGGTCATTCTCGCCAATATCGTCGCATTCTTCCTGATGCGCATGATCGGCAAGACGCTGGAGGCTTGATATCATGGCACGCAATGTCTCGACCCAGCGCAAACTGGTCACCACGGCCCTGGCCTGGACGGTCGGCATCCTGATCTTCTTCCCGATCCTCTGGACCTTCCTGACGAGCTTCAAGACGGAGGCGCAGGCGATCGCCTCGCCGCCCGCCTTCCTGTTCTTCGATTGGACGACCGAGAACTATTTCGAGGTGCAGAGCCGCTCGGACTACTTCAAGCACTTCATGAACTCGGTGGTGGTCTCTTTCGGCTCGACGCTGCTCGGCCTGGTGATCGCCATTCCTTCGGCCTGGGCCATGGCCTTCGCACCGACCAAGCGAACCAAGGACGTCCTGATGTGGATGCTCTCCACCAAGATGATGCCGCCGGTCGGCGTGCTGGTGCCTATGTATCTGATCTTCCGCAACACGGGGCTGCTCGACACCCGCACCGGGCTGGTGATGGTGCTGACGCTCATCAACCTGCCGATCATCATCTGGATGCTCTACACCTATTTCAAGGAAATCCCGGGCGAGATCCTCGAAGCGGCGCGCATGGATGGCGCTTCGCTTGCCAAGGAGATCATCTATGTGCTGACGCCGATGGCGATACCGGGCATTGCCTCGACGCTGCTCCTGAACATCATCCTCGCCTGGAACGAGGCGTTCTGGACCTTGAATCTCAGTGCCGCCAAAGCGGCGCCGCTCACCGCCTTCATCGCCTCCTATTCGAGCCCTGAAGGCCTGTTCTACGCGAAGCTGTCGGCGGCCTCGACGATGGCGATCGCCCCCATCCTCATTCTCGGCTGGTTCTCGCAGAAGCAGCTTGTGCGCGGCCTCACCTTCGGCGCGGTCAAATAAGGGTCAGACTCATGGGAAGCATCACACTCAAGAACGTCTCGAAGGTCTTCGGCGCCCATGCCGTGATCCCGTCGATCGACCTCGACATCAATGACGGCGAGTTCGTCGTCTTCGTCGGCCCTTCGGGCTGCGGCAAGTCGACGCTTCTGCGGCTGATTGCCGGCCTCGAGGATGTCAGCGACGGCGCCATCGTCATCGACGGCAAGAACGCCACCGAATTGCCGCCGGCCAAGCGCGGCCTGTCGATGGTGTTCCAGTCCTACGCGCTCTATCCGCATATGAGCGTCCGCGCCAACATCGCCTTCCCTTTGAAGATGGCGGGCGAGGACAAGGCGGTGATCGACAAGAAGGTGGCCGACGCCGCCCGCGTTTTGAACCTCACCGACTATCTCGACCGCAAGCCGCGCCAGCTCTCCGGCGGCCAGCGCCAGCGCGTGGCGATCGGCCGGGCGATCGTGCGCCAGCCGGAGGCCTTCCTGTTCGACGAGCCGCTTTCGAACCTCGACGCGGCGCTGCGCGTCAACATGCGGCTCGAGATCAGCCAGCTGCACCAGCAACTGAAGACGACGATGATCTACGTGACCCACGACCAGGTGGAGGCCATGACGATGGCCGACAAGATCGTCGTCTTGAACCGCGGCCGCATCGAGCAGGTCGGCTCGCCGCTCGAACTCTACCACCGGCCCGACAATCTTTTTGTCGCCGGCTTCATCGGCTCGCCGAAGATGAATTTCATTTCCGGCGGCCCGGCGGCCAGCCATCAGGCCCATACGATCGGTGTCCGCCCGGAGCACTTGGTGCTGTCGAAGGACCACGGCACATGGCAGGGCACGGTCGGCGTGGCCGAGCATCTCGGCTCCGATACCTTCCTGCATGTGAACGCCGACGGCATCGGCACGATGACGGCGCGCGTCAGCGGCGATTTTGCCGTCACGCATGGCGACCGGGTCTTCCTGACGCCGGACCCGCAGCGCCTGCACAGATTCGATGAAAAAGGGCTGGCAATTCGATGAAACGTCTTGAAGGAAAAAGCGCGCTGATCACCGGATCGGCGCGGGGAATAGGCCGCGCCTTCGCGGAGGCCTATGTGCGCGAAGGCGCCACCGTGGCGATCGCCGATATCAATGTCGAGCGCGCAAGACAGACGGCCTCGGAGATCGGACCGGCGGCCTACGCGGTGGAGATGGATGTCACCCGGCAGGATTCGATCGATGCGGCGATCGCCACGGTCGTCCGCCAGGCCGGCGGTCTCGACATCCTGGTCAACAATGCCGCGCTCTTCGACCTTGCGCCGATCGTCGAGATCACGCGCGCAAGCTATGAGCGGCTTTTCTCGATCAACGTCGCCGGCACGCTCTTCACGCTGCAGGCGGCGGCGAAGCAGATGATCGGGCAGGGGCGGGGCGGCAAGATCATCAATATGGCAAGCCAGGCGGGGCGGCGGGGTGAGGCGCTGGTCGCGGTCTACTGCGCGACCAAGGCGGCGGTCATCAGCCTCACCCAATCCGCCGGCCTCGATCTCATCAAGCACCGCATCAATGTGAACGCCATCGCTCCGGGCGTCGTCGAGGGCGAGCATTGGGATGGTGTCGACGCGCTCTTCGCGAAGTACGAGAACCGGCCTCTCGGCGAGAAGAAGCGTCTGGTGGGCGAGGCCGTTCCCTATGGGCGCATGGGCACAGCCGAGGACTTGACCGGCATGGCAATCTTTCTCGCTTCTTCCGAAAGCGACTACGTGGTGGCGCAGACCTACAACGTCGACGGCGGCCAATGGATGAGCTGAGGCTTCGTCCAAGGACGGGTGCTCGAAAGGAACGATAGAATGACGACCAAACTCTCGCTTGCCGCACTCGACGTCATCAGGGCCAAGGCCGGCGTCCCGAACTATGACCGGCACGATCTGCGCGCCGGGATCGTCCATTTCGGCGTCGGAAACTTCCATCGCGCCCATCAGGCCGTCTACCTCGACGATCTCTTCAATCTCGGGCGCGACCACGATTGGGCGATCATCGGTGCCGGCGTCCTGCCGTCGGACGAGGTCATGCGCGCCAAGCTCGAGGCGCAGGATTTTCTGACCACGGTGGTCGAGCAGGACAACAACCGCACCGGCGCGCATGTGACCGGCGCGATGATCGCCTATCTGAAACCGGGCGATATTCCGGCCATCGTCGCGCAACTGGCCAGTCCGCACATTCGCATCGTTTCGCTGACGATCACCGAGGGCGGCTACTTCATCGACCCGGCCTCGGGCGAGTTCAATCCTGGCCACCCGGCGATCGCCGAGGACGCTCGCAACCCGGCAACGCCGAAGACGGTGTTCGGGCTCATCCTGGCCGGCCTTGCCGAGCGCAGGGCGCGCGGCGTTCCGCCTTTCACCGTCATGTCCTGCGACAATATTCCCGGCAATGGCGAAGTTACCCATGCGGCCGTGTCCGGCCTCGCCCGCCTGTCGGATCCGGCCTTCGCCGACTGGATCGACGCCAATGTCGCCTTCCCGAACGGCATGGTCGACCGGATCACGCCGGCGACGGGCCCGCGCGAGATCGGCATCGTCGCCTCTGACTACGGCATCGACGATGCCTGGCCGGTTTTTTGCGAAGAGTTCAAGCAATGGGTGCTGGAGGACAATTTCCCGCAAGGCCGCCCGGCGCTCGAAGAGGTTGGGGTGCAGTTCGTCCCGGATGTCGCACCCTATGAGCACATGAAGATCCGCATCCTCAACGGCGGCCACGCGGCAATCGCCTATCCGGCGGCGCTGCTCGACATTCATTTCGTCCACGACGCGATGGAGGAGCCGCTGATCCGCGCCTTCCTGGCGAAGCTCGAGCACGAGGAGATCATCCCGGTCATTCCGCCGGTACCGGATACGGACCTGAGGGACTATTGCAAGCTGATCGAAACACGGTTCGCCAATCCGAAGATCGGCGACACGGTCGCCCGACTGGCACAGGACGGCTCGAACCGGCAGCCGAAATTCATCCTGCCGTCGACGGCCGATCGCCTGCGGCGCGGCGAGGACGTGGTGGGCCTGTCTCTTGTCTCCGCACTCTGGTGCCGTTATTTCGCCGGCACGTCCGACAGCGGCAAGGCGATCGTCTTCAACGACGCCAACGCCGATCGTTTGCAGGCGGCAGCGCTTGCGGCGAAGGACGATCCGATGGCCTTCCTCGCGCTTTCCGATATTTTCGGCGATGTCGCCCACTCTGATCTTTTCCGCCGCCGCTTTGCCCATGCCTTGAAAACACTTTGGGAAAAGGGTACGCGCGCCACGCTGCAACTTTATCTGGACGATAAACTCGGAGAATAGCGCGATGGCGGGGCACGCCTCCAGACTGGTCATCTTCGACTGCGACGGCGTGCTTGTGGACAGCGAACCGATCTCGCTCAGCGTGCTGGTGGATTCATTGGCGACCGCCGGCGTTTCGATGTCAACGGAGGAGGCGAGCGAGCGCTTCCTAGGCCGCAGCCTCCAGAGCATGTCGGCAATCCTTCATGACGACTACGGCCTTGCGACCGACCACGCATTTCTCGAAGCGATGCGGACGCGGCTCTATGCGCGTTTCCGCCAGGAGTTGAGGCCGATTCCCGGCATACGTGAGGCCGTCGAGCAGCTGGACGCGGCCTGCTGCGTCGCCTCTTCAAGCCAGCCGGAGCGCATTCGTCTGTCGCTGAGCGTGACCGGCCTTGCCGACCTTTTCGAGCCGCATATCTTCAGCGCCACCATGGTGACGCACGGCAAGCCGGCGCCGGACCTGTTCCTGCATGCGAGTGCTGAAATGGGCTACGCGCCGGCCGATTGCATCGTCGTCGAGGACAGTGCGGCTGGCATCGAGGCGGCCAAGGCGGCGGGCATGCGGGTCTTTGCGTTTGCGGGCGCCAGCCACGCCCGCAGCGAGCGGCATCGGCAGCTGCTCGCCGGTCTCGGGCCGGACCTCCTGTTTGACGACATGGGCGAATTGGTACAGTTTGTCCGTCAATAGGCAGGGCAGGGTGGAGCGGCCCGGCGCGCTCTTCAGGCACACTGAAAATCCATCATCATCTCGGGACGGGGTCATCCATTGATGCGCGAATATGTCGTGGCGGTCGATATAGGAACCGGCAGTGCGCGCGCTGGCATCTTCGACAGGAAGGGTGCGCTTCTTGCGCGTGCCGACCGGGCCATTGCCATGAACCGGCCCGAGGAGAACCATGCCGAGCACGATTCCGAGGATATCTGGGCGGCCGTCTGCGAAGCGGTGCGGGCGGCGCGCGAAAGGGCGGGTATAGGCGCCGAGAGCGTTGCGGCAATCGGCTTCGATGCCACCTGCTCGCTGGTGGTCCGCGACCGTGACGGCGCGCCGCTTTCGGTCAATCGGCGGGGCGAGCCACGCTGGGACACGATCGTCTGGCTCGACCACCGGGCGCTTGCGGAGGCGGATTTCTGTACGGCGACCAGGCATCCGGTGCTCGATCATTCGGGCCGGGTGATGTCGCCGGAAATGGAGATGCCGAAGCTGATGTGGCTGAAGAAAAATCTGCCGCATCAATGGGAGAGGGCAGGCTATTTCTTCGACCTGGCGGACTATATGTCCTGGCGGGCAACGGGAAACACGGCGCGGTCGCGCTGCACGCTCACGGCTAAATGGAACTATCTCGCGCACAAGGAACGCGGCTGGCAGCGGGACTATCTCGAGCGGATCGGTCTCGAAGACCTTCTGACGCGCGGCGGCCTGCCCGAGGAGACGCTGCCGGTGGAGCGCGCCGTGGGGAAACTGACGCCGACCGCGGCCGCCGACCTCGGCCTCGATACCGAATGCCGGGTCGCGCCGGGCTTAATCGACGCCTATGCCGGCGCGCTCGGTGTGCTCGGAGGATTCGCCGGCGATACGGCGAAGCTCGAGCGCCAGCTGGCGCTGATCGCCGGCACGTCTAGCTGCATCGTCGCCTTCTCGAAGGAGATGAAGCCGGGTTACGGCATGTGGGGGCCCTATTTCGAGGCGGTGCTGCCCGGCCTCTGGCTTATCGAGGGCGGCCAATCGGCGACGGGCGCGCTGCTCGACCATGTCGTCCGGCTGCATGGCGGCGGGCTGGAGCCGACGACCGAAACCCACAAGAAGATCATCGAGCGCGTCCAGGAACTGCGCGCCGAGCATGGCCACGGCTTCGCCGACCGGCTGCACGTTCTTCCTGATTTCCACGGCAATCGCTCGCCGCTTGCCGATCCGCATGCGCTCGGCGTGATTAGCGGCTTGGCGCTCGATTGCTCTTTCGACGCGCTTTGCCGCCTCTATTGGCGGACCTGCGTCGCCATCGCGCTCGGCATCCGCCACATTCTCGAGATGATGAAGGAGGCGGGCTACGACCTCGATACGCTGCACGTCACCGGCGGCCACGTGCGCAATCCGCTACTGATGGAGCTTTACTCCGACGCGACCGGCTGCCGGGTGGTCGTGCCCGACGCGCCGGATGCCGTTCTGCTCGGGACGGCCATGGCCGCGGCCGTGGCCGGCAACCTCTATCCCGACCTTGCGCATGCGGGGGATGCCATGGCCTCGGGCGGACAGGAGAAGCGTCCGAATCCGGCCCTGCAGGATTTCTACGACCGCGACTATCGCCGCTTGCTGGCGCTCTATCGCCACCGCGCCGAACTGGAATCGATCGAATAGCTGAATCTTCGCTTATCGCGGAACCTTTTTCTCGCTCGCGGATTATTGCGTATAGCCGAGCGGTGACGCACATCGCCCCCAATGTGACGTCGGAGGCATACCGCCGGTTGCCAACTCACATCCCCCTCAGTGAGTTGCATAACCTCAGCCAGTGCCCTTCCCTCGGCACTGGCTGTTTTGCTTCTGAATTCCGGATTTCCAAATGAGCCCTGCCTCGTGTGACGCCGCCCAGATACGCGGACGCCCTGCCGAAGTTTGCTCCGGCAGGGCGTCTGTTTCAGCGAATTGACCCTAAGCGGCAGCCTTGGTCGATTCATTGAAGAACAGTGCCTGGCTGATCAGCGCCTTGACCATTTCGGGGTTGAAAGGCTTCGTCACAAGAAATGTCGGTTCGGGCCTTTCGCCGGTCAGCAGCCGCTCAGGGAAGGCGGTAATGAAAATCACCGGCACGGCACTGGTCTTGAGGATTTCGTTGACCGCATCGATGCCCGAACTGCCGTCGGCGAGCTGGATATCGGCGAGCACCATTCCCGGTTTGGCCGTCTTGAAGAGAGCGATGGCTTCGTCCTTGGTCCGCGCGATGCCTGTCACCCGATGGCCGAGACTTTCGACCATCTGCTCGATATCTATGGCGATCAGCGGCTCGTCCTCGATGATCATGATGTCGGTCGCCACCTGGCGCGAAATCTCCTGCGAGGCGCGGTCGAGCAGAGAGGTGAGCTTGGCGGTGTCGACGTCGAGAACTTCCGCGGCCTCCTGGGGCGTAAAGCCCTCGACCGATACGAGGAGGAACGCCTGGCGGGCGACCGGCGACACGGCCCCAAGATTGACGGAGGCGCGCTGCTCCCAGGCAAACGGCGAGACGGGTTCCGGGACGAGCACCGACGAGGAGCCGAAGAGCGAGGTGAAGAGGCGAAACAGCGCGACTCTGTCGCTGCTGGCCTCGGGGAAAATGGAAGTGTCGGCGATCAGCGCTTCGAGCACCGCTGCGACATAGGCGTCCCCGGATGTCTGAGATCCGGTCAAAGCGCGCGAATAGCGGCGCAGATAGGGAAGAAATGGCGCGATGCGGGTGGACAATGTCATGCAGGACTCCCTCAATCCGTGTCTTTTGATCTTTGTTCCGCTGCGGAAACGTGCCGAGGAAAAAAAGGTTCCGGAGTGGAACATTTCATTTTTTCGTCGCGTTATGGGGCAGGCGAAGTTTCTAGGGCGGCAGTCATACGATGAGATATAATTCAGGGGCAGGGCGGACGGTGAGCATGCGTCCGAAGTCTGACGATCCGAATGCGCAGATCGCGGCGAAGCTCAAAGCGCTTTATCTTTCGGTACAGGAGGAGGGAATTCCGGCTCGCTTCCTCGACCTTCTGGAAAAACTTGAGGCCGTGGAACAACGATCCATGCTGGATGGCAAGGAGTGAGCGCCGGAATGTCGGAAAATCAAGAGTTCAAGCGTGAGATGCTTGCGGCGCTGCCGAGCCTCCGCGCTTTCGCCATGTCGCTGATCGGCCGCCACGACCGGGCCGACGATCTCGTGCAGGACACCATCATGAAGGCTTGGGCCAAGCAGGACCACTTCGAGATGGGCACCAACATGAAAGCCTGGCTCTTCACCATCCTGCGCAACGAACTCTATAGCCAGATGCGCAAGCGCGGCCGTGAGATCCAGGATAGCGACGGTCATTTCACGGAAACGCTGGCGCACCATCCGGAGCAATACGGATCGCTCGACCTGCAGGATTTCCGCCGCGCCCTCGACCAATTGCCGCCGGACCAGCGCGAGGCGATCATTCTCGTCGGCGCTTCTGGCTTCTCTTACGAAGAGGCCGCGACGATATGCGGTTGCGCGCTCGGCACGATCAAGAGCCGCGTCAACCGTGCACGCCAGCGCCTCCAGGAGATCCTCCAGATCAAGGGCGAGAACGACTATGGGCCGGACGAGACCTCGGCGCCCATTACTTCGCGTGCCTTCGTGTCCTGACAGACCCTCATCGCCCTCGGCACTTCCTTCCTTATTTCTGCTTTGCTATGCGCGTTTACTCGAAGCAAGGATTGCGGCAGCCTCTGGAATTGTCGCATAATTCCCAATCGGTCTTGCCGGCGGGAGCGGGATTGGAGTTCGGGCCGAATGCACGAGAGGGCAGACGCAATGCTTCCCGCAGTGGCTGACACGCTTGGTTCGCGCGAGCGGCTCAGTGTCCTGCATGCGGCCGCACCGGACATGACGGTCGCCGACAGCGACTTCGAACCGCTGGCCAGGCTCGCCGCCAGTCTGTTCGACGCGCCGGTCGCCCTTGTCACGCTCGTCGATCACGAATGGGAATGGTTTAAGGCGGCTGTCGGGACGACGGAAACTCGGGCGCGCACCGAGGAGTCCTTCTGCGCCCATGCGATCGGCGACCGTGGCCCGTTTCTCGTGCTCGACGCGTCGGCCCACCCGGTCTTGCGGCACAATCGAAAGGTCGCGCAAGCACCTTTCTTGCGTTTCTATGCAGGCGCTCCGATCGTTCTCGGAGGGCAGGCGGTGGGCACCGTCTGCGTGCTGGATGGAACACCCCGCGCCGAAATCGCGGCGAAACAGCTCGATGCGTTGCAGGAAATCGCCGACGCGGCTGCGTCGCTCCTCAAGTTGAAGGACGAGGCGCGTCGGCGTGCGCTGAAGGAGGCCGCGCTATCGCGCGAAGAACAGCGGCTCGCCATGGCGCTCGACGCCGCCAATGTCGGCAGCTGGCTCTGGGATATCCGCTCCGGAACCGTGGCGGGCAACGGTGCGATGATGCGCATGTTCGGCCTGCCGCCGGAACGGACCCTGACCGCCAAGGCGGTCTTCGGCGCGATCCATCCGGACGACCGAGGTGCAACCTTCTCGAAGCTCAGGCAGGCGATGGCCGCCAACGAGGAATATGACGGCATGTTCCGGATTCGGGCGAACGGGCGCTGGCTGCTCGGCCGAGGCCGGGTGCACGATCGCGACAGCAGAGGTATGGCGCTGACCTTTCTCGGCATGACCATCGACGTCTCCGAACAGCAGGCGTCCGTGCAGCGGACGAGGCTGCTGCTGAAGGAATTGAACCACCGGGTCAAGAACACGCTGGCAATGCTGCAATCGCTGGCGCGCCAGACCCTTCGTCAGACGAGTGACCCGGCCGAGTTCATGACCGCCTTCGCGGGCCGGCTACAGGCGATCTCCGAGGCGCATGGGCTGCTTTCGGACTACGAATGGGGGACGATCCGCCTTGCGGAGCTGATTTCCAAGCAGCTGAAACCCTATGTCAGCGACTATGCCGAGCAGGTGGAGATCCACAAGGACGAAGTCCTGCTCGGACCGGACCAGGCGGTTGGTCTCGGCCTGGTGCTGCACGAGCTGGCGACCAATGCCGTTAAATACGGGTCGCTCTCCGTACCAAAAGGCAAGATCGTGCTGACGGCGCGCAGCGTCGTCGAGGAAGGCAGTGCCGTGCTGCATTTGACCTGGACGGAAGTCGGCGGACCGCCGGTCCGGGAACCGCGCCGGCGCGGCTTCGGCTCGCTGCTGATCGAGCGGAGCCTCGACAAGATTATCGGCAGTTCCGTAAAGGTCGAGTATCTGCCGGCCGGCGTTACCGCGCTGATCCGCCTGCCGCTCTGAGATAACCGTTGGGCGCGCCGGAAATCAACGGCGGTCGCTGCGCCGCCGCCCTTTGCCGAGCCCCAGCAGGAGTCCTACGGCGATCGCCGTACCGACGCCGATCAGCGGCTGCTTACGCAGGATGCTGGTCGCCGCGGCAAGTGCCAGGTTCGTCTGAAGCAAGGAGCGGCGACGCCGTTCGTCGACGAGACGCCGGTCGCGTGCGTTTCGTACAGCCATGAGCGCGACAATCATCAGGGCGACTGCCAGAAGCGCCACGGCGATCGCCACAGAGGCGATGATTGGCGAATAATACTCGGCGAGAACGAGTGCGATCGCCACGAGGGCGAAAACATAGGCGGTGACGAGAAGCACCGCGACGATCCCCCATAGAGCCGCATTGCGCTTGAAGCGCGAGGCCGCGGCACCGAAATCGACTGCAAGCAAGGCGGTGAGAACGGCGCCTAGGGACTGCATGCCATTGTCTCCCCTTCACAACACGCCGAAAGCGCCGAAGCCCGCTAGCGGCGCAGAAGGGCTGCAGCGATCAGGCCGATTGCCGCTGCGGCGCCGAGCGTGGCGAGCGGATGTTCGCGCACCGCGCGGCGGACCTGTTTTTCCGTGTCCGCATAGCGGCCGCGCAGATCCGACAGCAGCTCCTCACCGCTCTCCAGCAGGTCCTGCAACTCCGATTCGGCTTGCTTGCGGGTGCTGCGCGCTTTAGCTTTGGCTTCTCGCGAGGCCGCCACACCCCGATCGGCGATCAGCGCCATCAGTTGCGCAACGTCTTCCCGAAGATCATGAAGCTGGTCCTCGATCGATGTATCGACCGCACCGCTGTTGCGCTTCCTGCTGCCTGAACCTGAAAAGAGACCCGTGGCCATCCTGTCGCTCCCTTCGCTTCGCTGCGATGCCGGCTGAAGGCCGGCGCATTCTCGGCGGCGCACCGGACGTGGCACGCCGGGGATCAACGCATGAGGGAGGAATTTGTTTCGATAAATCTTGACGTTGCTCTCAGCGCCGAGGTCAAAGCGATGCCGTTTGCGGCAGAACGAAGGGGACATCGCGTGCCGGCGCGATGCCGACCCGCATCCGGCATCCGAAGACCGCTTCCATGGTCTCGTCGGTGAGGACCTCCTTCGGGGCGCCGAGGGCGCGGATGCGGCCGGCCTTCATCATCACCATCTGGTCGGCAAACATTGCGGTCAGGTTGAGGTCGTGCATCACCGCGATGACGCCGCCGCCGCCCTCGCAGAATTGGCGCGCCAGCTGCATAATGGTCAGCTGGTGGCGGATGTCGAGGCTCGAGACCGGCTCGTCGAGCAGGAGGTAACGAGGCTCGCCGTCGCCGACCGGCGCGGCGATCTGGCAAAGCACGCGGGCAAGCTGGACGCGCTGCTGCTCGCCGCCCGAAAGCTCCTCGTAAAGGCGGCCGGAAAAGCCGGCGAGGTCGACGGCTTCCAGCGCCTCATCGACGGTGCGGCCACTGCCGGCGATATCGGCACCGCCGGTTGACAGACCCAGACCAACGATCTCCCGGACCGTGAACGGAAAGGAGATGACCGTCGATTGCGGCAGGACGCCTCTTTTCAGGGCGAGTTCAAAGGGCTTCAGCTGGGCGATGTCATGATTGTTGATGGTCACCTTGCCCTTGGACAGGTGCAGCTCGCCGGAGATCGCCTTCAAGGTCGTCGTCTTGCCGGAGCCGTTCGGACCGACGATCGCCGTCATTCTCCCCGGAACGGCTTCGAACGAGACGCCGTGGAGCACGGGCCGGCCGGCGAGGCGGGCGGAGAGATCGGAGGCGCGGATCATCTTAGGTCAAAGTCCCATGTTCGAGCGCCCGCGGAGCAGAACCCACAGGAAGAACGGCGCCCCGACGAAGGCGGTGATGATGCCGATCGGCAGTTCGGCGGGGGAAACGATGGTGCGGGCCAGCATGTCGGCGAAGATCAGCATGGTGCCGCCGAGCAGAGCCGAAGCTGGCAGAAGGTAGCGGTGATCCGGGCCGATGACGAGCCGCAGCAGATGCGGCACGACGATGCCGACAAAGCCGATACCGCCGCTGACCGCCACAGATGCGCCGGTCGCCGCGGCGACGCTCAAAATGGCGATGTTCTTGAGGCGCTGCACTGGCACGCCCATGTGGAAGGCGGCCGCCTCGCCGAGGGTGATCGCGTTGAGGCCTCTCGCCAGGAAGGGGACGACACAGAGCGACAGGAGGATGATCGGCCCGGCGGTAAGGATTTTCGTCCAATTGGCGCCGGCCAGCGAACCAAGCCCCCAGAAGGTGAGATCGCGGAGCTGCTTGTCGTCGGCGACGAAGACGAGCACGCCCGTTACCGCGCTGGCGAGTGCGCCGAGCGCAATCCCGGCAAGCAGCATCGTCGCCACGGAGGTCTGACCGCTGCGTGTGGCGATGCGATAGAGGAGCATGGTCGTCGCAAGGCCGCCGCAAAAGGCGCCAAGCGGCAGCGCATAGAAGCCGAAGAGCGCAAAGACCGGCCCGAAGGTGGTGCTGCCAAGGACGATAAGCAGGACGGCGCCGAGGCTCGCCCCGGACGACACGCCGACCAGACCGGGGTCGGCCAGTGGATTGCGGAACAGTCCCTGCATGACGACGCCGGAAACGGCGAGCGCGGCGCCGACCAGCATGCCGAGCACGGCGCGCGGCAGGCGGATATCGAGGATGATGATGCGATCGCGCATGCTCAGGGCCTGGTCGCCGGACGCGCCACCGGCGAGCCATCGCAGGACATTGCCAAGCGAAGCGTCGGCGGCTCCCGTCATGATCGAGGTCGCGAAGGTCGCGGCGGCAAGCGCTGCGAGGGCGGCAATAAGTGTGCGCGCCAGACCGGAACGGTCGCCCTTCCGCCACGCATGCACGATCCTTGCAGCCAAGGCAGGCCCCCGCGCGCCGTCCATCGCCTCACTGCGAGGCATTGGTCTTCTTTCCATAGATTGCGGTGTTCAGTTCCCGGATCGCGCTTGCGGTGCGCGGGCCGAAACCGAGCAGATGCAAGCCATCCATGCGGACCAGTGCCTTGCTTTTCGCCGCCGGCGTCAGGCTGAGGGCGGGAAGGGCGAAGAGTTGGTCGGCACTCATCCCATGGGCGCCGCCCCGATCCATCATCAGAATGACGTCCGGCTTCGCCTCGACGATCGCCTCGTCGGTCAGTGGCTTGTAGCCGGGGAACTTCCCGGCGGCATTGACGGCGCCGGCAAGCTCGATGATGCCGCTTGCGGCCGTGCCGGTGCCCGATGCCATGATCTTGCCGTCCTGGGTGCTGAGGATGAAGAGAACCCGCTTGCGCTCGCTTTCCGGGCGTGCGGCGCTGTCGGCGAGTGCGGCGTCCAGATCCTGCTCGACGGATTTCACGAGCGCTTCGGCCTTGTCAGGCACGCCGAGAAAGGCGCCGACGGCGCGTATCTTGGCAAGAATGCCCGCCTCGTCATAGGTCTCGCCAATCGTCGTGAAGGGAATGTTCGCCTGCTTCAGCACGGAAAGCGCCTCGGGCGGGCCACTGCCTTCGATGGCGACGATCGCCGCCGGGTTGACGGCGATTATGCCTTCCGGCGCCAGCTGCCGCATGTAGCCGACATTGGGGAGCTTCGCCGCCGCCTCTGGATAGGTGCTGGTCGAGTCGCGGCCGACGAGCCGGTTTTCCTCGCC
This sequence comes from Sinorhizobium sp. FG01, assembly GCF_002531875.1. NCBI lineage: Bacteria > Pseudomonadati > Pseudomonadota > Alphaproteobacteria > Hyphomicrobiales > Rhizobiaceae > Sinorhizobium > Sinorhizobium sp. FG01. The sequence goes on from NZ_NWTB01000004.1 coordinate 140,184, forward strand.
CAGCGCATAGATGATCTCGGTGACCGCTCCGCCGATCGAAACGATCCGGGACGTGTCCGGCTTCTCGACCGTCTCGGCCATTGCGGGGCTCACAAGGGACGAGGAGACGGGGGCGAGCGCCGGCAGCAGGAAGGGTGTCGAGAGCGCAAAGGCGGCGAGCGCCAATTCCCAGCGGCGAAGGCGGCGGAAGTCGAAGCGGTGCATGCCTTGTCTCCTCAGGCTGCGACGATGCTGTCGAGGCGCGGCAGGTTCTCGACCAGGCTGCGCCATTCCGGTCTTTCGCCAAAGCCTTCCTTCCGCTTGCCGAAGAACTGAATGACCATTTCGGCCTTGGCATCGAGGGCTTCGAGCGAGGTTACATGGCCGTCCGACGTCGGCTTGCGCACCGCCCAAAGCTCGGCGATGTGATCCGCGCGCAGATGCAGGTGGAAGGCCGGATCCATGACGTTGAGCCACGGGCCCATGGAGGCGATATTCTTGACCGGGCCGGAGTGGATCTGGATGACGCCGCGATTGCCGACGAAGCACATGATGGGCAGCTCGGTCTCGGCACTGCCCCGCATCATCGTCTCGATGCCCCGCGCGTCGAGCTGCCAGGCCAGATCGTCGCCGACTGCATGCAAGGCTTGGCGCCGGCCGATTTTCAGATTGCGCAACATGCCGTGGAACTGATGGGTGTCGGTCAGCTTCGTCCAGTGCTCACGCAGCGCCTGGGTGTCGACGGTGGCGGACGCGTCGTCGCCCGCCGCGGCGCCGGATTCGGCAACAAATTGCTGCGACTGATCTTCGAGGCGGAAGTCCGCGACGATCCAGTCATAGGCTTCAAGATCAGACGTCGGGCGCAGGTGAACCTTGTGAACCGCATTCCCCCATTTGTCGAAGAACTGCAGGCTGCGGCGGATCTCGCCCTTGGCATCGGTCTTCGTGACGGCGAAGCCGTGCGCCCAGGCGGACGGGAAGACCCGCAGATCGATTTCCGATCCGAGAACCAGGCTCGCAGACGGACCTGTCTTGACGTTCTCGTAGATGCCGATTTTCTCGTGGACAGCGGATTCGTTGCGGGTGAGCGCCATGACCTCGCCCAGCTCCCTGGCGCGGCCCAGGAAACGATTGGCGTCGGCATCGATGCGGCTTGCCGTCAGGCCGCATTCCGCGGCGACGAGGGCGGCTTCGGAAATGCCGAGCTGGGCGGCTATGTCGCGCTCGCGCATCGTCGGGTTCGCCGCGCGGTAGGCGCGAATCTCGGAGGGAGTGGGGCGCGTGCTGTCGATCATCGTTGTCTCGCTATTTATTCAGAATCAGCTTGCCCTGCCGGGTGATCCGCATCCGGTAGATCGCGCCGTCATGGGAAATCAGGATCTCGCTGGCGCCGCGGAAGAGCTCGTGGCTTTCCACAATCGGCTGCGAGCGGGTGGTCGCGCTCGGCGCCGGCGAGGAGAGGGGGGTATCGGTGTCGTTCGGTGTCACAGTTTCGGCCAGTTCACGAGGGTGGAAGCGGGTCGATGTCCCCTGTTCGCTCGTGCATTTCCAATTAGTATCTTGACTGCATTACTCATATTTCATTAAGGACGCAATACCGGAGACTTGCAGTCAAGTTTAGTTTATCGCCTCCGTCGCTGGCTCAAGGCGGGCGGCTCGGATGCGGAGCATGGGTGGTGTTAATGATGGTCTGTCTTTCCCGTTTCGCTTCCTCGACCGCAGCGATGATCCTGTCGATCGCCGGGACGGCCGTGGCACAGGAGCCAACGGCCGTCGGCGGGCTGACGGTCGAGCTCAACGAGGTCGCGCCTTCCGAGAAGGGGTGCAAGCTGACCTTCGTCGCCGGCAACGGCCTGCAGCAATCGCTTTCCAAGGTCTCGTTCGAGTTCGTCCTCTTCGATCAGAAGGGCCTGGTCGAACGCATGGCCGTTCTCGATTTTCGCGACCTGCCTGCCGGCAAGACGAAGGTCCGTCAGTTCGACCTGCCGGGGACGAAATGCGAGGCGGTGAAGAGCCTGCTGATCAACGATGCACCGGCCTGTGTCGGTGAGGGCATCGACAAGGGCGCCTGCATGACGGGGCTCCAGACCGGCTCGAAGTCGGCAGTCGAACTCAAGGGCTGATTGCCCGATCACTGAGGTGCCGTTGGAAGGCAGACTTGGATGAAGCACATCGTGAAATGGACGGGCGCGGTCGGCCTCTCTCTGTTGGCGCATGCCGGCGGAGCGATGCTGCTGGAGCCTAGCAAAGACGATTTCCAGATGGCCGGCGGGGCGGCGACCGAAGTTACGCTGCTCGGCAACGCCTTCGAGGAGACGCTGCAAGCCGGCGACCTCTCGGACGTCGTAGAACCCGCCGAAGACACGCCCGAGGAGGTGCAGCCGAGCGAGGTCCAGCCGACGGAGGAGATGGCGGAAGAGATCCCGCCGGCAATGCCAGAGAGCGTCTCCGAGCAGCCGACCGACATTGCGCCGACGGAGGCGGACGTCATCCTGCCGGCAGATCAAATGCCGGTGACCGAGGTCGCCGAGGCGCCGGTCACGGCCACTGTCGCGCCTGTGGAAACCGTGGTTCCGGAACAGAAGCCGGAGCCGGAAAAAATCGAAGAGAAGGTCGAGAAGCCGGAACCGAAGAAGGAGCCGGTGAAGAAGAAAAAAATCTTGCGCAAGAAGGCCGGCGAGCGCGGGGAGCAGGCGAATTCGCAGAGCAAGGGCCAGGCGGACGGCGTGGAGAATGCAAATGCGACCGCGGCCACCGGCGCGAGACAGAGTTCAGTGGCCCGGGAAGCGGGCAATGCCGCAGTCGACAACTACAAGGGGAAGGTCCAGCGCAAGCTGAACAGGGCCATGCGCTATCCGGCCGAAGCCAAGCGCCAAGGGCTGCGCGGCGTCGCGCAGGTGCGCTTTACCGTCACCTCCAGTGGCGGGCTCGCCGGCGTCAGTCTGGCAAGAAGCACGGGGTCGCCGATTCTCGACCAAGCTGCACTTGACACCGTGCGACGCGCCGCACCCTTTCCGGCTATTCCTGCCGCGGCCCGACGTGACAGCTGGCAGTTCACCGTCCCCGTTGAATTCAAACGATAATTCCCCTGGGCACCACGCCGCAGAGGGCTTCGGCAGGCCGAAATTTAATATGATTACGTACTCATGTTTATACTTTACTCAAACAATCAAGTTTTATAAGTTGCCGCCGTCGCACAACCGAGCGGTGTGCCGAACGAATATTTGATGGCGGTCAGCGGAAGGTCCGCACGTCGCCCACAGAACGGAGAAAACGGATGCGCGGCAAGCGGCACCAGAACACAGGCAAGGGCGGCAAGGGAAAGGCGAGGGAGGAAACGCCTGCTGTGCAGCCGAACGGCGGCAAGGCAACGCTGGAGGGGCGGAGCTTCCTCTATGTCGGCGGCCGCGATTGCCAGGTCGCCCATTTGCGGGAGATCGCCAGTTCCTATGGCGCGGAACTCATCCATCACGACGGCGGTTTACGAGAGGCGGTATCGCGCATCGACCGGGTCCTTCCCTCGGTCGACTGCGTCTTCTGCCCCATCGACTGCATCAGCCACGATGCGTGTCTGCGCGTGAAGACCGGCTGCAAGAAGTGGGGCAAGGCCTTCGTGCCGCTGCGCAACGGCTCGAAATCGAGCCTGGAGCGGGCCCTTCAGGACCTGTCCGCCAGCGGCGACAACTGAACCTTTGATGAAAGCGACGGCGCATTTCACAGCCTGATGCGGTCACTCGGAGTATCGATGATGAACGACGAACGTCCCGATCAAATGATGATGATCGGTCTTCACAAGCTAGCCTCGCAGCTCGGCGATGGTCTGGTGCCGGAGCTCTATGAAGTCCTGACGCGCCGCTCGCGCATGCTGGAGGACAACCCCAATGTGGCGGAATTTCCGGCCTGGCAGACCCGCCCTCCGGCCCGTGAACCGTTCGGGCTTGAACCATCGTCGAGCGCCGTTATCCTGCCGTTCCCGCGGAGCGAAGCCGGAGTCCCGGAAAAGAAGGCACGCGAAAGGTAGCCCCATGTTTGTCGCCATGAACCGTTTCCACGTCGCCATCGGTCAGGAAGAGGCATTCGAGGCCGTCTGGAAGGCACGGGATTCAAGCCTTTCGGACATGCCGGGCTTCATCGACTTCCATCTCTTGCGCGGCGAGAGCGTGCCGGAAGAGGGCTACACGCCGTTCATCTCGAAATCGAATTGGGAAAGCAGGGACGCCTTCGTCGCCTGGACGAAATCGGAAAACTTCCGGGCCGCGCACCGCAATGCCGCCGACAATCGGGCCATGTATCTGGGGCCGCCGAAGTTCGAAGGATATACGGTTGTCGAGGGCGCCTGAGCGTCTCTAATCGGCTTTGCGAGGCAGCAGCGCTCCGAGCGCCACTGCGAGCCATCCGGCCATCATCGTCACGCCGCCGAGCGGCGCCGACATTGGAAAAAGACCGTGGCCGGCGAAATGGCGCATGGTGAGGTCGGCGGCAAAGAGGGCTGTGCCGAGCGCGAGCAACAGCGCAGCAATCGCCGCCGTCCGGAAGTGCGACCATCCGGCATGAAGCGCGACCAGTGCCGGCGCATGGGCGAGGCACATGGCGGAGGCGCCGCCGATCAGCCGCGGATCTGTACCGTGCGAGGCGGCTGCAGCGGCGGCGACGCCGAAAACCCCCATCAGCCCGGCGATGAAAAGCACGCTTCCACGCATTCCGCGGTTCGGCATTAGACGTTCATTTCTTGTTCTGCATGTGATGGGCGAGCCGGGTGATCGGCTCGAGGATGATGTCGCGGAGCTGCGGGTGGGGGACGGTCTCCTCGAGAGCGCGGGTGAAGCAGAGTAGCCACTCGTCGCGTTCGGCCGGACCGATTTCGGCGATGAAATGCCGCCGGCGCAGCATCGGATGGCCGCGCTTCTCGACATAGATCGGCGGCCCGCCGAGCCAGCCGGTCAGATACTCGTAAAACTTTTCCTCGCTGCCGGAGAGGTCCGGCGGATGCACGGCGCGGCATCGAGCCGCCTCCGGCAGGCTGTCCATCAGCGCATAGAACCGACGCGTCAGGGCGCGAACCGCGGCATCGCCGCCGATCGCCTCGTAGAGCGTCGTGGTTTTCGTTTCCGTCATGAGCGTATCCTTGTCCGACTTCGTATCGCGGCGCCGCCCCGCGCACAACATCCGCACGTACCTTGCGGCGTTTCATCGCGTTGCCTCCCCTCGGTTGACAAAACCGTCCAGACGGTATCTTTATGGAGCATGACGAGCGCCTATCAGAGAAAGAAGCAGCCGGAGCGGGTTCGCCAGCAATTGCTGGATGTCGCGGCGCGGCTGTCGTTCGAAGAGGGGATCGCCGCCGTGACGCTCGATAAAGTGTCTCAGGTGGCTGGCGTCAGCAAGGGTGGGCTGCTGCACCACTTCCCCAATAAACTCGCCTTGCTGGACGGCCTGTTCGACGAACTGGTGGCTCGTTTCGACCGGGCGATCGAGGCGGCAATGGCCGATGATTCGGTGGACCGGGGACGTTTCACCCGCGCCTATCTCACTGTCTGTTTTGCGTTGGAAGAGGAAGGCAAGGACTGGCAGGTGCTGGCGATCGCTCTGCTGGCGGAGCCGCATCTGAAGGCGCGCTGGCGGGAATGGGTCGAGAGACGGTCGGCCGAGTTCGCCGCGACAGACAGCTCGCAGGATTGTCTTCTTGCCCGCTTCGCCGCTGACGGCGTCTGGCTGGCGGATCTCCTAGAGAGCCACGCCATCGAAGCATCCACGCGGGCGGCGCTGCTCCGGAAGCTCAAGGCGCTTTCGTTGCAGTGAGGCCGCCCGGAACGGGCTGACTTTTTTACACCAATCGATCGGAGACGTGCCGTGAACCCCGCAATGCTCTACACCGTCCTGGTGATCGCCATTGTCTTCGAAGTGCTCGGCACTTCGGCCATGCAGGCGGCGCAACATTTCACGCGGCTGGCGCCGACCGTGCTGATGGTGGTTTGCTATGCCGTCGCCTTCTTCTTCCTGTCCTACACGCTGCGCTATATTCCCGTCGGGATCGCCTATGCGCTGTGGAGCGGCCTCGGCATCGTGTTGATTTCGGCGGTCGGCTACATCACCTTCGGCCAGAAGCTCGACCTGGCGGCGATCCTCGGCCTGGCGCTGATCATCGCCGGCGTGCTGGTGCTCAATCTCTTCTCGAAGTCGACCTTTCACTGACGCCGTTGCCATCGCTTTGGCGGAGCGCTTCGCCCTACGGTGCGACGGTCGAACCAACGGTGTTTTCCACCGATTGGCCGAAGCGTCGCAGTTGCGCGTTGTAATTTTGTCGGGTGCGCGGATCGAAGATCATGATCGGCGTCGAGACGGCGACGCTTGCGGCGCTGCCGACGGTCTGGGCAGTGCCGAGCGCAACGGCGCCAACCCGTTCGCCGAGGCCGACATCGGAATCCGTCACGGTCTGGCCGGCAATCAGCCGGTTGCCGAGCAGCCGCACCACCTCCGGACTTTCGGCGAATTTGCCGTGGTTGAGGCGGTCGCCGCCCTTGAGGGCCGTCAGGTCGAGCACCGTGATGCCCGCCCGCTCTAGCTGGCTGCGATAGGGTTCCACTGAGGGATCGATCTGCCCGAGCCGGTCGATATTACCGGAAATCCGCCGCGAAACGGTCAGTGCCCGGTCGTCGCGGGAGACGAAGAGGGTGAATTTCGGCCGCGATTTGCCCATGGCCTGCATTTGCTTGGTGAAGACATCGACGTCGAGATCGGGCGAGGCGAGAATGACGTCGGTGATCTTGGGGGCGACGCGGCCGTCGCGGATCGCCATCTGCCGGAGCGCCTCGACGGTGAGCCACGACCCCATCGAGTGGGCCATCAGTGTGATCTCGCCGACGGAAGGGTTCTTCGAGGCTCGCTGCAGCAGCTCTTCCAGCGCGTCGCGCGAATAGTTGGTGCTTTCCTTGTCGTAGTTATAGTCGAAGATGCTGGCGCGCGACGGCCACGTGAAGATGACCGGCGCGACATCGGCGCCGGAATCGTGAACGATCTGGGCGTAGCGGTAGACGGCGTCCTCGAAGCGGTTGTTGAAGCCGTGGACGAAGATCAGCACGCGTCGGCTCTTCGGCAGATGGCCGTGAAGCCAGGCCTGCGTCTCCGCCCCGGGCTCCAGCGGTTTGACGCTGACGGTGGAGAAATCGCGGCTCGGATCGGCTGGCAATCTCTTCGGCCATTGGACCTGGCCGACCTTGCGGTTCTCCTCCGGGGGAATCGAGACGACGATTTCGGTCAGCGAGAGCTCCGGGGCGCGTTCGCCGGTGAAGAGGATGCCAGGATCATTCGACTGGGCGCGGGTGGTCGCCACGAGCAGGTCCACCTGCGAGGCCCCGGCGGCGGTGCCGGAGGGAGCAAGCACGCCGACCGGGCGCCCGCCGCAGCCGGCAAGGCAGAGCATCAGCCCCAGGCAAAGCAGGACGCGGTTCATCCGCGCAGCCAGGCTTGCATCAGCGATCGACGGCACCCCGAGCCCCCTCATGAGCACAACTCGCGACCGGTCGTCATGACCGGCGACCATCGGACAGCAATGGCAGATTTTTGCTTGGCGCGACACCCCGCCTGAGATTTTTCTGATCGTCCCGCATGGTCTCCGCTCCATCCTGCCGCGGCGTGCATGCAAGTTTTCGCTACAATGCGCAGGCGGAGAATCCCCCGGATATTCATTGAAATGGCGGATATCTTTCAATAGCATCGCGCCTATCCTGACCGGGGTGCGGCGATAGCGGATGATCCATCCGATCTCCCTGAAATACCAAAGGAATAGAGGGAATGCAGGCGGTTTTCGACGGCCATAACGATGTGCTTTTGCGCCTCTGGCAGCATGCGCGCGGCGGGAGCGACCCGATAGCCGAATTCATCGAGGGAACCGACAAGGGCCATATCGACATGCCGCGCGCCAAGGCGGGCGGCCTCGCAGGCGGCCTATGCGCCATCTACATTCCATCGGGCGATCTGGTGCTCAGAACCCCGGACAAGAACGGCCACTACGTGACGCCGCTATCGGTGCCGCTCGACCGAATGCCGTCGCTCGCGACGGCGATCGAGCTGGCCGACATCGCGACGAGGCTCGACCGGGCGGGCGCCTGGCGGCTCTGCCGCTCGACCGCCGAGATCCGCGAGGCAATGGCCGATGGCATCTTTGCGGCCGTCCTGCATATGGAAGGCTGCGAGGCGATCGGGCCGGATCTCGCCGCACTCGAGACCTTCCATGCGGCCGGCTTGCGGTCGCTCGGACCGGTCTGGAGCCGCCACAATGTTTTCGGCCATGGCGTGCCCTTCGCCTATCCCTCGTCGCCCGACACGGGACCGGGTCTGACGGAAGCGGGATTTGAACTCATCCAGGCCTGCAACCGGCTCGGCATCCTGATCGATCTCGCCCATATCACCGAGAAAGGTTTCTGGGATGTGGCGGAAACCACCGATCAGCCGCTCGTCGCCAGCCATTCCAATGCCCACGCACTGACGCCTGTCGCCCGCAACCTGACCGATAGGCAGTTGGATGCCATCCGTGAGAGCCGCGGCCTGGTCGGCCTCAACTATGCGACGACCATGCTGCGCGCCGACGGGCAGGAAAATGCGGCCACGCCGCTTTCCGACATGGTGCGCCACATCGACTATATGGTCGAGCGTGTCGGCATCGACTGCGTCGCGCTCGGATCGGACTTCGACGGCGCGACGATACCCGAGGAAATCGCCGATGCCGCAGGCAATCAGAAGCTCGTTGCCGCGCTCAAGAGCGCCGGATATGGTGACCGCGAGCTCGAAAAAATATGCCGCGGCAACTGGCTTAGAGTTCTGGGACAGGCTTGGCACGAGGCTGCCTGAACCCATGAAGAAGAGCCCGGAAAGGGCTAGATAGAGGGAAGCGCAAAATGATGCATAAGCTCAATGGACGTTTTCGACTTCTGACTGCTTCCGCGGCGCTTGCGCTCGCGCTGGGTGCCGCCCTGCCGGCATTTGCCGAAACGCCGAAGGACACGCTGGTCGAGGGGTTCGCCTTCGATGACATCATCACCATGGATCCGGGCGAAGCCTTCGAGCTTTCGACCGCGGAAGTGACCAGCAACACCTACAGCCTACTCGTCCGTCTCGACCTCAACGATACGTCCAAGGTGGTCGGCGACCTTGCGGAAAGCTGGACCGTTTCCGATGACGGCCTCACCTATACGTTCAAGCTGAAGCAGGGCATGAAGTTTGCGTCGGGAAATCCGATCACCGCCGAGGATGTCGCCTATTCCTTCGAGCGAGCCGTCAAGCTCGACAAGAGCCCGGCCTTCATCCTCACCCAGTTCGGCCTCAGCGGAGACAACGTCACGGAGAAGGCCAAGGCGGCGGATGAGCATACCTTCGTCTTCACCGTCGACCAGCCCTACGCACCGAGCTTCGTCTTGAACTGCCTGACCGCGACCGTCGCCTCGGTCGTCGACAAGAAGCTGGTGCTCGAACACGTCAAGTCCGTCGAACCGACCAAGGACTACAAGTACGACAACGATTTCGGCAATGAATGGCTGAAAACCGGCTACGCGGGCTCGGGCCCCTTCAAACTGCGCGAATGGCGGGCCAACGAAGTGGTCGTGCTGGAGCGCAACGACAATTACTACGGCGAGCCGGCCAAGCTCGCCCGGGTCATCTACCGGCACATGAAGGAAAGCTCCGGCCAGCGGCTGGCGCTCGAGGCCGGCGATATCGACGTTGCCCGCAATCTGGAGCCGGGCGACTACGAGGCGGTCGGGAAGAACGCCGATCTGGCGACGACCAGCGCGCCTAAGGGCACGGTCTATTACATCAGCCTCAACGAGAAGAACGAGACGCTCGCAAAGCCCGAGGTGCAGAAGGCCTTCAAATATCTGGTCGACTACGACGCGATCGGCGCCACGCTGATCAAGGGAATCGGCGAGATCCACCAGAGCTTCCTGCCGAAAGACGTGCTCGGTGCTCTGAACGAGAACCCCTATACATTCGACGTCGCCAAGGCGAAGGAACTGCTGGCCAAAGCCGGCTATCCGGACGGCTTCACCGTCACCATGGACGTGCGCAATACCCAGCCGGTCACCGGCATTGCCGAATCCTTCCAGCAGACGCTGGGGCAGGCCGGCGTCAAGCTCGAGATCATTCCGGGTGACGGTAAGCAGACGTTGACGAAGTACCGCGCCCGCAATCACGACATGTATATCGGCCAGTGGGGCATGGATTATTTCGATCCGCATTCAAATGCCGATACGTTCACCAACAATCCGGACAATTCCGATGCGGGTACGAACAAGACGCTCGCCTGGCGCAATGCCTGGGACGTTCCGGAACTGAGCAAGAAGACCAAGGAAGCACTCCTTGAGCGCGACAGCGCCAAGCGTGCGGAGATCTACAAGGAACTGCAGAAGAGCGTTCTCGACGACAGCCCCTTCGTAATCATCTTCCAGCAGACGGAGGTCGCCGGTCTTCGGGGTAACTTGAAGGGCTTCAAGCTCGGTCCGAGCTTCGACACCAACTACGTCTGGAACGTCTCCAAGGAATAGTCGAGAGGACCATTCCCTTGAGCATGAGCGATACAGTGCGAATGAGCGGGCGCCGGCGCGCCCGTTCCCGCAAGGCCGTTGCCACGGTGCTGCAGTTTGTCGTCGTCGTGGCGACCACCTATCTCGGTCTTCTTGCCGTCACCTTCTTCATCGGCCGCGTCATCCCGATCGACCCGGCGCTGGCTGTTCTCGGCGACCGGGCGCCGCAGCACCTGGTCGAACGGACCCGCGAGGCGATGGGCCTCAACCTGCCCCTCTACCAGCAGTTCCTTCTTTACTGCCGGCAGGCGCTCTCGGGCGATTTCGGCGTGTCGGTGCTGACAACCAATCCGGTGATGACCGACATCCGCCGCGTCTTCCCGGCGACGATCGAGCTTGCGACGCTTGGAACGCTGATCGGCGCCGCGATCGGCGTTCCTCTTGGTGTCCTTGCCGCCGTCAAACGCGGCAGCATTGCCGACCAGATCGTCCGCGTCATCGGGCTTGTTGGCTATTCCGTGCCAATCTTCTGGCTGGCGCTGCTCGCACTCCTGGTCTTCTACGCGCGGCTGAAATGGGTCGCCTATCCCGGCCGTATCGACGTGGTCTACGAATATACGTTCTCGCCGATCACCGGCCTCTATCTCGTCGATGCGCTCTGGCAGCGGCAATGGGATGTGCTGCGCGACGTCTTCCGGCACATCATCCTGCCGGCCTCGCTGCTCGGCTATTTTTCGCTCGCGTATATCAGCCGGATGACCCGCAGCTTCATGCTGAACGAGCTGCAGCAGGAGTATATTGTCGCGGCTCGGGCCAAGGGGCTTTCCGAGGCACGGATCATCTGGGGCCATGCGCTGCGCAATGCCGCCGTGCCCCTCGTCACGGTGATCGCGCTTTCCTATGCCAGCCTGCTCGAGGGGTCGGTGCTGACCGAGACCGTCTTCGCCTGGCCGGGGCTCGGCCTCTACATCACCAATTCGCTGCAGAATGCCGACATGAACGCCGTTCTCGGCGGCACGATCATCATCGGTTCGGTCTTCATCGGCATCAATCTCCTGTCCGATCTGCTTTACCGGACGCTTGACCCGAGGACGCGCGCCCGATGAGCCTTGCCACGCAAACTCGCCCGTTGACGCGCCGCGAATGGCTGCTTTCCGACCGGCCGCAGTCGCGGCTGCAGGCGCGCCTCGGCCGCGCCTACATGACCTGGCGCCGCTTCTCGGCGAACCGCCTCGCGGTGGTCGGCCTGCTCATTCTCCTGGGCCTCTGCATCGTCGCCGCATTCGCCGATCTCCTCGCGCCGCATTCCCCGGTCATCGGCAATCTCGCCGGCGCGCGGCTGCTGCCGCCGGGCAGCGAGGGTTATCTGCTTGGCACCGACGACCAGGGCCGGGACATCCTGTCGCGGCTGATCTACGGTTCGCGGCTGACGCTCGCCGTCGTGGTGCTCGTCGCGATCATCGCCGCACCGGTCGGCCTGGTCGTCGGCGCCGCCGCTGGCTATGCCGGCGGCTGGATCGATGCGATCCTGATGCGCATCACCGACATTTTCCTCGCCTTTCCGAAGCTCGTACTGGCGCTCGCATTCGTCGCGGCGCTTGGCCCCGGCATCGAAAACGCCGTGATCGCCATCGCGATCACCTCCTGGCCGCCCTATGCGCGCATTGCCCGCGCCGAGACGCTGACCGTGCGCAATTCCGACTACATCGCCGCCGTCCGATTGATGGGCGCCTCGCCGACGCGCATCGTCTTGCGGCACGTGATGCCGATGTGCATGTCGTCGCTGATCGTCCGCGTGACGCTCGACATGGCCGGCATCATCCTGACGGCGGCGGGCCTCGGCTTCCTCGGCCTCGGCGCACAGCCGCCGCTTCCCGAATGGGGCGCGATGATCGCCTCCGGCCGCCGCTTCATCCTCGACCAGTGGTGGGTCGCCACCATGCCCGGCATCGCCATCCTCATCGTCAGCCTCGGCTTCAACCTGCTCGGCGACGGCCTGCGCGACGCGCTTGATCCGCGGGAGAGCGGGCAATGAGCGCCTTGCTGACTGTCGAAGACCTTCGCGTCCGGTTCCCGACCCGCACCGGTGTCGTCGAGGCGGTGCGCGGGGTCTCCTTCACGCTCGCACGCGAGCGCCTCGGCATCGTCGGCGAAAGCGGCTCCGGCAAATCGCAGACGGGCAGGGCGATCATGGGCCTTACGCCGCCGCATGCGGAAGTCACGGCGAAGCGGCTCGCCTTCGACGGTATCGACCTCCTCTCGGCGCCGCCGAAGCTTCGGCGCGATCTTCGCGGCAAGCGCATCGCCATGATCCTGCAGGATCCGAAATACTCGCTGAACCCGGTGATGAGCATCGGCCGGCAGATCGTCGAGACACTGCAACGCCACGAGAAGGTCGGCCGTGCGGAGGCGCGCAAGCGGGCACTCGACATGCTGGCGGCGGTGCAGATCCGCGATCCCGCCCGCGTCTTCGACCTTTATCCGCACGAGGTCTCTGGCGGCATGGGCCAGCGGGCGATGATCGCCATGATGCTCGTCGCCGGCCCGGAATTGCTGATTGCCGACGAGCCGACCTCGGCGCTCGACGTCACCGTGCAGCTTGAAGTGCTGTCGATTCTCGACCGGCTTGTGGCCGAGCGCGGCATGGGGCTGATCTTCGTCTCGCACGATTTGAGGCTGGTTTCGTCCTTCTGCGACCGGGTGCTCGTCATGTATGCCGGCAGGATCGTCGAGGAGATCGCCGCGTCCGACCTAGGCAACGCCAAGCATCCCTATACTCAGGGCCTTTTGAACTGCATGCCGGCGATCGGTACCGACCGCCATCCCTTGCCGGTTCTCGACCGCAAGCCGGAGTGGGCGCTATGACCGCGGCCGTCTCCGTCAAAGAGCTCAGCGTCGTCTATGACGACTTCCGCGCGCTCGACGCCGCGAGCGTCGAAGTCGAGGCCGGCGAATCCTTCGGGCTCGTCGGCGAGTCCGGTTCGGGAAAGTCGACGCTGCTGAGGGCAATCGCCGGGCTCGCGCCGGTCAGCGCAGGCACGATCCGCGTCGAGGGGCGCGAGCTTCGCGGCGCGCGCCGCGACAAGGCGTTCTACCGCGCCGTCCAGATGGTCTTTCAGGACCCCTACGGTTCGCTGCATCCGCGCCAGACCATCGACCGGCAGCTGGTGGAGCCGTTGGCGATCCACGGCATCGGTGACGGCGAACGCCGCATCCTGAAGGCGCTCGACGAAGTGGGCCTCGGCTCCGGCTTCCGCTTCCGCTACCCGCATCAGCTCTCCGGCGGCCAGCGCCAGCGCGTCGCCATCGCCCGGGCGCTGATCCTCGAGCCCTCGATCCTGCTGCTCGACGAGCCGACGTCGGCGCTCGATGCGTCGGTCCAGGCCGAGGTGCTGAACCTGCTCGAACAGGTGCGCCGCGACCGCAAGCTGACCTTCATCATGGTCAGCCACGACCTCGGCGTCGTCACCCATATGTGCGAGCGGCTGGCGGTGATGCAGGGCGGCCGTGTGGTCGAGCGGCTGACGTCAGCGGACCTCGTCGCCGGCCGCATTGCCGAGGACTATACGCGCAACCTGATGGTGGCGAGCAAGGGGTTTCGACGGAAGACGACGTAAACTTCCGGTTGGCGATCCTCAGATACAGTAAAGCGGCGTCTCTGAGCTGCCGAGGCTAGAACCCCCCTCTGCCCTGCCGGGCATCTCCCCCACAAGGGTGGAGATCGGCAAGGGTCGACGCTTTCGCCGGTCGGCAACGCCGCAGATTGGGCTACGGGCTTATCGTGCCGCCTCTACTTCGCGATTAATGCTGTCGGAAAGTTGAAGCAGGGGCTTGGCGTCTTGCCAATCTCCACCCTTGTGGGGGAGATGCCCGGCAGGGCAGAGGGGGTTATCCACACCCGCTTTCCCGCTCAGAGCAAACCAAAACCCCGATCGCGCTCCGACATTTGCGTCACCTCGAGCGGCCAGGCGATGGCGAGGCGTGGATCGAGCGGATTGAGGCCGCCTTCGGCCTCCGGCGCATAGAATTTGTCGTGCAGGTAGAGAAGCTCGCAGTCTTCGGTCAGCGTCTGGAAGCCATGCGCGAAGCCGCCGGGGATCATCATCGAGCGGGCGTTTTCGGCACTCAGGATTTCGCCGTGCCATTGGAGATAGGTCGGTGAATCCGGCCTGATGTCGACGGCCACATCGAAGACGGCGCCGGAAAGACAGGAGACGAATTTTGTCTCGTCGTGCGGCGCCCGCTGGAAATGCATGCCGCGGATCGCCCCCTTGATGCGCGTCAAAGTGTGGTTGATCTGGGCGACGCAGCCGTCTGCGCCGAAATCGCGCAGCTCGTCACGGCAGAAGAAGCGCGAGAAGAAACCACGTTCGTCACCGGCCTTCTTTCGCTCGATCACGATCAGGTCCGGCAGAGGGGTCTGGATACGGTTGAAGCGCGACATAAGGGTCCTCGCGAGGTGGTGCTATTTCGAACCGCTTCTTGCACGATCAAGCGTTGACGCGGCAAGCGGTAACTGGAAAAGAGGGCGAACGACATTGGAGCCACCATGATCGACGTGCATCCGACGGCGAGGATCAGCCCGCTCAGCGACATCGAAGATTCCGTTCGCGGGACGCGGATCGTCGTCGGCGAGGCGTCGGTCATCGACAGCTTCGTCAAGATCAAGCCGGCAGGCGGCTCGGGCGACCTCACGATCGGCCGCTTCTGCTACGTCAATAGCGGCTGCGTCTTCTATACCGGCAACGGCATTCGGATCGCCGACAACGTGCTGATCGCCGCCAATTGCACCTTCGCCCCGGTCAATCACGGCTTCAAGGACAGGGATCGCCTGATCCGCGAACAGGGGTTCCAGCCGAGCCGCGGCGGCATTGTCGTCGAGGAGGATGTCTGGATCGGCGCGAATTCGGTGATCCTCGACGGCGCCATTCTCAGGAAAGGCTGCGTCATTGCCGCCGGCTCGATCGTCCGCCGCGAGGTCGACGCTTACACGATCTGCGGCGGCAATCCGCTGCGCCGGCTCGGCGAGAGGTCATGATGTTCACGGTTCTCGGCGGTTCCGGCTTCATCGGGCGCAACCTGGTCCGCCGGTTGCGCGCGCTCGGACATGTCGTCGATGTCCCCGCCCGGGCCGACCTGCCGCTCGCCGGCAGGGATCTCGGCCATGTCATCTATGCCATCGGCCTGACCGCCGACTTTCGTACCCGGCCGTTCGACACGATCGAGGCGCATGTGTCGCTCGCGGCCGACGTCTTGCGCCACAACGCGTTTTCCTCCTTTCTCTATCTTTCCTCGACGCGGGTTTACGCGAACGGCCAGGATACGCGCGAGACTGCCCATCTGTCGGCGTCGCCGCTCAATCCCTCGGACCTCTACAATCTGTCGAAACTGACGGGGGAGGCGATCTGCCTTGCCTCCGGACGCGAGAATGTGCGGGTGGCTCGGCTGTCGAACGTCGTCGGCCCCGAGGAGGCACAGGCGGATACGTTCCTGGGGGCGCTCTGCCGAGAGGCGAAGGCGGGCCATATCCAGCTCCAGACGGCGCTCGATTCCGCAAAGGACTATATCTGGATTGACGATGCCGTCGATCTGTTGCTCCGCATCGCTGAGCAGGGGCGTCACACGGTCTACAACGCGGCAAGCGGCGGGCAGACCAGCCACGCGGACTGGTGCGCGGCAATTCAATCCCGCACGGGATGCACCGTTGCTGTAAACGACGAGGCGCCGACCGTTTCTCTTGCGCCGATCTCCAATGAACGGGTGAAAGAGGAATTCGCTTTTGCCGCCACACCTGTGCTAGAGCGCATCTCTGAAATCCTGGGCATGAGCGGATCGGGGCCCGATACCGATCCGCGGCCTTCCACATGAAGACAGGACCTGACATGGACCCTATCGAACAATTCCGCTCCGAACGGGTGGCGACGATCGAAAGCTATCGCCGCGACGGCGATTTCCAGGCGCTCTCCGATCAGTGGCGCGAAGCCACCATGGCCAAGCGCTATGTCTATAATTTCGACTGGCTCGGCCGTCCTATCATCCAGTATCCGCAGGATATCGTGGCGATGCAGGAACTGATCTGGGCGACGCGTCCCGATCTGGTCATCGAAACCGGCATCGCCCATGGCGGCTCGCTAATCCTCAGCGCCTCGCTGCTTGCCATGCTCGACATGTGCGATGCCATCGAAGCGGGCGTTTCGTTGGATCCCAGCCAATCCAAGCGCAAGGTGATCGGCATCGACATCGACATACGCGCCCACAATCGCGAGGCGATCGAAAGCCACCCGATGGCGAGCCGCATTCAGATGTTCCAGGGTTCGGCCATCGACCCCGAGATCGTCGCACAGGTGCGCGAGGCCTCGGCTGGCTACAAGCGCGTCATGGTCTGCCTCGATTCCATGCATACCCACGCGCATGTGCTTGCTGAGCTCGAGGCCTATGCGCCCTTGGTGACGCCCGGCTGCTACTGCGTCGTGTTCGACACTTTGGTCGAGGACCTGCCGGCCGGCTTCTTCAGCGACCGTCCCTGGGACGTTGGCGACAACCCGAAGACTGCGGTGCATGAGTATCTGCAAACCCATCCGGAGTTCGAGATCGACAGGTCCGTTCAGAACAAGCTGATGGTCACGGTTGCCCCGGACGGGTTCCTGAAGCGGCTATAACCGTGCAGCGACGGGATCACCACAGCAATTGAAGAGGGGGCCGTTCGCGACAGCGACGGCCCCTTTTGCTTTCGGCCCCGCTGCGCCGAGCCGCCGGGTCAAATCACCCGCACTTCCGGGATGGCGACGACGAAGCGGCCGCCCCAGCTGCGAATATAGGCATGCGCATCGACGATCTCGTCGGTCAGGTTCCAGGGCAGGATGACCACGTAGTCGGGCTTCGCCGCCTCGAGCCTGGCCGGTTCGTAGATCGGAATATGGCTGCCCGGCGAGAGCTTGCCCTGTTTCAGGTCGTTGCGGTCGACGATGAAGTCGATATCGGCCGCGGTCACGCCGCAAACATTGAGGAAGGTATTGCCCTTGGCGGCCGCGCCATAGGCTGCCACCCGCTTGCCCTCGCTCTTCGCCTTTTCCAGAAACGTCCGAAAGCCCTCGCAGACGGCGGCGATCCGTTTGCCGAAGGCGATGTAGGCCTCCATATCCGCAAGGCCGGCCTTCGCCTCGTCCGCCCGCACCTTCGCAAGCCCGTCGGTCGCGGCCCGTGTGCCGGTTGCCGGCTGGGCAAAGATGCGCAGCGAGCCTCCGTGGGTCGGCAATTCCTCGACGTCGAAGACCTTCAGGCCGCTGGCCTCGAATATGCGTTCGACGGCCACGAGCGAGAGATAGGAATAGTGCTCGTGATAGATCGTGTCGAACTGGATGCCCTCGATCAGGCGCAAGAGATGCGGGAACTCGAAGGTCGCGACGCCGTCCGGCTTCAGGAGGATCGCGAAGCCGCCGACGAAATCGGCGATATCCGGCACATGGGCGAGGACATTGTTGGCGGCCGTCAGGTCGGCGCGGATGCCGCGGCCGACGAGCTCGTTGGCGGTGTCGCGGCCGAAAAAGGCGACATGGGTCGGCACGTTGCGGCCTTCGGCGATCTTGGCGGCATTGCCGGCCGGCTCGACGCCGAGCACGGGTATCCCTTTGGCGGCGAAATATTGCAGCAGGTAGCCGTCATTCGAGGCAACCTCGACGACCTGCGACGTGCCTTCAAGGCCGAAGCGTTCGGTCATCTTTTCGGCATAGCGCCGCGCGTGGTCCAGCCAACTCGTCGAGAAGGACGAAAGATAGTGATAATCGGCGTTGAAGATCTCGTCCGCCGGCACCGTTTCGGTGGTCTGGACGAGCAGACATTCCGAACAGACCATCACCTTCAAGGGGAAGGCTTTTTCCCGCGCGATCGCTTCCTTGCTCGGCTCCAGAAACGAGTTCGACCAGGGTGTGACGCCGAGGTCGGCGACAACGGTTTCAAGCGGGCTCGAGCAGAAGCGGCAGGAGTGAGACATCAGCGGCCTTTCGTGAATGCGTCGATCTGATCAAGCGTCAGCGGCAGTGCGGCTTTGCCTTGGCGCCAGCCGTCGTACCAGCGGGCGGTCCATTCGATCGCCTGCCGCTGGGTAAACCGGGCGCGCCAGCCGAGGCTTTCGCCGGCAAGCGCCGGGTCGAGGCCGAGCGTCTGCATCTCGCGGGGTTGCTTTTGCGACGAGACGTCGTCCCATTCGGGTTCAAGCCCCATGGCCGCCTGGATGGCGTTCGCCACATCGCGCACGGGGATCTGCGGTTCGGCGGGCGAGGGGCCGAAGTTCAGGGCATCGACCGCGCTCGCGCCATTATAGATCGCTTCGGCGAAGAGGAAGTAACCGTTCAGGCAATCGAGTACGTGCTGCCAGGGGCGCGTCGCGAGCGGGCTGCGGATATTGAGCCTGGTGCCGGAAAGGGCGGCGCGGACGATATCCGGCACCAGCCGATCGGCCGAAAAATCGCCGCCGCCGATCACGTTGCCGCCCCGCGCCGTGGCGATGCGGATGCCGCGCTCTTGGAGAAAGGCGCTGCGCCAGGTCGCGACCGCCACCTCGCAGGCTGCCTTGGAGCCGGAATAGGGGTCGTGTCCGCCGAGCGTATCGCTCTCCCGGAAGTGCCTGCCGCTCTCGTCGTTGCGATAGACCTTGTCGGTGGTCACAACGAGGATCGCCTTCACCGAGGGAACGTCACGCGCCGCCTCAAGCAGCCGGATCGTGCCCATGACATTGACGGCGAAGGTCTCGGCGGGCGTCGCATAGCTCTCGCGCACCAGCGGCTGGGCCGCCATGTGCAGGATGATCTCCGGCTCGCTCTTGCGCAGGACGGCGGCAAGCGCCTCGCCGTCGCGGACGTCGCCGAACTGCCCGTCCGGCAGCCCGTCCGCATGGAGAAGCGCATGCAGCGACGGGTCGGAAGCGGGCGGCAGGGCGTAGCCGGTGACTTCGGCGCCCATCTTCTTGAGCCACAGGCCGGCCCAGCTGCCTTTAAACCCGGTATGACCGGTCAGCAGGACGCGCTTTCCCTTCCAGAAATCCGGATCGGGCAGGCGGCTCATGACCAGAGCTTCCAGGGGGCGCGGTTCTGCTGCCAGAGCTCCTCGAGCTGGTTCTTGTCGCGCAGCGTATCCATCGGACGCCAGAAGCCGTCATGCGGGAAGGCCATCAGCTGGCCGTCGCGCGCCAGCGCCTCGAGTGGCGCGCTCTCGAACGCCACGTGATCGCCATCGATGCGGTCGAGCACGGCGCGGTTGAGCACGAAGAAGCCGCCATTGATCCGGCCGTTGTCGCCCGCCGGCTTCTCGATGAAGCTCTGCACCTTGCCGGAGTCGATCGCCAGCGCGCCGTAGCGTCCCGGCGGCACGACGCTGGTGACGGTCGCCTCGCGGCCATGCCGAAGGTGGAAATCGGTGAGCGCCCGGATGTCGATGTCGGCGACCCCGTCACCATAGGTGAGGCAGAACGTGTCGCCGAGATATTCGCCGACGCGCTTCAGGCGCCCGCCGGTCATGGATTCCGCCCCGGTATCGACGAGCGTCACCCGCCAGGGCTCGGCCTTGCTCGAATGGTAGATCGTCTCGCCCGTGGCCATGTCGAAGGTGACGTCGGACAAGTGCAGGATGTAATTGGAGAAATACTCCTTGATCATGTAGCCGCGGTAGCCGAGGCAGATCACGAAATCGGTAAAGCCGTAATGGCTATAGATCTTCATGATGTGCCAGAGGATCGGCCGACCGCCGATCTCGATCATCGGCTTGGGCCTCAGGTGACTTTCTTCGGAGATGCGGGTGCCGTATCCGCCGGCGAGAATGACGACCTTCATGCCCTAACCTGCCTCTACCCAATCTGCCGCCCTTATGGCCGGCGTTCCGGCGGTTCATTGGAGCATTTTCAGCCTGATTGCAACAATTGCGGTGCCGGAACCGGGTTGGTCGGCTCTGCCGGCTAACTCGAAATGAGTATGCCGCCCGGCGGGCGGCGTCGCTTGCCGGGTGCCCGGCAAAGGCGCAGAATGCCGCGCGCTGGGGCATGGTTCACCGAGGGAGGATCGAATCATGAATGATATGAGCCTCACCAATCTGCAGGCAGGAAAGACAAGCATCAGCGCCGCGGCCGTCGAGGTCCTTGCGGGGCGGCTGCGCGGCCGCGTGCTGGACGGGCGCAACCCGGCCTATGACGAGGCGCGCACCGTCTGGAACGCGATGATCGACCGCAGGCCCGGCCTGATCGTGCAGGCGGCCGGCGCCTCCGACGTCATCAATGCGGTTCGCTTTGCGGCGGAGAACCAGCTGCTCCTCTCCGTGCGCGGCGGCGGTCACAATATCGCCGGCAATGCGGTTTGCGACGGCGGACTGATGATCGACCTCTCGCCGATGAAATCGGTGCGCGTCGACCAGACGACGAAGCGCGCCTGGGTCGAGCCAGGCGCGACGCTTGCCGACGTCGACAAGGAAACCCAGGCCTTCCGCCTGGTGCTGCCGACCGGCATCAACTCGACCACCGGCATCGCCGGCCTGACGCTCGGGGGAGGCTTCGGCTGGACCACGCGCAAATTCGGATTGACGATCGACAATCTCGTTTCGGTCGATGTGGTGACCGCCAATGGCGAGCTGCTGCGCGCCAGCCAGACGGAACACCGCGAACTCTTCTGGGCATTGCGGGGAGGTGGCGGCAATTTCGGCGTCGTCACGGCCTTCGAATTCGCGCTCAACGAACTCGGCCCGGACGTTGTCGCGGGGCTGGTCGTGCATCCCTTCGCCGATGCCGAAAACGTCCTCAGGCAGTATCGGCAGGCCCTGGAAAACGCTCCGGACGAGCTCACCTGCTGGGTGGTGATGCGGCAGGCGCCGCCGCTGCCCTTCCTGCCCGAGGAATGGCATGGGAAGGAGATCCTCGCGCTGGCGATGTGCTATTGCGGCGATCCCGAAGCAGGCGAGAAGCCAACCGCGGAGTTGCGTTCCATCGGCGAGCCGATCGCCGATGTCGTCGGTCCCGTTCCCTTCGTCGCCTGGCAGCAGGCCTTCGATCCGCTGCTTTCGCCCGGCGCCCGCAACTACTGGAAGAGCCATGACTTCATGGAGCTTTCCGACCAGACGATCGGCATCCTCACCGATGCGATCCGCCAATTGCCGGGGCCGGAATGCGAGATCTTCATCGCCCATATCGGCGGCGCCGCCGGCCGGGTTGCGGTGGAGGAGACCGCCTTTCCGCAGCGCAATTCACATTTCATCATGAACGTCCATGCCCGCTGGCGCGAACCCTCAATGGATCAGGCCTGCATCGCGTGGGCACGCCGGCTCTTCGAGGCGGCCAAGCCCCATGCAGCCGGCACGGCCTATATCAACTTCATGCCGGAGGACGAGGGCGACCGCGTCGAGGCGGCCTATGGCGGCAACTACCGTCGCCTCGTCGAGGTCAAGCGCCGCTACGATCCCCAAAACCTGTTCCGGATGAACCAGAACGTGCGGCCGAGCGAACTGGCCGGAGCGGCATGACCAAGGGTTACGCAAGCTGAAGGAGAGGCCGCATGGATGACCGATCGGTCCGTGACCTTTTTCGCCGCGCGGCCGATCACGCCGCGCGGTTTCGCGAGACGATCTCCGATCGCCGGCAAGGCCCTGAGGTCACCTATCTCGGATCGCTTGATGCGTTCCGCGAAGCGGTTCCGGAGGAGGGGACAGCCGGCGCCGAGGTGATTGATACGCTTGCCGCCAAGGCGGAGCCCGGGCTTCACGTCATGACCGGCCCGCGCTTCTTCGGCTGGGTCATCGGCGGCTCGCATCCGGTCGGGGTCGCGGCCGACTGGTTGACCAGCGCCTGGGGCCAGAATGCCGGTAACCACCATGCCGCTCCAGCGGCCGCGGCAGCGGAAGCGGTCGCCGCGGGCTGGCTGCTCGACCTCCTCGCCCTGCCGCGGACATGTTCCGTCGGCTTCGTCACCGGGGCGACGGTGGCGAATTTCGTCTGCCTTGCCGCGGCGCGCGGCGAAGTCTTGCGGCGCGTCGGCTGGGACGCCGAGGCGCAGGGTCTCTTCGGCGCGCCGCCGATCACCGTGCTGATCGGCGACGACGCCCATGCGACGGTTTTCTCCGCACTCCAGTTTCTGGGCCTCGGAAACGACCGCGTCATTCGCCTGAAGACCGACGAATTCGGCCGGATCAGCGTATCGGATTTCGAGGACCAGTCGGCCAAGGTCACCGGCCCCGCAATCGTCATCCTGCAGGCCGGGCAGATCAACACCGGCGCCTTTGACGATTCCGCCGCTCTCATCCCCGTCGCCAGGCGAATCGGCGCCTGGGTCCATGTCGACGGCGCCTTCGGGCTCTGGGCCCGCGCCTGTCCGCCGAAGCGCGCGCTCGCTGACGGAGCCGATGAAGCCGACTCCTGGGCGACGGACGGCCATAAATGGCTGCAGACGCCCTATGATTGCGGCTACGCCATCATCCGCGACGAGGAGGCGCATCGCCGGGCGATGACGATCGCGGCGAGCTATCTGCCGCCGAGCCACGAAGGCGAACGCGACCCGAGCCATTTCGTGCCGGAATTGTCGCGCCGCGCCCGCGGCTTTGCTACCTGGGCGATGATCAGGCATCTCGGCCGAAGAGGCATCGCCGCCATGGTCGAGCGCCATTGCCGGGTCGCCCGCGCCATGGCCGAGCGGCTGAGCGGCGAAGAGGGCATCACCGTCCTGAATGAGATCGTGCTCAACCAGTTCATGCTCCGCTTCGGTGCGGGACGACCGGATGAGGAGGCCGACCGGCTGACGCAACAGACAATTGAAAGGCTGCAGGCCGACGGCGTCTGCTTTGCCGGCGGCGCCAGCTGGCGCGGACGAAAGGTGATGCGTGTCTCGGTCATCACATGGCTGACCTACGACAGCGCTGGAGACACGGCCGCGGACGCGATCATCGCCGCCTGGCGGGCTGTCAGAACGACCGGCGAACGCGCCGGCTCGTGACCGCGGCATCTAGGCATCCACATTCCCGCGCCAGCGGAAGGATCCAGCGGCGTCGAACGGATCGCGACCATAGCGGGGAACCTCTCTGCCGCGGCTGTGGTTATCAGCTTTTGGAACGGGCGCAGGACGACCGCGACGGCTTGGCCGTGCCAAGGCCGGCCAGGCCGCTTCACCCGGCCAGTTTGACTTTGATCGAACGGGAGGAGGAATTCCCATGTCACCGATGAGACCGCCAATCGCGGCCGCCCTTGCCGCGCTGATGATCGTCAGCCCTTTGAGCTTCGCCGCCGCGCAGACGCCCGCACCCCCTCCGCCGGCAGCGCAAGCGCCCGATCAGGAACCGCCCGACCAGGATCAGGACACCCAGGCGGATCGGCCGGACATGCAGCGCGACGACGGCTGGCGCGACGGCAGGCGCGGCGAGCGCATGCGCGACCGGATGCGGCACGGCAACCGGATGCGGGCCGGAATGATGCACCGGCAGATGATGAAAATCATGTTCGCCATCACCGATGCGGACAATGACGGCGCGCTCTCCTTCGAGGAGATCAGCACCATCCACAAACGGATCTTCGACAAGGTGGACGTCAACCGCGACGGCAAGGCGACGCCTGAGGAAATCCAGACCTACTTCCACAACTAGCGACCGTCCGCTACGTTCCTTGCTGCAGGGCCGGCCGTCACCGGCCCCAGGATGTTGCGAGGGCGGATGACGTCATTCAAGTTGAAGCGCGTCTACGAGGCGCCGGAAGCGTCTGACGGCACGCGCATCCTCGTCGACCGCCTCTGGCCGCGCGGCGTCGCCAAGGACAAGGCGCGGATCGACCTCTGGCTGAAGGACATCGCGCCCAGCGACGCGCTGCGCAAGCGCTTCCACGGAAAGCCGGAGGACTGGGAGGCGTTTTGCGAAGCCTATGCCAAGGAGCTCGAAGGCGAGGCGGCGCAGGCGGCGGTGAAAGAGCTGCGCGATCAGCTCAAGAAAGGGCCGGTGACGCTGCTCTATGCGGCGCGCGACGAGAGCCATAACAATGCGGTGGCGCTGAAGGCGTGGCTGGAGAGGGATCAGTAGGAAGCACGCATTTGCCGTGATGCCGCCCGTGACGAGGTGAGCCAGACACCGAACAGTGTCACTGTCAGGCCAAGGAACATCAGCATCGAAAGTGGCTCGTCGAACATCAGCCATGCCCAGAGCATCGTCACCGGTGGGCTGAGATAGAGCACGCTACTGACCTCCGCGGCGGCGTAGAGTCGAAGGCTCATATAGTAGATGCCGTAGCAGAAGAAGGTCGAAAACAGCACCAGCCAAGCGATGCCACACTCGAAACGGCCGTCGAGAGGCGGCATCAGCTCACCATTCCATCCGGCGGCAGCCGCAAAGAGGACCGCTGCCGTCAGGCACTGGATGCACAGGGCTTGGTGGATGGGCATGTTGATCGTTCCCATTCGCTTCTGTACCACCGTTGCCAGTGCGAAAACCAGCATTGAGGCAACCGTCAGGACGTAGGCCCAGATCGGCGCCGTTCCGAGACTTACGCTGTCGGCCGAGGCGATAAGCACTCCGATCGCGCCGAGAGCCGTACCCGCCCATTGTCTTCCGCTCAATCGATGCCCCAGAACCGGCTGCGACAGGGCTGCAATGGCGAGAGGGACAAGATCCGATATCAGTGCCACAAGTCCCGTCGGCACCCGCTGGCCGATGGCAAGCGCAAACCCGCCCAGATAGAGGAACATCATCGCCACGCCGAACACCACCTGCTGGACCACGGCGCGTGCGCTGATCCGTGGTCCGATCAGGAGGGCGAATGGCAGTAGGATCAGTCCCGACATAAGGGTCCGCCAGAACAGGACCAGCATCACGTCGGCGTTCTCGCTGGCATAGCGGATTCCGACGAAGCCGGAACTCCAGCTTGCGACGAGTGCTACTGCCATGATCGGCCATAGGAGGCGATGCGGTCGGGTATGGAAAGCGCGCACTGTCATGGGGCCTCTGTAGATTCCAAGGGGCTCGCCCGTTGCGCCGGAAGCGCGTCGTGGGCGGTATTCCCGAGAGATCTATGTCAACGGCCATATTTCCGCACATGACAAATTTCGATGAGGCCATGAACAGGGCAAGAAATTCGGCATAAGAATTTGCCTTAATGCCGGCTTTGCGTCAGAATTTGACACCTACGAATGGGGATCGTCATGGCTGGGGTGATGACGCGCCGTCTGGATGTCGACTCTTTGCGGGCGCTTGTCGCGATCGAGAAACACGGCGGTGTCACGCGCGCGGCCGAGGTTCTGGGCCTGTCGCAGTCTGCCGTCAGCCACAAGATCAGGCGATTGGAAACGAGCCTCGATTGCGAAATTCTCAGCCGGAAACCAAACGCGCCGATATTCACGACGGCTGGTCAGGACCTTCTGGTTTATGCGCGGCGCATTCTGGGCATCCATGATGAGGCAATTCTCAGCCTGTCGAAAAGCACCCTGCAGGGCAAGATCGCGCTTGGAATGACCGAGGATACGACCTGCACCGACCTGTCGCGCATCCTCGGCCGGTTTCGCCGGCTCCACCCGGAGGTGACGGTCCGCACGCAAGTGCGCATGAGCCTCACCCTGCAGGCACTGCTTGCCAAAGGGGCGCTCGATGCCGCCATCATCCCGGTGTTCCAGCACGAGGTCCGGCCGACCGATCTCCTGCTCTTCCGCGAGACCCTGCATTGGGTCAAATCGCCCGAGCTGACCTTGCCCAAGGGCGGGGCAATCCCGTTCCTTTCCTTCGATGACAACTGCTTCTACCGGCGCTGGGGCATCGACCTCGGGCAGGACGAGGGAACGGTGTTCGAGACGGTGTTCGAATGCTCAAGCGCGGCGGGGATCACCGCGGCCGTCACCTCGGGGCTCGGCGTCGCGCTTCTAAGTCAGCGGCACCTCAGAGCCGACATGGAGATCATCGACAAGGACTTTCCCAAGCCCCCGGATCTCGCCTACGTGGTCCGGCGCGCCCGCAAGCCGCGGAACACGGCACTGGAAACGTTGGTAAGGGAGATTGAGGCAGAAGTCAGCCGTTATGGGAGGCTGCAAATTGCGGTGTGAGAGGTTTCATGGTGTCGCCGGAGTGGGGATGGACGGCCACCCTCGGATCTCTCGCGGGGGATCGGATGGCATCACTCCAGTTGAAGTGCGACAACGAGGCGTCGGAGGCGGGGACGGGACGCGCATCGTCGACCGGCTATGGCCGCGCGACATCCGTCCGGCCTTATTTCAACGAAAGAACCACCGGTCCCGCGACCGGGTCGGTCACGCCCAATCCGCCGCCCAGGTCCTCGAGCGACTCGCGGAAGCTGTCGAGCGTGGCGATCATCTGAGGCCGACTGGCGGCCAGCGCCTCCATGCTCTCCCATTCGACGATGATGCAGAAGCGCCCCTCGCCGGTCTTGACGATGTTGGCGTGACGCATGCCTTCCCAGCTCGCCGCGATGTTTCGGTGCGCGTCGAGGAAGCCGTCCTCCATGCCGGGCTTAACCTTGAAACGAACGACGTTGAACGCGGTCGTGATTGCCTCGGTGGGTGAGTGAGACTGCAAGAGGAGCCGGTATGTACTGGGGGTGATAGTCTCGCATCGGCTCCGGTGCCTGCTTCACAATAGCGTAACTCAGGGAGGCGAATAGTGCAAAAAGCGAACCAAGTGCATTTGCAGATTAAGAATGGAGGTCGCCTGATTTGGCGAAGGCTACGGTTTCAACAAGCCCCATAATCGCACTCCAGCGCAGTGTAATGCTCGGACAGTGTGGTATCGCGGTTCCGCTGTAAAGATGCGACTGGAACCTATGCTGGCAAACCGGAGCATGGGCAACACTTCTCGCTTGCGCGGGAGGAGTTGACGCCGTGGAGAGCGACTTCGGTGATGGAGGAACCCTCGATTTGTCGCCCAGCTGGGCGACGTGTGCCGGGAGTTCGCCATCTCGCGCTAGACCGGCTACGAGATCTTCAACCGCTGCAAGACTGACGGCCTGGATGATCGGTGGCGCGTGCTGGCGCACTGGGTGGGAGACAGGAAAACTGGCGCACCCGACAGGATTCGAACCTGTGACCTTTGGAATCGGAATCCAACACTCTATCCAGCTGAGCTACGGGTGCATCCGTTGGCGGCCAGGGCCGCCGAAGCAGGCTGTGAGCGGTTCTTAGCCTAGCTTGCGTGCCGCTTCA
Organism: Sinorhizobium sp. FG01; assembly: GCF_002531875.1. Classification (NCBI taxonomy): domain Bacteria; kingdom Pseudomonadati; phylum Pseudomonadota; class Alphaproteobacteria; order Hyphomicrobiales; family Rhizobiaceae; genus Sinorhizobium; species Sinorhizobium sp. FG01. Next base: position 167,824 of record NZ_NWTB01000004.1, read on the forward strand.
ATGGCCAATTGCAAGAGAGTGTAGGGGAAATTCGATTTCCGCGCGGAAGCTGTGGTCGCGGCGCATCGCTCGGCGCGCGCCGCCCGCCCAAGAAAAATGCCGCATCCCGGGGATGCGGCATCGAGGCGGGAGCGGATTTCTCGGGCCGGAGCGCTGTTCGGGGCCGCGCTTCGGCCTGTCGGCCGCTCAATCCTCAAGTGATACGGGTATCGAGCCATTCGGGCCTCAAGCCATACGGGCCTCAAACCATCTGCATGGCGCCGGGGCCGGGGATGGCTTTGGCCGGCACCTTGCCCATGATGATCATGCCGAGCACCTCGTCCTTGGTGACGTCCTCGGTGCGGGCGTGGCCGACGACCTGGCCGTTCTTCATCACCGAGACGCGGTCGGCGAGGTCGAAGACGTCATGGATGTCGTGGCTGATCAGGAAGATGCCGATGCCCTCGCGCTTCAGCTGCTTGATGAGCTCGCCGACCTGCGCCGTCTCCTGCGGCCCAAGCGCCGCGGTCGGCTCGTCCATGATCAGGATGCGGGCGTTGAACAGGATGGCGCGGGCGATCGCCACCGATTGCCGCTGGCCGCCGGAGAGCGCCTTCACCGGCTCCTTGAAGCGCTGGAAGTTGGGGTTGAGGCGGCCCATCACCTCGCGGGCCTTCGCCTCCATCGCCACGTCGTCGAGCGTGCCCCAGGGGGTGCGCAGCTCCCGGCCGAGATAGAGGTTGGCGGCGGCGTCGACATTGTCGGCGACGGCAAGCGTCTGGTAGATCGTCTCGATGCCGTATTTCTTGGCGTCGCGCGGGTTGTTGATGTCGGCCGGCTCGCCGTTGATAAGGATCTCGCCGGCATCGCGCCGGTAGGCGCCGGAGAGGATCTTGATCAGCGTCGACTTGCCGGCGCCGTTATGGCCGAGAAGGGCGACGACCTCGCCGGGATAGAGGTCGACGGAAGCGTTGTCGACCGCGTGGATGCCGCCGAAGGAGATGGAAATGTTCCTCATTTCCACGAGCGGAGTGCGTTGTTCAGTCATTGTTCGAACTCCTGATTACTTGGCGCGGGCGCGGTAGACGGTGTCGAGCCAGACGGCGGTGACGAGCACCATGCCGACGACGATCCGCTGCAGCGGGCTATCGATGCCGAGCAGCACCATGCCCGACTGCAGCGACTGCATGACGAGCGCGCCGAGCATCGCGCCGGCGATCGTGCCCATGCCGCCGGCAAGCGAGGTGCCGCCGATGACGGCCGCGGCGATCGTATAGAGCTCGTCAAGCTCGCCCTGCGCATTGGTGGCGGCGTTGAGGCGGGCCGTCGAGATCGCCGCGGCAACGGCGCAGAGCATGCCCATCAGCGCAAAGATCCGGACGGTGACCCAGCGGGTCTTGATGCCGGCAAGCTCGGCCGCTTCCGGGTTGCCGCCGAGCGCGAAAACGTAGCGGCCGAAGCGCAAGCGCGTCGAGATGAAGGTCATGATAATGCCGATCAGGATGGCGATCAGCACGGGAATGGCAATCCCGTGGGCAATGAAAAGGCCGCCGTCCGGCCAGGCGATGCCGTTCGCGTCGGCGTATTTGCGGGCGATGTTGACCGGCCAGCCGTAGTTATTGGCGATCGCCACAGCGCCGAGCACGAGGGCGCAGCCGACCGCCGACAGGAAATACTCGGCCCAGATCGGGCGACGCGGAAATCCGAAGCGTTTGCGCTGCCTGCGCGAGTGGATGATGCTGGCGACGATCGCGACGCAGGCGATGAGGCCGACGATCCAGCTCGCCGTCGCGCCGATCGAGCCCTCGGTGCCGCCGCCCATCAGGCGGAAGGTGGAATCCATCGGCGCCACGGTGCGGCCGCTCGTCACGAACCAGGTGGCGCCGCGCCAGACGAGCAGCCCGCCGAGCGTGACGATGAAGGACGGCACGTTGAGGAAGGCGATGATCACGCCGTGCAGCGCGCCGATCGCGGCGCCCAGCAACAGGCCGGCGAAGAGGGTGATGATCCACGTGGCCGGATGGTTGAAGCCGAGGAGCTGCGGCAAGAGCTCCGCCTGCAGCACGCCCATGATCATGCCGACGAAGCCGAGAATCGAGCCGACCGAGAGATCGATGTTGCGCGTGACGATGACCAGCACCATGCCGGTCGCCATGACGGCGATCGAGGCTGTCTGCACCGACAGGTTCCAGAGGTTGCGCGACGTCAGGAACAGGCCGCCGGACAGAAAATGGAAGCCGATCCAGATGATCAGCATCGCGCCGACCATGCCGAGCAGGCGCGTATCGATTTCGGTGGCGCGGAAGAAGCGCTTCACCGGGCTTTCCTCCGCGCTGCGGGTGCGGTTGAAATGTGCGGTATGTGTCGTATCGGCCATGGCCGCCGTCCCCCACTTGTTTTCATGCATTTGCCGGTCGTTTACGCGGCGTGCCGCTATCATAGCACCGTGCGGCCAGACCATTCCGACCTCATGCAAACGCCGCAACGGGTTCCGTTGCGGCGTTTTGAGGTCACTTCAAACGTCCGTCCGTCACTTGCAGGCGGCGACGGAGTCGGCAGCCACGCCCTGGCAGGCGGCATCCTTGGAGATCCAGCCGGCGTCGATGACGACGTTCAGATTGTCCTTGGTAATCGCCATCGGTGCCAGGAAGACGGACTTCATGGCGACGCCCTTCGGTCCGCCGTTGAAGGTCTGAACGCCTTCGATTTCGTCCATCGTTTTGCCGCCGGCGAGTGCTGCAGCGATTTCTGCCGCCTTCTTGCCGAGCTCACGGGCGTCCTTCCAGACGGAGACGGTCTGCGTGCCGAGCGCCACGCGGTTGAGCGCCGCATGGTCGCCGTCCTGGCCCGAGACCGGAACCGAGCCGGCAAGGCCCTGGGCCGAAAGCGCTGCGATCGCGCCACCGGCGGTGCCGTCGTTGGAGGCGACGACCGCATCGACCTTGTTGTCGTTGGCGGTCAGGAACTGCTCCATGTTCTTCTGCGCATTTTCCGGCTTCCAGCCGTCCGTATAGGCTTCGCCGACATTCTTGACCTTGCCGGCGTCGACGGCTTCCTTCAGCACTTCCATCTGGCCGGCGAAGAGGAAGTCGGCGTTCGGATCGGAGGAGGAGCCCTTGATGAAGACGAAATTGCCTTCCGGCTTCGCCTTGAACACTTCGCGGGCCTGCATGCGGCCGACTTCCTTGTTGTCGAAGGTGATGTAGAAGGCCGCCGGGTTCTCGATCAGGCGGTCGTAGCCGACGACCGGAATGCCTTCCGCGGTGGCCTTTTCGATTGCCGGGGCAATGGCATCGGAGTCCTGCGCAAGCACGATCAGCGCGTTGGCGCCCTGGGCGATCAGCGATTCGATGTCGGTGAGCTGCTTGGCGGCAGAGGACTGCGCGTCAGCGGAAATATATTTGTCGCCGGAGGCTTCGAGCGCTGCCTTGATGGCCGCCTCGTCGGTTTTCCAGCGCTCTTCCTGGAAGTTCGACCAGGAAACGCCGACGACGAGGTCCTTGGCGACCGCTGCGGAATGCATGGACGCGATGATGGCAGCCCCTGCCATCAGCTTCAAAATGGATTTCATTCTATCCTCCCAAGTGGCAGCGCCGCGCGCACGAACCTCCCGCACGCATCCCCGACGAGCCGTGAACTGCTGTCGCAAAGAGCGCTGCCACAGGTGCAAGGCTTTTTTCTCGACAGTCGAGAAAATAAATGTCAGAGTTTTAGAAGGCTGTCAACAAGGCCCGTAACGTCTTGTTTCGCCAGTCAACAGGTGCTTTGAGAGGACATGTGATCGCGCAATCCGCCAAGCCCAGGGACGTGCAATGCTGACCAAAACGAGCACCGAAGTCGTGCGTCAGCAAAACACTGCGCTCGTCCTTTCTGCGCTTCGGCGCAAGGGCGCGCTGTCCCATACGGAGATTGCCGAGCAGACCGGCCTTGCCTCGGCGACGATCTCCGTCATCACCGCCGAACTGGAACGGTCGGGGACGATCGCCAAGACCGAGCAGCATGTTCAAGGGGGCAGGGGGCGGCCGCGCGTTCTCTTTGCGCAGCGGCGGGACTGCGGCTACGTGATCGTCGTGCGGATCTCCTCCGACATCGTTCAATATTCGCTGGCCGACTATGGCGGCGTGCTCCTCGATCGCTTCGAGGAGGCGCGAAGCCATGACGCCGGCGACGCGGTGGCTTTCGGCCAGGTTTTCCTGGCGGCGCTCGAGCGTCTGCTGCAGCGCTCGCGCATTGAGAAAGAGCGGGTGCTTGCCGTTTCGATCAGCAGCAAGGGGCTGGTGGCGGGCGACGGGGCGCGGCTCCTCTGGTCGCCGGTCTTCGGCCGCCAAGAACTCGATTTTTCGAAACTGCTCGGGCCCGATTGGCGGGCCCGGATCATGCTCAGCAACGAGACACTGCTCGTCGCCCAGGCGCTGGCGGCCAAGGCGGAAGAGAAGGGCGACGCCTTCAAGGGGCTGGCGGCCGTCTCGCTCGGCCACAGCATCGGTCTCGGTCTTGCCCGAAGGGGGCGGTCGGGCGAACTCGACGTTTCCGCGCCGAATTTCGGGCACATGCTGCACGCCTCCTCCGCCGGCCTCTGCCGCTGCGGCTCCCATGGCTGCATCGAGGCCGCTGCCGGCTTCTACGGCATTCTGCGCGCCGCCTTCGAGGTGCCGTCCGACACGATTCCCGCGAAATTCGTGCCGCTTGCCGAAATGGACAAGATCGCCACCGGTGCGCGTCAGGGCCAGCGCATGCCCGGCTATGCCTTCCGCCAGGCCGGCATCGCGCTCGGCAACGGCATTTCGCGCATGCTGAGCCTCTACGAGCCGATGCCGATCTACGTCACGGGGCAGGGGACGCGCTATTTCGATCTGCTGCAAAAGGGGGTTGAGGAGGGGCTTGCGCAATCCTTGCAGGTTCGCCTCGATGGCCTGCCGGAGATCACCGTCGTCGGCGACGAGCAGCGGCTCGTCTTCGACGGCCATCTCGGTCGGGCGCTAGGCGCCGTCGACAGCGACATCACGGCCGCCGGGCATTCCTAGGTATTTCAGGCACAGACATTCCAGAGGCGAATTATCATACTAGTACAATTTACGGTTATTTAGCGTCTGCCTGCCAAGCTGTTTCCGGGACGGGAGACGGCCATGTTCTCAGTAATTGCATGCATAAGCGATCGTCACGACTGGCGCCTGGTTGCGGTGGCGGCGATCGTCTGTCTGGCCGGCAGCGCGGCGACGATGCTGCTCTTGCAGCGCGCCGAGCGCAGCGAGGGCCTCCAGCGGCACCTCTGGACCGCAGCCTGCGCCTGTGCCTGCGGCGTCGGGGTCTGGTCGACGCATTTCATCGCTATGCTCGCCTATGATGGTGGCGTGCCTATTGCCTACGACGCCTGGGGTACGTTGTTTTCGGCGCTGGTCGCGGTGGTCGCCTCCGGGCTCGCCTTTGCGACCGCCCTTCTCGGCACGTCCCGCTACGCCTTCCCCGGCGCCGGCATTTTCCTCGGCCTCGGCATCGCCGCCATGCATGTAACGGGCATGCGCGCCGTCGAGACGCAGGCGCGCATCGAATTCGATCCGCAAATGGGTTTCGCCGCCGTCCTCTTCGGGCCGCTGATCGCCGTCTTTGCGCTCCATGCCTTTCAGGCTCTCGGCGGCGTGCGCAAGCTGGTCGTTCCGACGCTGCTGCTCGTGCTGGCGATATGCGTCCTGCACTTCACCTCGATGAGCGGCGTCACCCTGGTGCCCGATCCGAGCGCGGCGGCAGCGGACGCCTTCGATCCCGTCTGGCTCGCCGGCGGTGTCGTCGTGGCTTCGACGACGCTGATCCTCACGGCGCTGGGCGCGCTGTTCATCGATCGGCATTTGACCGACCTGCGCGGCCTCGCCAACGCCTCGCTCGAAGGGATGGTGATCGTCTGCAACGGCAGGATCATCGATGCGAACGAGCGGTTTGTCGGCCTCTGCGGCGCAAAGGTGGCCGATCTCATCGGCAGAAGACCTGAAGAGCTCTTCGCGCCACCTCAGGGGCGCGAAGCGCGCGAGCGCCAGATCGATGACGCTCCCGCGGAGGTCGAACTCCTCCGTGCCGACGGGCGGCTTGTGCCGGTCGAGCACCTCTGCCGGACGATCGAATACCGCGGCCGGCAATCCGACGTGATCTTCGTGCGCGACCTCAGCGCCCGAAAGGAGGCCGAGCGGACCATCGAGCATCTCGCCCACCATGACGCGCTGACGGATCTTTCCAACCGCAGTTCCTTCGAGAGGCGGATGAACCAGGCTCTGGCGGTCGCCGCCGCGAGAAACGAACAGCTCGCGATCTTCTGTCTCGACCTCGACCGGTTCAAGGCCGTCAACGACATATTCGGCCATGGCGAAGGCGATCGGATCCTGCGCAAGGTTGCCGATATCCTGCGTGCCGCTGCGGGCGAGGCCGATTCGATCGCCCGGCTCGGCGGCGACGAATTCGCCATCCTGCAGACCGGCGCCGCGCAGCCGGAAGCGGCGCGGCAATTGTCGGACCGCATCCTCAGGCTTTTCGCCGAGGAGATGGATACCCACCGCGATCCGATGGCCGTCGGCGTCAGCATGGGCGTGGCGATCTACCCCGGCGACGGCGACACGGCAGAGCGGCTCTGCAACAATGCCGATACGGCGCTCTACCGGGCCAAGCAGACGGGCAAGGGCATCGCCTGCTTCTTCGATGCGGAAATGGACGAGGCGGTGCGCTCGCGCCGTCAGATGGAGAGCGACCTCCGGCACGCGATCCTCAGGCATCAGCTGTTCCTCGAATACCAGCCGCTCGTCGATGTCCGTGACGATCGGGTGGTCGGATACGAGGCGCTGCTGCGCTGGAGACATCCGGAGCGCGGGCTCGTCGGGCCGAATGTCTTCATCCCGATCGCCGAGGAAAGCGGTTCGATCATCCAGATCGGCGAATGGGTGCTGGAACAGGCCTGCGCCGAAGCGGTCCGCTGGACGGAGCCGCTGCCGGTCTCCGTCAACATCTCGCCGGTCCAGTTCCTCGTGCCGAGCCTTTTCGACCAGATCGCCGGCATCCTGCGACGCACAGGCCTCGAGCCGCGGCGGCTGGAACTGGAACTCACCGAGGCGGCGCTGCTGCACAACCGGGAAGACGTGCTGGCGGCACTCGTGCGGCTTCGGCTGCTCGGCGTGCGGATCGTCATGGACGATTTCGGTACGGGACATTCGTCGCTCGCCAACCTGCAGACCTTCCCCTTCGACAAGCTGAAGATCGATTGCAGCTTCACGGCGGCGCTCGACAAGGACCCGGCCGCCCATGCGATCATCCGGGCGATCATCGCGCTCGGCCATAGTCTCGACCTGCCGGTCGTGACCGAGGGCGTCGAAACCGAGCGGCAGAAGCAGATCATCGTCGAGGAGGGGTGCCGGCAGGTTCAGGGGTTCCTCACCGGCCGGCCGGGACGTGCGCCGAGTGCCAGAGCGAATGTGTCATCGGACGCTCCGGTGCTCCGGTCGGTCGAGGCGTAGTCTGCCTGTTGCAGTCAAATGGGTTTCGACGGAGACTTTCTTTTCGCCCTCATTCCTGTGCTTGTCACAGGAATCCAGCAACGCCGCGTCTGCGGCGCGGAGGAGTCTTACAGCCAAGGACTTGGGCGGACTGGATTCCAGTGACAAGCACAGGAATGAGGGTGTGGAGGTGAAGCCATGCCGTACCGCAACCGAGGGGCGGCAGACGCTGTCGTGTAGTGCGCCGTCTGACACGGCGTCGCCAAAAAACAAAGGCCAGGAACGCCCGGCCTTTGTCCCTTCAGATTGCCTGAGCTTCAGGCGACGCTGATCTGGCGCTTTTCGGCGACAGAGCGGACGGCCGCATCGGCAAGGGCGAGGGCGGCAAGCCCGTCCTTGCCGGACGGGGTGATTTCCGCGCCTTTCTCGATCGCGGCGATGAAGCTTTCGATCTCGTTCGCATAGGCTTCGGTGTAGCGCGTCATGAAGAAATCGTGCAGCGGCGGGCGCGTATAGCCCTCGCCGGTGGCGATCTCGATCGAGACCGGTCGCTGGTTCTCGGCCGAAACGGCGCCCTTCGAGCCGTGCACCTCGATGCGCTGGTCGTAGCCATAGGTGGCGCGGCGCGAGTTGGAGATGACCGCCTGCTTGCCGGATGCCGTCTGCAGAATGACGGAGACGCTGTCATAGTCGCCCGCTTCGCCGATCGCCCTGTCGACGAGCACGGCGGCGGTCGCCGTCACCGAAACTGGCTCCTCGCCGAGCAGGAAGCGCGCCATGTCGAAATCATGGATGGTCATGTCGCGGAAGATGCCGCCCGAGCGCTTAATGTAATCGACGGGCGGGGCGCCCGGATCGCGCGAGGTGATCGTCACCATTTCGACGTCGCCGATAGTGCCGGCGTCGATCGCCTTGCGCACGGCCATGAAATGCGGGTCGAAGCGGCGGTTGAAGCCGACCATCAGCTTCGCCCCGGTTTCGGAGACCACCTCGAGGCAGGTCTTGACGCGATCGACGTCGAGGTCGACCGGCTTCTCGCAGAAGATCGCCTTTCCGGCCCGGGCGAAGCGCTCGATCAGGTCGGCATGGGTGTCGGTCGGCGTGCAGATGACGACGGCATCGATGTCGGAAGCGGCCTCGATCGCCTCGATGGTGCGAACGTCGCAGCCATAGGCCCCGGCGATTGCCTCCGCCGCTGCCGGAAAGGCATCGGCAACCGCGACAAGGACGGCATCGGGATTGCCGCTGACGGCTTTCGCGTGAACCTTGCCGATCCGTCCGGCGCCCAGAAGACCAAATCTCAATGTCATCTTCGTCTCTCTCAAATTCCGGTTCCAGACCGGGTGGGTGCGCAATGATATTGACGCTCATCGCACAGAGGCGTTGCGGGCGCGATGGCGTCCGCGGGATTAGATCGATGAGAGGGGTAGCGGTCGTTCCTCCCACGCCGTCACGTCCGATCTAGCATCCTGCCTCGTGGCACACGGATCAAATCGGAATGAAACGGCCAACGCTTTCATTTTCAGAATGTTTATTCCATTCGCGGCACTGGCGTCAAGCGGAGACGACGCCTGTCGATCCCGCCGTTCGTCTTCACGGCGCCCTTTTCCAACACCGACAATTGCCAAACAATTTGTCCTTTAGTCGGTATCGATCCGGAGAATTTTGCGATAGACGGAGAGGCAAGGCGCTGAGTGTCGTCAGAGGCAATGTCATGATCAAATTCATCGATCCGGATCATCCGTTCTACCGGCCCCTGTGGATCCGCCTGCTTATCGTTGCCCTCTGTGCGGTGTGGACGGCTGTCGAGTTCTATGGCGGCCAGATGATGTGGGCGACGATCTTCCTCGTCGTGACCGCCTATGCCGGAGCGGCGCTGCTGATCTTCTACAAGCCGAAGCAGGCCGAGGAAAAAGGAACCGGCGGGGGTGAGGAGCCGAAGTAGCGGCTAGCTCACTGCTCGAGCCGTCGCGACGCTTCGTCGATCAACATGTTGGCAAGCTTCATGCGGATGGTGGCGTTCGCCCGGAACTCCGGCGGCAGCCGGTCTGGATGGTTCATGGCGGCAAATCGGCGGCGCTTGGCGGCGAGCGTCAGCCCGGTCTCCCCTTCGCCGAGATCAAGTTCGGCCGCCACATCGGCGAGGCTCGTGCGCCGCAGGTGGTCGGGCATCACCGGCGGTTCTTCGCTGCGTTCGGCCGGCGCGAGGTCCATGTAGGCCCTCTCGACGGCGGCGAACGGGGCGGTCGTCCGCGCCGGCGTCTCGACGACGAATGCCGGCGAACGGCCGAACGGCGATTGCGGGCGTTCGCGCGCCGTGTCTTCCCCGTCCGCCTCCGTGTCGTCCGGTAGCGCCTGCTCGGCCTTCAGGCGCTCGAGTACCGATTGAAACACCGACATGCCGAACATGGCGACTCCCGTGATCTGCCGCGCGCGAGGAGCGCGTGCGAGCCGAACGATCTTGCCGGTCGAGAATTATGCGGGGCTTATCACGTGCGGCTCTGCTTGAGGATCAGGTCGTAGAGCAGTTTCGCGCTCGGGGGGAGCGCCCGGCCCTCGGCGGTGATCAGCCCATAGGGCTTGATGCGGATCGGGAACTCAGTCGACAGGATCCGGATTTCGCCGGCCTGGGTGCCGTTGCCGGCGACGAGCTTCGCCACGTCGAGCGCGACCGGGGCGATGGCGTTGGTGTTGCGGACGATCGACAGGGTGAGGATGATCGAGGATGTGTTGATGACGGTCGAAGGCAGGCGCACGCCGGCCGAGATGAAACTGTCCTCGACGGCGCGGCGCAACAGCGTCCCCGGCGGCTGAAACACCCAGTCATAACCCGGCAGGTCGTCGGCGCCGGCGGAGGCGTGGTCGAGCAGCGGGTGGCCCTGGCGGACAATCAGACAGACCTCCTCGAAGCCGATTTCGACCAGGTTGAAGAGCCGGGGATTGAGGTCGTCCGGGATACGGCCGACGACGAAGTCGTGGCGTGCCGCAAGCAGCTCGCGCGTCAACACGTTGCTGTTGTCGATCTGTACATTGATCTCGATGCCGGGATAGGCCGTCGACACCTGGCGGATTGCAGGCACGGCGAGGTTGAGGGCGGGGCCGGTGACGGAGCCGAGCGACACCGAGCCGCCGCTCCCCGTCTTCAATTCGGTGATTTCGCGCGCGGCTTCGCGCAATTCGAGAAAGATCGTCCGTGCCCGCCGCGCGAGCGCTTCGCCGTAGCGGGTCAATTCGACTCCGCGGGCCACCCGCGCACAGATCGGGGCCTTCACGATCGCCTCGATTTCGGCGAGCATGCGCGAGGCGGCCGGCTGGGAGACGCCGAGCGATTCGGCCGCGGCGCTGATGCGGCGATGGTCGTCGATCGCCAGGACCAGCCGCAGGTGGTTGATCTTCAGTCCCGACCGGAAAAGGCCGGTGTCGAAGGACTCGCCGGCCGGGGTCGCGACGCTCGGCTTGCTGTCGAGGGTCATTGTTCGGCCCCGCTATTCAAGAGATTCATAAATCACACTCTTTAAGAGTCGTATATCAATTTTGATATGTATGCAAAGCGATATTGTATTTGACAGTTATGGCAATTGATTCCAGTTTCCACCCATGTGCGCCAGCGCATGCGGGAGTATGCTAAGACAGGGAGGACCTTCCTTTATCTTGAAACGCCGCCGGGGACGATCTCTCCGGGCAGGCGAATCGCTGCGCATATGACGGGGGCTCCGGCCGCCGGCTTCAACACTCAGGGAGAGATCTGATGAAACTGATTACTTCGCTTCTCGCCGCCGCGGCGATATCCGTCGCAGCCTTCGCTGCGCCGGTATTTGCCCAGGACAAGGGCACGGTCGGCATTTCCATGCCGACGAAGACGTCGACCCGCTGGATTTCCGACGGCGAAACCATGGAGAAGCTATTCAAGGAAGCCGGCTACACGCCGGACCTGCAGTTCGCCGACGACGACATTCCGAACCAGCTCGCGCAGATCGAGAACATGGTGACGAAGGGCGCGAAGGTTCTCGTCATCGCCGCCATCGACGGCACGACGCTCTCCGACATCCTGCAGAAGGCAGCAGACGCCGGCGTCAAGGTCATCGCCTACGACCGGCTGATTCGCGACTCCGGCAACGTCGACTACTACGCCACCTTCGATAACTTCCAGGTCGGCGTGCTGCAGGCCACCTCGCTCGTCCAGGGCCTGAAGCTCGATGAAGCCAAGGAGCCGAAGAACGTCGAACTGTTCGGCGGTTCGCCGGACGACAACAACGCCTTCTTCTTCTATGACGGCGCGATGTCGGTTCTGCAGCCGCTGATCGACAGCGGCAAGATCGTCGTGAAGTCCGGCCAGATGGGCATGGACCAGGTCGGTACGTTGCGTTGGGACGGTGCTGTTGCCCAGTCGCGCATGGAAAACCTGCTCTCGTCCACTTACACCGATGCCAAGGTCGATGGCGTTCTGTCGCCCTATGACGGCCTGTCCATCGGTATCATCTCGGCCCTGAAGGGCGTTGGCTACGGCTCCGGCGACATGCCGATGCCGATCGTCACCGGCCAGGACGCGGAACTGCCGTCGGTCAAGTCGATCCTTGCCGGCGAACAGTACTCCACGGTCTTCAAGGACACCCGCGAACTCGCCAAGGTGACCGTCGGCATGGTCAATGCGATCATGGATGGCAAGGAGCCGGAAGTGAACGACACCAAGACCTATGAAAACGGCGTCAAGGTCGTTCCGTCCTACCTGCTGAAGCCGGTTTCGGTCGACAAGACCAACGCCAAGGACGTTCTCGTCGGCTCCGGCTACTACACGGAAGACCAGATCAACAACTGATCTTGCTCGAGGGGTCTGCGGCTGACCGCGGACCCTTTCGCCTGATGCGACGTGCATCCTTGCAGACGCATAATAGTCGCTGTGATAATTTGAACTGCTCATGGGGACCCCGGATCCTAACCGATCCGGGGGCCGTGCAGCGGGTGGAAGCCAGCAGTCTCTCGCAGATTGCCGCTGGAATGGCTGAATATGGACAATATCATTCTTGAAATGCGGGGCATCACGAAGACGTTCCCTGGCGTCAAGGCGCTGGACAATGTCTCGTTCAAGGTCCGCGAGGGCGAGATTCATGCCCTGGTCGGCGAAAACGGTGCCGGCAAGTCGACCCTGATGAAGGTGCTGAGCGGCGTCTATCCCGCCGGCACATATGAGGGCGAGATCCATTATGACGGCGAGGAGCGCCGCTTCAGCACGATCGCCGACAGCGAAGAACTCGGCATCATCATCATCCATCAGGAGCTGGCGCTCGTTCCGCTGCTGTCGATCGCCGAGAATATCTTCCTCGGCAACGAGATCGCCAACAAGGGCGTCATCCATTGGCCGCAGACCTTCTCCCGGACGCAGGAACTGCTCAAGAAGGTCGGCCTCACAGAATCGCCGGCGACGCTGATCACCGATATCGGCGTCGGAAAGCAGCAGCTGGTGGAGATCGCCAAGGCGCTCTCCAAGAAGGTCCGGCTGCTGATCCTCGACGAACCGACCGCATCCCTCAACGAAACCGATTCCGACGCGCTTCTGAAGCTGCTCATGGAGTTTCGCAACCAGGGCATGACGTCGATCATCATCTCGCACAAGCTGAACGAGATCAAAAAGGTCGCCGATCAGATCACCATCCTGCGCGACGGCGGTACGGTGGAGACGCTCGACTGTCACAAGGAAGACATCAGCGAGGACCGGATCATCAAGGGGATGGTCGGGCGGGCGATGGAAGACCGCTATCCGCCGCGCGAACCGAAGATCGGCGACACGCTGCTCGAGGTGAAGAACTGGAACGTTTACCACCAGCACCACCGCGACCGGCAGTTCCTGCACGATGTCAGCTTCAAGGTGCGCGCCGGCGAGGTCGTCGGCATCGCCGGCCTGATGGGCGCCGGCCGCACCGAGACGGCGATGAGCATCTTCGGCAAGTCCTGGGGCCACAAGATCACCGGCGAGGTGACGATGCGCGGCCAGCCGGTGGATGTCAGCACGATTCCGCGGGCGATCAAGGCGGGCCTTGCCTATGTAACCGAGGACCGCAAGCAGCTGGGGCTCGTGTTGATCAACAACATCAAGGAGAACACCACGCTTGCCAATCTGAGCGCGGTGGCCGCCAACGGCATCATCGACGAGCGCCAGGAGAGGAAAGTCGCCTCCGACTACCGCTCGAAGCTCCGGATCCGTTCGCACTCGATCTACCAGGAGGCGGTGAACCTTTCGGGCGGCAACCAGCAGAAAGTCGTGCTGTCCAAGTGGCTGTTCACCAACCCCGAAGTCCTCATACTCGACGAGCCGACCCGCGGTATCGACATCGGCGCGAAATATGAGATCTACACCATCATCAACCAGCTCGCAGCCGAGGGCAAAGGCATCCTGATGATCTCGTCGGAAATGCCGGAACTGCTCGGAACCTGCGATCGCATCTATGTCATGAACGAGGGCCGCATCGTGGCGGAGCTTTCCAAGGAGGAAGCAAGTCAGGAATCCATCATGCGCGCCATCATGCGTTCAGGGGAGAAACACTAATGGTCGCCGATACGAGCACCCACACCACCAAACCGTCGATCGGGGACTACCTCAGGAACAACATCCGCGAATACGGCCTTCTGGTCGCGCTCGTGATCATCATGCTGTTCTTCCAGTTCGTCACCAGCGGCGTCCTCTTCAAGCCGGTCAACATCACCAACCTGGTGCTGCAAAACTCCTTCATCGTCATCATGGCGCTGGGCATGCTGCTGATCATCGTGGCCGGTCACATCGACCTGTCGGTCGGCTCGATCGTCGCCTTCGTCGGGGCGATTTCGGCGATCATGCTGGTCAAATGGGGTCTGCCGGCCATCGTCGTCGTTCCCGCCTGTCTCGTCGTCGGCGGCATCATGGGGGCAGCCCAGGGCTACTGGGTGGCCTACCAGAAGATCCCGTCCTTCATCGTCACGCTCGCCGGCATGCTGGTTTTCCGCGGCATGACCTATGTCGTGCTCGGCGGACGTCCGATCGGTCCGTTCCCGAAGGACTTCCAGATCCTTTCGACCGGCTTCGTTCCTGATTTTCTCTACTTCCTCAACCCGAGCCCGGAGATCGTCAAGAACATGGTGGCCCTCGTGGCGGTGCTGGCTCTCGTCGGCTACGCGATCTATGCCGGCCTGCGCAACCGCCGGATCAACGAGCAGCACGGCACCGAAAACGAGCCCTTCGTGTTCTTCGCCGTTCAGATGGCGGTCATCGGTGTCGTGGCCCTGTTCATCGGCTTCCAGCTTTCGACCTATCGCGGCCTGCCGAACGTCCTCATCGTCATGGGCGTGCTGATCGCCGCCTATACCTTCATCACGACGCGCTCGACGATCGGCCGCCGGGTCTATGCCATGGGCGGCAACGAGAAGGCCACCAAGCTCTCCGGCATCAACACCGAGCGGCTGACCTTCTATGCCTTCGTCAACATGGGCGTGCTGGCGGCGCTTGCCGGCATGATCATCACGGCACGGCTGAATTCGGCGACCCCGAAGGCCGGCGTCGGCTTCGAGCTCGACGTCATCGCGGCCTGCTTCATCGGCGGCGCCTCGGCCTCGGGCGGCGTCGGCAAGATCACCGGCGCGGTGATCGGCGCTTTCATCATGGGCGTGATGAACAACGGCATGTCGATTATGGGTATCGGCATCGACTACCAGCAGCTGATCAAGGGCCTCGTGCTGCTCGCAGCCGTATTCTTCGACGTCTACAACAAGAACAAGGGCAAGGGCTGATCGGGGATCCGGGCAGCTCTCACTGACCACATCATGAACGGGCGGCCGATCATGGCCGTCATAGCTGGGTGGCGCGAGCCACTCTCGAGGCGGAGCATTGCCGTTCGCATTGACAGCAATGCCCGAAGCCAACTCGATCAGGAAGGATAGAGACGTGCTGATTTCCCAAGTCAGGAAGCAAGACGGATCGATTGCAGTCGCAGTGCGGGAGCCGGGCGAAACGGCACGCCTCGTCAAGGACGCGGAAAGCGTCTACGCATTGGCGATGAAGGCGGCGAATGGCGGCAAGAGCCTCCAGGCGGTTATCGATGCCAAGGGCCTCGGAGAGACGATCGACCTCGAGGCGGCCTATGCCGAGGGTCGGATGCTGCCGCCGATCACCCATCCCGATCCGGCGCACCTGCATCTGACCGGCACCGGGCTGACGCATCTCGGCTCCGCCGCGACGCGCGATGCGATGCATAAGAAAACCACCGAGGCGGCCGAAGAGACGCTCACCGACTCGATGAAGATGTTCCGCATGGGGCTCGAAGGCGGCAAGCCGAGGGCTGGCGAAAAGGGCGTCCAGCCGGAGTGGTTCTACAAGGGCAACGGCACCGCCGCGGTCGCCCCCGGTCAGCCGCTCACCTCCCCCTCCTTTGCCGAGGACGGCGGCGAAGAGCCGGAAATGGCCGGCATCTATGTCATCTCCGACAAGGGCATGCCCTATCGTCTCGGTTTCGCGGTCGCCAACGAGTTCTCCGACCATAAGACCGAACGGGTCAATTACCTGTGGCTGGCGCATTCGAAGCTCAGGCAGGCAAGCTTCGGCCCGGAAATCCGCATCGGTGCGGCGCCGGACGACATCCGCGGCACGTCGCGTATCCTGCGCGGCGGCAAGGTCCTGTGGGAAAAGCCGTTCCTCTCGGGCGAAACCAACATGTCGCACAGCTTCGCCAATCTTGAATATCACCACTTCAAATACGGTCTCTTCCGCGAGCCGGGCGATGTGCATGTGCACATGTTCGGGACCGCGACGCTGTCCTTCGGTGACGGCATACGCACCGAGCCAGGAGACATCTTCGAGATCGAGGCCAAGGACTTTGGCCTTGCGCTGCGTAATCCGCTGGCGATCGCCGAAGAAGAAGACATCGCCATACATCAGCTCTGATATATCTGCTAAAGCAGCGTCGGGCCGCGACGGGCGGCCCCTTGCGACAAGAAGACAAGGAGGCTGAAGCCCATGACACTTCACCAGAATCTCATTGCCGGCGAATGGGTCGGCAGCGACGGCGTCGCCAATGTCAATCCCTCGAACACCAACGACGTCATCGGCGAATATGCCCGTGCCACCGCCGACGATGCTTCAGCCGCGATCGCCGCGGCCAAGGCGGCGTTTCCGGCCTGGTCGCGCTCCGGCATCCTCGAGCGCCACGCTATCTTGAGAAAGACCGCTGACGAAATCCTCGCCCGCAAGGACGAACTTGGCCGGCTGCTGTCGCGCGAGGAAGGCAAGACGCTCGCCGAAGGCATTGGCGAGACGGTGCGGGCCGGTCAGATCTTCGACTTCTTCGCCGGCGAAGCCTTACGTCTCGCCGGCGAGACGCTGCCCTCGGTGCGTCCGAACATCGGCGTCGAAATCACCCGCGAGGCAGTCGGCGTCGTCGGCATCATCACGCCGTGGAACTTCCCGATCGCCATTCCGGCCTGGAAGATCGCCCCGGCACTTTGCTACGGCAACACCATCGTCTTCAAGCCAGCCGAACTCGTCCCGGGCTGCGCTCACGCGATCGTCGACATCCTGCATCGCGCCGGCCTGCCGAAGGGCGTGCTGAACCTCGTCATGGGCAAGGGCTCGGTCGTCGGACAGGCGATGCTCGAAAGCCCGGATGTCCAGGCGATCACCTTCACCGGATCCGTGGGCACCGGCAAGCGCGTCGCCATGGCCTCGGTCGAGCACAATCGCAAGTTCCAGCTGGAGATGGGCGGCAAGAACCCGTTTGTCGTCCTCGACGACGCCGATCTTCCGGTCGCCGTCGAGGCGGCGGTCAACTCCGCCTTCTTCTCGACCGGCCAGCGCTGCACCGCCTCGTCGCGGATCATCGTCACCGAGGGCATCCACGACAAGTTCGTCGCGGCAATGGGTGAGCGCATGCAAGGCCTCGTCGTCGATGACGCGCTGAAGGCCGGCACCCATATCGGCCCGGTCGTCGACCAGAGCCAGCTGAACCAGGACACCGACTATATCGCCATCGGCAGACAAGAAGGCGCGAAGCTCGCCTTCGGCGGCGAGGTCATTTCGCGCGACACCCCCGGCTTCTATCTGCAGCCGGCGCTGTTCACCGAGGCGACGAATGCGATGCGGATCTCGCGTGAAGAAATCTTCGGGCCGGTCGCCGCGGTCATCCGCGTCAAGGATTACGACGAGGCGCTCGCCGTCGCCAACGACACGCCGTTCGGGCTCTCCTCCGGGATTGCCACGACCAGCCTCAAGCATGCGACGCATTTCAAGCGCAATGCCGAGGCCGGCATGGTGATGGTCAACCTGCCGACCGCCGGCGTCGATTTCCACGTGCCGTTCGGCGGCCGCAAGGGCTCCTCCTATGGCCCGCGCGAACAGGGCAAATACGCCGCCGAATTCTACACAACCGTCAAGACAGCCTACACGCTGGCTTAAGCCCAAGAGCGGGATGAGGAGGCAAGTGCCATCCTCATCCCGCTGCAAAGCCATCGTGCTCCAGCCCGCACCCACGGGCCCGAAGGAAGGAAGAAATGAAGAAGAAAGCTGAGTGGCCGCGCAAGCTGCGTTCGCAGGACTGGTTCGGCGGTACGGGAAAGAATGCCATCATGCACCGCTCCTGGATGAAGAACCAGGGGCTGCCTGCCGACACCTTCGACGGCCGGCCGATCATCGGCATCTGCAACACCTGGTCGGAACTCACGCCCTGCAACGCGCATCTGCGCGACCTTGCGGAGCGGGTGAAGCGCGGTGTCTACGAGGCCGGCGGCTTTCCGGTGGAATTCCCGGTCTTCTCGACTGGCGAAAGCACGCTTCGCCCGACGGCGATGATGTTCCGCAACCTCGCGGCAATGGACGTCGAAGAGGCGATCCGCGGCAATCCGGTCGATGGCGTCGTGCTGCTCGGCGGCTGCGACAAGACGACCCCCAGCCTGCTGATGGGCGCGGCTAGCGTCGATATTCCGGCGATCGTCGTCTCCGGCGGCCCGATGCTGAACGGCAAGTGGCGCGGCAAGGACGTTGGTTCCGGCACGGCGATCTGGCAGTTCTCGGAAATGGTCAAATCCGGCGAAATGAGCCTCGAAGAATTCATGGATGCCGAGCAGGGCATGGCTCGTTCTGCGGGAAGCTGTATGACCATGGGCACGGCCTCGACGATGGCGTCGATGGCCGAAGCGCTCGGCATGACGCTCTCCGGCAATGCCGCGATCCCGGCCGTCGACGCCCGCCGCCGGGTGATTTCGCAGCTCACCGGCCGCCGCATCGTCGAGATGGTCAAGGAAGACCTGAGGCCCTCCGACATCCTCACCAAGCAAGCCTTCGAGAACGCCATCCGCGTCAACGGCGCGGTCGGCGGCTCTACCAATGCGGTGCTGCATCTGCTGGCGCTTGCCGGCCGCATCGGCGTCGATCTTTCGCTCGACGACTGGGACAGGCTCGGTCGCGACGTGCCGACCATCGTCAACCTGCAGCCCTCCGGCAAGTACCTGATGGAAGAATTCTATTATGCCGGCGGCCTGCCGGTGGTCATCAAGGCGGTCGCCGAGATGGGGCTGCTCCACAACGACGCCATCACTGTCAGCGGCGACACGATCTGGAACGACGTCAAGGGCGTAACGAACTACAACGAAGACGTGATCCTGCCCCGGGAAAAGGCACTGACGAAATCCGGCGGCATTGCGGTGCTGCGCGGCAATCTGGCGCCCCGCGGCGCCGTCCTGAAGCCCTCGGCCGCCTCGCCGCATCTGATGCAGCACAAGGGCCGCGCTGTCGTCTTCGAAAGCATCGAGGACTACCACGCCCGCATCAACCGCGAGGACCTCGACATCGACGAGACCTGCGTCATGGTGCTGAAATATTGCGGTCCGAAGGGCTACCCCGGCATGGCCGAGGTCGGCAATATGGGCCTGCCGCCCAAGGTCCTGAAGAAGGGCATCACCGACATGATCCGCATTTCCGATGCGCGCATGTCGGGCACGGCCTACGGCACCGTCATTCTCCACACGGCACCGGAAGCGGCCGAGGGCGGGCCGCTGGCGCTCGTTCAGAACGGCGACCTGATCGAGGTCGACATCCCGAACCGCACGATGCACCTGCATGTCTCCGACGAGGAGCTCGCCCGCCGCCGTGCGGCCTGGGTGTCGCCGGTCAAGCCGCTCACCGGCGGCTATGGCGGCCTCTATATCAAGACCGTCATGCAGGCCGATAGCGGTGCCGATCTCGACTTCCTCGTCGGGCCGCGCGGCGATCGCATCCCGATGGACCGCGACAGCCACTGACGGGGCTGAACAGCGACCACCGTTTCGGCTTCGGGTGCCGTAGTTGCCCCTCACCCGAACCCTCTCCCCGCCTGCGGGGAGAGGGGACGTAGGGGCCGTTGTCGCTGTTCCTGCGGACTATTGGGCAAGCGTTCGCCGCGAGTCTCCTTCGCCCCGCTTGTGGGGAGAAGGTGGCCAGTAGGCCGGATGAGGGGCCGCCGCCGGCGGTGATTCCCTGATTTTCGGCTTACTGACTCTGGCGTTGGCTCTGCTCGCCGTGGCTTTGCGTCTGCCCTTGCCGTTCCACCGTTACGGTGACTTTCAACGTCTCGCTGGCGACGCCATGCACCAGCCCGGATATCGGCGCGGCATCGCGGTAGCAGAGGCCGGTGGCGACTCGGACATAGCGTTCGTCGGGGCAGATCTTGTTTGCCGGATCGAAGCCGACCCAGCCGAGACCGGGCAGGTGCACATCGGCCCAGGCATGGCTCGCGGTCTGCTCGGGATGGCCTTCGGTCAGCAGATAGCCCGAGACGTAGCGGGCCGGCAGGCCAAGCGTTCGGGCGGCCGAGACGAGGATGTGGGCGTGGTCCTGGCAGACGCCCTTGCCGCGCTCGAGCGCCTCCTCGGCGGTGGTACCGGCATGGGTCTCGCCGGGCTCGTAGGCGACCGCCTCGTGAATCGTCCCCATCAGCGCGTGCATGCGCTCGAGATCCGTTGCGCCCTCGGCCGATTTCGCCAGCTCGCGGACCAGCTTGCCCGCCTCGCTGAGCGGTGTTTCGCGGGCATAGAGCCAGAGCGGCACATAGGACTGGTGCGCTCCGAAGACGCCGGCCCGGTCTTCCGTATCCACTTCACCGCTCGCCTCGATCCGCAAGGTCGTCCGATCCGCGTCGACGTTGACGAGATGCGTGCGGTTGCCGAAATGGTCATCGTAGCTGACCTCGACCACCGCGCCTTCGACGAGCGTGCGCCAGTTCAACACCCTCTGGCCGGGCTGCGTCGTCGGCGTCAGCCGCAGCCGCTGCAGCGCATAGGGCACCGGTTCGTCGTAATGGTATTCGGTCGTGTGGCTGATTTTCAGGTGCATTCCACTCTCCCGGACCTCATTGGTAAAACCGGTAGCCGTCGGTTATTTCCTGGCCGAGACGGTTGTTGTGGCTGATGAACTCTTCCAGATATTCGTGCAGGCCCCGGTCCATGATGTCGCTGATCGACTGGCTGCGGAGCGAAGCGAGCGTTTCCTCGGCGGTCTCGTGAGCGGCATGCCTCTCGCCATATTCGCGCGACAGATAACCGAGATTGCTGACGATCTTTTCGTAGCAATAGGCGAGCGAGCGCGGCATGCGGCCGTTCGAGATCAGGAAATCGGCGATATTGGCCGGCCTCAGTTCCGCATCATAGACCCAGCCATAGGCGCGGTGCGCCGAGACGGAGCGTAGGATCGATTCCCACTGGACGTTGTCCACCGACGATCCGACGGCGGAGACCGCCGGCAGCAGCACGTAGTACTTCACGTCGAGGATGCGCGCGGTGTTGTCGGCCCGCTCGATGAAGGTGCCGATGCGCGAGAAGTTGAAGATCTCGTTGCGGAGCATCGTGCCGTGGAAGGCGCCGCGGATGAGGCCGGCGCGGCGTTTGATGGCGTCGATGATCTCCGGCATGTCGGCCGGCCGCGCCTTCTTGGCGAGCATCGCCTTCAGCTCGATCCAGCATTCGTTGGTGGCTTCCCAGGTCTCGCGGGTCAGCGCCGTGCGGACCATGCGGGCGTTGTGGCGGCCCGCCTCGATGCAGGACATGACGCTTGACGGATTGGCCCGGTCGCGCAGCAGGAAATCGATGGCGTCGCTGCTGGTCAGCGTGTCGTGCACCTCGTCATAGAGCTCGCGCACGCCGGCGCTCTGCAGCACGCCGTCCCAGTCGCCCTCGCTCGATTCGCTGCGGGTCAGCGACATGCGCAGGCCCGCGTCGATCAGCCGGGCGCTGTTCTCGGCGCGCTCGATATAGCGGAACATCCAGTAGAGGCCGTTCGCAGTTCTTCCCAGCATGGCCTCAGTCCTCCAGTACCCAGGTGTCCTTGGTGCCGCCGCCCTGGCTGGAATTCACCACCAGCGAGCCCTCCTTCAGGGCGACACGCGTCAGCCCGCCGGGAATGATTTGCACCTTGTCGGAAACGAGCACATAGGGACGCAAGTCGACGTGCCGGGGCGCGATGCCCTTGTTGACGAGGATCGGCACGGTCGAGAGCGACAATGTCGGCTGGGCGATGTAGTTGCCGGGGCGCTCCTTGAGCTTCTCGGCGAAGGCGGCACGCTCCTTCTTGGTCGCCGTCGGGCCGACGAGCATGCCGTAGCCGCCGGAGCCGTGCACTTCCTTGACGACGAGCTCTTCCAGATGTTCGAGCACGTATTTGAGGCTCTGCGGTTCCGAGCAGCGCCAGGTGGGGACGTTTTCGAGCAACGGCTTGCGGCCGGTATAGAACTCGACGATTTCCGGCATGTAGGAATAGATCGCCTTGTCGTCGGAAATGCCGGTGCCCGGCGCATTGGCGATGGTGATGTTGCCGGCGCGATAGACGTCCATGATGCCGGGAATGCCGAGCGCGGAATCCGGTCGGAAGGTCAAGGGGTCGAGAAAATCGTCGTCGACGCGCCGGTAGAGCACGTCGATCGCCTCGTAACCGCGCGTCGTGCGCATCTTCACCTTGCCGTCGATGACCCTGAGGTCCGACCCTTCCACCAGTTCGACGCCCATCATGTCGGCGAGGAAGGCGTGCTCGTAGAAGGCGGAATTGTAGATGCCGGGGGTAAGCACGGCGACGCGCGGCTTGCCGGCGCAGCCGGCGGGCGCCAGTGACGACAGGCTCTGGCGCAGCAGATAGGGATAGTTCTCCACCGGCCGCACGCGGTTCTGGTGGAAGAGCTCCGGGAACATCTGCATCATGGTTTCCCGGTTTTCCAGCATGTAGCTGACACCGGAAGGCGTGCGGGCGTTGTCTTCGAGCACGTAGAACTGGTCTTCGCCGGTGCGCACGATGTCGGTGCCGACGATGTGGGTATAGACGCCTCCCGGCGGCCGGAAGCCGATCATCTGCGGCAGGAAGGCATCGTTCTTCTCGATCAGTTCGCGCGGGAGCCGGCCGGCGCGGATGATTTCCTGCTTGTGGTAAATGTCGTCCAGAAAGGCGTTAAGCGCAATGACGCGCTGTTCGATGCCCTGGGCGAGGCGTCGCCATTCACGTCCGGATATGATGCGGGGAATGAGATCGAAGGGGATGAGCTTTTCGGATGAATCGGCGTGTCCGTAGACTGCGAAAGTAATGCCCGTCTTGCGGAAGATGTTCTCGGCTTCTCTCGATTTCGCTATGAGCCGGTTTCTGTCCTGGCTGGCATACCATTGATGATAGGTCGAATATGGCTGGCGCGGACTGCTGTCCGCATTGATCATTTCGTCAAATGCCAAAGGCGTAGATCCCCTTATTTTTGTCCATTTGAGTACAACGGTTGCCGCAATGCAAGAAGCGTGCACAGTCGCGCGCGAAGAATTTTCGGCTTGCGCCGGTCCGTAAATTGAAGGCGCTTTCGTCTCTCCGGCTTGCGATTTATGCGTGCCGGATTTCTCCTGCTGATTTGGAAATGGGCAGATGCCTGATTATTTGGCGCCCCACCGCAGGTTGCGGTCTCGGTGGAAGCCTTGTTTGCCGATCTTGTTCATCGATGCGGCAGGAATAAGATATCGGCGCTGGTCAGGTGGTGACGGCATGGACGCAATATACGAGATCGCCGAACGGCCGGCGCAACGGGTTACCGGCCGCCTCTGGGACGGCACATTCATCGAAGCGGCCGACGGCGCCATCCACCGGCTGGTAGCCGAGACGCAGGAGCATCGACGCCGCACGCATCCGCGCGATCACGCCGCCCTTATAGGCCTCTCCTGGAATGTCCGGCCGGAGGGCTTCACCTATCTGCTCGGCTATGCCGGAGAAGATCACGAGACCTTTGCAGCGCCCGACCACATGGACCTGCCGGCCATGCGCTTTGCGACGACGATGCACCACCCTGAAGGAGGAGATGTTTTCGTTCAGTACCGCAAGATGTTCGAGTGGATTGCGGCTGCGGGCCACTTCGTCGATCAGACCCATCTACACTACCGCGAAGAATACGCGCCCGGCTTCGTCTCCCCGTCTGCCTCCTCTCTGCGACTGATGGTTCCAATTCGCTGATCGCAACCATCAGAAAAATTGCTTTGACCAGGGGCGGCACGCGGTCTATCGCCGCGGCGACGGTCTCGCTCATCGAGGTCCGCCTCGATCGGGAAAAACACCTATGATGCTTGCCCGCCTGGCCCCGGCCATTTTCGTGCTGCTCTGGTCGACGGGCTGGGTGGTGGCGAAATATGCTGCATTCTTCGCCGATCCGCTGACCTTCCTGGCGCTGCGCTACAGCGTGGCGATCCTGCTCTTCGTCGGCTTCTGCGCCGCGACCGGCGCGCGCTGGCCCAGCTCCTGGAGCCTGATCGGCCACGCGATTGTGTCGGGGATCTTCCTGCACGGCCTCTATCTTGGCGCCGTATGGTGGGCGATCGGGCAGGGGGTGCCCGCGGCCATATCCGGCATCATCGCCGGGCTGCAGCCGTTGATGACGGCGGCGGTCGCGCCGTTCCTGATCGGCGAGAATCTCAGCCGGCAGCAGCGGCTCGGTTTGGTGCTCGGCTTTTGCGGCATCGCACTTGCCGTCTTGCCGAAGACGCTGGCGCTCGACACCGCCGCGACGCCCATTCATTTCCTGCCGGTGGCCATCAACGTCCTCGGCATGGCGGCGGTGACCTATGGCACGCTCTACCAGAAGCGATATCTGCAAAACGGTGACATTCGGTCGATCGCCGCCCTGCAATATGTCGGCGCCCTGTTCGTCACCGTGCCCTTGGCCCTGATGCTCGAGGATCTGCACGTCACCTGGAACCTCGAGCTCGTCGCAGCGCTTGCATGGTCGGTCCTCGGCCTGTCGATGGGGGCGATTGCGCTCCTGCTCTATCTCATCCGCCGCGGCCAGGTCTCGCGCGCCGCATCGCTCATCTATCTGGTGCCTCCGCTCGCGGCGGTCCAGGCGGCGCTCTTCTTCGGCGAAGCCCTGACCTGGCCGATGATCGTCGGAACCGTTATTGCGGTGACGGGCGTCTACCTCACCAATCGCAAGAACAATGGCGAGGCGCCGGCTGGGGAACGCGCAATCAATGTTGCGGCAGGCTCAGCGAAATAGAGCAGCGCAGCGTATGCGAGAGCTCAGACGAGCGCGGATTCGGGGCCTTGCTGTTTCCCGAGAACGTTGCGCACCACGATGAAACGCTTGGTGGTCTCGACGCAGGTCGCGCCAAGGTGGAGGTCAGGCCCGCGGCCGGAGACATGCAGTAGGAAATATCTGCAGCGACCCTCGCGTCCTTTCGGAGGCGCAAGGGTCACTGTTTATCGCAGGCGGCTCAGCCCTGGCGGCCGCCGCCATTGTCTGCGCGGCGCATGCCTTGACCGCGCCCGCGGCGATTGCCGGGCTGCCCGTCGCCCTGGCGCCGGCCGTCATGCTTCGGGCCGGGGCGGCCATGGTGCTTGCGGTTTTCGTGATTGCGGTTGCCCTCCGGCCGGCCGTCGTGGTGGCCCTGGCCGGCGGCCCGGTGATCGCGGCGCTCGCTCTTCTGCGGACGATCGTCGCGCAGCAGTTCGTCGCCTGCAAACCCGCTCGTTGCCGGCTCCCGCGCAGGACGCTGCGGGCGCTGAGCTCCGTCGCGGCGCTGGCCGCCGCTGCCGCGATGTTGACCACCGCCATTGCCGCGCTGCTGGCCGTTGCCGCGACTGCCGCGACCCTTGGAGGGACGAGCCTGGTCGGCCGGCGCCTCGCCGCTGGCGACGGCGATCTGGATGCCCATCAGCTTTTCGATGTCGCGCAGCAGGCGGATTTCGTCCGGTGAGCAGAAGGCGATCGCAATGCCGTCGCGGCCATTACGGGCGGTGCGGCCGATGCGATGCACATAGGCGTCCGGCACTTCCGGCAGATCGTAGTTGTAGACATGGGTTACACCCGGAATGTCGATGCCGCGTGCGGCGACGTCGGTCGCGACGAGCACGCGGATTTCGCCGTCGCGGAACGCCTTCAGCGCGCGCTCGCGCTGGCCCTGACTCTTATTGCCGTGGATCGAGGCGGCCTTGAAGCCGACATGGTCGAGATGCTTCATCAGCTTCTCGGCACCGTGCTTCGTGCGGCTGAAGACTAGTGACAGACCATCGGGATTGTCGGTCAGCGATTTCTTGAGGATCGTCGTCTTCAGGTCCTTGCCGGGGACAAAATGGACATATTGCTCGACCTTGTCGGCGGCCTTGCCGGGCGGCGTTACCTCGACCTTGAGCGGATCGGTCAGATATTCGCCGGCGAGTT
This sequence comes from Sinorhizobium sp. FG01, assembly GCF_002531875.1. NCBI lineage: Bacteria > Pseudomonadati > Pseudomonadota > Alphaproteobacteria > Hyphomicrobiales > Rhizobiaceae > Sinorhizobium > Sinorhizobium sp. FG01. The sequence goes on from NZ_NWTB01000004.1 coordinate 193,925, forward strand.
CGGCGATCTGCTTCGGCATGGTCGCGGAGAAGAGCAGCGTCTGGCGGTTCTTCGGCACCAGCTTCGAGATCTTCCGCAGATCGTGGATGAATCCGAGGTCGAGCATCTGATCGGCCTCGTCGAGCACGAGGTAGCGCCCTTGCGTCAGCGTCACGGCCTTGCGGGCGACGAGGTCGAGCAGGCGGCCGGGCGTTGCGACGAGAATGTCGACGCCCCGGGCGAGCTGTTCGGTCTGCTTGTTGATCGAGACGCCGCCGACAACGACGCCGATCTTCAGCGGGCTCTTTCTCACGAAAAGCTTAAGGTTGGTGGCGATCTGATTGACCAGTTCGCGGGTGGGGGCCAGCACGAGCGCGCGGATGTTGCGCGGGTCGGCGCGCCCGCCATCGGCGAGAAGCTTCTCGATCATCGGCAGACCGAAGGCGGCGGTCTTGCCGGTGCCCGTCTGGGCAAGACCGATGAGATCATGACCCTTGAGAACAAGCGGGATGGCCTGCATCTGGATGGGCGTCGGCTTTTCGAAGGCATTGGCGGAGAGGGTCGCCAGGATCTGCTGCGATAGGCCGAGGTCTTTGAAAGTGGACAATGGATATACCTTTCGGGGCGCCAAACGCATGCGCCGGAATCGCCTCTTGCAATTCCGGTGTCGTCTGGCGTCAAGAACCCCGCGTGAATTGGGAACTTGTGGTTTAGAGAAAATCGTCAAGCGCCTGTGCTGCCGCCGGTTGCGGCGATGTCTCGCGCTATTCCTTCTTCACGGCTCGAAGTGTTTGCCGAGGGCGCGCTCACGCGGCGGCCGGAAGGTGACGCGCTGTCCATGTCGTTGTTTTGGCCCGAAAAGTCAAGCGGCATCTTTTGCATGTGCGAGATTGGCTCGCCGCAGCAGCCTTCTCGAAGGCCGGCGTTCAGGAAAGTTCGTCATGGCCAGGATCGGCCAAGCATAATGGATGAAAGCTTGCAGAACAGGCGCCGGAGCGTACAATTCTGCGGCTCGGCCCCCGGCATCTCGGCTAGGCCGGGTGCGCATATTGCAGGAATTGCGTGGTCCAGTTCGGCAGGAGCGGGAGCGATACGGGCCGGCGCCGAAACCCGGTTTCGATGCTCAGCTGCGTTCGCAACCAAGCCGTGTGAAGCTGGACAAAAATTGGACGCTCGGCGATTCGGGAACCTGACGCGGCTTCAGCCGTTCCATCCCTTTAGTCTTCGCCGACCTATCTGCCAATCGAGATACAGGAGAGGAACCAGTGCGGAACCGGATTTGGATACTGGCAGCCGATGGCAACGCCGCGCGCATCGTCAAGGACGTCAACTTGCTGAAGGACGGGCATCAGCAGCCGGAGGTGGAATCCTACGAGATCGAGGCGAGGCGCGCTCAGGACATCATGGCCGACAAGCCGGGCCGCAGCCATTCGTCGGTCGGACACGGCCGCTCGGCCATGGAATACAGCAGCGATCCGGTTCGCGAGGAACAGCACCGCTTCGCCGTCGAGATTGCCGGGAAGCTCGACCACTATGCGCTGGAAAACGCCTTCGAGAACCTGGTGATCTGCGCCGCGCCGAAGACCTTGGGCGACCTCAGGAAGCTGCTCTCCCATCAGGTCAAGGAAAAGACCGTCGCCGAGATCGACCGGAATTGCGTGGCGGTGCCGACCGAGCAACTGATCGCCACGGTCAAGTCGGTGGTCTTTCCCGGCTAGATCGCTTCAGGGCTTATCGCCGCGCAGCATTTCGCGTTTGCCGGCGAAGCCCGGAAGGCGCTCGACCACGAAGCCGGCCGCAGCGAGATTGCGGCGGACGAAACCTGCCGCCGCATAGGTGGCGAAGGTGCCGCCTTTGACGGTTTTGTCGAAAACCGCCTGCATGAGTTCCTGCGACCACATGTCGGGGTTCCGCGACGGGGCGAAGCCGTCGAGAAACCAGGCGTCGAAACTTTCCCGCGTTTGGGCAACGCCCTGGAGCGCCATGCCGCAGACGACGGTGAGACGCACGCCGTCGAAGTCGATGTCGATCCGGCCGGCCGGCGCATCCGGCCAAGGGGCGACAAGCGCGCGGCGCTCGGCGTCGATCTCCCGCCAATGGGCGAGTGCCCGGTCGATTTCGCCGGCGCGCATCGGGAAGCGCTCGAAGGAGACGAAGTGTAGCCGGCCATCGGGGACCTGTGCCTCTTTCCATTGCCGCCAGGACTCGCAGAAGTTCAGGCCGGTGCCGAAGCCGAGCTCGCCGATCGTAAAGGTCCCGCCTGCGCTCCAGCGCGCGGGCAGCCTGTTGCCCGAAAGAAAGACATGGCCGCATTCCAGCCGGCCGTCAGTGCGGCAGTAAAAGTGATCGCCAAATTCCACCGAATAGGGCATATCGCCCGCATGCCATTCAAGGCTCTGGCTTGCGGTCGGCTGGTTCTGGCGGAGATCGGTCTCTGTCATGGCGATGGCGATAGACTTGCGGCGGGGTAAGGTCAATCGATGAGCGAAGTTTTGATCGTTGGTGGCGGTATCATGGGGCTCTGGGCGGCGCTCATGGCCGGCCGTGCCGGCATCGAGACGCGCCTCCTCGAGCGGAAGGGGATCGGTGCAGGCGCAAGCGGCGGCCTGCTCGGAGCGCTGATGCCGCACATGCCGGACCGCTGGAACGCGAAGAAACAGTTCCAGTTCGATGCGCTTGTTTCGCTGGAGGGCGAGATTGCCCGGCTCGAGGGCGAGACGGGTCTATCGGCGGGCTATCGCCGCTCGGGCCGGATCATGCCGCTCGGCAGACAGCATCTGCGCGATATCGCGCTCGGCCACCAGCAGGACGCGGAGCGGCACTGGGTCGCTGGCGACCAGCGGTATCATTGGCACGTCCGCGACGCCGATACCGACGGCTGGCCGGCAGCGAACGCCGCACCCTTCGGCCTCGTCCAGGACACGCTTGCCGCACGCGTGGCGCCGCGCAGGCTGCTGGCGACCTTGCGGGCGGCACTCGATGCATTTCCTCATGTCCAGATCGAAGAGGGCGCCGACGTTTTGTCGATCGACCCGCAGCACGCTCGGCTAGCACTCTTCGAGGGCCGCGAGGTCGCGTTCGGGCATTGCATCCTCGCCGCCGGTGTCGCGAGTTTTCCGCTGGTCGATCGGTTGGCGGAGCGGCCGCAGGCGGCGAGCGGCGGCCCCGTCAAGGGGCAAGCGGCGCTGCTCCGCGCCGATATTGATCCGGCCGCGCCGATCATCTTCACCGACGGGCTCTACATCGTTCCGCATGAGGACGGCCTTGTGGCCGTCGGCAGCACCAGCGAGAACCGATTCGCCGAGCCCTTTTCGACGGACGCGCAACTGGATGCGCTGATCGAACGCGCCGTTGCACTCACCCCGCTGCTGCGCGATGCACCGGTGATCGAACGCTGGGCCGGTCTGCGCCCCAAGGCCACGGGCCGGGAGCCGATGGTCGGCCGCCATCCGGAATATGAAAGGCTGTCGGTGCTGACGGGCGGCTTCAAGGTCAGTTTTGGACTGGCACATGTTCTGGCGGGCTTCGTCATCGACGAGATTGCCGGGCGCAGGACCGCCGAACTGCCGCAATCCTTCCGGTGCGAAACCCATATCGCGGCGTTGCAGTAGCCCCCATTCCACTTCGTCAATCTGTCACGCAAATCACCTAAGAGGCGGCTATCGAACCGAATTTCGGAGCCTTGCAATGCGGTACGCCATTTGTTTTACGCCGCCGATGGGCGACCCTCTGTCCGCGGCGGCGGCAAGCTGGCTTGGCCGCAGCGTCTATTCGGGCGAACCCGTCGAGCCGCCGTCGATCGCCGGCCTTCGCATTTCCGAGATCGCCTTCCACACGGCCGTTCCGCGCCGCTTCGGCTTCCACGCGATGATCATGGCGCCCTTCCGCCTCGCGGAAGGCGCCGATGAAGCGCAGCTGCTGAGAAGTCTGATGCACTTCACCAGCGCCGAGACGCCGTTCGCGATCGAGCGGCTGGAGGTGGCGCGCCTCGGGCAATGCCTGGAGCTGACGCCGACGGTGCCGAGCCGTGCGATGCATATGCTCGCCGCGCGGGTCCTGCAGGCATTCGACCGCTTTCGGGCGCCGCTCGGCGAGGACGAAATCGAACGTTCCGATCCCGACCGGTTGACTGCCCCGCAATTTACGAATCTGCATCGGTGGGGCGATCCCTTCGTGATGGAAGAGTACCGCTTCCATATGAAGCTCACTGGTCCTTTGGGTGCTGAAGCCGGACGAGGCCTCGAGGCGCCGTTGCGCGAAGTCTTCGAACCGCATCTGACGAAGCCGCTTGCGGTCGAAAGCCTCGCCTTGTTCGTCGAAGCGGAGAAGGGCGCGCCGATGCGGGTCCATTCCCAGCATCCGCTCGGCAAGATTTCCGTCCGTCCAAGGAGCGAAAGGACGGTTCGGTCCTCGGCGCAGCCTCAGTTATCGGGTAAGTCAACGGGTGACGCCGGCGGCGCTTCGCCGCTGCTGGCCAATTCCGTTTCGGCAATCCGCTAACCTCCTTTCGCGCCGTCATTTTCATCTCGACAATCCGTTGCGCGGTGCTACCGTCTCGGAAAATCGAAGGTGATTTCATGGCCGAGACTTCCTATCCGCGCGACCTTGTTGGCTATGGACGCACGCCGCCGCAGCCGCATTGGCCGGGCGATGCGCGCATCGCCGTGCAGTTCGTCCTCAATTACGAGGAGGGCGGCGAAAGCTGCATTCTCGATGGCGATCCGGCATCCGAGTGCCTGCTGTCGGAGATCGTCGGCGCGCAGCCCTGGGCGGGTCAGCGCAACCTCAACATGGAATCAATCTACGAATACGGCGCGCGTGCCGGTTTCTGGCGCCTGTGGCGGATGTTCACGAGCCGTGGCGTGACGCTAACGGTCTATGGCGTGACGCTTGCCATGGCCCGCAACCTGGAGGCGGTTGCGGCGATGAAGGAGGCCGGCTGGGAGATCGCCAGCCACGGGCTGCGCTGGCTCGAATACAGGGATTTTCCGGAGGAGGTGGAGCGCGAGCATATTCGCGAGGTCGTGCGGCTCCATACGGAGCTGACGGGCGAGCGGCCGCTTGGCATCTACCAGGGCAAGCCTTCGGTCAACACGCTGAGGCTCGTGCTGGAGGAGGGCGGCTTCCTCTATTCCTGCGATTCCTATGCGGACGAACTTCCTTATTGGGTCCCGGGGCTGACACCCGACAAGCCGCATCTCATCATCCCCTACACGCTCGACGCCAACGACATGCGCTTTGCCACCAATCAGGGCTTCAATTCGGGAGACCAGTTCTTCACCTATCTCAAGGACACGTTCGACGTGCTTTATGAGGAGGGCAAGGAAGGCAGCCCGAAGATGATGAATGTCGGCCTGCATTGTCGTCTCGTCGGCCGGCCGGGCCGAGCGGCGGCGCTCGGCCGCTTCATCGATTACGTCCTGTCGCACGATCAGGTGTGGGTGCCGCGGCGCATCGATATCGCCCGCCACTGGTATGAACACCACAGACCGGAGGGAATGCGTTGATGTCGGAACGCGAGGATTTCGTCCGCCGTTTCGGCGGTATCTTCGAGCATTCCCCCTGGGTGGCGGAGCGTGCGTTCGACCATGCCGCCTCGTCGGGATTGACGGCCGGAAACGTCCATTCGGCCCTCTGCAACGCTTTTCGCGCGGCATCGCCCGCAGAACGTCTGGCGGTCCTGCGCGCCCATCCCGATCTAGCCGGTAAGCTCGCCGTTGCCGGCAAGCTCACGGCGGAATCGACGTCCGAACAGGCATCGGCGGGCCTCGACCGGCTCTCGCCGAAAGAGCATGCGCAGTTCACGAAGCTCAACGCCGCCTATACCAAGAAATTCGGCTTTCCCTTCATTATCGCGGTGAAGGGTTTGACGAAGGCGGAGATTCTCGCCGCCTTCGAGCAGCGGATTGACAATTCCGCGGAAGAGGAATTTGAAACCGCCTGCGCGCAGGTGGAGCGGATCGCCCGGCTGCGTCTCAGTTCCATGCTTCCGGGAGATGACAATGCCTGACAAGACCGTTCCGCCTACCGGCGCCGCACCGCGCCCGGGCCTCCATGGCCGGAGAGTTGGGACCCGGGCCTGATGTCGCATCTGCTTTCGATCGAGCCCCTGACGAAGGAGGCGTTCGCCCCGTTCGGCAGCGTCATCGAGGCCGACCCCGCGTCGGCGCGGCTGATCAATGGCGGCAATACAGAGCGGTTTCATGCGCTTGCCGAGGCCGACGTGATCGGGGAGGGCGCCCGGGTGATCATCAGCATCTTTCGCGGCCAGCCGCGGAGCTTTCCCTACAGCATCACCATGATGGAACGCCACCCGTTCGGCAGCCAGAGTTTTTCGCCACTTCAAGATCGGCCCTGGCTCGCGGTTGCCGCCGAGGATGAGGGCGGGCGCCCGGGCAGGCCGCGGGTTTTCCTGGCAGGGGGCCGGCAGGGGGTCAATTATGGCCGCAACGTCTGGCATCATCCGCTGATGACGGTCGATACCGTCAGCGATTTCCTCGTTGTCGATCGCGGCGGACCGGGCAACAATCTCGAGGAGTTCTTCTACGAGGAACCTTTCTTTATCCCAGATCTGCCTTCGAAGGGAACAGTCCGATGAAGAAGAGCGGCCGGCTGACAACCCATGTTCTCGACACGGCGCTCGGCAAGCCGGCAGAGAACCTGCGCATCGATCTCTATCGGCTGGAAGGCGAGGAGCGGCAATCGATCTGCACGGTCCGCACGAACAGCGACGGTCGCGTCGACGCGCCGCTTGCGGAGGGCGAAGCCTTCAAGGCGGGGCAGTACGAACTTGTGTTTCACGCCGGCGATTATCTGCGCGCGGCCGGAGTGGCGCTTGTCGAGCCGGCCTTTCTCGACCTCATCCCGTTGCGGTTCGGCATCGCCGACGCCGCCAGCCACTACCACGTGCCGCTGCTGCTCTCGCCCTACGGCTATTCGACCTATCGCGGCAGCTGAGCCGGACGAGAAGGATGTGGGCGCACGGCGCCCGCATCTGGCGCCTCACATCGCGTAGTCGGCGATGACGTCGCGAGCCACGTCGTTGATGTTGCGCTTGCCGCAGAGCGCCATGGTGATGTCCATCTCCTTGCGGATGATGTCGAGCGCCAGGGTCACGCCGTCCTTGCCCATCGCCCCGAGGCCATAGAGGAACGGGCGGCCGATGAAGGTGCCCTTGGCTCCAAGCGCGACTGCCTTCAGCACGTCCTGTCCGGAGCGGATGCCGCCGTCGAGATGAACCTCGATCTGGTCGCCGACGGCATCGATGATCTTCGGCAGCATGCTGATCGAGGACGGCGCCCCGTCGAGCTGGCGGCCGCCGTGATTCGAGACGATGATTGCGTCGGCGCCGGTTTTCGCCGCCATTTTCGCGTCTTCCGGATCGAGGATGCCCTTCAGGATGAGCGGACCGCCCCAGCGGTCCTTGATCCATTCGACGTCCTTCCAGGAAAGCTGCGGGTCGAACTGCTCGGCGGTCCAGGCATGGAGCGAGGAGAGGTCGGTGACGCTCTTGGCATGGCCGACGATGTTGCGGAAGGTGCGTCGGTTCGTGCCGAGCATCTTCATGCACCAGCCCGGGCGCGTCGCCATCATCCAGAGATGTTTCGGAGTCATGCGGGGCGGCGCCGAGAGGCCGTTGCGGAGATCCTTGTGCCGCTGGCCGAGTATCTGCAGGTCGAGCGTCAGGACGAGGGCCGAGCATTTGGCCGCCTTGGCGCGGTCGATGAGGTTGAGCACAAATTCGCGCTCGCGCATCACATAGAGCTGAAACCAGAAGGGTTTCGTCGTCACCGAGGCGACGTCCTCAATCGAGCAGATGCTCATCGTCGACAGCGTGAAGGGAACGCCATAGGCCTCTGCCGCCTGCGCCGCCAGCATCTCGCCGTCGGCGTGCTGCATGCCCGTCAAACCCGTCGGTGCAAGCGCCACCGGCATCGAGACTTTCTGGCCGATCATCGTCGTTTCGAGCGACCTGTTGGTCATGTCGACCAGCACCCGTTGACGCAGCTTGATCTTGGCGAAATCCTCTTCGTTGGCGCGATAGGTGCCCTCCGTCCAGGCGCCGCTGTCGGCATAGTCGAAGAAGAGCTTCGGAACCCGCCGCCTGGCAAGCGCCTTGAGGTCGCTGATGTCGAGGATTTGCGTCATGGATGGCCCTCATCGAATGGAGATGACGGACGCCTTAACATCTTTTCGGAAGGGTTGTAATAGTCGCCTGAGGCAAGTGGTCAAAAAAATTGACCTCTTGCCTCAGGTGGTGCCGAGCGTGGATTTCGCCGGCTTGCCTGCCACATAGGTCTCGACGATCGAGCGATCGTCGCCCATCGTCTGCAGGAGGAAGAGCTCGTCGGCGAGCGAATTGACCACTTCGGCCCTGAGCGCCATGGCCGGTGTGGCCGCCATGTCGAGGACCGCAAGGTCGGCATCGCTGCCCGGCTCCAGCGTGCCGATGCGATCGGCAAGCGAAAGCGCCTCGGCATTGCCCCGGGTCATCATGTAGAAGCTGTCGAAGGGGTTCAGCCGTTCGCCTTGGAGCTGGACGATCTTGTAGGCCTCGTCGAGCGTCTTCAGCATCGAATAGCTGGTGCCGCCGCCGATATCGGAGGCGACCGAGACGCGCACCGGTTTCGCCCGCCGCGTCAGGGCGTGGAGCGGAAACAGGCCGGAACCGAGAAAGAGGTTGGATGTCGGGCAGAAGACGGCGACAGAACCGGTCTCGCTCATCGCATCGGCTTCGCGCTCGGAGAGATGGATGCAATGACCGAAAAGGCTCTTGCGCCCGAGCAGGCCGTAGCGGGCGTAGACGTCGGTATAATCCTTGGCTTCGGGATAGAGCTCGCAGGTAAAGGCGATTTCGTCGCGGTTTTCGGAGAGATGCGTCTGTACGTGCAGGTCAGGAAACTCGCGGACGAGCGATTTCGCCGCATCCATCTGCTCCGGCGTCGAGGTGATGGCGAAGCGCGGGGTGATGGCGACGTGATTGCGGCCCCTGCCGTGCCAGTCGGCGATCACCGCCCGCGTCTCGTCATAGCTCATCTCAGGCGTGTCGAGCAGGCCCTGCGGCGCGTTGCGGTCCATCATCACCTTGCCGGCGACCATGCAGGTGCCGCGCCTCAGGCTCTCGGCGAAGAAGGCGTCGACGGACGCCTTGTGCACCGAACAATAGGCCGTTGCCGTCGTCGTGCCGTGGCGGACCATCTCGTCGAAGAAGTGCCGGGCGATCCGCTCCGCATGCGCGGTTTCGACGAAGCGGCATTCCTCCGGAAACGTGTAGGTGTTCAGCCATTCGAGCAGGTTGGCGGCGTAGGAGGCCATGACCTGCATCTGCGGGAAGTGCAGATGCGTGTCTATGAAGCCCGGCACGATGAGGTGCGGCCGGTGATCGATCTCCTCCACCCCTTCCGGCGCTGCCGTCTTTACAGTCGCGTAGGGGCCGCAAGCCTTGATGACGCCATCCTCGACAAGGAGCGCGCCGTCGCCTTCATAGGCATAGCCGGCGCTGTCGTCGATGCTCTCCGGCGCGCGGTTGAAGCTCAATGTGCGGCCGCGGATCAGGATGGATGTCATTCTGCCTCCCCGACGGCGCTCTCGAACCAGGCCGTCAGCAGCCTGCGTTCGTCCGCCGTCATATCGGTTATGTTGCCGGGCGGCATGGCGTGGCTGCGCCCGGCCTGGATATAGATTTCCCGCGCCAAAGCGGCAATCTCGGCGTCGCTCTCGAGCGTGACCCCCTTCGGGGCCCGGCCAATGCCTTCGTAAACAGGCTCGGCCGCATGGCACATGCTACAGCGGGTGGCGATCGTGTCCTTGACGGCCGGGAAATGCGCGTTTTCGGCAAAGCGCTTGAACGCTGGTGCGGCCTCGGCCCGCTCTTGTCCGGTCAGCACCTTCGGCACCGTCGACAGCCACATGATCAGGATGAAGAGGATCGCTGTCGCGAGCCAGGTCCAGGTCGGCTTGCCCTTGCGCGCATGCGTGGTGTTGAACCAGTGGCGGATCGTCACGCCCATCAGGAACACCAGGGCCGCAATGATCCAGTTGAACGCCGTCGCGAAGGCAAGCGGATAGTGGTTTGACAACATGAAGAAAATCACGGGCAAGGTCAGGTAGTTGTTGTGCAGCGAACGCTGCTTGGCCTGGGCGCCGAGCCTCGGATCGGGCGTGCGGCCGGCGATCAGGTCGGCGACGACGATCTTCTGGTTGGGGATAATGATGAAGAAGACGTTGGCGGACATGATCGTCGCCGTGAAGGCGCCGAGATGCAGGAAGGCAGCGCGGCCTGTGAAGACCTGCGTGTAGCCCCAGGCCATGGCGACCAGCACCAGGTAGAGAAGGGCCATCAGGCCCCAGGTATTCTTGCCGATCGGCGATTTGCAGAGGAGATCGTAGAAGACCCAGCCGACACCGAGCGATGCAAGCGAGATCAGGATTGCCGTCGTCGCCGAGATGTCCAGCACATGCCGGTCGATCAGGAACAGATCGGCGCCGCCGTAATAGACGAGGCAGAGCATCGCGAAGCCGGAGAGCCAGGTGGCGTAGGACTCCCATTTGAACCAGGTGAGATGTTCCGGCATCGTGGCGGGCGCCACCAGATATTTCTGGATGTGGTAGAAGCCGCCGCCATGCACCTGCCATTCCTCGCCATAGGCGCCGGGCGGCAGGTGGTTGCGTTTCACCAAGCCGAGGTCGAGCGCGATGAAGTAGAAGGACGAGCCGATCCAGGCAATGGCCGTCACCACATGCAGCCAGCGGACGGCAAAGGCCAGCCATTCCCAGGCAATGGCGAATTCATACATTCAGATACCCTTTCTCTCCGGTGTCGCAGCTTGCGAGAAAAAACGGGAGCGGGGAAGGGGTGACGTGATCACTCGGTGGTATTTCACCGCCAATGCCAGCGCGCTTGAAACCAATCTTTTCCAAAAGGTTAGAGCGGCGTTCTCCGAAACCGATTCATCGCTGGCCTGCCAGCTCGCCTGGATTTAGCTTGCCAAGGATCCAGTCGCGGAAGGCGCGGATCTTGAAGGCATTGCGGCGGGCATAGGAATAGACCAGCCAATAGTCGTGACCCTCGCTGCAGCGCAGCTTGAAAGGCTGGTAGAGCCGGCCGAGCGCCACGTCGTCGCTATAGAATTCCGGCATCAGAATGGCGACGCCCTGGCCGGCGACCGCTGCCCGCGCCTCGAAGGCTTGGGAGCCGAGCCGGATTGCCGGCCTGCCGGCCAAATCCGGGTCGTCGACGCCGGCGGCGCGGAACCATGCCGGCCACCATGGATCCCCAGGGCCGATGATGGGGAGCTTCAGAAGGTCTCGCGGCGTGCGCACGCCGCCGATCGTCGCCGCAAGCGCGGGGCTGAGCATCGGGGCAAATTCCACCCGCATCAGCCGATGGCTGACAAGGCCCGGCCAATCGCCCGTTCCGGAGCGGATCGCCACGTCGACCGATTCCTTGTTGAAATCGATGATTGCGTCGTTCGCCGCCAGACGTACGGCGATATTCGGGTGTGCAAGTTGGAACGTGCCGATCTCTCGGGCAAGCCATTGCGAGGCAAAGGTCGCCGTCGAGTTGATGAGCAGCGCCGTTTCCGTGTCGCGGCGCGCCGAGGCGACCGCGTCCTGCAGCAGTTCGAATGCTTCGGTCACCTTCGGCGACAGCCGCTGGCCGACTTCCGTCAGCGTCACCTGGCGCGGCTTCCTGAGGAACAGCGGCTCTCCGACGCTCTCTTCGATGAGCTTGATCTGGTAGCTAACCGCCGTCTGGGTCATGCCGAGCTCCTCCCCGGCCCTGGTGAAGCTGCCAAGCCGTGCGGCTGCCTCGAAGACCCTCAGCGCATTCAGCGGAAACTGCTTCGACATCTTCATGGATAAGTTCTCTTGATGCATGCAGGCAGATGTTCGATTGGAGTTCGAGCATCTTTGGCGGCATGCTGCAAGTCAAGTTCACAGCTTTCGAAAGGGTGCTCAGATGTCCTGCGATGTATTGGAATATGCTGAAAGAAAGCCAGTTTGCTCAGTGCGTGGAGCAATCCGGACAGTCGCCTCTGCCTTTCGTCGGATGAGAGGCCGGAGCTTGAAACTCGACCTCGAAACGACGTCCGATTACATGAAGAGAGACTTGGGTGTCATGGATTGGGACGTGCCGCGGCGGGAGGATGAAAGGCTCCGGTAGGTCGACAAATGCCCCTCATCCCGCTGCCGCGACCTTCTCCCCGCAGGCGGGGCGAAGGGACTCGCGGCACCTCCCAAGTCCGTCAGAACGGGGAGAGGGTTAGGGGCCTCCACGGTTGCTGAAAATCGTTGAGCCAAACTTGCCCCTGAACAGCTCAAATCCCTCTCAATCTCTCCACCGCCATCAAGACACGCTCCGGCGTCGCCGGCGCATCGAGCCTCGGACATTCGCGATAGTCGGCGACGCTGGCGACCGCCATCGACAGTGCTTCCAGCACCGAGATCGGCAGCATCAAGGGCGGCTCGCCAACCGCCTTGGAGCGGCCGATGGTCTTTTCCGCATTTTCCGACCATTCGGCGAGGCGCACGTTGAAGACCTTCGGCCGGTCCGAGGCGAGCGGGATCTTGTAGGTCGACGGGGCATGGGTCTTCAGCCGCCCCTTCTCGTCCCACCAGAGTTCCTCCGTCGTCAGCCAGCCCATGCCCTGCACGAAGCCGCCCTCAACCTGGCCGATGTCAATCGCCGGATTGAGCGAGCGGCCGACGTCGTGCAGCACGTCGACCCGGTCGACGAGGTATTCCCCGGTCAATGTGTCGATCGATACTTCCGAGACGGCCGCCCCATAGGCGAAGTAGTAGAAGGGCGTGCCGCGTCCGGCGGCGCGGTCCCAGTGAATCTTCGGCGTTTTGTAGAAGCCGGCGGCCGATAGTTGCACACGGGCAATGTAGGCCTGGCCGATGAATTCGGCGAAGGGCACGCGTTCTTCGCCGATCTTCACGTGGTTCTGCACGAAGCTGACATAGTCGGCGGTCGTCTGCCAGCGCTCGGCGGCGAAGGCGACGAGGCGCTCCTTGATCTGGCGGGCGGCGTCGAAGGCAGCCATGCCATTCAGATCGGAGCCCGAGGAGGCAGCGGTTGCGGAGGTGTTCGGCACCTTGCCGGTCGTCGTCGCGGTGATCTTCACCCGGTCGATATCGATCTGGAAACTGTCGGCGAGAACCTGCGCCACCTTGGTGTTGAGGCCCTGGCCCATTTCGGTGCCGCCGTGATTGAGATGGACCGAGCCATCCGTGTAGATGTGAACGAGCGCGCCGGCCTGGTTCAGATGGGTCAGGGTGAAGGAAATGCCGAACTTGACCGGCGTCAGGGCGATGCCCTTGCGGATCACCCGGCTCGATTTGTTGAAGTCGATGATCGCGGCACGCCGGCCCTGATAGTCGGCGCTCGCCTCCAGTTCCTCGACGATCTGCCGGATGATGTTGTCTTCGACCTTCTGATGGTAGGGCGTGACGTTGCGTCCCGAATCCTTGTCGCCATAGAAGTTCAGCTTGCGGATTTCGAGCGGGTCCTTGCCGAGCGCATAGGCAACCTCCTCGATGATCCGCTCGCAGCCGACCATGCCTTGCGGCCCGCCGAAACCGCGAAAGGCGGTATTGGAAACCGTATTGGTTTTCAAGGGTTGCGAGGTCAGCTTCACGTGTGGATAGAAGTAGGCGTTGTCGGCATGGAAGAGGGCTCGGTCGGTCACCGGCCCGGAAAGATCGGCGGAGAAACCGCAGCGCGCCGCATACGTCGCCTGCACTGCCAGGATGGTCCCGGCATCATCGAAGCCGACGTCGTAATCGACGAGAAAGTCATGGCGCTTGCCGGTCGCCACCATGTCGTCGTCGCGGTCGGGCCGGAACTTGACGGCACGACGCAGCTTGCGCGCGGCGACGGCGGCGAGTGCGGCGAACTGGTTGCCCTGCGTCTCCTTGCCGCCGAAGCCGCCGCCCATACGGCGGACGTTGACGGTGATGGCGTTTGAGGGGACGCCGAGCACCTGCGCGACCATATGCTGGATTTCGCTCGGATGCTGGGTCGATACCCAGACGGTCATGTCGTCATCCTCGCCCGGAATGGCGAGCGCGATGTGCCCCTCCAGGTAGAAATGCTCCTGGCCGCCGATGCGCATCTTGCCCTTGAGCCGGCGTGGCGCACGCTCCAGTTCGCCCTCCGCGTCGCCGCGCTGAAGAGTCAATGGCGGGGTGACCAGCTCTCCGCCTCCGGCGATTGCGTCGGCCACATCGATCCTGTGGGGCAGGTCGCGATAGGTGATCTTCGCCAGCCGCGCCGCGCGGCGGGCAATGTCGCGCGTCTCGGCAATCACCGCGAAGGCCGGCTGTCCATGAAACTGCACGCGGCCGTCGGCGAGCACCGGCTCGTCGTGGAGATGCGTGGAACTGATGTCGTTCGAATGCGGCATGTCCTTTGCGGTCAGCACCGAGACGACGCCGGGCAGGGCGGCAACCGCGGAGAGGTCCATTTCGAGGATTTCCGCATGGGCCCGGTCGGTGAGGCCAAGTGCGCCGTGCAAGGTGCCGGCGGGCTCCGGCATGTCGTCGATATAGTCGGCGGTCCCGGCGACGTGCTTGTGGGCGCTGTCGTGGCGCAGTTCGCTGTGCATCGGGCCGGCGATGGTGGTGCGTTCTTCGAAGGCGGATTTATCCATCGCTTAGCGCCCCCAACTGAGGGAGTTGCTGCCCCTCATCCGGCCTGCCGGCCACCTTCTCCCCGCGAGCGGGGCGAAGGCACTTACAGCGCCACTTTCCTTCCTGCCACTTCCCGAGCGAAGCGGGGCGCTGCCTCGATCCCCTCTCCCCGCGCGCGGGGAGAGGGGATGGGTGAGGGGCAATTTGACGACGCAGACTTCGAGGCCACCGCTCATGCCACATCCTCGAAACGCTCAAGCTGCGCCTTTTCGCCGACGCTCTCCAGAAAGAAGCGCATCAGCAGGTTCTTTGCCGCCAGCATGCGATAGGCGCTGCTGGCGCGCCAGTCGGTTATCGGTTGATAATCCGTTTCGAAGGCCGCCTGGGCTGCGCGTACCGTATCCTCTGTCCAGGGCTGGCCGATCAGCGCGGCCTCGACGGCCTTCGGCCGCTTCGGGGTGGCCGCCATGCCGCCAAAGGCGATGCGGGCGGCTTTCACCCGTCCGCAGTCGAGCGCGATGCGGAACGCGCCGAGCAGGGCGGAGATGTCCTCGTCGCGGCGCTTGGTCACCTTGTAGGCCGCGAAGCGGTCTCCCGCCGGCAGGGCCGGGACGAAGATGCTCTCGACGAATTCGCCGGGCCTGCGATCCTGCTTGCCATAGGCAATGAAGAAATCCTCGAGCGGCAGCGAGCGCGTGCCGTCCTTCGAGCGCAGACTGACCGTTGCGCCGAGAGCGATCAGCGGTGGCGGGCTGTCGCCGATCGGCGAGCCATTGGCGATGTTGCCGCCGATCGTTCCCATGTTGCGCACCTGCTCGCCGCCGATGCGGTCGAGGAGCGGTCCGAAGCTTGGAAAGGCCAAGGAAAGGGCTTCGAAGGCGGATGAATAAGTGACGCCGGCGCCAATGGTCAGGCCGGCTCCGGAGCTTTCGATCCGCTGCAGTTCGGCGATGCCGCTGATGAACACCGCCGGGCTGATCGGGCGCATCTGCTTCGTCACCCAGAGCCCGACATCGGTCGAGCCCGCGACAATCGTCGCCGTCGGGTACTCGGCGAGCGCCGTTGCGAGGCCGGCCGTATCCGCCGGCAAGACAAGGCAGTTCTCGCCATTGCGGATGACGATCGTTTCCGTCGGCTGAAACGCCTTTAGCCGGGCCGCTACGGTCTCCCGTGTCCGGGTGATCGGATCGAAAATCGCCGAGGGGCGCTCTTTGGCGGCGGCTTCCGCCGCCCGCACGATCGGCTCATAGCCGGTGCAGCGACAGAGATTGCCTTGCAGCGCCTTTTCGATCGCCGCACGGCTCGGATTGTCGTTCGTCAGCCACAGGCCATAGAGTGACATGACGATGCCGGGCGTGCAGAAGCCGCATTGCGATCCGTGATAATCCACCATCGCCTGCTGCACCGGATGCAGCGCCCCGTCGCTTGCCGCCAGATGCTCGACGGTGACGACATGCGTGGCGTTGAGCGAGCCGATGAACCGGATGCAGGCATCGACAGTTTCATAGACGAGGCTTTCACGCCCTTGGGGGTCGCCGGCAAGCCGGCCAACGAGCACGGTGCAGGCGCCGCAATCGCCCTCGGCGCAGCCTTCCTTGGTGCCGGTGAGGCGGCGTTGAAGCCTGAGGAAGTCGAGCAATGTGTCTGTCGGCGCAACGTCCGAGAGTGCGATTTCCGTATCGTTCAGGATGAAGCGGATGCTGTCGGATGCCTGTGCCATCACGTCCTTCTCGATCCGTTATTGCGCCGTCCAGCCGCCGTCCATCGAGACATGGGTGCCGGTGATCTGCGCCGCGTCGTCGCTTGCAAGGTAAAGCGCCAGTGAGGCCACCTGCTCGACGGTTATGAATTTCTTGGTCGGCTGGCCCTTGAGCATAACCTCGTTGATCACCTGTTCCTCGGTGATGCCGCGTGTCCTCGCCTGGTCCGGTATCTGCTTTTCGACGAGCGGCGTCAGCACATAACCGGGGCAGATCGAGTTCACGGTAATGCCGTTTTCCGCCACCTCGAGCGCCACGGTCTTAGTAAGACCCATGATACCATGCTTGGCCGCCACATAGGCGGACTTGAAGGGCGAGGCGACGAGGCCGTGTGCCGAGGCGATGTTGACGATGCGCCCCCAGCCCTTCTCTTTCATGGAGGGAATCGCCGCTCGGATGGTGTGGAAGGAGGAGGAGAGGTTAATGGCGATGATCCGGTCCCATTGCTCGACGGGAAAATCCTCGATCTTCTCGACGAATTGCACGCCGGCATTGTTGACGAGGATGTCGGTGCCACCGAAGCGCGCGGTGGCGGTCGCCATCAGGTCGGCGATCTCGGCCGGTTTCGTCATGTCTGCCGGGTGATGGAGGACGGTGCCGGCGCCGAGGCCGGCGCCGAGGCCGGCGACCTCGTCCGTCACCGTCCTGATCTCGTCCGCCGAACCGAAACCGTTCAGCACGATGTTGGCCCCGGTCTTCGCGAAGGCCTTGGCGATGGCCAAGCCGATGCCGCTCGTCGAACCCGTTATGACCGCTGTCTTCGTCATTCTCAATCTCTCCCTCGGCGCTGCAAACCGCCCTCGTTTCTGCAATCGAACGATGCGCCGTACTGTCACCCGCGCGCGCGCATTTTTGCGATGCAACAGCCGCAGCCTACGCGCAAAAGCGCAGCGGTGACAATTGTGTTTTTCCGTCCGGCGACGCAGAGTTCGTGTCGGGTTCGCAAGGGTGGTCGAGTTGCGTTTTGTTTTCGTTTGACATTCGTTTCAGCGTCGTATTGAAGTCTTTCGAAGGCCTCCCCTAGAGGAAGGGCGGCGTCTGTGCGTGCCGAGGAGGGGCATATGGGCGGATATATTCTCGCGATCGATCAGGGTACGACGTCCACGCGCGCGATCGTTTTCGACGGCAAGCAGCAGGTCGCGGGCGTCGGCCAGAAGGAATTCAAGCAGCACTTCCCGAAATCGGGCTGGGTCGAGCACGACCCGGAAGAAATCTGGGAGACCGTTCTTTTCACCATCCGGCAGGCGATCGAGAAGGCTGGCATTGCCGCCAGCGATATTGCGGCGATCGGCATCACCAACCAGCGCGAAACGGTCGTCGTGTGGGATCGCGAGAGCGGCAAGCCGATTCACAATGCCATCGTCTGGCAGGATCGCCGCACTGCCTCCTTCTGCGACAAGCTGAAGAAGCAGGGCCTCGAAAGGACCTTCACCAAGAAGACGGGACTGCTGCTCGACCCGTATTTTTCCGGTACGAAGCTCAACTGGCTGCTGACCAATGTGAAGGGAGCGCAGGCGCGCGCCGCCAAGGGCGAGCTCTGCTTCGGCACCATCGACACCTTCCTCATCTGGCGGCTCACCGGCGGCAAATCCTTTGCGACCGACGCCACCAATGCGTCGCGGACGCTGATCTACAATATCGTCGACAATGGCTGGGACGCCGAACTCACCGACATCCTCCGCATCCCGCGGACGATGCTGCCGGAGGTGAAGGATTGCGCGGCCGAGTTCGGCGTTACCGATCCTTCCCTCTTCGGTGCGGCGATTCCTATCCTCGGGGTGGCCGGCGACCAGCAGGCGGCGACGATCGGCCAAGCCTGCTTCAAGCCGGGCATGCTGAAATCCACCTACGGCACCGGCTGCTTCGCGCTGCTCAATACCGGCAAGGACATCGTCCGCTCGAAGAACCGACTGCTCACCACCATCGCCTATCGCCTCGATGGCAAGACGACCTACGCGCTCGAAGGCTCGATCTTCGTCGCGGGCGCTGCCGTCCAATGGCTGCGCGACGGGCTCAAGGTCATCAAGGCGGCGCCCGACACCGGCACGCTGGCCGAAAGCGCCGATCCGACGCAGGAGGTCTATCTGGTGCCGGCCTTCACCGGGCTCGGCGCTCCGCACTGGGACCCGGATGCCCGCGGCGCGATCTACGGGATGACGCGCAATACCGGACCCGCCGAATTCGCCCGGGCGGCGCTCGAGTCGGTCTGCTACCAGACGCGCGATCTTCTCGACGCCATGCACCGGGACTGGCGCAGCAACGGCAAGGACACGGTGCTGCGGGTCGACGGCGGCATGGTCGCCTCGGACTGGACGATGCAGAGGCTCTCCGATCTGCTCGACGCGCCGGTCGACCGGCCGGTCATCCTCGAGACGACCGCGCTCGGCGTCGCCTGGCTCGCCGGCAGCCGCGCCGGCGTCTGGCCCACACAGGAGGAATTCGCCAAATCCTGGGCCCGCGACCGGCGCTTCGAGCCGAAGATGGACGGGACGACCCGCAAGGGCAAGCTGAAGGGCTGGCGCAGCGCGGTGAAGCGGACGCTGATGGCGGCGTAGGCAGCTCACGCCGAGAATTGCTCCTCACCTTAGCCCTCTCCCCGCAGGCGGGGCGAGGGGACATGAGTTCGAGCGTTCCCCTTACTCCATAGAAATTGCCGCATGCGGGAGCAGGGACGGGACGGGCGCGGCAGCTCCCTTCTCCCCGCTTGCGGGGAGAAGGGAGCTGCCGCGGGATGGGGCAAAATTCCTGCCTTAAGAAACAGTGTGTTTCCAAATCCCGCATTTGTGGCCGTGCCGGGCGCCGATTATCTCTGGGCGATCGACAACAGGACGTCATCATGGAACTCGGGCTTTATACCTTCGCCGACGTGGACCCCAATGCTACCGACAAGGGTGCCGAGGGGCGCCGGCGCCTTGCGAATCTCATCGAAGAGATCGAGCTTGCCGACCAGGTCGGCCTCGACGTCTTCGGCCTTGGCGAGCATCACCGGCCCGACTACGCCGCCTCCGCGCCGGCGGTGATCCTCGCCGCCGCGGCGGCGCGCACCAGCCGTATCCGGTTGACGAGCGCCGTGACGGTGCTGAGCTCCGACGATCCGGTGCGCGTCTTCCAACAATTCGCGACCCTCGATCTTCTTTCCAATGGCCGCGCCGAGGTCATGGCCGGGCGCGGCTCCTTCATCGAGTCCTTCCCGCTCTTCGGCCAGTCTCTCGACGACTACGACCAGCTCTTTGCCGAAAAGCTCCATCTCCTGCTGGCGATCCGTGACAGCGAGAAGGTCACCTGGTCGGGCGAATTGCGGCCACCGATCGACGGTCGCGGCGTCTATCCGCGGCCGTTGCAGGACCAGCTGCCGCTCTGGATCGCCGTCGGCGGCACGCCGCAATCGGTGGCCCGCGCCGGCGCGCTCGGCTTGCCGATGGCGCTGGCGATCATCGGCGGCGAGCCGCGGCGGTTCGCGCCGCTCTTCGACCTCTACCGCGAGGCGGCGCGCCGCGCCGGCCAGGACGCATCGAAGCTGAAGACGAGCATCAACGTGCACGGTTTCATCGCCGACACGACGGATGAGGCGGCCGACCAGTTCTACGGGCCGCAGGCGGAGGTGATGAACCGCATCGGCCGCGAGCGCGGCTGGGGGCCGACGAACCGTGCCCATTACGACCAGGCGCGCAGCCCGACCGGCAATCTCTTCCTGGGCGACCCGGAGACGGTGGCGCAAAAGATCGTCGCGCACCAGAGGCTTTTCCGCAACGATCGCTTCCTCTTGCAGATGGCGATCGGCCCGATGCCGCACGACCAGATCATGCGCGGCATCGAGCTCTACGGCACCAAGGTCGCGCCGCGGGTTCGCGAGATGCTTGCGGAAGCAGGCCGGTAGCGGACCAGCCGGCACTGGTATCCATCGCGTCGCCACGCTACATGTGGCCGCGAAAGCGAGACACGATGACCCTCAACAATGACGAAGATCTCGAGCGGCTGAAGGAGATTGGCCGTATCTGCGCCAATGCGCTGCAGGCGATGGGCGAGGCGCTCGCGCCCGGCATCACCACGGCTGAACTCGACGCGATCGGCCGCAAGGTGCTCGAGGAAGCGGGCGCGCGCTCGGCGCCGGAGCTCTGCTACAAGTTTCCCGGCGCGACCTGCATCAGCGTCAACGAGGAAATCGCCCATGGCATTCCGGGCAGCCGGGTGATCCGCGCCGGCGATCTGGTCAACATCGACGTTTCCGCCGAGAAGGATGGCCTCTTTGCCGATACCGGCGCCTCCTTCCCCGTGCCGCCCGTCACATCGGCCATCGACCGGCTCTGCCGCGACGGCAAACGGGCCATGTGGGTGGGCTTGAAGCAGGTGCGGCCGGATCAGTCTCTGGCAGCGATCGGCAATGCCATCGGCGAATTCGCCCGCAAGAACCGCTATTCGCTGGTCACCAACCTGGCGAGCCACGGCATCGGCCGGTCGCTGCACGAGGAGCCGGCCGAGATCGCCACCTGGCCGGATCCGTCCGAACGTCGGCGGATGAAAGAGGGCATGGTCTTCACGGTCGAGCCGTTTCTGTCTATGGGCGCCCATTGGGCCGAGGGCGGCGACGACGACTGGACGCTCTACAGCGAGCCGCGTGCGCCAACGGTGCAGTACGAGCACACGGTCGTCGTGACGCGCGGCGGGCCGCTGGTCGTCACGCTGCCAGGCTGACCAGCTGATGCGGCAGCGCGGTAGCGCCAGGCTGCGATCGTTCGATTCCGTCAATCGAAGCTTCAATTATAATGATTTGTCGCCTTCTTGCTGCGATGCAATAAGGAGGCATGAGCACGCTTCACAGATTGCCGGATCGCGATGAGAAGCACGTCGGCACGACCGGCGGAATCGATCCGCGTCGCATGGTTGAGGCAGAGGCGCTGCCGACTTCTGCGCCCCATGCGCTCGCAGGCGGCAGCCTCGCCGCGACGGCGATCGCGGGCGCCATCGCCATGGCCGTTGCCATGGGCTTCGGCCGTTTCTCCTATACGCCGATCCTGCCGGCGATGATGACGGATGCGGGGCTCTCGCCGGCGGATGCCGGGCTGATCGCCTCGGCCAATTTCGTCGGCTATCTCGCCGGCGCCGTGCTGGCCGCCTATGGCTGGGCGCATGGCCACGAGCGGCGGATCGGCCTTGCTGCACTGGCCGCGACGACCCTGTTGCTGGCGGCGATGGGGCTCACCTCATCCGTTCTCGTCTATTCAGCCATCCGTTTCCTTGCCGGCCTCGCGAGCGCCTTCGCAATGATCTTCGTGTCCGGGATCGTGCTGGGGCAGGGGCTGCTGGCCAAGTCGGAACATGTGCCGTCGGTGCATTTCGGCGGCGTCGGCTTCGGCATCGCGCTTTCCTCGCTCTGCGTCTGGGCGGCACCGCTCGCGGGGGTCGCGGGCCTTTCCGCCTCGCAAGGAGATTGGTTCACCGGCGCGCTTGTCGCACTGGCAGGGACTGTCCTCGTTGCCGCTCTGCTGACGGGCGGAGAGCATGTGGGGAATGGTGCCGGACGGGAGGCGCCGCTCAGCTGGACCCGGCCGCTTGCAGCCATGACGCTCACTTACGGCTTCTTCGGATTCGGCTATGTGATTACCGCCACCTTCCTCGTCGCCATGGCCCGGGACCCGAGCGGCGGCCACAGCGTCGAATTCCTCGCCTGGCTGATTACCGGCATCAGCGCTGCGCTGTCGATCTCTCTGTGGCGCTTCGCCGTGCCGCGCCTCGGGCTTGCTGGCGTCTATGCCGCGGGCCTCCTGGTCGAGGCCGCCGGCCTGGTGCTGACCATATCCTTGCCTTCGCCCTACGCGCCGCTCGTCGGCGGCCTGATGCTCGGCGCCACCTTCATGATGGTCACCGCCTACGGCCTGCAGATCGGCCGCCAGCTTGCACCCGAAAGCCCGCGCCGGGCCCTCGCCTTCATGACCGCCGCCTTCGGCATCGGCCAGATCGTCGGTCCGCTCGTCGCCGGCTGGCTGGCGGAACGGACCGGGAGCTTCGCGCTGCCGACACTGGTGGCTGCCGTGGTGCTGTTCGGCTGCGGCGTGGTGGTGGTCGTTGAACTGCCGAGGATCAGGGCGGCATTGGGTCGGTGAAGCCCACGAATTCCGCGCGCCCGAGGCGGAACTATTCCCGGCGGAGCTTCATGAAATAACAGTAACATTCGCAATGTGGAATTGTTGCGACGGGCAATTTGCCCTAGTTTCGGCCGCATCAGGAGGCAAGTCGTTGTCCTCCAAATAGCGAGAGTGCCGTCCCTTGTTCCAATCCTTCTTCCCCAAGCCGAAGCAGTTCTTCATATCCGTCATTGTCTGGTCGCTGATTGCCGTTGCCTTCTGGTACGGCTGGGGTGAAAGGCTCGGCGCGGTCGTTGGTTTGCCGCCCGCACCGGCCGATGCCCCGCCGATCGTCGGCATCTCGGCCTTCTGGTCGCCTGCCTTCCTCTGGTTCTACATCTACTTTGGATTGGTGGTGGCGATTTTCGCCGCCTTTTGGCAGGTTTACGCTCCCCATCGCTGGCAGAGCTGGTCTATCTGGGGATCGGCTCTCATTCTCTTTGTCACCTATTTCCAAGTGCAGGTGAGCGTGGCAATCAACAACTGGTACGGACCCTTCTGGGACCTGATCCAGGCGGCGGTCTCCAAGGCGGCAGTTGTCACGGCGGAACAGTTCTACGCTCAGATCGGGACGTTCCTCGGAATCGCCATGGTCGCCGTGGCAGTCGCGGTGATGACGCGCTATTTCGTCAGCCATTACATCTTCCGTTGGCGTACGGCCATGAACGAATACTACATGACCAACTGGGGCAAGCTGCGTCACATCGAGGGGGCCTCGCAGCGCGTACAGGAAGATACGATGCGCTTCTCCTCGACGGTCGAGGGCCTTGGCGTTAGCCTTATCGACAGTGTCATGACCTTGATCGCCTTCACACCTGTCCTGATCCGGCTTTCCGAGAACGTCACCGAACTGCCAATCGTCGGCAGCATTCCCTATCCTTTGGTCACGGCAGCCGTCCTATGGTCGCTTTTCGGTACGGTGTTCCTCGCCCTGGTTGGGATCAAGTTGCCGGGACTGGAATTCCGCAACCAGCGTGTGGAAGCCGCCTATCGCAAAGAGCTAGTTTACGGCGAGGATCACATCGATCGCGCCCAACCGGAAACGGTTGTCGAGCTTTTCAGCAACGTTCGCAGGAACTATTTCCGGCTCTATTTCCACTATCTGTACTTCAACATTGCACGCATTTTCTATCTGCAGATCAACAATATCTTCTCGCTGCTTATCCTCGCGCCCTCGATTATTGCGGGCAAGATTTCCCTCGGCGCGCTGAATCAGATTTCCGGTGCGTTCGGCCAAGTGAGCTCGTCCTTCCAATACCTCGTCAACTCCTGGCCGACGATCGTTGAGCTGCTTTCGATCTACAAGCGTCTCCGCGCCTTCGAATCCGTGCTCGATGAAGCGCCGCTGCCTGATATCGACCGCCAATTCATTGAGGCCGGCGGCAAGGAAGAACTTGCCCTGTAGCTCGCGCTGATCAGAAGGCGGAGCGATCCGCCTTCTCTTCTGCCGCCTCGATCTGCGGCAGAGCCTCCGCATAGCTGACGCAGGCGACGTCCGGCTTGCGGCAGGTCTCCGTCAGGAAGCGATCAAGCGCCCGCCAATAGGCGCCGCCGTTCATCTCGACGAAGTGAAAGCCGAGCTGCAGCGGAACGCGCCCGCCGTCATATTCCTTGCGGAATGCCTCTCGGTATGCCGCAAGCGTCCGCTCCTCGAAACGGGTGCTGTCCCTTCGGTTTTCGACGCCCATCGAGTGGCGGATGAAGAGATTGTAGTCCATGCCGATGACCGGCCGGTGCGAAGGGCCTTCCGGGATGAGCGGCAGACCGAAGCGCGGCATACCGGCCTCGGTCCTGGGCCAGCCCGGCCCCTTGGTGACGAGGCTCGCGTCATAGCTGAACTTGAAGGCCTTGAGCGCCGGCAGGAGGCCGTCGCTCACCGAGAGATAAGGCGCGCGGAATCCCTTGGCGCCGTTGCGGGCGAAATGCGCCCAACCTTCCGGCTCGGCCTCCGGCCTGCTGGCCTTCTTCCAGGCGTCGACGAGTGCCGTGCGGAAGGCCGCGAATTCGCTCTCCCAGTCCGCCTCGCTCCAGCCCTTGCCGTCGAAATGACCGCAGGCGTGGCTGCCGATGTCGTGACCTTCGAGATGCGCCTGCCAGATATGGCCGGCGCGAACGGCGATCTCCTCGCGGCTCTGGGCGAAGCCGACATTGGATCGGCCGGCTTTCTGTCCCGGCGCCCTGTAGCTCTCCCTGCCGTCCGCCTTTGTCATCAGGAAGGTGCAGGAGAGGAAATAGGTGAAGTGCGCCCGGTTGCGCCTTGCCATGGTGAGGCTCTTTTCCCACAGCGCATTGTCGTGCGCGCCGTCGAAGGAGACGATCACGAGTTGCTTTTCCTTGGCGGGCAGGGGCGCCGAAGGCGGATCGGCGAGCGCTACTGTGGGAAGGAGACAGAGCGAGAGCGCGAGGATCTTGCGTGGCATGGGACGGCTTCTTGGGAGAATCAGCAGATATGACGAGTTGTATTCGCCGTCCCTTCTTCAACAATGCGGCAATCCTTTGGTCCCGCCGGAGATTCGCTGGGGATAAGCTATGCGATGGTAAATGAAGGGATAAAGCGGGTTGCGGGAGGTTCGACGCAGGCTATGGCTTGCATCGCGCTCCGAATTGTTGATCGATGCGTTCACAATCCGGATTCCCCCGGTTCGATGCAATCTAGCGTGGGTGACTTATGACTCTACTGGTCCTTGGTATCGTGATCTTTCTGGGCATGCATCTCGTTCGCGTGGTTGCGCCCGGCCTTCGCGCCGGTGTCATCGAGAGCCGCGGCAAGGGTACATGGATGGGGCTTTACGCGGCCGTCAGTTTCGTCGGCCTCTGTCTCATCATCTATGGCTTCGGCCAGGCGCGCGGCGAAACGGGGATGCTCTACGATCCGCCGGTATTCCTGCGCCACATCGCCGTTCTGCTGATGCTCTTCGCCTTTGTCTTCCTTGCCGCGGGTTCCCTGCCGGCCGGTCGCATCGCCGTCGCGGTCAAGCATCCGCAGATCCTCTCGATCAAGATCTGGGCCCTGGCGCACCTCCTCGCGAACGGCGAGACCTCTTCCGTCCTGCTCTTCGGCTCGTTTCTCGCCTGGGCGGTGATCCTGCGCATCTCGCTGAAGCGACGCGAGCGCGCGGGCGAAACCGTGCTGCCGGTGTTCAAGTCGACGCGCAACGACGCGCTGGCGGTGCTCATCGGCCTCGCAGCCTATGTGCTCTTCGTCTGGAAGCTCCACGATTGGCTGATCGGGGTCCCTCCCATCGTTATGGGCTAAATGACATCATGGGCTAAATGACATGGGCCCCCTTACAAGCGGCGCAAAATCGGGTAGAAGGCGCAAAATCCACAGAGAGCGACGCGCGTCCGGCCGGGCGCGCAACGGATGCTCGAACAGTTTGAGATTGCGCGTCTCCCTTCCAAATATCGGCATCGAATGTTGGGGACTACGCGCCAGCGTGCAGGAAGACCGGGGCAACAGATGGCAAACCAGGACGACAGCTTTATCCGCGAGGTGAACGAGGAACTCCGCTCGGATCAGATGAAAGCCATCTGGACGCGCTTCGGCGGCATCATCATCGGGATCGCGGCACTCATCGTCCTCGGCACCGTCGGCAAGGTCGGCTACGACTATTGGCAGGAGAGTTCCTCGTCGCAATCGGGAGACGCCTTCCTTGTAGCGCTTGATCTTGCCAAGGAAAACAAGTCGGAGGAGGCGCTTGCCGCCCTCACCAAGCTGGAGCAGGAGGGCTACGGCTCCTATCCGGTTCTCGCACGATTGCGCGCGGCGACGCTGCAGGCCCAGAAGGGCGAAACCGATGCGGCCGTTGCGGCGTTCTCCGAGATCGGCAAGGACACCCGCATTCCCGCGGCTCTCCGCGATGCGGCGCGGCTGCGCGCCGCCTACCTGCTCATCGATGCCGGCACCTATGATCAGGTCTCGGCCGAGGTCGAACAGCTGGCGGTGCCGCAGAACGCCATGCGCCATTCGGCGCGCGAGGCGCTCGGCCTTGCGGCCTACAAGGCGGGCGATTACGCCAAGGCGAAGGGCTGGTTCCAGCAGATCGCCGACGATACCGAAAGCCCGCGCGGCGTCGTCAACCGGGCGCAGATGCTGCTCGACGTGATTGCGGCGAGCGGCAAAGCTTGAGGCTTCTGATATGAGTTTCACCGTCGCCATCGTCGGGCGCCCCAATGTCGGCAAGTCGACCTTGTTCAACCGTCTGGTCGGCAAGAAGCTGGCGCTCGTCGACGACACGCCCGGGGTCACACGCGACCGGCGACCCGGCGACGCAAAACTCGTCGACCTGAAATTCCGCATTATCGATACGGCCGGTCTCGAGCAATCGGCGCCCGAGAGCCTGCAGGGGCGGATGTGGGCGCAAACCGAACAGGCGATCGACGAGGCGGATCTGTCGCTGTTCGTCATCGACGCCAAGGCCGGCCTGACGCCGGCCGATGAAACGCTTGCCGAGATGCTGCGCCGGCGCGGCAAGCCGGTCATCGTCGTCGCCAACAAGTCGGAGGCACGCGGATCCGACGGCGGCTTCTACGACGCCTTCACGCTCGGCCTCGGCGAACCGTGCCCAATCTCGGCTGAGCACGGCCAGGGCATGCTCGACCTGCGGGACGCGATCGTCGCCGCCCTCGGTGAGGATAGGGTCTTCCCGCCGGCGGAGGACGTCGCCGAGACCGATGTGGATATTCGCCCGACGGGGGCAGGCGAGGACGAAGAGGCGGAGCCCGCCTATGACGAAACCAAGCCCCTGCGAGTCGCGATCGTCGGCCGGCCGAATGCCGGCAAGTCGACGCTGATCAACCGCTTTCTCGGCGAAGACCGGCTGCTGACCGGCCCCGAGGCCGGCATCACCCGCGATTCCATCTCGGTCGAATGGGACTGGCGCGGCCGCACGATCAAGATGTTCGACACGGCCGGCATGCGCCGCAAGGCGAAGGTCCAGGAAAAGCTCGAGAAGCTTTCGGTCGCCGATGCGCTGCGCGCCATCCGTTTTGCCGAGACGGTCGTCATCGTCTTCGACGCTACCATTCCCTTCGAGAAGCAGGACCTGCAGATCGTCGATCTGGTGCTGCGCGAGGGGCGTGCGGCCGTGCTCGCCTTCAACAAATGGGACCTGGTCGAGAACTGGCAGGCGGTGCTTGCAGATCTGCGCGAAAAGACCGAACGGCTGCTGCCGCAGGCCCGGGGCATCCGCGCCGTGCCGATCTCCGGCCATACGGGCTACGGTCTCGACAGGCTGATGCAGGCGATCATCGAGACGGACAAGGTCTGGAACCGGCGCATCTCGACGGCGCGCCTCAACCGTTGGCTGGAATCGCAGCAGGTGCAGCACCCGCCGCCGGCCGTCTCCGGCCGTCGCCTGAAGCTCAAATACATGACCCAGGTGAAGGCCCGCCCGCCAGGCTTCATGATCTCCTGCACGCGCCCGGAAGCGGTGCCGGAATCCTATGTCCGCTATCTGGTCAACGGCCTGCGCAACGATTTCGACATGCCGGGCGTGCCGATCCGCGTCCATTTCCGGGCTGCGGATAA
Source organism: Sinorhizobium sp. FG01 (assembly GCF_002531875.1). Lineage (NCBI taxonomy): Bacteria > Pseudomonadati > Pseudomonadota > Alphaproteobacteria > Hyphomicrobiales > Rhizobiaceae > Sinorhizobium > Sinorhizobium sp. FG01. The sequence goes on from NZ_NWTB01000004.1 coordinate 221,953, forward strand.
TCCTTACGAATCGAAGGCTCGCAAGAGGCGGTGATTGGCTGTTTAGGCCGGAATCGCCCCTCATCCGGCTGCCGCCACCTTCTCCCCGCAAGCGGGGCGAAGGGACTTGTGGCGGCGCCTCCAGTCCCCTCTCCCCGCGTGCGGGGAGAGGGTTAGGGTGAGGGGCTATTCTCGATCCAGCACACCAGGCAATTTCTCCCGCTCCACCAGCGCTCCGTGATGGCCGATCACCGCTGCGGCGACCCGGGCCGCAAAGGCAGCGGCGTCGGACGGGGTGTCGCCGGCTGCAAGGCGCGCAAGGAAGGAGCCGTTGAAACTATCCCCGGCGCTGGTGGTGTCGACGATGCGGGCAACGGGTGCTGCCGGGATATGCAGGCGCTCTCCCTCGCCGAATTTCAGCGTGACACCGTTGGCGCCGTCCTTGACCGCGATATCTTCGACCTCGAGGCCACGATAACGTTCGATCGTGCTGCCGACGGAGGCATCACCGAAATGCGTCGCCTCGTCGTCATAGCTCGGCAGCACCATCGTCGCCGCTCGCGCACCCGCCTCGATGGTTGCGCGCATCCGTGCCACGTCGTCCCAGAGGCGCGGGCGGATATTCGGATCGAACACCACGCGCTTGCCGGTCGCCTTCGCCCGCCGCAGTTCCGACAGCAAGGTTTCGACCGCATCGGCAGCAAGGATTGCAAGCGTGATCCCGGAGAAGAAGACCACGTCCGCCGAGCCGATCGCCTTTCGCAGCCGATCCGGGTCGTCGGCAAGCAGCTTCGCGGCGGAAGTTGAGCGCCAGTAGGAGAAGCTGCGCTCCCCCTCCTTCAGATGGATCATGTAGAGGCCCGGCATGCGGCCCTCGATCCGGGCGATATGCGCCGTGCCGACCCTGGTCCCCTCGATGAATGACAGCATCTCGTCAGAGACGACATCGGTGCCGACGGCGGTCAGATACTCGACGGTCCATCCGGCCGGTGCGAACAGACGCGCGTAATAGGCGGTGTTGAAGGTGTCGCCCGCATAGCCCTTGCGCAGCATGCCGCCTTCCGCCTGCATCAGTTCGACCATGCATTCGCCGATTGAAAGCATGCTGCCCGCCATCCGCTCTTCCTCCCGCCATCGATGTCGCCGCCAATGGGTTAGCGATCTGTCGGCTTCGCAGCAAGCGAATGTTGCGCGCGCCGTTTACTCGGTGAAATCGCGGCGATACATCTTTCGTGCAGCAGCAGGAACAGCGGGGTGTGCGGATGGCGGTCGGAACGAGGTCTGGCGACGATTGGTGGCGCGGCGCGGTGGTCTATCAGGTCTATCCGCGTTCCTTCCAGGACACGGATGGCGACGGCATCGGTGATCTTCGCGGCGTGACCCGGCGGCTTTCTCATATCGCCTCGCTCGGCGTCGACGCCATCTGGCTGTCGCCCTTCTTCAGGTCGCCGCAGACGGACATGGGCTACGACGTCTCGGACTATTGCGACGTCGACCCGATGTTCGGCTCGCTTGCCGATTTCGACGCCATGATGGCGGAGGCGCACCGGCTGGGACTGAAAGTGATCATCGACCAGGTGATCTCGCACACGTCCGACCGGCATCCCTGGTTCGTCGAGAGCCGCTCGAGCCGTAGCAATGCCAAGGCGGACTGGTTCGTCTGGGCCGATCCGAAGCCGGACGGCACGGCGCCGAACAATTGGCTTTCGATCTTCGGCGGCCCGGCCTGGGAATGGGACGGGGTGCGCAGGCAATACTACATGCACAACTTCCTGACGTCGCAGCCGGACCTCAATTTCCATCATCCCGAGGTCCAGGAGGCGCTGCTCGATACGGTGCGCTTCTGGCTGGACCGCGGCGTTGACGGCTTCCGGCTCGACACGGTCAATTATTACTTCCATGACCGGCATTTGCGGGACAACCCGCCGCTCGTTCCGGATCCCGATGCGACGAGCAGCGACGCGCCGGAGGTCAATCCCTACGGCATGCAGGATCATCTCTACGACAAGACCCAGCCGGAGAATATCGCCTTCCTGCAGCGGCTGCGGGCCTTGCTCGACAGATATGGCGGCCGCACGACGGTGGGCGAGGTCGGCGATGGCGCCCGGTCGCTGAAGACGGTTGCCGCCTATACGAGCGGTGGCGACAAGCTGCACATGTGCTACACCTTCGACCTGCTCGGCCCGGAACTCTCGGCCCGCCATATCCGGCGCTGCGTCGAGAATTTCCAGGCGATCGTCACCGATGGCTGGGTCTGCTGGGCCTTCTCCAACCACGACGTCATGCGTCATGTCAGCCGCTTTGTGCTCCGCGAGGCGGACCGCGAACGGGTGGCGAAGCTCGCTATTGCGCTGCTTGCCAGCCTGCGCGGCTCGATCTGCCTCTACCAGGGCGAAGAACTGGGCCTGCCGGAGGCGGAACTCACTTACGAGGAATTGCGCGACCCCTATGGCATCCGCTTCTGGCCGGCCTTCAAGGGTCGCGACGGCTGCCGGACGCCGATGGTCTGGGAAAGGGATGAGGCGAATGCCGGCTTTTCCGCCGGTTTTCCCTGGCTGCCGGTGCGCGAGGAACAGCGCGCCTTGGCGGTGGATGCACAGGAGGGCGTCGCGGGGTCGGTGCTCGAACATTATCGCACTACGCTCGCTTTCCGTCGCGCCCACGCGCCCCTCCTAGACGGCGACATGGCGTTCCTTGCGACCAACCAGGATGTGCTGGCCTTCACCAGGGAGAAGAACGGCGAGAGGTTGCTTTTCGTCTTCAACCTGACGGGCGAGCCGCAAACGGTTCAGCTCGCCGTCGACATGGATGTCGCTGAAGTGCTGCCAATGCCGGGATTTGCGCCCGAGTTAGCTGAGAACGCGATCGCGCTTGCCGGTTACGACGTCTTCTGCGGCAGGCTGGGGTGAGCGGAGACGCGTTCGTTACCCCTCCGTCATCCTCGGGCTTGACCCGAGGATCCCAAGCACAGACATCACCGAAACTATCGAGCGTCGCGGTTAGTTTGCGTGAATTCGAGATCGCGTCGTGGTCAATGTGCCACGGGCGGCCTTGTGAATGGATCCTCGGGTCAAGCCCGAGGATGACAAGTGTGGAGAGGGCGGCATTCCGTCAGCAGGTCATCGTGTCAGTAGTCTCAGCCAATCAGCGCAAACTTGTCCACATCCACCAGCCCGCGGTCCGAAATCTTGAGGTGCGGTATCACCGGCAGCGGCAGGAAGGCGAGTTGCAGGAAAGGCTCCTCCAGCGTCGCGCCAAGCGCGAAGGCGGCCTGGCGCAGGTGGTGGAGGATGTCGCGCACCCGCTCATAGGGCTCGAGGCTCATCAGTCCGGCAATCGGCAAGGCGATCTCGCCGGTCACTCGGCCGTCTTCGACGACGACGAAACCGCCCCTGATCTCGGCGAGGCGATTGGCGGCAAGTGCCATGTCTTCGTCTCCGACGCCGACGACGCAGATATTGTGGCTGTCATGGCCGACGGTGGAGGCGATCGCGCCCTTCTTCAGGCCGAAGCCCTGAACGAAGCCGTTGGCATGGTTGCCGTTGATGCCGTGGCGCTCGATGACGGCGACCTTGATGATGTCGCGGCCGAGATCGGGCCCTGTCTGGTTGCCCTCGGCCGGCAGCCGAAAGCGTCGATGCTCGGTGATGATCTTTCCCGGCAGCACGCCGATCACCGAGGTCTCGCCCTCGCTGTAGGGCACGGCGAAATCCGCCGCCTTGACCTCTCGCGCCTTGACGCTGTCGAGCCCCACCGGCTCGACCGGCTTGCGGCGGGCAAAGAGCGCGCCGGTCACGCGTTTCCCGGCGGAGAAGACCATCCCGGCCCTGCAGGTCTCCAGGCTGTCGACGACCACGAGATCGGCCCGCCAGCCGGGCGCTACCAGGCCGCGGTCGCTGAGACCGAAGGCACGCGCCGCCGAGATCGAGGCGGCGCGATAGACCGCCAGCGGCTCGACGCCCGCCGCGATCGCCGTGCGGATCATGTGGTCGAGATGGCCCTGCTCGGCGATGTCGAGCGGGTTGCGATCGTCGGTGCAGAGCGCCAGATAAGGCGATAGCCGCTCGGTGATGATCGGCATCAAGGCATGCAGGTCTTTCGACACCGAACCTTCGCGCACGAGGATGTGCATGCCCTTGCGGATCTTTTCGAGGGCTTCCTCGGCGCTCGTGCATTCGTGGTCGGTGCGGATGCCGGTCGCGAGGTAACCATTCAGTTCCTTGCCGCGCAACAGCGGCGCATGGCCGTCGATGTGGCCGCCCTGGAAGGCGTCGAGCTTGGCGAGGCAGACCGGATCCTTGTGGATGACGCCGGGGAAATTCATGAACTCGGCAAGGCCGATCACCTTGGGGTGATGGCGAAACGGCGTAAGCCGCTCGATCGGCAGGTCGGCACCGGCCGTCTCCAGATGCGTTGCCGGCACGCAGGAGGAAAGCTGGACGCGGATGTCCATGATCGTTTCCATCGCCGAGTCCAGGAAGAACTGGATACCCTCGGTGCCGAGCACGTTGGCGATCTCGTGCGGGTCGCAGATCGCCGTGGTGACGCCGAGCGGCAGGACGCAACGGTCGAATTCGTGCGGGGTGACGAGCGAGGACTCGATGTGCAGATGCGTGTCGATGAAGCCCGGGACGATGATGCGACCGGAGATGTCGATTTCCTCGCAGCCCTCGTAGTCGCCGCAGGTTCCGACGATCCGGTCGCCGGAGATGGCAATGTCGGAAGCGACGAGTTCGCCGGTGACGAGATCGAAGAAGCGCCCGCCCTTGAGCACGATGTCGGCCGGCTTGCGGCCGACGCCCTGATCGATGAACCGTTCCAGCGCCTCGGACATGCCTGCACCTCGCCCCTTTGCTGCTTTGCCGATGACAATACCCCTCTCCCCTGAGGCGGGGAAAGGGCTTCGCAAATAACGCGGAGATGTCTCAGATATTGTTCTTCAAGACGTCGCGCAGCTTGTCGAAGAGTTCGTCGATCTGCTGCTTTTCGATGATCAGCGGCGGCGACAGCGCGATGATGTCGCCGGTCGTGCGGATCAACAGGCCTTTCTCGTAGGCCTTTAGGAAGGCGGAGAAGGCGCGCTTCGTCGGCTCGCCGGCGATCGGCTCGAGCTCGATCGCGCCGATCAGGCCGATATTGCGGATGTCGATCACATGCGGGCAGTCCTTCAGCGAATGCAGCGCCTCCTCCCAGTAGGGCGCGAGATCGGCGGCGCGCGTCAGCAGACCCTCTTCCTTGTAGGTGTCGAGCGTTCCGAGTGCCGCGGCAGACGCGATCGGGTTGCCGGAATAGGTGTAGCCGTGGAAGAACTCGATCAGATGCTCCGGGCCGGTCATGAAGGCGTCGTGGATTTCCGAGGTGACGAACACTGCGCCCATCGGGATCACGCCGTTGGTCAGGCCCTTGGCGGTGGTGATGATATCTGGCTTGACGTCGAAATATTGCGCGGCAAAAGGCGTGCCGAGACGGCCATAGCCGGTGATGACCTCGTCGAAGATCAGCAGGATGCCGTGCTTGGTGCAGATCTCGCGCAGCTTCTGGAGGTAGCCCTTCGGCGGGATGAGCACGCCGGTGGAGCCGGCGACCGGCTCGACGATGACCGCGGCGACAGTCGAGGCGTCGTGGAGGGTGACGATCCGCTCCAGTTCGCTCGCAAGATCGGCCCCGTGCTCGGGCTCGCCGCGGGCAAAGGCGTTCTTCCCCGGCAGGTGCGTATGCGGCAAATGGTCGACGCCCGTCAGCAGCGTGCCGAACATCTTGCGGTTGGCGACGATGCCGCCGACCGAAATGCCGCCGAAATTGACGCCGTGATAGCCGCGCTCGCGGCCGATGAGGCGGAAGCGCGAGCCGTTGCCCTTGGCGCGGTGATAGGCGAGCGCGACTTTCAGCGCGGTGTCGACCGATTCCGAACCGGAATTGGTGTAGAGGACGTGGTTCAGACCTTCCGGTGCGATGTCGACGAGCCGGTTGGCGAGCTCGAAGGCCTTCGGATGGCCGAGCTGAAAGGCCGGCGCATAATCGAGTTCGCCCGCCTGTTCGCGGATCGCCTCGGTGATCTTCGGCCGACAGTGACCGGCATTGACGCACCAGAGACCGGCCGTGCCATCGAGCACGGTCCGCCCGTCATGGGTGGTGTAGTACATGTCCTTGGCGCCGACGAAGAGCCGCGGCTCCTTCTTGAACTGCCGATTGGCGGTGAAGGGCATCCAAAAGGCGCGGAGATCGTTCGGGGTGGTGTTCAGGCGGTTCGACATGTCTGTTCTCCTCGGGGGCGTCCAGCGCGAAAAGTCGGCTGGGGTCCGAATTCTTTTACCTGTTGGTCAAATTATCAGTGCCCCTGTGAGCGTCAAGCCTGCCGGCGCGCAAGAAATAAGCCCCGCGATTGCTCGTCGGGGCTTTGGCCTTGCAGCTCTTGTCGGCGTCTTGGGAGTTACGCCGACTTGCGCACGAAGGGCTTTTCTATGACGACGCTCGTGGGGGCTCCGTAAATCTCCGTGAGTGCGCCCAAAATCCTCATGACCGCCTCGGACGAACTCGAATAATAGATCGTCTGGGCGTCACGACGGGTGCTAACCAGATTCTGGGCACGCAACTTCGAGAGGTGCTGGGAAAGAGCCGACTGGCTCAGCCCGACCTTGTTGGCCAATGCGCCTACCGCCATTTCTTCCTTGACCAGCGAGTCGAGAATGAGCAGGCGTTTTGGATTTGCCATGGCCGAGAGGAAACCGGCTGCTATTTCCGCTTCCTCATGTTTTTCAGGCGAAAGAGGCTGCATTGCGTGCTCCATGCGAGAATTACATCACACGTAGTTATGTTTTACGAAGCACGATAATTAGACGTGATGCATAAAAGGGCAACCACCCACTGCAAGAATTGGGGGTAGCTAAGTGCCGATTAACCGTTAAGTTTTTTCAAAATCGGCCGCAACTGGGCCGTGTCCTCGAGAACGGCGTCGAATTCCAGGCGCTGCAGTCTCTCCCCGTCGGAAAGGTCGAGGCCAGCCGAGTCGATCCCGACGATCTTCCAGTCGCCATCGCCGGCGCGGCAGTGGACGGTCGCATAATGCTTCACCGCGTCCCGGTGATCGGAGTTCATATGCTCGATGGCGCTGCTCTCCATCTCGGCGAGCGCGGCGGCCGCGGGCGAAACGATGACGAGATCCTCGCCAGTCAGCACATAGGCGCGGCCGAAACCGCCATTGAGGCTGGCGCGCAGCGGCGCCAGGCGGAAAAAGCCGAAATCGGGAAAATCGACATAGAGCCGGGCCTTGGGATGGCGGCGCAGAAAACGCTCGCGGATGCGGCCATGCGAGGCGCTGTCGCGCGCAACCTCTTCGGCCTCGCACTGCAGGGTGAGGCGGGGATGGGCTAGGGGGTCGCCCTTGCCCGGCTCGCCGGTCAGCAGTGAGGCGCGTCGGTCGGCAAGGAGCGCCTGGGTATGGGTCGAAAGCCGTGAGACGAGAATGACCGGCGCGCCGTCGATATCGATGCCGATCAAGGCGCGGCTGACGAAGGGAAAGCCGCTGCCGTCGGGTTCGAGCACAGCCAGCGCGCCGCTGCGCGCGGATCGGAGCAACACCCGGGCAAGCCTGCGCGCCTCGTCGTCGGTCTCTCTCAAGACGTTCGGTTTGTCGCTCATGATGCGCTTCCTCGGGTCAGTCAAAACAAAAAAGCCCGGAGCGGCTGCTCCAGGCTTCTTTTGAACCCCGCGCTTCGTGGCGTCAATCTTTGCTGCGGTGACGCGTCAGGCCTTCGACGATGTTTTGGGCGTCGATGGTCCCGACCACAGCGCCGTTATCGACGACGCCGATGCTGCCCGGCTGGCGGGACATGGCGTCGAGGATGTCGACGAGCGGCGTCGTCGGCTTGGCGGTCGCCGTCACGCCGGTCGTGGCAGCGGTCCGCCCGACGCCGGACTGCATCACGTCCTTTGCCGTCAGCATGGTGATCGGGTTCATGTGCTGGACGAAGTCGGCCACGTATTGGTTGGCGGGATTCTTGACGATCTCCTGCGGCGTACCGCACTGGATGATCCGCCCGCCTTCCATGATGGCGATGCGGTTGCCGATGCGAAAGGCCTCGTCGAGATCGTGGCTGACGAAGATGATCGTCTTCTTCAGCCGCCGCTGGAACTCTAGCAGTTCGTCCTGCAGGCGCGTGCGGATCAGCGGGTCGAGCGCCGAGAAAGGCTCGTCCATCAGCAGGATGGGAGCGCCGGTGGCGAAGGCCCGCGCAAGACCGACGCGCTGCTGCATGCCGCCCGAAAGCTCGTTGACCTTGCGGTCTGCCCACTTGGTCAGATTGACGAGTTCGAGCTGTTCGCCGACGCGCTTCTTTCGCTCCGCATCGCCGACGCCGGCCAGTTCGAGGCCGAAGCCGACATTGTCGGCCACCGTGCGCCAGGGAAGCAGGGCGAACTGCTGGAACACCATCGACACCGTGTGCATGCGGAAGTCGCGCAAGGCCTTGGCGTTGCAACGATAGGGGTTCAGCGGTGCGCTCGAAGTCTTGACCTCGACCTCGCCGCGAACGACCGGGGCAAGGCCGTTGACGGCTCTCAGCAGCGTCGACTTGCCGGAGCCGGACAGGCCCATTAGCACGAGGATCTCGCCTTCGTGGATTGCCAGCGAGGCGCCGGCCACGCCGAGCACGAGGCCGGTGGCAGCGCCGATCTCGTCGCGCGTCTTGCCCTGATCGACCATCTGAAGGGCAGGCTGGGGGTTCTTGCCGAAGATGATGTCGACATTCTTGAAAACGACGGCTTCGGTCATGCGCCTTCTCCTTCATCGGACGAGCGGAAAAGACGGTCGAGGACGATCGCCAGGATGACGATACAGAGACCAGACTCGAAGCCCCTGGCGATATTGACCGTGTTCAGCGCCCGAAGGACCGGCACGCCGAGGCCGTCGGCACCGACGAGCGCGGCAATGACCACCATCGACAGCGACAGCATGATCGTCTGCGTCAGCCCGGCCATGATCTGCGGCATGGCGAAGGGAATCTCGACCTTGCGCAGCACCTGCCATGGCGTGGCGCCGAAGGACTCGGCGGCCTCGACCAGTGACGGCGGCGTCGAGATGATGCCAAGGCGCGTCAGGCGGATCGGCGCGGGAATGGCGAAAATGACCGTGGCGATCAGCCCGGGCACCATGCCGAGACCGAACAGGATCAGCGCCGGAATGAGATAGACGAAGGTCGGGATCGTCTGCATCAGGTCGAGGATCGGCCGCATGATCGAGTAGACCCAGGCACGCCGCGCAGCGACGATGCCAAGGGGCACGCCGACGGCCATGCTGACGAAGCTGGCCGCGAGCACCAGCGCCAGCGTCTCCGTGGTTTCCTGCCAGTAGCCCTGGTTGACGATCAGGAGCAGCCCAAGACAGGTGAATGCGGCGATGCCGACCGAGCGGCGAAACCACCAGGCCAGGGCGGTCACGACCGCGATGACGATGAGCGGGTGCGGTGTCTGGAGGATGTAGAGCAGGACGGCGATGATGCCTGAAAGCAGATTTGCGAGCTGGTCGAAGAACAGTTCGAAATTCGTCGTCAGCCAGTCGACGAACGCCTTGGCCCAGCCGCCGATCGGGATGCGATTATCAGTTAGAAATTCCACGAAACTGGATCCCTCTTGTCAGGGTCAAACACTGGATCGCATGAAGCGGTGGAAGGGCGGGGAGGTTCCCGCCCGACTGCATGGTTTCCTTCAATCACAGCCGATTTGAGGACAGAGGCATGCAGCAATTTTTGAGTGCTGCAGCGACCTATGCGCGGCGGGCGGCCGCGCGGCGCCACGCAATCAGAGGCCGAGTTCGGACTTCACCGCAGCCAGTCCGTCGCCACCATCCTTGGTGGTCACGCCGGCAAGCCAGGGCTCGATGGCAGAGGGGTTGTCCTTCAGCCAGGCGGCAGCGGCCTTCTCCGGATCTTCGCCGTCGTTCAGGATCTTGCCCATGATCTCGTTTTCCATCTCAAGCGAGAAGTTCAGGTTCTTGAGCAAGGCGCCGACATTCGGGCATTCGGTCGTATAGCCGGCGCGCACATTGGTGTGCACCGTGGCGCCGCCGAAGTTCGGGCCGAAGATGTCGTCGCCGCCCGAGAGGTAGGTAAGCTTGAAGTTGGCGTTCATTGGATGCGGCTCCCAGCCGAGGAAGACGATCGGCTCGCCGTCCTTCTCGGCGCGCGCCACCTGCGCCAGCATGCCCTGTTCGGAGGATTCGACGACCTCGAAGCCCTTGAGATCGAACGTTCCCTTCTCGACCATGTCGATGATCAGGCGGTTGCCGTCATTGCCAGGCTCGATGCCGTAGATCTTGCCCTCGAGCGCATCCTTGTGGGCGGCGATGTCCTTGAAGTCCTTGATGCCGAGCTCAGCACCCTTGGCGTTGGTCGCCAGCGTGTATTTGGCGCCTTCGAGATTTTGGCGGACGGTTTCGACCGATTTGTCGTCGCGATAGGGTTTGATGTCGGCTTCCATGGTCGGCATCCAGTTGCCGAGGAAGACATCGATATCCTTGTTCTTCAGCGACGTGTAGGTAACGGGGACCGAAAGCACCTTGACGTCAGTCTCGTAGCCGAGCGCCTCAAGGATGGTGGTTGCCGTCGCCGTCGTGGCGGTGATGTCCGTCCAGCCGACGTCGGAGAAGCGGACGGTGCCGCAGCTTTCCGCCTCGGCCGCGGCCGCATTGCCGGCGGTCAAGGCCGCCATGCAGATGGCACCTGCCAGCATGAATTTGAGCGAGAATGTCCTTGTCATCGTTGTCGTTCCCCTGCCTGTGTTCTTTTTTTAGCCAAACACCAATGCGCCCCGAATTCAAGGCCTTGGCGTCGAGGGAAGTGTATTGTCTCATTCCATTGAGGGGATGCACAAAACGACGCTGAATGTCGCAATGCCTGCGAAATGGCGCTCCACAAACATTGATAGGCTCACGAGCGGCGCGGGTGGACCAATTTCCGCCGACGGCGAAAATCTGTGGGTCGCGCCGACGCGCTCTGGTCATCAGCTCTTTGCAAGGTCATGTAGCGGAGACGACGTCTGGGAACCCTGGTCATGGCCAAACTCTATTTCAGCTACGCGACGATGAATGCGGGCAAGAGCACGCTGCTCCTGCAGGCCGCCTACAACTATCAGGAGCGCGGCATGCGCGTCGTGATGCTGATCGCCGCCTTCGACGATCGGGCAGGCACGGGGCGCATCGCATCGCGCATCGGGCTCCAATCGGAGGGGATCCCGTTCCGTGGGAAGGACGACCTCTTCAAACTCGTCGAGCGGCTGAACGGCGACGGATCCGGCCAGATCGCCTGCGTCTTCGTCGACGAGGCGCAGTTCCTCGGCGAGGACCAGGTGTGGCAGCTCGCGCGCGTCGCCGATCGCCTCGGCATTCCGGTCATGGCCTATGGCTTGAGAACGGATTTTCAGGGGAAGCTCTTTCCGGGTTCTATGGCGTTGCTGGCGATTGCCGACGAGTTGCGCGAGGTCAGGACGATCTGCCATTGCGGACGCAAGGCGACGATGGTCGTACGCCTCGACGGCAACGGCAAGGTCATGCGCGAGGGGGCGCAGGTCGATGTCGGCGGCAATGAGAAATACGTCTCCTTCTGCCGCCGCCATTGGGAAGACGAGATGCGCGCCGGCTGACGGCGGCGCCCCGATCTTCAATGGGAGTTCCAAGCATGCGGTCCGTCGCCTTCGCCACCTGTCTCGCCTTCGTCGCGACACCGAGCCTGGCAGATGGCGACGCCAGGGCGGGCGCCGCGGTCTTTCGGAAATGCAGTGCCTGCCCTCCGGCGACGGAACCGGCGAACCGGGTGGGACCGAGCCCTGATGGGCGTTGTCGGCCGTCCCGTCGCTTCGTTCGGCGGCTACAACTATTCCGATGCAATGAAGGCGTTCGGCACTCAAGGTAAAGTGTGGGACGAGGTTACGCTCTCCGAATATCTGTTGAGCCCACGGACTCTGGTAAGCGGCACCAGAATGAGTTTTCCGGGACTGAGGAGGCCGTCGGACATTGTCGACTTATCGCCTATCTCAAAAATCCCACCGCCGGCCAATGAGCGGACCGCGCAGCCTCGCCTTACCTGCGAAAAAAGCCCGCCGGCGTCTCTTGTCCTGACCTGCTAAACACCCTTTATATAACTGCAATCAAGGGCTGAGCAGATTGGTCCGCGGGCACAGCCGCCCGGACGGACAAAGGGGATAGGACATGGCCACTCTTCAGAATTTTGACGCCGAAATCGCCAAGACGCGCAGTGTCGTCGACGAGATGCGCGGCAAGCTCGAACAGTCGGGCGTCGTGCTAGAGCAATTCGCCAAGGCGGACACCAAGCTCGGCGATGTCAATTTCGACATCGAGAACGCCCGCATTCAGGACGTCCTCAAACAACAGAAGGCGATGGAAGCCAACATCGCCGATCTGATCATCGGTCTCGAAGATGCAACGAACGTCTTCGGTGCCGAGTTCGAGAGCATGAAAAACTATACGGGTTACGAGAAGTTCATCGGCATGTTCTCCAAGCAGTCGATGCAGCGGATGCGCACCGACCGGGTGCGCAACATGTCGCTCGCCGGAAACCTTCAGGAACTGCTCGTCAAGTCCGACACCATCGTCGGCATCCTCAAGGAGCAGAAGGCGATCCTCGACCAGCGCTACAAGACCTCCGAGCAGAGCCTCATCCAGGTGATCGAGCGCCGCAAGGGCACGATGGCTGCGCTGGTGGAGACCCAGAAGCGCATCGAGGAGCTCAACCCTCTGCTGCTCGACGTCGAGAATCGGATCGCCGCTTCCACGGACCAAACGACCCGCACCGAACTCGAGTCCGAGCGCTCGCGGCTGGCGACGGAATACAACGAGAAACAGGCCAAGGAACAGGAACTGCTCGCCGAGAGCCAGACGCTCGAGCGCTATACCGCGATGTTCCAGACCTTCGTCGATTCGCTCAACAATCAGATCGCCGCGCAGAACACGCTGATCAACAAGCTGACGATCGATACGGAGCAGCGCATCGTCCTCTACAAGTCGCTGGAAGATTCGCTGAAGACCGCGGCGCAGCAGGACGTGGCTCACAAGATCAATACGCTCGGCAGTCAGGTCGACACCGCCGCCGAGGAAACGATGGCCGGGATCGGCGCCGCCGCCCAGCGGCATATCGGCGACCTTCTCGAAATGCATGAAAAGAACATGCTCGCGACCCAGGATATCCAGCGGCGCAAGAAACTGGCCGACGACGCCTTTGCCCGTCGCTTCCAGACGGTGATGGACAAGCACAATGCCGCAAACTACGTGAAGCAGTGATCGGCAAGGCGGCAATGACCGGCTTTCCGACCGCCTTTCGGCATATGCCGGAGGGGTTTACATGAACACCGCCGTATCGCCTGCCGTCAGGCAATATTTCACCTCGATCAGGGCCGCATTGGCCGGTCTCGAGCTGTTTCTCGGCGACCGCAATTCACCGCTTTACCGCAACACGGTCGTCGGCGAGGTCATTGTTCCCTATCTCGCCCGGCTGAAGGCATCGGTTGCCTGCTGGGAGAATCGCATCGGATTCGTAGAGCATTTCCGGATTTCGCGGGCCGAGAGCGGCTTTCCGGTCTTCCAGAACGTGCTGGAGCTCGAGAACGACCGGCAGAGCGCGGAAAAGCGGCTGGCGAGCATTCCCTCCGCGGATGCGCTGCGCGAGGAAATGGTCGATTTCATCCTCAGGCAAAAGGCCTTTCCGGAGGCGCTGCAGGCGCGCATGGCCGAACGGCTCTATCTCGAGCAGATCGGCAAGGGCGACATCTTCTCGCCTTTCATCCTGCCGGAGACGATCCGGGTCGCCGTCAACCCGAAGAAGATGCGGCCCTATTATGTGGTCGCCTGGGGCGCCTTCGACGGCACGCAGACGCTGCCGATGATCTATATGGCGACGGTCGAGGATTCTTCCGACAATATCGTCGAGATGCTGGTGACCGAAGACGGCAAGCTCAATCCGGAGATTGAGATCCCGCTGCCGGTCGGCGGACTGCTCAATCCGCAACTGGCGAGCCGTTTCGACGATTTCGCCTCGAAGAACAGCGCCTATTCGCTGACGCCGGTGACGATCGCCACCAATCTCGACAGGGATTTTCCGGAACTGCATCCAAAACAGCTTCGGCGCATCGTGCTCGGGCCGTTCTATTCGGCTGGAATCACGGAGAACAACGCGCGGATCAACGACATACTCTCGAAGGTGCGCAAGACCGAGAATGCCTGGCTTTTGACCTGGACGGTGCAGGAGGTCTTCTCCAAGGCCGAGCGGCCGGCGGAGCGTGGCTTCTGGTCGACGACGCCGGCGCAGGAGGAGTTTCACATCGATACCGGCAATCTCGAAGCCGCGCGCATGGGCGTGAGCGCCTACGAGAAGCATGCGCTGGTGCCGCACGACGCCTATCAGGCGCTCTACGCGGCAGGCGAGGCGGCGCAGGTGTTCGGTGACTACAAGGTGCATGTTATCTCCGGCAACCAGGTGGTGAGCGAGGTTTGATCGATGACGCTGAACACGGGCCTGACGACGCTGCACGAGGACGACATCGCCAAGCATCAGGCGGTGGCGCAGAGCCTCGTCACCAAGCTCGTCATTCTCGAGCGGGATGAGCCATCGGCGGGCACACCCCTTGCCGGCACCGGCCGCCGTTTCGTCTCGACCGTATCGACGGGAGGCCAGCGCCGCAGCCGGGAGGTGGAACTCGCCCGGACGATCCAAGCGGTGCGCGGCGCCGATCCGCTGCTTTCGCCGGCCCAGCACGCCGCGCTTTACCGTACCCGGCGCGGCATCCAGGTGGCGCTCGCGGTTTCGGATGTTTTCGCGCGGCAGACGAATCTCGAACAATTGCAGGCGCGTAACGCGGGCACGCCGCTTTCCGGCGAAGACGCAAGTCATTTCAAGGCGCTGCTCTCGGCCGCCGCCTATATCGCCGCCTTCACCCTTGCCGCCTATCTCGGCGCGACGCTGCAGGGTGAGGGCGAGCCGGTCGACGATGCCGCCGAGCCGGATTTCCTCTTCGATACGCCCCAGGACGCACTGAAGAGCATGGTCGCCGGGCTCGATCGCAGTCTTGCCGGTGCGCCGGACGATCTGGCCTTGACGGCGCGGGCCCGCGCCTTCTCTCGCGTCGCGATCGAAGGGCTGCTTGCCCGCAAGGCGCGCTTGACCGGGCTGCAGAACTTCGAGAATGTCCACATCCGGCTCGACCAGGATGACTTCACCCTGAACGGTTTCGATGTCGCGCCCGGGCAGAAGCGCAAGCCCTTGGTGATGACCTTCAAGAAGCCGGAGGAGATCATCGGCAATCACATTGCCAAGTATCAGGCGCTGAAACTTGCCAAGATGCTGATGGCCTACGACTTCGACCGGCAGATGAATCCCTTCGTCGAACTCGGCGGCTTCCTCTTCACCTTCATCGGCGACGGCATGCCGGGTACCGGCAAGACGATCCTGATCCAGATGCTTGCCGGCATGCTCCACGACTATTGCGGTGTCGCCGGCTACGCCTTCCATTACGAGAATTTCGGCGTCGACCAGATCTCCTCCTATCAGGGCAAATCGGGCCAGAACTGCAAGGAGTTCGTCAACAACGTGATGAACCCGCGGGCAATCGGCTTCGGCACGATCGACGACGTCGATCAGGTGACGGCGAAGCGCTCCGACGATCGCGCTTCCGCCGGCCAGCACGAAGTGACGGCGGTGCTGATGGAGAGCTTCGCCGGCGCCTCGACAGTGGTGCGCGGCAATTGCACCTTCGGCATGTTCTCGAACCATCCGGAGAATGTCGACGATGCCCTGCGCCAGCGCGCCGGCGCACGTTGGCTGGTCGACGGGCCGCAGACGGAGGCCGACTATATCGACATCTTCGCGCTGCTCGTCGGCAAGAACCACAAGATCCCGCTCGGGGAGCACGATCTCTATGCCGGCCAGGAGATCAAGCGCGCCGTCTCGCAATCCTATGCGGCCCATGCCCGGCCGCAGGAGGACGGGCTTGCGGCGGTTTGGGAACGCTACGAGAAGGAGAAGGGCAAGATCGCCTCGCTCGCCGATGTCGGCGCCTATCTGCACATGATCAAGGAGGCGGAGCCGCGCTTCACCGGCCGGGCGATCCGCAACATCACCGACGCGATCAAAATGCGGGCGATGGACGTCGAATTGCCGGACGACTGGTTCAAGGATGCGGGCACCTTCATGCACAAACCCTACGACGAGAAGAAGGCGATGATCGAGGACCTGCGCGGCCCGATCACCATCGACATGGTGCTGCAGGAGATCAACCGCTACGCCGATAGCGAATTCCGCTATACCGACAAGTCGGACGACGCCGCCATTGCCGAAATCATCCGCCGCGAGCGGCAACGCGAGAAGGCGATCCGCGAGATCGAGACAATGAAGCGCGAGGGCCGATGGCAGGGATGACAGAAGAGAACATCGCCCCATGAAGCGCCTTGTCGAAGCCGAGCTCATCTATGGGCGGCTGCTCGATATTTCCGAGCCGCATCTTGTGGCGCGCTATAACAAGGCGCTCGAAGGGTTGGGGCTGAAGCCGACGGCGCTCGAGCGCTTCAGCATCGATGTGACCGGCTTTTCGCCGGAAATTGCTGAGGAGCTCGGAGACCGCGATTATCTCGATCCGAACCGGGTCAACCGGCGCTTCATCATCCTGACGCCCGCCCAGGCGGACCTGCCGGTGGTCCATACGAGCTTTTCCAACACCGCGGCGCTGATGCATGAGTTCTTCAACGCCAACAGCCGGGCTATCAACGCCGTCACCATCAAGGATGCGCTCTATGGCGAGATCGAGGATTCGGTGTCGGTGGTCGAGGACATCGACGATCTGCTGTCGATCAACGAGGTCCGCTTCCGCGTGCTTTCCGCCGAGGACATGCTCGGAAAGGCGGCGGAGCTCCGGGAGCTCGTCGACCGGCTGAAGAAAGTGCCGGACGCGTGGGCGGACGACGCCATGCTGGACCGGATGGTGGAACTCGCCAAGCTGACCGGCGACATCCGCCAGAATGCTCTTGTCCCAGAGGAGCTGGTGTTTCGGCACGAGGCCTTCTGGGCCAATCATTTCGGCGGCGTCTATGTCTTCCTCGACCAGAAGACGACGACGGTGATCTGCGATCCTTCCGTGCCCGGCTTCAGGCGCTCGCGGCCCTGGCAGGTGAGCTATATCGCGATCGGCGATTACGCGCGCATCTACGACTTCCTGACGACGACGAACCGGCTGCAACTGCCGCAGGCCTCCTGGGTGCAGGAGTCGGGCCTCTTCCAGCACCGGGCCGACATGGCAATCCGCGGGCTGATCAACGAAGCCGATCCGGATGCGGATCTGCTGAATGCCGATCGAATCTGGCTACAGACCTGGATCCATCGCAACGCCGCGCTGGTGGCGCGCGATGGCACCTACCCGTTCCTGCAGGAAGTTGCGCGGGCGATCGCCGCAACGGGGACGGTGAAGATGCAGGAGATCGCCCCGGAGAACCGTTTCCTGCTGGTGCGGGCCGCTCCCGACCATCCGGACAAATGGCTGGTCAACCAACTCGTCTCGCAGCTCGTCCCGCGCGACTTCGTCTCCCGCTTCGTGTTCGACAAACAGGGCTTTTATGCTGCCTACGAACACTACGGCGAAAAGTTCCGCGAATATGTTGTGGCGACCCTGACGGGCACATATCTGAAAGACAAGACCGCCTTCCGGCACAAGCTCTACGGTCTCAAAGAGGAATAGGACATGCTCGATCCGATCGTTGTGTTTTTTCAGCGCGTGTTCACGGCGATCGGCCGCGGCATAGGTCTGGCGGTCTCCTGGCTCCTCTGGCCCTTCGTGGCGCTCGGCAACTGGTATGGGGCGCGGAGCTGGATCATCAAGGGGCCGATCGGACTGGTGCTGCTCGGGCTGATCTTCTTCTACGGCTATTTCATCTGGCAGACGCAGGCCTGGACCAATTTCGATCCGGACTATGTCAATCGCTACAAGCTCGCCGAGCGCAAGGTGCCGGCGGGTTCGCCGATCAGCGGCCCGGGGGCGACGACGGGACAATCCGGTAGCGCGGCGGCTACGAGCCAGGCCGCAGCCGTGGTGCCCTCGGACGGGTCGACCACGGAAGCGCTCGACATGGTGCAGTTGCCGGCCGGCACGGTCTGCCAGACCTCGGCGACCGTCGATGTCGCGGCCGATCTCATCGACCTCAACGTCAACCAGAACGCCTGGATTTCCTCGATGCTCGCCTACAAGCTCGGCCTGTTCGGGATGGACTGGGACGACACGCCCTGGCTCGACAACAAGGCGTCGTTCCAGCGCGGCATCAACCAGGCGGTGCGCCGCACCAGCGTCGAACTGGTCGACTCGCTTGGCCGGGTGCGCGGTACCTCCGGCGTCAACAACGACCTGCAGGCCGCACGCGGCAACATTCAGTTCGACGAGGAAACCTGGTATTTCGGCATCAATCCTTTCGGTCCGAAGACCCCGACGCCAAGCTTCTACCGTGCCGCCGAGCGCGACCTTCGGAAATTCAACGTTTCGCTCGGCAAATGCGAGGCGATCTTCGACGGCCGGTCCGACAACATGGTCGAGTTCCTCGACCGCATCGCCAACGATCTCGGCAATACGTCGGCGATCATCCGCGAGCGTTCGGAATTCCACAATGGCGGTTGGTTCGATACGCGCGCTGACGACCGTTTCTGGTTCGCCTTCGGCCAGCTCTACGGTTATTACGGCATTCTCTCGGCGGCCGGTGCCGATTTCGAGAATGTCGTCGCCCAGCGCGGGCTGACGCCGATCTATACGGAGACGCTGAAGCAATTGCGCTCGGCGCTGCGTATCCAGCCGCTGATCATCTCCAACGGCCGCGAGGACGGCTGGATCATGCCGACGCATCTGGCGACGATGGGCTTCTATATTCTTCGCGTGCGCTCCAACCTGGTGGAGATGCGCGACATCCTTGCCCGCTGACGGCCGGCATGGCAGCGTAAGCACAAGGAAACGGAGCGCGCATCCGGCAGAGGAGGCGGGATGTACGCACCAAACAGGGGGAAGCCATGGGGGAGGTCAAGTCCGACATCGAAATCGCGCGTGCTGCGCGCAAGCAACCGATCATGGAGATCGGGGCTAAACTCGGCATTCCGCCGGAGCATCTGCTGCCTTACGGCCATGACAAGGCGAAGGTCAGCGCCGAGTTCATTGCCGCGCAGAAGGATAAGAGAGACGGCCGGCTGATCCTGGTGACGGCGATCAACCCGACGCCGGCCGGCGAGGGCAAGACGACGACCACCGTCGGCCTCGGCGACGGCCTCAACCGCATCGGCAAGAAGACGATCGTCTGCATTCGCGAGGCCTCGCTCGGTCCCTGCTTCGGCATCAAGGGGGGTGCGGCCGGCGGCGGCTATGCGCAGGTGGTGCCGATGGAGGATATCAACCTGCACTTCACCGGCGATTTCCACGCCATCACCTCGGCCCACAACCTGCTCGCCGCGCTGATCGACAATCACATCTATTGGGGCAACGAGCAGGCGATCGACATTCGCCGCATCGCCTGGCGGAGGGTGATGGACATGAACGATCGGGCGTTGCGCCAGATCATCGGCTCGCTCGGCGGTGTCGCCAATGGCTATCCGCGCGAGACCGGCTTCGACATTACCGTCGCTTCCGAGGTCATGGCGATCCTGTGCCTTGCCGCCGACATCAAGGATCTGGAAAAACGCCTCGGCAACATCATCATCGGCTACCGGCGCGACAAGAGCCCGGTCTATGCGCGCGACATCAAGGCGGACGGGGCGATGGCGGTGTTGCTCAGGGATGCGATGCAGCCGAACCTGGTGCAGACGCTCGAGAACAATCCGGCCTTTGTCCATGGCGGCCCCTTTGCCAATATCGCGCATGGCTGCAACTCGGTGGTGGCAACGACGACGGCGCTGAAGCTTGCCGACTACGTCGTGACCGAAGCCGGTTTCGGAGCGGATCTCGGCGCCGAGAAATTCTTCGACATCAAGTGCCGCAAGGCCGGCCTGAAGCCGGACGCCGCCGTCGTCGTCGCCACCGTCAGGGCGATCAAGATGAATGGCGGCGTGAAGAAGGACGATCTCGGCAAGGAGAATCTCGAGGCGGTCAGGAAGGGATGCGCCAACCTCGGCCGCCACGTGCAGAACGTCAAGAAATTCGGCGTGCCGGTGCTCGTCGCGATCAACCACTTCACCTCCGATACGGAGGCGGAAATCCGCGCAATCAAGGACTATGTCAGGACGCTCGGTTCCGAGGCGGTCCTGTGCCGGCACTGGGCCGAGGGATCGGCCGGCATCGAGGAACTGGCGCATAAGGTCGTCGATCTCGCCAATGCCGGCCACTCGCAGTTCTCGCCGCTCTATCCGGACGACATGCCGCTCTTCCATAAGATCGAGTCGATCGCCAAGGACATCTACCACGCCAGTGAAGTGATTGCCGACAAGGTGGTGCGGGATCAGCTGAGGACCTGGGAAGACCAGGGCTATGGCCATCTGCCGATCTGCATGGCGAAGACGCAATATTCCTTCTCCACCGACCCCAACCTGCGCGGCGCTCCCAGCGGCCATGCGGTGCCGATCCGCGAAGTCCGCCTTGCGGCCGGAGCCGGCTTCGTCGTCGTCATCACCGGCGAGATCATGACGATGCCGGGCCTGCCGAAGGTGCCGTCCTCGGAGAAGATCCGCCTCAACGAAGCGGGCTACATAGAGGGGCTGTTCTGACGGTGGTGCAGTAGTGCCGGCTCAATCGAGACCGCCGATAAAGTCCGCCTTGCCGAGCGGCACGCCCTTATGGCGCAGGATGTCATAGGCCGTGGTCAGATGGAAATAGAAGTTCGGCAGCACGAACTTCAGCAGATAGTCGTCGCCGCTGAAGGTGACCTTCAGATTCGGGAAGTTGAGGGTCACCTCGCGCTTCTCGCTGCCCTCGAGGTGTTCCGGTGTCACGGTTTCGAAGAATGCCACCGTCTTGTCGATCCGCTGACGCAGATCGGCAAAGCTCTGCTCATCGTCGGGAAACCGCGGCACTTCAAGCGTTGTCAGTCGAGCGATGGCGTTCTTGCTGGTGTCGCTCGCTCGCTGGACTTGACCCGACAGCGGCAGCATGTCCGGCGCGAGCCGCGCGCTGAAGAGTTCGTCGAGCGGCGTGCCCGATTTGGCGGCAAAGGCCTCGCCCTTGTCGAGGAGCCCGCCGAGCGCGGAAAAGCCGCGTGTGAAGACGGGGACGGAGAGCGAATACATTCTCAAAGGCATGGGTCGTTCCTCGATAAGGCGTTGCGGACGATGCCGCTGTTAGATCGTGTCGCTCGGCGGCGGGTTCAATCGGCGGCGGAGATCTTTGCCAATCCGAAAGAGAATTCGTGCTGATGTTGGCTCGATTGCGCGCCACCATGGAACCACAATGACACCTTCGGAACTGCAGACCTACCTTTATTCACATATCCCGCTCTCCGCTGCGATGCAGGTGGAGGTGGCTGCGGTGGAGTGGGACCATGTCCTCCTCCGGGCGCCTCTGGCACCGAACATCAACCATCGCGACACGGTTTTCGGCGGCAGCGCTTCGGCACTTTCGATACTCGCTGCCTGGTCGCTGCTGCATGTCCGGCTTCGTGGGAGTGGCATCGCAAGCCGCCTGGTGATCCAGAGCAACCGCATGGACTATCTTAGGCCGATCGACGGTTCCTTCTCGGCCCGCTCGCGGCTCGAAGACTCCCACCAATGGCCAGGCTTCCTGCGTCTGCTCGAACGGCGGGGCAGGGCGCGTCTGACGGTGACGGCCGAACTCATGGCCGAGGGTGAGGTCGCCGGCACCTTCTCCGGCGAATTCGTGGCACTTGGATACGGGAACGCGAGCATTGACGGAGGCGGCTAGCGGCAATAGCGATAGCCGTTCTTTCGTTCGATGACGTCGAAATGCAGGTGTGTTTCATGGGCCGCGTCGCTGCCCGGATCGAGGACGGTCGTGAAGTAGAGGCAGCCGGAGGCGGTCACGGCGCGCTGGAAGGCGCCGGTCAGAGTGCCGTCTTCGTCGCGCGGCTCGATTTCGACGGTCTTGCCGTCTGCGAGGCTGAAAGAGGCGATGTCGACAGCGTTACCGCGTGCGTGCTCGGAGATCTTTCCCGTCTTTGCGTTGTTCCTAAGCCGGCAGACATAGGAGGAGGCCTGGTTCAGCGCCGAAATACGGGCGTCGGCTCCGAATGCGGCCTCCGCCGCCGGAGTGGCCGTCTCCTTCACCCAACGGGCGAGCGCCAGGGCCGTTTCGCAGCGCATCACTCCCTCGGGCTCAAGCGCGACGCCCGGCAGGACCGAACGGACTCGGATCGGCTTGTCGATGCCGCAGCCCTTGCCGTCGTCGATGCGGGCAGTCTCCGCAAAGGCGCTGCCGATCTCCTTGAGCGCGGCCAGACAGGAGGCATAGGCTTTCGGGTCTTCCTTTTCGATCGGCAGAAGCGCTTCCTCGCGGAGAGAGTCGTCTTTCCACCCAGGCGGTAGGTCTTTGCCAGCCCCGACACTTAAGTTTTCTTGATCGCTCGCTTGAGGTTTTCTCTGCGGCGCGGCAGGTTTTGGCGTGGGCGTCGGCTGTTCGCCTTGATCGGTATCCGGCCTCGCTACGGGTAGCGGGCCTTCCTTCGGAAGCGCCGCCCCCCAGAGCACGAGGGCGGAAATCAGTACCACTCCGACAGCGCGCATGCAGGTCCTTTCCGTTTGTCACGGTCAAACGCATGAAAGGCCATCCTGTTTCAAAATGTGCTGAAACTGAGGAGGACGGACGGGATATATGTGCCCTAAAATTATATTGACTTTTTCAGTCATGTTTTTTATGTGGCCCAAATAAGGCGATGACGTGACTGGATTCGCCGATTCCGACACCTGCCCAGCCAGCCCTTGAGTTTGCCGCTCAACAGCAAGCCCGGCCAACAAACTCATAGGACTGGTCCATGCTCAACCGGCATCATCGCCTGGCTCTTCTCGCATGCACGGCAACACTCGCATTGTCCGTCGCCTCCGGCAGCTTCGCGCAAAGCGCGACAACATCCCAGCCGACAGAGGCCGAAGAATCGGAAGCGGCAAAGAAGGGCGAGACCTATCTCTCGCCGATCATCGCCAAGGGCGGACGCGAGGCCAATCCCTATGCGAAGCCCGGTCCTTCGAGCGTCGTCAGCACGGACCAAATCGAGCTTCAGGCGGGCCAGGAGACCGACGATCTGCTGCGCAGCGTGCCCGGCACGTCGACGGCCAACAACCCGCAAAATCCCGGCGTTGCCGCCAATATTCGCGGTTTCGAGGGCTCCGGCCGCGTCAACATGATGATCGACGGCGTTCGCCAGAACTTCCGCTTCACCGGCCACGAGGCCCAGGGCTTCGCCTATGTCGATCCGGCCTTCCTTTCCGAGATAGACCTGACCCGCGGCGCCGTCACTGGCATCGGAGGCGGGGCGCTGGCCGGTTCGGTCAATTTCAAGACCTATGACATCGAGGACCTGATCCAGGACGGCAAAAACTATGGCGGTCAGGCCGTCGCCACCTACGGCAGCAATGGCGCCGGCTGGTCGGAATCCTTGCTCGGCGCCTATCGCTTCAACGACGTCTTCTCTGTGCTTGGCGGGATCAGCAAGAGCGATCCGGGTAATTACGACAATGGCGACGGCATCGAAGTTCCCTTCACCGAGGAGGATCTGCTTTCCGGCCTCCTGAAGGCCGAGATCACGCCGGACAAGGACCATTCTTTCAAGTTCAGCGCAATCTCCTACGACAATGACTTCTTCGCGAACTCCTATTTCCAAAACGTCAGAAACCAGACGGTCAGCGCGAACTACGCCTACACGCCCGACAATGAACTGATCGATTTCCGCGCCAACTCCTACTGGAACCGCCTGCGGATGAAGTACGATACCAACCTCCTGGGTGCCGGCGGCGCGGCGGGGCGGCGGATCACCGACACGGGTATCGGCTTCGACATTTCCAACACCTCGACATTCGATTTGGGCGAAGTTGCCGTGCGCTCCAACTACGGCGTCGAATATTTTCAGGATGACTACGATGTGATCAACAGCACGGCGCAGCCGACCGGCGGCGTCAACGGCGGCGGCAAGAACGCGACGACGGGCATCTTCAATTCGACGACCTTCACCTATGGCATCGTCGACCTCACTGCCGGCCTGCGCTACGACCAATTCAACATCGACGGCACCGGATCGGTGAGCGCCGGTAATCCGCTCGGCATGCCGGCAGGCGCCTATAGCGTCGACGAATCGGACGGCCGCCTCAACCCGAGCGTTACGCTCGCCGTCAATGCCACCGAGTGGCTGCAGCCCTACGTGACCTATGCCGAGACCTCGCGTGCTCCGACGGTCAACGAAATCTTCGTGGGCGGTTCGCATCCGGGCGGCTTCCAGATGTTCTTCCCCAACCCGTTCCTCCAGCCAGAAATATCCAAGGGCTGGGAAATCGGCGCGAACATCAATCTGGACGACCTCATTGCTACGGGAGACAGCTTCCGCCTGAAGGCGAACTATTTCCATAACCGGGTGGACAATTACATCACTGCGGCTTTGGCCAACGGCGGGATGAAAATATTCTTTGTCAACAATCCGGGAATATCCACGGTTCAAGGCTTTGAACTGCAGGCAGCCTATGATGCCGGCTATGTCTTCGGCGACCTTGCCTACACGCATACGGAGAGCGACCTCCCGTCACAGGTCAACGGCTTTGGCGTACAGAGCTTCCTTCCCGATGACATCGTAAGTGCGACCCTCGGGGCACGCTTCCTCGAGGAACAGCGCCTCACGGTAGGCACGCGGATCTATGCCGTTTCCAATGCCTTCATCGGCGAGGAGAATGCGGGGGCAAGCGGCTCCGCCACCGTTCCCGGCTACGGACTGGTGGACCTCTTCGCGAACTACAAATTCGAGAACGGTCTCGAACTCACCGGCAGTGTGACGAACGTCTTCGACAAGACCTACACGCCGGCGTCGAGCACGATCGCCGGCAGCACGGTCGACACCGGCCGCGGTCGGACGTTCCTCGTCACCGCGAAGGCGAAGTTCTAGGCTCCGTTGCCTGACTGCATGGAGAGGCGGCTCGAAAGGGCCGCCTCTTTTCTTTCGGCGCGCGAACATTCGGTGCTGTTTTCCCGCTTGCGTGAGGCCGCAAGCCACGCTAACACTTCGCCCATGGCAAACACGCAGAACATTTCGATCTGGTGGTGGGCTCGCTGAGGCGGCCTTGACCAGTCATGCGTGATTGAGACATGAAGCCGCCCGGAGATTTCGAGGCGGCTTTTTTCGTATTCGAGCCGCGTGGAATGACCGGGCTTTTACGGAGCGAGGCGAATGGCAACGGTAATTCTGAAAGACGGCGCGGAGAGTTACACCACGAATGGCGGCATTGTCGTGACGCGCCGGCGGCGCGACGCGTCCTATGCGGATGCGATCGCCTCCTATGTGGACAGGCTGGACGAGCGCCGCGGTGCGGTGTTCTCGTCGAATTACGAATATCCGGGGCGCTATACCCGCTGGGACACTGCCGTCGTCGACCCGCCGCTCGCCATCTCCTCCTTCGGCCGCTCGCTCTGGATCGAAGCCTATAACGGGCGCGGCGAGGTGCTGCTGGCGCTGATCGCCGAGCACCTGAAAATGGTTGCCGACATCACGCTCGGGACGCTGACGGCCCGCCGTCTCGATCTCACCATCAATGAGCCCGACCGCGTCTTTACCGAGGAAGAGCGCTCGAAGATGCCGACGGTCTTCACGGTGCTTCGCGCCGTGACGAACCTCTTCCATTCGGAGGAGGATGCGAGCCTCGGCCTTTACGGCGCCTTCGGCTACGACCTTGCCTTCCAGTTCGACGCAATCGACCTGAAGCTCGCCCGGCCGGACGACCAGCGCGACATGGTCCTCTTCCTGCCGGACGAAATCCTCGTCGTCGATCACTATGCCGCCAAGGCCTGGATCGACCGCTACGATTTCGCCAGGGACGGTGTCTCGACCGAGGGCAAGGCGGCGGAGATTGCTTCCGAACCGTTCCGCACCGTCGACAGCATCCCGCCGCACGGGGATCATCGCCCGGGCGAATACGCCGAGCTCGTCGTCAAGGCGAAGGAGAGCTTCCGCCGCGGCGACCTCTTCGAAGTGGTGCCTGGGCAGAAATTCTATGAGCGCTGCGAAAGCCGCCCCTCCGAAATCTCCAACCGGCTGAAGGTGATCAACCCGTCGCCCTATTCCTTCTTCATCAATCTCGGCAACCAGGAATACCTCGTCGGCGCCTCGCCGGAGATGTTCGTGCGCGTTTCCGGGCGCCGCATCGAGACCTGCCCGATCTCCGGCACGATCAAGCGCGGCGACGATCCGATCGCCGACAGCGAGCAGATCCTCAAGCTCCTGAACTCGAAGAAGGACGAATCCGAGCTCACCATGTGCTCGGACGTCGACCGCAACGACAAGAGCCGCGTCTGCGTGCCGGGCTCGGTCAAGGTGATCGGCCGCCGCCAGATCGAGATGTATTCGCGGCTGATCCACACGGTCGACCATATAGAGGGGCGGCTGCGCGACGACATGGACGCCTTCGATGGCTTCCTCAGCCACGCCTGGGCGGTCACCGTCACCGGCGCGCCGAAGCTCTGGGCGATGCGCTTCATCGAGAGCCATGAGAAGAGCCCGCGCGCCTGGTACGGCGGGGCGATCGGCATGGTGGGCTTCAACGGCGACATGAACACCGGGCTGACGCTGCGCACGATCCGCATCAAGGACGGCATTGCCGAGGTGCGGGCGGGGGCGACGCTGCTCTATGATTCCAATCCGGAAGAGGAAGAAGCCGAAACCGAACTGAAGGCCTCCGCCATGATTGCAGCCATTCGCGACGCGAAATCCGCCAACAGCGCCAAGGCGGCGCGCGACGTCGCCCCCGTCGGCGCCGGCGTCAATATCCTGCTGGTCGATCACGAAGACAGCTTCGTCCATACGCTGGCCAATTATTTCCGCCAGACGGGTGCGACGGTGACCACCGTGCGCACGCCGGTTGCCGAGGAAATCTTCGATCGGGTGAAGCCGGACCTCGTCGTGCTTTCTCCCGGCCCCGGCAGCCCGAAGGATTTCGACTGCAAGGCGACGATCAAGAAGGCGCGGGCGCGTGAACTTCCGATCTTCGGCGTCTGCCTCGGCCTGCAGGCGCTGGCCGAGGCCTATGGCGGCGATCTCAGGCAACTGGCGGTCCCGATGCACGGCAAGCCGTCGCGCATCCGCGTGCTGGAGTCGGGCATCGTCTTCTCCGGCCTCGGCAAGGAAGTGACGGTCGGGCGCTACCATTCGATCTTTGCCGATCCGTCGAGCCTGCCGCGCGACTTCATGATCACCGCCGAAAGCGAGGACGGAACGATCATGGGCATCGAGCATCTCAAGGAACCGGTGGCGGCCGTGCAGTTCCATCCGGAATCGATCATGACGCTCGGCGGAGACGCCGGCATGCGGATGATCGAGAACGTCGTGGCGCACCTGGCGAAGAGGGCGAAGATCAAGGCCGCCTGAGGCCCTCGCTGACGACCCCTTGAGAGTAATCGCGAGAGTGCGATCGCGCCTTTGACAAGCCGTTCATTATCGCCCATATGAGGCATGAAAATCCGCCTGCGCGAAAACCCGCGCGGGCGGTTTTGCGTTTCAATGGGCATGCATTTGCAACTCGTTTGCATCTGCACGAGGAATGAAGATGACCGCGTCCGACAATCGAACGGTTCTAAGGCTCGCCTTTTGGGGCATCCCGCTTTCTCTCGGGGTCATGGGGCTGAAGCTGCTTGCCTGGTGGGTGACAGGGTCGGTCGCATTGCTGTCAGACGGCCTGGAGTCCGTAGTCAACGTCGTTGCCGCGGTGATCGCCTACGCGATGATCGGCTACGCAGCGAAGCCGGCGGACGCCGGCCACCCCTTCGGGCATCACAAGGCGGAGTATTTCTCGGCGGTCATCGAAGGTGTCCTGATCGTCGTGGCGGCGCTGTCCATCCTTTGGGAGGCCGTGCCCGAGATGATGGCGCCGTCCTTGCTGAAGGCGCCGGCGCTCGGCCTGGCAATCAACTTCGCTGCGGGTGTCGTCAACGCGATCTGGGCCTATGTCCTGATCCGCGCCGGCAGGGCGCATCGTTCGCCGGCACTCAGCGCCGACGGACATCACATCCTCTCCGACGTCGTCACGTCGGCCGGGGTGCTCGCGGGTCTTGTTCTTGCCGTTGCCACCGGCTATGCAATTCTCGATCCCTTGCTTGCCGTGGTCGTCGCCGCCAACATCCTGTTTCAGGGCTGGAAGGTCATCTCGCGCTCGATCGACGGGCTGATGGACAAGGCTGTGCCGGCGGAGGAAGAAGAGGCGATCAAGCAGGCGATCGCCGCCAATGCCGGCGGGTCGCTCGGCGTCCATGACCTGAAGACGCGGCAGGCGGGTCCGGCGACCTTCGTGGATTTTCACATGGTCGTGCCGGAGGCGATGCCGGTCGGCGACGCCCATGATATTTGCGACCGGATCGAGGTTGCTATCCGCGCCGTTCATCCGGGCGCAAGGATCGCCATCCACGTCGAGCCGGAAGGCGAAAAACCGCACGGCGTGCGCGTCAAAACCAGAACGGGATGACGAAAAAGGGTGTGCGGTGCTTTGCCCGCATCGCTCCAAACTTAAGGAACCAGGGAAATGCCGAAGACCGACGTATCAGGACTTTCACAACTGGGGGCGAAGGTCGACCTGCCGCAGAGCCCCGAGGAGGCGGTGCTCGAACGCGTGCCGAGCGGCCATGAGGGTACGGATTTCCTCGTCCGCTTCACGGCGCCGGAATTCACCTCGCTCTGCCCTATGACCGGACAGCCGGACTTCGCCCACATCGTTATCGACTACGTGCCGAACGGCTGGCTGGTCGAATCGAAGTCGCTGAAGCTGTTCCTGCATTCCTTCCGCAATCACGGCGCCTTCCACGAGGATTGCACGATCGACATCGCTAAGCGGCTGGTGTCGCTTCTTTCTCCGAAGTGGCTGAGGATCGGCGCCTACTGGTACCCGCGCGGCGGTATCCCAATCGATGTGTTCTGGCAGACCGGCAATCCGCCCGCAGGCGTCTGGCTGCCGGATCAGGGCGTGCCGACCTATCGCGGCCGCGGCTGAAGCGGCGGGAAGCCCGCCGCCCTTGCGCCGGTATGGTCAGCCGAAGATCATCGCGGCGCCGGCCAGCGCGGTGACGCCGCCGAGAAGGCGGGCAAGCGTGCCGTTGCTCGAAAGCCTCGCGAGCGCGATACCCAGGCCAAAGCCGGCGGCGTGCAGCAATGCGGTTGCGGCGATAAAGCCGAGAGCGAAGGGCCAGGCGCCGGCCAGCCCCAGTTCGCTGCCATGGGCATGGCCGTGGAAGAGGGCGAAGATGCCGACGATCGCAGCGGCCGGCGCCACGTCGAGGCGCACGGCGATCGCGACGATCAGGCCGAGGGCGACGACCGAGGCGAGGATCGCAGGCTCGGCGAAGGGCAGGGAAACGGCGGCGAGCGCCAGTCCGAAGCCGACAGTCATCATCCCGACGAAGGCAGCAGGAACAGTCCAGAGCGCGCGGCCGCCGATCTGCGCGGCCCAGAGGCCGACGGCGACCATCGCCAGAACATGGTCCGCGCCGAAAAACGGATGGGAAAGACCGGCCGCCAGCGAACCGTGCTCGACCGGGTCGAGATGCGCGAAGGCGGGCGCCGCGGAAGCGCCGAGTGCGGCGGTGGCAATGAGCATGCGTGTCTTCATTATGGTCCCCATTTGTCGGCGGGCACGGGAGGCAGCCCGTCCGCTCTGATGACGCGCTGATCTTATTGGGCTTTTTCGCGCTGTCCATACGGCATTTGACGGTGCACCCATTTACCATTGCGGCAGCGCTCGGGGTCCGGACCTTTATTCACTGGCGGTTTGCATTGTCATCGGCATCGAGTCGCATTATCTGACCTTGAGACATTTCACGAGGAGTCCGAAGAATGCGGATGAACGACGACGACCAGGAAGAAAAGAAGACCGAACTGCCGCTGGGCAAGGAAACCGAGGCGAACCTTTTCAAGTCTCGTTCGATTTTCATCTACGGAACGATCAACCAGGAACTGGCGCAGAAGGTCTGCTCGCAGCTGGTGGCGCTTGCCTCGGCCAGCGACGAAGACATTCGCATCTTCGTCAACTCGCCGGGCGGACACGTCGAATCCGGCGACAGCATTCACGACATGATCAAGTTCGTGAAGCCGAAGGTCTGGACGATCGGCACGGGTTGGGTGGCCTCCGCCGGCGCGCTCATCTTCGTCGCTCCGCCGAAGGAACGGCGCCTTTGCCTGCCGAATACCCGCTTCCTGCTGCATCAACCGTCCGGCGGCACCCGCGGCATGGCTTCGGACATCGAGATCCAGGCGCGTGAAATCATCAAGATGAACGAACGGCTTAACAAGATCTTCTCCGAAGCGACCGGCCAGCCGGTCGAGAAGATCGCCAAGGACACGGACCGCGACTACTGGCTCGGCGCCGACGAGGCGAAGTCCTATGGACTCGTCTCGCGGATCATCACATCGGTCGCGGAGATTTGACGTCGGGTCACCCCAGCGAATCGCCCCTCATCCGGCTGCTGCCACCTTCTCCCCGCAGGCGGGGAGAAGGGTTCTGCCGCACCGTTCTGCCTATTTATGTTGACTTCGACGCCAGCCCCGCAGGCTATTGGTGAAGCCTCAGCTAACACGGGCTACACCCATCAGCTCCCTTGCTCCGCTTCGCCAAGCCGTGTATAGGCACTCTTATGACCAAGGCTTACGCGCACAAGATCTCAGCGATCTCCTTTGGACACGATCACGATCGTGCCCCCTCGCGCGCCTTTGCCTCGCTTCTTCTTCTCGGCCTTACTCGCGGTTGCCGGGTCCGGTGAGGGGCGCCCGGCGGCCGAAAGCCTTGCCGGCAGATGCTCCTCGAACACCCCAGAACTGAAACAATGGCGTCGGCATCAGCCTCGCAATATGGTCCGTGATCGGTTATTGCATCCGGCAAGCCACGCTCCAGTGACGAAGAGAAGCTGCACATGACACTGAGATCGCATCCCATCAAGGCCGGCATGCCCGAGGCCGCGGTGAAATATCAGGCCTATCCGCAGGTCGCGCTGCCGGACCGCACCTGGCCGTCGAATACGATCAGCAAGGCGCCGATCTGGTGCTCGGTGGACCTGCGCGACGGCAACCAGTCGCTCGTCGATCCGATGGGGCACGACCGCAAGGCCCGCATGTTCCACCTGCTCGTCGACATGGGGTTCAAGGAAATCGAGATCGGCTTCCCGTCTGCGTCGCAGACCGATTTCGACTTTGCCCGCTGGTGCGTCGAGGAGGGCAATGTGCCGGCCGACGTGTCGCTGCAGGTGCTGGTGCAGTGCCGGCCGGAACTGATCACCCGTACCTTCGAGGCGCTTGAGGGCGGCCACCGACCGATCGTCCACTTCTACAACTCCACGAGCGAGCTGCAGCGCCGCGTCGTGTTCGCCAAAGATGTCGCCGGCATCAAGCAGATCGCAACCGACGCCGCCAAGATGATCACCGACATGGCGGCAAAGGCTGGCGGCGGCTATCGCTTCGAATATTCGCCCGAGAGCTTCACCGGCACCGAACTGGAAGTGGCGCTGGAGATCTGCAATGCGGTCACGGAGATCGTCAGGCCGACCCCGGACAACAAGCTGATCATCAACCTGCCGTCGACCGTCGAGATGGCGACGCCGAACGTCTATGCCGACCAGATCGAATGGATGTGCCGCAATCTCGACAACCGCGAGAACCTGATC
The DNA here is from genome assembly GCF_002531875.1 of Sinorhizobium sp. FG01. Taxonomy (NCBI): domain Bacteria; kingdom Pseudomonadati; phylum Pseudomonadota; class Alphaproteobacteria; order Hyphomicrobiales; family Rhizobiaceae; genus Sinorhizobium; species Sinorhizobium sp. FG01. The sequence continues at coordinate 253,720 of NZ_NWTB01000004.1, forward strand.
ATCTCGCTGCATCCGCACAACGACCGCGGCACCGGCATCGCTGCCACCGAACTGGGCCTGATGGCCGGCGCCGATCGCGTCGAGGGCACGCTGTTCGGCAATGGCGAGCGCACCGGCAATGTCGACGTGGTGACGCTGGCGCTCAACATGTTCACGCAAGGGGTCGATCCGAAGCTGGACTGCTCGGATATCGAGCGGATCAAGGAAGTCTACGAATATTCGAACCAGATGGTCATTCCGGAACGCCATCCCTATGTCGGCGAACTGGTCTACACCGCCTTCTCCGGCTCGCATCAGGACGCCATCAACAAGGGCATGAAGGCGCTGAAGCAGGCCAACAAGCCCATCTGGGAAGTGCCGTATCTGCCGATCGACCCGCGCGATGTCGGCCGCAGCTACGAGGCCATCATCCGGATCAACTCGCAATCGGGCAAGGGCGGCATCGCCTATATCATGCAGGAAGACTACGGCATCAACCTGCCGCGCAACCTGCAGATCGAGTTCCGCGAGGACATTCAGCGGATCACCGACGAAGAAGGCAAGGAATTGCCGTCGAAGCGCATCCATCAGCGCTTCATCGAGCGCTATGTCGAGCAGCCCGGCGCACGCATCAAGTTCGTCGATCACCACACCTATCCGGTGGGCGACAACAAGGGGCTCAGAGTCGTTGCCGCCGAGATCACCGATCGCGGCGAGACGAAGCGGATCGAAGGCAAGGGCACCGGCCCGATAGACGGTTTCATCAACGCGCTGTCGATCTATCTCGGCATCGAGCTCTCGGTCGCGGACTATTCCGAGCACTCGCTGCAGCACGGCTCGAACGCCGCCGCGATCGCCTATGTGGAGGTCGAGCATCCGGGCGGCACGCTCTTCGGTGCTGGCATCAATACCAACATCGTCGCGGCCTCGCTCGAAGCGATCGTCTCGGCCGCGAATCGCGTGTTGGAGACGGTGGCGAAGTGAGCCCGTGACGATGGCCAGCGGGCTGTTCTGAAGACGGCGCTCGCCTGCGATTGCCCCTCTTCTCGGGTTTAACCCGAGGACTAGCGCTCTCCCCGCTTGCGGGGAGAGGGGACTAAGGCAACGCGGCAAACCCCTTCGCCCCGCATTGTGGGGAGAAGGTGCCGGGGGCCGAACCGCGACGTTCCAACGTGCTCAGATGGCGGCCGCCACCGTGCGCGCCAGATCCTGCAGACCGGCGGCCGATGACGGCCCGACGACGACGAAGGAGGCGCCCTCCTTCTGCCAGGAGACCAATCCCAGATCGCCGCGGATAACCTCGCTGAAGGTGTCCGCCTTGGCCCCGTCGGCGCTCCTCAAGAAGCAGATGGCGAAGATCTCGTCCTCCTGGTCACGGTAGACGAGCTGGGCGACCGGCTTGCCATTGGCGACCAGCAGCCTTGCGCCTTCGAAGGCAAGTCCCGTGCTCGTAAGATCGGGAATCTTGAAGCGGACGCCGACGCTCGCGGTCAGCCAGGTTTCTATGTGGGCCGCTTGCGAGGCCGGGACCTCGACCAGATGCTCCTTCTGGCGCGAATAGACGCGATGGTAGTCGGCAATCTCGTTGACCCACGGGCTCGCGGCGGTCTCGCCGACCGGTTCGACGAAATTGGCCGTGCTGCCGAGAATGAACCCGGCGACGCCGCCGGTCAGCAGCAGGCCGATCGCGGTGGCAACAAGGCGTGGCAAGACCCGGGCGCCTCGTGTCGGGAGGTTCGACGTCGTTACCCGCTCGAGCTTCGGGTTGATGCCGCCTCCCTGCTTTATCTGCCGCACCAGCGCCAGCGGCACCGGATCGTGAAGGAAATCCTCGAAGGCCCTGTTGCCGAATGTGCTGCCCGCCTTCAGCTTGTCAAGCAGCACCCTGGCGTCCTCATCGCGCGTAAGCAGAGCGTCGAGCTCGGATCTTTCCGCCTCGCCGAGTTCGCCGTCGATATAGGCGGACAACCGCACTTCGAGCGCCATCCCTTTCGTCTGCTGCAACGGTCAGGCCCTCCTTTCCGTATCTTCGGACAGCATGGCCGCGAGCCGCAGGCGCGCTGTCGAGAGCCTGCTCATCACCGTGCCGATCGGGATGCCGAGGATCGTCGCGGTCTCCCGGTAGCTGTGACCTTCGACGTTGACCAGCAGGAAGACGCTTGCCAGTCCCTCAGGCATGGAGAGGATCATCTTCTGCAGCTGATTGGCATAGACCGCCTTCTCGGCCGCGGCTTCGACATTCAGTTCACGCTGGTCGAATATGTCGACCATGCTGCCGGTGCCGCGGACCTTGCGCTTGCGGACCTCGTCCACCCAGAGATTGCGGGTCATCGCATAGACCCAACTCTCCAGCCGTCCCTCGCCATTCCACAGATGGCTGCGGCTGATCGCCCGCTCGCAAACCTCCTGGACGAGGTCGTCGGCATCGTTGGCATTGCGCGTCAGCGTCATCGCGAAGCGGCGCAATTTGGGCAGAAGGCTGACCAAATCCCGTCTGAAGTCCTTCATCTCTGCCGCTGGGCGCATTTCTCTTCCAGTGAGACGTGCCGGATCATCCGTCTGTTCGCGCTGCGAACGCACGGCTCATGATATGAAACTTGATCGGAAGTCTGCAAGGGAAGACCCGGATCGCAATGAGTTTTTTGCGGTCCGGCGTACAAGGTTTTGCACGCCGGCAGCCCGGCGTTCGGCGGGGAGGAAGATCCGCGCCGTCAATACTGACGAACGCCGCCGAGCGATTCGAGCAGGGCCCTGTAAGCCCATGTGCCTTCGCCGCCGCGGTCGCGGATTTCGACGAGCTGTGCTCTCCCCTCCTCGACCCGACCTTGCTCGATCAGGGCCTGGCCCATATAGGAGCGGGCGAGAATATAGTTTTCGTCGGCCTGGATGGCGCGCTTGTAATACTGCATGCCGAGCTCCATGCGCCCGGCCTTGCGGTTGCTATAGCCGAGATAGTTCAGGACGCGGGCGCTCTGCTGCTCGTTCATCGCGCCGAGGACCTTGATCGCGTTCTCGTATTGGCCGGCATAGGCGAGCTCGCGTGCCGCGTCGAACAGGACATCGTCGCCAAGATCACTCCGCTTCGCATCGACGCATCGGTTCCGCTTGGCGTCCCAGACCTTGCCGTCCCTGCATTGGGTGGTCGTCTTGGTCTTCTTGGGCGGCGCGCTGTTGTCGTCGCCGACGGCCAACGCCGCCTGGCTTGCCACGGAGGCCGCGAAGGCGGAAAGGGTGAAGAGGATGATCTTGCCGTTCATGATGCCTTTCTCCTGTGAACGATGCGGCGGCCGATGACCGGCCGACGCAGATGTCGCTCCGGCGGCGTTTGACCTCCAACGCGACATAGACGCCGGAGCCTTGCCGATTATTCGGGCGGCAGTTCAAAAAAAGCGCCCCCGATACGATGCCCCCTAAGCGCTCTCTCAACCATGGAACTGGGTTGTCTCGGCGAGGCTGACGGTCTTGGCGTCCGCGCCAAGGGCAAAGCGCTCGCGGGTCAGCTTCCAATTGCCCGGCTCTCCTCCGATCGAGAAAAGGTTGTAGGCGGCGACCGGCTTGGCGCCGCCCGGCCCTTGCGAGGCGGAGGCGATGCCGACAACCGGCACCGGCGCCGCGTGTCCCCTGAGCCAGTAGACGGTGTTGAGATGCGTGTGGCCATGCAGCACCAACTCCGCGCCACCTGACGAGATGGTCGCGGCGAAGCGGCGGATGCCGATCATGCGCTTGTGCATGGATGTGGCGCCGCGGATCGGCGGATGGTGGATCATGACGACCCGAAACAGACCGGCCTCGCCGGCCGCACGCAAGAGGTTGACCGTGGCGCGGGCCTGCCGCGGGCCGAAATAGCCGCTTGCCGCAAAGGGAGGCGTGGCGACCGCCGTCGAACAGCCGATGAGGGCGACCGAGCCCCGTACGCGAAGATAGGGAAAGCAGTGATGGTCCTTCATCCAACCGGAAGGACCGTTGTCGCCGCGCATGAAAGGATACCAGGCGCGTGCCGTCTTCTCATAGGCCCCCGGCACATAGGCGTCATGATTGCCGGGCACGACGGAGATGTCCTGCGGGGCGCCGGCCTCGGCGAGCCATTCGGTGACCGCTTCGATTTCCAGAGAGGATGCAAGGTTGACTAGGTCGCCCGTGATCGCCAGATGGTCCGGGTCGCGCGTTTCGATGTCGTCCATCAGGCATTTGAGCGTGTCGGGAAAGAGATGGCGCGCCCGGTTGCGGTGCCAGTTGACGAAACCGGTAATGCGCTTGGAGGCGAGTTCGCGAAACGACAGATCGGGCAGGGGGCCGAGATGGACGTCGGAAATATGCGCAAGTTTGAACATCGCCCCGGTCTAGCGCATATTCGACGGCAGGGGAATCACTTGAATGGGTTATCCCGCCGCAGCGGCACATGTCCGACGCAGGGCCACAGGCCCCGTTGCAGCACTTCGAATTGCCGGGAAGGAGAAGCCGATGGACCAGGACCGGCCGAAAGAGGTGCGCAACTGGCTCTGGCCCCTGACACGGCTCGCTCACATGTATTTCGCCGTCTCGCGCGGCATGACGCTCGGGGTGCGGGCCGCCTGCTTCGATTACCAGGGCCGGGTTTTCCTCGTCAGGCACTCATATCTGCCCGGATGGCACTTGCCCGGTGGCGGCGTCGACCGGCACGAGACGGCGTTTGACGGGCTGGTCCGCGAGCTCCGCGAGGAGGGCAATCTGGAGCTCACCGGGCCGCCGCGCCTCGTGCAGGTCTACTACAACCCGGGAACAAGCAAGCGCGATCATGTCGTCTTCTTCCGGTGCGACGATGTCCGCCAGGTGCGGCCGAAAGTTGCCGACCTGGAAATCGCGGCGGCCGGCTTCTTTGCGCCCGACGATCTGCCCGCCGACACCACGCCGGCAACGCGCCGCAGGCTTGCCGAACTTGCCGGAACGGCGGCGCCGGCTATGTTTTGGTAGGGACCCTACCGATCCTCGCGTCCGTGCGGCGCCTGCAGATCGAGTTCCGGCCCGACGGGCACGATACCGGTCGGATTGATCATCCTGTGGCTGCGGTAATAGTGCTCCTTGATATGGCGCATGTTGACGGTCTCGGCGACGCCCGGCACCTGATAGAGATCGCGCAGATATCCGCTTAGGTTCGGATAGTCGGCAATGCGGCGGATGTTGCATTTGAAATGGCCGACATAGACCGGGTCGAAGCGCAGCAAGGTGGTGAACAGGCGCCAGTCCGCCTCGGTCAGGCGGTCGCCGAACAGATAGCGTCGCGAGGCAAGGCGGCTTTCCAGTTCGTCCAACATCGCGAATAGCGCCGTGACGTTCTCCGCATAGGCCTCCTGTCGCGTGGCGAAGCCGGCCTTGTAGACGCCGTTGTTGACCTTGTCGTAGATGCGCGCATTGAGCGCGTCGATCTCCTCCCTGAGGTCCTCCGGATAGAAATCTGCTGCCGAGCCGGTGAGACGGTCGAAGGCGGAATTGAACATGCGGATGATCTCGGCCGACTCGTTGGAGACGATCGTGTTCTTCTTCCTGTCCCAGAGCACCGGTACGGTGACACGGCCGGAATAGTTGGAGTCGGCGCGCGTGTAGATCTGCCAAAGCGCCTGCGAGCCGAAGAGATGATCGACGGTGCCGCCGTTGTCGCCCTTGAATTCCCAGCCGTTTTCCAGCATCAGCGGATCAACGATCGAGACCGGGATGATCTCCTCAAGCTTCTTGAGTTTGCGGAAGATCAGCGTGCGGTGCGCCCAGGGACAGGCAAGCGAGACATAGAGATGGTACCGATCGGCCTCGGCCTCGAAGCCGCCTTCGCCCGAAGAGCCGGGTGAACCGTCGGCGGTGACCCAATTGCGGAATTGCGACACGCTTCGCTTGAAATGCCCGTTGGTTTCGACCGTATCGTACCAGACGTCCTGCCAGACGCCGTCCACAAGCCTGCCCATCAGCGCGATCCTTCCAGTTCTTCCTGTTCTCGATAGATAGCGCGGCATCGCCTCGCCGATAGGCATGAAATTCTGAACAGTGCGTTTTAGACTTTGACCGGCGGCGATTTTCTGCTATCGGCGATCCGAAGCTTTTTCTTTTTTCGGAAGCGACCGTAACGATGATCCTGTCGGGAAGCCTGCGACGACGCTGATGCTGCAAACGCCCTTGGGGCGCGCCATCCCTATTGTCTGTTCGCTTGCCGGTTCTCGACATCCATGAAAAAGCTCGATCTCGTCTATCTGACTGAAGACGCATCCCACGACGCAGCCATCGAAATCATCAATGAGGAAGCCTTCGGCCCCGGCCGGTTTGCCCGGGCGGCCGCGCGGATCCGCGAGCAGGGCCCGCACGACCGGGCGCTGTCCTTCATCTGCACCGATGACGGCGAAACGATCGCCTCCGTGCGGATGACCCCGGTGAGCGTGGGGTCCGTCAAGGGGCATCTGCTCGGTCCGCTCGCCGTCCGGCCGTCGCACAAGAACAAGGGCATCGGTCGGGAACTCGTGCGGATCGCCGTCGAGGCGGCGCGGCGGAAGGGCTCCGAAGCGGTCATCCTGGTGGGCGACCCGCCCTATTACCAGCCGCTCGGCTTCGCGAAGGTCCGGTACGGCGCGCTCGAATTCCCCGGTCCGGTCGATCCGGCCCGGGTGCTGGTCGTGCCGATCGCAGCCGACGTTCACGCGCGGCTTGAGGGTGTGATTGCCTGGCGGGATGACAGCGTAGTGCCTGCAGCGAAGGGCGTTGTGCCGCCACCCGCTGAAGGCGCCGCCGCCTGATTTGCTGGGCGCTGGGCCATTCAACGGAATGGCCGCTCCCTTCCACTCGTCATCCTCGGGCTTGACCCGAGGATCCATTCACGAGCTCAAAAAGAAGCAACCGGCCCCGGGGTTCGCGCTACATTACTGATGACCTGGGCGTGTCCAGATGCTTGCACTTGGATCCTCGGATCAAGCCCGAGGATGACGATCCAGGGGGCTCGGCATCCAACGCGCTCGCCCAAACGTGCGGCAGCACACCGAGCCGTATAGACCTCAATGCGCCCACTCACCGCCCTTCGCGGTACCACATTGCCGAGATCAACAACAGCAGGGCGGCGAGGCCGAAGAGGCCGGCGAAGAGCGACAGCGAATTGACGCCCTTGAGCACCGTCTCGTCTGTCATTCTGAGTGACAGGCGCTGGTCGTCGGCGACGCGCACCGCACCCCGGACCGGCAGGATGGTTGGCAGGTCGACGGCACCATCGGCATCCGCAAGCCGGCGGACCATGCCCTTGGTCTTTTCGGCCCAAGGCTTCAATTTTTCCTCGGTGGAGATCGCCGCCTTGAACTCCGGCGCATCGACATTGCCGACATGGACGAGCGTCGTCAGTTCGTCATTGGCGACTTCGAAAAGACCGATCTCGTCGGTCTTCACCTCCGCCTTGTAGAGCCCCGGCTCGCGCTCGGTGAGCCCTATCTCCTGAGTGCGGCCGGAAGGGTAGGTGAGCGTCGCCTGTCCGGGGTCGCCTTCGATCGTCTGCCGGGTGATTTCCAGCGTCCGTCCGAGGGCGCGCGCGGTCAGCGCTTCTTCCTCAAGCGCCGGCTCCTGCATCAGCCAGTGGGCGGTGCGCCGGTAGAGCGAGATATGCGGGCCGCCGCCTTCAAAGCCGCGCGCCCAGAGCCAGCCCTGGTCGGAGAGCAGCATGGCGACGCGGCCCTTGCCGACACGGTTGAGCACGAGCAGCGGCTTGCCGTCCGCTCCCTCCATGACGGTCTGGCCGAGCGGCCTATCAACGTCGACGGTGCGGAACCAGCGTCCCCAGCTTGGCGGTTCACTCGATGCGCCTTCGAGCCCGCGCGTCACCGGATGTTTTTTTCCTTCCTCCGAAAGCCGCGGGAAGAAGGCCTTCTCATTCATGACGCCTGTCGGATTTGCCGGCAGCACAGTCGAAAGCGGCGTTGCCGCGATCGAATCGTCGCCGGCATGTTCCGGCCCCGCCGCAATCAGCAGCGCGCCGCCGTTCTGCACGTACTGGGCGATGTTGTCGTAGTAGAGAATGGGCAGCACGCCGCGATGCTGGTAGCGGTCGAAGATGATCAGATCGAACTCGCTGATCTTGTCGACGAAGAGCTCGCGCGTCGGAAAGGCGATGAGCGAGAGTTCGTTGATCGGCGTGCCGTCCTGCTTTTCCGGCGGCCGCAAAATCGTGAAATGCACGAGGTCGACGGCGGCGTCGGATTTCAGGAGATTGCGCCAGGCGCGTTCGCCGGCATGCGGCTCGCCGGAGACGAGAAGGACGCGCAGGTTCTCGCGGATGCCATCCAGCACGTGAACGGCGCGATTGTTGACCTCCGTCACCTCGCCCGCGATCGGGTTGACTGCGAATTCGAGAATATTGTTGCCGCCGCGCGGAACGGTGAAGCTGAACGGCACATCCGTTCCCGGTTCCGCATGTTCCGTCGCGATCTCGTTGCCGTTGAGGCGGATCGTCACCTCGGCGCTGCCGCCGTTGGCAGCGCCATCGTCAACAACGCGGAAGGTCAGTTTCTGCTGCTCGCCGACGATGCCGAAGCGCGGTGCGTTGACGATCTCGATGCGCCGGTCGACCTCGTCCGGCCTGCCGCTAATCAGTCCATGGATCGGCGCCTCGAAACCGAGCTTCTGGTTGATATCGGGCACGTCGTGGATCTGGCCGTCGGTGATGAAGATGGCGCCGCCGACCCGGGCGGGCGGCACGTCCGCTATGGCCGTCGCGAGCGCGCCGAAGAGCTTCGTCGAGGGCGCCTCGGTCTCCTCGCCGTCCTTGGCCTCGACGACACGCGTCTCGATCTGCGGAAAACGGGCGAGTCGCTCCTTGAGGTCGGCAAGCGCCCTGTCGGTCTGTTCGCGCCGGCCGTCATTGTCCTGGCTCTGGCTGCGGTCGACGACGACGGCGACGATGGTCGAGAGGGGCTCGCGCTCTTCCTGGAACAGCACGGGATTGGCAAGCGCAAGGAAGAATGCTGCAAGGGCCGCGGCGCGGAGCCAGGCGCCGCGAACGCCTCGCCAGATGCCGAACGCCGCCAAGGCGGCCGCAACGAGCGCCAGTGCGGCAAGATAGGGCCAGGGAAGGAGCGGTGAGAAATCGATCGTCATCGCTGCCTCATTGTCCGAGCCGCTCGAGCAGGGCGGGGACGTGTACCTGGTCGGCCTTGTAGTTGCCGGTCAGCATATACATCATGATGTTGACGCCGGAGCGGAAGGCATATTCGCGCTGCATCTCGTCCGGCGGAACGGTCGGCAGCAGGGCGACGCCGTTGGCGTCCACCGCCCAGGCGCCGGCAAAATCGTTGCCGGTGATCATGATCGGCGTTACGCCGTCGCCGGAGCGGGCCGGCCGGTTGCTCGGCTCGTCGCGATTTTCGAACTGCGCCTCGATCCACAGAGGACTGCCGGTGTAGCGGCCGGGGAAATTGGTCAGGAGGTAGAAGGCCTTGGTCAACACGTGGTCGGCGGGCACCGGCTCCAGCGGCGGGATGTCCAGATTGGCCAGAATGGCCTGCAGCCGTTCCGTGTTCGGGCTGGTGCCGCTCGATGCAGCGCCAAGCGAGGAAAACTGGTCGCGCGTGTCGAAGAGCACGGTGCCGCCGGCGCGCATATAGGCGTCGATGCGGCTGACCGCCTGCGGGCTCGGCATCGGGGCGCTCGCCGAAATCGGCCAGTAGATGATCGGATAGAGGCTGAGTTCGTCCCGCATGATGTCGAGACCGACTGGCGCACCGGGCTCGAGCGTCGTGCGGTAGGTGAGGAAATCGGTCAGCCCGCGAAGCCCGCTCTCCGAAAGCCGGTCGACCTCGTCCTCACCAGTGACGACATAGGCGAGATGCGTCGTGTCCAGACGTTCGAGAATACGCTCGTCGTCCGGTCGCGCATCGTCCGCAAGGACCTGCGGCGGCGTGAAGAGAACGCCTGCGGCAAGCGCGAAGACCAGCATAGATGCAGTGCGCACCATGCGGATCCGGGAAAAGGCGCCGCTCATGAAAAGCACGATGATGGCGTCGGCAATGAGCAGGAGCAGGGCGAACGTCAACAGAGCCGGCTTCAGCGACCAGCTCTCTGCCCGCACGAGCCGTTCCACGGTGTGGGCTCCGGCAAGGGTCATGTCGATCCGCTTGAGTTCGGCGTCGCGCGGCAAGAGGTTCAGCGCGGTGAATCCGTCCTCGGAACCGTAAAGGCCCGGCGGGTTGTCCGGCGTCGTGACGGGAGCCTTGCCCGGCTGCATATCGAGCGGCCGGGCATTGCCGGTCTCCGCGACGAGCACACCGTCGGCATTGAGGAGCCGGAAGGGCGCCAGCGTGTGCGCCTGCGCCGCCCTGCTTTCACCGGCGACGCCGCCGCTGCGTGAAAGCTGGACGCTGCGGCGAAGCATCTCGACGAAATGCCCGGAAATCGGCAGGTTCGACCAGGTTGCCTCGGCGCTGACATGGAAGAGCACGATGCGGCCGGTGCCGCGTGCTGCCGTAGTCACCAACGGCGTGCCGTCGGCGAGGTTTGCCCAGGTGCGCTCGACCAGATCTGCCGTCGGTTCGGCTAGAACCTGGCGCTTGACCAGAATGTCGCTCGGCCGCGCCATACCCGCGAAGGGGCTGTTGGCCGGATAGTCGGCGAGCGGCTGCGGTTCGGACCAGGAGAGGGCCCCGCCGAGGGCCCGCTCCCCTTGCCGGAGCGTCACGGGAACGAGGGGGTCGTCGGCCGGTGCCGCGGCAAGGCGCGGACCCGCGAAACGGATCAGCATGCCGCCGTTGTCGATCCACTTCGAAAGCAGCGGATAGGTTTCTTCCGGCAACCGGCCGATATCGGCCATGATCAGGACGGAAGGGCGCTGTTCCAGGAGCTCGGGAATGGCGACGGCGAGGTCGGTCTCGCGCGGCTCGATGAGATCGGCATAGGGGCCGAGCGCGCGATTGATATAGTAGAGCGGCGACAAAAGCGGCTGCGACAGGTCGCGCGCCTCGCCGCTCAGGAGTGCGACGCGACGCCGGCGGAAACCGTCGTCCAGGAGATGCGTGGCACCGGCGGTCGCCTCGCCCTGGATGCCGATGCGGGCGAAATCGTTGCGCAGCTCGAACGGTGCTTCGATCGTTCCCTTGGCGACAGCGGCGCCGGGGGCAAATTCGATTGCGCTATCGGCGATGGCGCGGCCGCGGCTGTCGTAAGCGACGATCGGAAGGGACCGGCGGTCGTCGGTCTTCAGGCGGGTGGCCGTCACCGACATGCCGGCAGACTCGTTGCTCGTGCCGGTCAGTGCCACGGCCTGGCTGCCGTCCGCGTCGATCACCCGGAGCTCCGCCGCGCCCATTTCGTTCAGCGCTGCCATGGTCTTGTCATCGGCCGCTTCGATGCCGTCGGTGACGAAGGCGATCGTCCCCGGCGGGGTGTCGTTGAACGCGGTCTTCAGCGCCGCCAGCGCCGGTCGGCGATCGGCGGGAAGCGGCTCCGGCGCAGCGGCCGCGAGCCGGGTGCGTGCGGCAGCGGCCGATGCCGGCGTCGCGTCGTGCTGGCGATCGCCTGTGAAAAGGACCGAAACGGCAAGATCCCTGGCCTCGGCGTCGTCGATCAATGCCGACGCAGCCTCGACCCTTCGCTCCCAGTCGGGTGCTGTTGCCCAGCTGTTGTCGATCACGAGCGCCAACGGTCCGGAAGAGGCAAGCGTATTGCTGCGGGGATTGAAGACCGGGTCGGCGATCGCGAAGATGACCGCGGCGGCCATCAGCATTCGGAGAAGCGTCAGCCACCAGGGGCTTTTCGACGGCGTCTCCTCGCGCTTGATTACGGAGGCAAGGATGCGAAGCGGCGGGAAGACCTCGGCCGCGGGCCTCGGCGGCGTCATGCGCAGCAGCCACCAGATCACCGGCAAGGCCGCGAGGGCGGCCAGTATCGCGGGGTTGGCAAAGGCGAAGGCGAGGCCGCCGATCATAGCTGCCCCCCGTGTGTCGCGCGGGTGGGCATCCCGGAAAGATACATATGGACGGCGACCAGCGCCTCCGAGGCCGGCCGGTCGGTCCGATGCGGAATGAAGGTCCATCCGAGGTGGCGGAGACCTGCGCCGAGGCCGTCGCGGCGGGCGCGGTAGGCGCGCTGGTAGTCGTCGCGCAGGATTTCGGCGCGGCCGGCCGTCAGCTTCTCGCCGCTTTCGGGATCGGTGAATTCGGTGCGGCCGGCATAGGGGAAGACCTCCTCGGCCGGGTCGGCGATTTCGACGACATGTCCGCGCAGTCCCCTGCGGGCGAGCGGGCCGAGCCGCTCCATCACCTTGTCGGCCGGGTCGAGAAAGTCGCCGATCAGCACCAGATCGCTGGCGCCGCGGATCATGCCGGTCTCGGGCAGGCCGCCGCCAAGCGGGCTCAGCATGATCGCCGCCGCCAGGCGTTCGGCGGCGTTGCGGGCCGAAACCGGCTCCATCACCCCCGGGCAGCCGATCCGTTCGCCGGACCGGGCGAGGATTTCGGCCAGCGCCAGCATCAGCACCAGTGCGCGGCTTTCCTTCGACACTGCGCCGAGGGTCGATTTGTACATCATCGAGGGCGAAAGATCGGCCCAGAGCCAGATCGTGTGCGCCGCCTCCCACTCGCGGTCGCGGACATAAGTATGATCATCGCGGGCCGAGCGGCGCCAGTCGATGCGCGACAGGCTTTCGCCCTGGCTATAGGGGCGGAACTGCCAGAAATTCTCGCCGATGCCGCGCTTGCGCCGGCCGTGCCAGCCGGCAATCACCGTATTGGCGATGCGACGCGCCTCGACAAGGCAATCGGGAACGAGCATCGCCCGCTGCTGGGCGCGCGACAAGACTTCCCCGGACGGTGTACGCGCGACTGTCTGCCCGATCGCGGCCATGCGCTATCCCTTGGCTCGCTTCACCAGGTCGGCGATGACGTCCCGCACGGTCATGCCCTCGGCGCGCGCCGCGAAGGTCAGCGCCATGCGGTGCTGCAGCACTGGCTCGGCAAGCGCGAGAATATCGTCGATCGAGGGCGCCAGCCGGCCGTCATAGAGAGCGCGAGCGCGGGCACAGAGCATCAGGGCCTGGCCGGCGCGCGGACCCGGCCCCCAGGCGACGTTCTTGTCGGTGGCCGGATTGCCGTTGCCCGGGCGGGCGGAGCGGACGAGCGACAGGATGGCATCGACCACCTTTTCGCCGACCGGCATCTGACGAATGAGATGCTGAAGCTGCTGCAGGCGTTCGGCGTTGATGACCGGGCGGGCTTCGATCTCGGTCACGCCGGTTGTCTCCAGCAGGATCTGCCGTTCGGCGGCAAGCTCCGGATAGCCGACGTCGACCTGCATCAGGAAGCGGTCAAGCTGGGCTTCCGGCAGCGGATAGGTGCCTTCCTGCTCAAGCGGGTTCTGGGTCGCGAGCACGTGGAAGGGATGCGGCAGGTCCTTGCGGGCGCCGGCAATGGTGATGTGATATTCCTGCATGGCCTGCAGCAGCGCCGATTGGGTGCGCGGAGAGGCTCGGTTGATTTCGTCGGCCATCAGGAGCTGGGTGAAGATCGGACCGGGAATGAAGCGGAAAGAGCGGTGGCCGGCCTGATCCTGGTCCATCACCTCGGAGCCCAGAATATCCGAGGGCATCAGGTCCGGCGTGAACTGGATGCGGCTGTTGGCAAGCCCCAGCACGGTGCCGAGCGTCGCGACGAGCTTGGTCTTGGCGAGACCCGGCACGCCAACGAGCAGCGCGTGGCCGCCGGAAAGCACCGCCAGCAGCGTCTGCTCGACGACGTTTTCCTGGCCGAAGATGACCTTGCCGACCTCCGTCCGGATGAGCGCTATCTCCCCGAGAGCCGCTTCCGCGGCGGCGACGATCGCCTTCTCGTCGGCCGCTTCGGCCGCGGTTTTCATCACACTCATCGCCTGTCTCCCGCTCGTGCGTGTCGAACCCGATTCGGCATCACCCGGCGTCCGGTTCCCTTTTTTCAATTTAGACCCTGGCAGACGGCTGACAAGCCGCCGCCAACGCACTATCTCGTGAGCTTCAAGAAGCCCTGAAGCATACTAAGTGCTTCTCTGCGAAGCGCGAAGTGCGGTCAAGGTGCTCGTAACCGCTGACGAACATCCCGCACGCCTTTGAACACGCGACGCCTCCGAGGAAGATTGGGGCCAAACGGGACAGAACGATGGCAGAGACCAAGATTCAGCAGACGGGAGATGCGGCGGGTCTTGCCGCGTTAATTGCCCGCGCTGCCAGCCAGACGGAAGGCGAAGCGAGAGGGCTGCCGCCGGTCGAGCGCTGGAACCCGCCATTCTGCGGCGACATCGACATGGAAATCCGCGCCGATGGAACATGGTTCTACATGGGCACGCCGATCGGCCGCCTGCCGCTGGTGAGGTTGTTTTCCACGGTGCTGCGCAAGGACGACGACGGCAGGACCTATCTGGTCACTCCGGTGGAAAAAGTCGGCATCCGCGTCGCCGATGCGCCCTTCATCGCCGTCGAGATGAGCGTCACGGCAAGGGAGGGCGAGACCGTGGTCACCTTCCGCACCAATGTCGGCGACGTGGTCGAGGCGGGGCCGGAGCATCCGCTGCGCTTCGTCATCCATGGCGACAACCGCGAGCTGAAGCCCTATCTGCACGTGCGCGGACGCCTCGAGGCGCTCGTTTCCCGTCCGGTCATGTACGAGATCGTCGAACTTGGCGAGACCGCCCTGATCGACGGCGTCGAGACGTTCTGCGTCAGATCCGCGGGGGCCGTCTTCCCGGTCATGCCGGCGGCCGAGCTGGAAGCGCTGTCGCGATGAGCCGTCCGATTTTCTCCGCCGACGAGTTCCGTCGCCGTGCGCTCAAGCAGACGGGCGGCCCGATCGAGACCGCCTGGCGCGATCACGGCGACTTTCTCCTCAATCCCGGCATCGTGCCCCATCTCGAGTCGCTGCATCTGAAGGACGCCGCGGTGCTCGTACCGGTGGTCGACGACGGTGACGATGCGAGCGTCATCTTCACGCAGCGCACCTCGCATCTGCGCAAGCACTCGGGCCAGGTGGCCTTCCCGGGAGGCGCCGTCGATCCCGAGGACCACTCGATCGAGGTGGCGGCGCTGCGGGAGGCGCAGGAGGAGATCGGGCTCGATCCGCGTTTCGTCGAGACAATCGGCCGCCTGCCGCATTACATGGCATTGTCCGGCTTCCGCATCACCCCGGTGCTGGCCGTTGTCCAGCCCGGTTTCGAGCTCGTGCCCAATCCCGAAGAGGTCGAGAGCGTCTTCGAAGTGCCGCTCTCTTTCCTCATGGATCCCGGCAATCACGGCCGCGGAAGCCGCCATTGGGAGGGTGCGGAGCGGCATTTCTACCGGATGCCCTATGGCGAGCGGAACATCTGGGGGATCACCGCCGGCATCGTCCGCATGCTCTATGAAAGGCTTTATGCATGATATCTATCGCCGCCGAGCACTGGTTTCAGGCTCCATCGCTGCGCCGCGTCTTCGAGCTTTTGAATGCCGAGGGCGGCGAGGTGCGGGTCGTCGGCGGCGCCGTCCGCAACAGCCTGCTCGGTCTGCCGGTGGGGGATGTCGACCTGGCGACAACCTGGCAGCCGGAGGATGTGGTGGCGCGGGCGGAGAGCGCCGGCATCAAGGCGGTGCCGACGGGGATCGAGCACGGCACAGTCACGCTGGTGATCGACGGAATTCCCCATGAGGTGACGACGTTGCGCCGCGACGTTGCGACGGACGGCCGCCGCGCCGAGGTCGCCTTCGGCACCGACTGGAAAGCGGATGCCGAGCGCCGCGACTTTACGATCAACGCCCTCTATGCCGACGCCGGAGGCGAGATATTCGACTATGTCGGCGGCCTGTCCGATATCGAGAGCCGCACCCTGCGTTTCATCGGCAGCGCCGCCGAGCGGGTTGCGGAGGACTATTTGCGTATCCTGCGCTTCTTCCGCTTCTTTGCCCATTACGGGCAGGGCCGCCCGGATGCGGAGGGGCTCAGGGCCTGCGCGCAGGCACGAGCAAGGATCGCGACGCTCTCGGCCGAGCGCGTCTGGGGCGAGATGAAGAA
The DNA here is from genome assembly GCF_002531875.1 of Sinorhizobium sp. FG01. NCBI lineage: Bacteria > Pseudomonadati > Pseudomonadota > Alphaproteobacteria > Hyphomicrobiales > Rhizobiaceae > Sinorhizobium > Sinorhizobium sp. FG01. The sequence continues at coordinate 269,691 of NZ_NWTB01000004.1, forward strand.
ACTGCTTGCCGCGGAGGATCCCGGCCGCGCCCTTCTCTGGATGCGCCAGGCAGGCGTGCTCGGCGAGGTCCTGCCTGAAACCGAAAAATGGGGGATCGATGCAGTGCCGGGCCTGATTGCCGCCGAGAAGGTCTTTGCCTGGACGCCGGAGCCGCTTCTGCGGCTTGCCGCAATCGTTCCGCCCGATGCCGGGCGGCTCGAGGCGATGGCGGCGCGGCTGCGCCTGTCGAAAACGGAGGCGGCCTTTCTCGCCCGCTTTGCCGAGGCGCCGGCCATTGCCGCCACGCTCGCGGACGCAGCGCTCGATCGCACGCTTTACCGGAACGGTGCCGAGGGCATCATCGCACGCCTCAAGCTTTCGCTCGCTGCAGCGCGGCGCAAATCGGAAACCGATCCGGCCTTTCTCGCCGAGACAGCCGCCTACCAGCGGCTGTTGGCACGGACGGAGAAGTGGCAGCGTCCCGTCTTCCCCGTGAACGGGGCCGATGTCCTGAAGGCCGGCGTTCCCGCCGGACCAAAGATCGGGGAACTGCTGGCGGAACTCGAGAATTTCTGGATCGAGCGCAACTTCAATGTCGACCGGGCGACGCTCGTCGCCCGGCTGGAAGCCCAGCTGCGTTCCGGCTGAGGCGAAAGGGCGGCGCGTCAGGCGGCCTGGGTTTCGTCGACGATGCGAGCCTTAATATTGTCGATCATGTTTTCGCGGATCACCGTCTCGCCATGGGTGTCCCGCATGTGTTCGACGACACGGCGGACGATTTCCGCGTCGTTGTCGGCGCGGGTATGCCAGGGGCAACCCGGAACGAGAGAACCGCATTCGAACAGGCGCATGGTGTTCCTCCTTTCTCTGGATCGGCATGCTTTCGCATCGAGCGAAATGCAGCGTGATCTCATCCAAGAAGTTCGGAGCGGGATGCGGTCAGAAAGACGCCGAGATCGTCTCATCCCGCTCAGTCATCAATGCAACTGACAGAGCCGCCGTCGGGATCTGTCCATGGGCAAGGGTAACATCAACCGGAGGTTCGGCCAAATTGTTCCGGCCCGGCCAGTTGCGCAAAGAAACCCTGTGAACATGCGGCGCGATGGTGCTATGGCTTTGCCACCTCCAGACTTGAAAGGCCGCTTCCACACCATGCTCGCTGTCCAATCGGAACTGATTTCCGCCATCCGGAGCATTCCGGACTATCCGAAGCCCGGCATCGTCTTTCGCGATATCACGACTCTGCTCGGCAATCCGAAGACGTTCCGGCGGGCGATCGACGAACTCGTCCACCCCTATGCCGGAACCAAGGTCGACAAGATCGCCGGGATCGAAGCGCGCGGCTTCATTCTGGGCGGTGCAATTGCGCATCAGCTGTCGGCCGGCTTCGTGCCGATCCGCAAGAAGGGCAAGCTGCCGCACGAAACGGTGAGGATCGCCTACAGCCTGGAATATGGCGTGGACGAGATGGAGATGCACAAGGATGCGATCGAACCCGGCGAGAAGGTGATCCTGGTGGATGATCTTATCGCCACCGGCGGAACCGCCGAGGGCGCCACCAAGCTCCTGCAGCAGATGGGCGCCGACATCGTCGCCGCCTGCTTCATCATCGACCTGCCGGAGCTCGGCGGTCGCAAGAAGCTCGAGGCGCTCGGCGTCAAGGTCCGCACGCTGATCGAGTTCGAGGGGCACTGAGTGAGTGGGCGGGCGCCCGGCGCTCGCGTGCTCAGGTGAATTCGAGGACCTTGCTTTCGAAGCGGATCACCGGCTCCTCATGCTGGTTTTCGCCCTCGCACAGGATCGTGTTGATGCGCCAGCCGGGGCGGGAGGCGAGGGCGCGGGCTTGGAGGAGCGTGACGGCATAGGTAACGGTGTCGCCGGCATAGACCGGTTTCAGCCAGCGGAGCTCGCGGAAACCGGCAGCCGGGCCGAGCCGGGGAGCATGCAGCCCCTCTGCGGCCAGCCGCCGGGCTTCGCCGGCCCAGAAACGGACGAAGCACTGCATCCAGCCGGCGCTGGTGTGCCAGCCTGAGGCGCAAAGGCCGCCGAACAGCGAGCGCCTTGCCTCCTCCTCGTCGAGATGGAAGGGCTGCGGATCGAAGTCGCGTGCGAAACGGACGATGTCCTCCGCCGTGAATGCCAGGCTGCCGATCATGGTCTTGCGGCCGGCCGCATAGAGTTCTTCGAGCGTCATCATCAGCGCCCACCCGCGCGGTGCCGAAACATGATCGAACATTCGGAGACAGCAACCGGCGCCCCGCTCTGATTGCTGATTTCGTTGCGGAACTTGACGAGACCGATCTGCGGCTTCGACTTCGAAGGGCGCGCCTCCAGGACGAGGCTGAAGCCGGAAAGCACGTCTCCTGCAAGCACCGGCTTCTTCCAGTCCATGAAGTCGATGCCGGGCGAGCCCTGCGAGGACGAATGGCCGAGGAAGGCGTCGATCATCATCCGCATGCCGATAGCGCTGGTATGCCAGCCGGAGGCGGAAAGCCCGCCAAGGATGCTGCGCCTGCCGGCTTCTTCGTCCAGATGCATCGGCTGCGGGTCGAACTCGCCGGCAAAGGCGATCATGTCTGCGGCCTGCATCCGAACCGGCGCATAGTCAAAGCGCCGCCCCGGCGTGAAGTCCTCGAAATATAGCATGCCAACCTCCGGGCCGCCTCCTGCGCACGTCACGTGTTGAAGCGGAAGTGGATGACGTCGCCGTCCTGGACGACATATTCCTTGCCTTCGTCGCGGGCCTTGCCGGCCTCCTTGGCGCCGGTCTCGCCGTTATAGGCAATGTAGTCGTGATAGGCGATCGTGTTGGCGCGAATGAAGCCGCGCTCGAAGTCCGAATGGATGACGCCGGCCGCCTGCGGCGCCTTGGTGCCGCGCGGGATCGTCCAGGCGCGCGTCTCCTTGGGGCCGACGGTGAAATAGGTGATGAGGTCGAGCAGCTTGTAGCCGGCTCGGATCAGCCGGTCGAGGCCGGCCTCCTCGAGGCCCAGAGCGCCGAGGAATTCCTTGGCCTCCTCTTCCGGCAGTTGGGCGACCTCGGATTCGATCGCGGCGGAGATGACGACGGTTTCGGCGCCCTGCGCCTTGGCCATCTCGGCAACGGCGCGGGTGTGCTCGTTGCCCGCTGCGGCATCTGCCTCCGCGACGTTGCAGACGTAGAGAACCGGGTGGGCGGTGAGGAGATTCAGCCCCTGAAGAATGCGCAGCTCCTCGGTATCGAGCTTCGGCAACAGCGTGCGCACCGGCTTGCCTTCTTGCAGGAGCTTCAATGACGCCTCCATGATCGGAAGCTGCGCCATCGATTCCTTGTCCTTGCCGGTGGCGCGCTTGCGCGTCTGTTCGGTGCGCCGCTCCAGGCTCTCGAGGTCTGCGAGCATCAGCTCGGTCTCGATCGTCTCGGCGTCCTCGACCGGATGGATGCGGCCCTCGACATGGGTGATGTCGTCGTCCTCGAAGCAGCGCAGTACGTGCACCACCGCATCCACCTCGCGAATGTTGGCGAGGAACTGGTTGCCGAGACCTTCACCCTTGGAGGCGCCGCGCACCAGGCCGGCAATGTCGACGAAGGAGATGCGGGTCGGAATGATTTCCTTAGACTTGGCGATGTCGGCGAGTTTGCGCATGCGCGCGTCCGGCACCGCGACCTCGCCGGTATTCGGCTCGATCGTACAGAAGGGATAATTTGCCGCCTGCGCTGCCGCCGTCTTGGTCAGCGCGTTGAAGAGTGTGGACTTGCCGACATTCGGCAGCCCGACGATACCGCATTTGAAGCCCATGGCCTAAACCTGTCGTTCTCGAATTTCTTGGCCGTGGCTATGGGGGAAAGGAGCGGGGCGGTCAAGCGCTTCGCGCGCATTGGGTGGACTTGCCCGGCTTCGACTTGAATGCTGGTACTGCAGGCGCGATACTGGATTTTTCCATCGCATGTCATCAACGGGTGCAGGTTCCGATGAGTGACAATGAAGTCGCCCCAAAACGAAAAACGAAGGTGAAGCCCAAGCTCGAGCGGCCGCGGCTCTATAAGGTCATCCTCGTCAACGACGACTACACACCGCGTGACTTCGTGGTGATGGTGTTGAAGGCCATTTTTCGCATGAGCGAGGAGACCGGCTATCGAGTGATGATGACCGCTCACAAGCTGGGCACCTCGGTCGTCGTGGTCTGCGCCCGGGACATCGCCGAGACCAAGGCGAAGGAAGCGACCGATCTCGGCAAGGAAGCCGGCTTCCCCCTGATGTTCACGACCGAGCCGGAGGAGTGAGTTCCGGCCCGTCCGTCAGTCCCCCTTGGGGCCGAACATCTTCTTCAGCATGTCGGCCATCGGTCCCGTCGCCGGCAGTTTTTTCGGCTGCGCGGCGTTGCGGGCCTGGTGGATATGGGACTGAGCGGCGACCCGCTTCTTCGCCTGCGGCTCTTGCGTGTCGGGCTTGCCGCCGGTGGCAAGGGCGATCTTGTTCATGAGCTGCGAGTCCTCGCCTTTGACGAGCATGCCGGCGTTGTCGGCGATGGTATCGAGTAGGGCCGAAAGCCAGGCCTGATCGGCCTTGGCGAAATCGCCGAGCACATGCGCATGTACCAGGTCCTTGACGCCCGGATGGCCGATGCCGAGGCGCAGGCGGCGGTACTCCTTGCCGCAATGGGCGTCGATCGATTTGATGCCGTTGTGGCCGCCATGGCCGCCGGCGGTCTTGATCCGCGCCTTGCCGGCAGGGAGATCCAGCTCGTCATAGATGACGACGATGTCCTTCGGCGCGAGCTTGTAGAAGCGCATCGCTTCGCCGACCGCTTCGCCGGAAAGGTTCATGAAGGTCTGCGGCTTGATCAGCAGGACGCGCTCGCCGCCGATCTCGCCCTCGGCGATCTCCGCCTTGAATTTCTTCGACCAGGAGGGAAAGCCTTGACGCTGCTGGATGGCATCCACCGCCATGAAGCCGATATTGTGGCGGTTGCCGGCGTATTTCGACCCCGGATTGCCAAGTCCCGCGATGATCAGCATGCGGCAAACTCCTGATGGTTCCTGCTTCACCGACGATGGTCATGCGGAGAGTGGAATGCTTGCCCCCCATCCCGCTGCCGTGACCTTCTCCCCGCTCGCGGGGAGAAGGGGTTCGCCGCGCTCTCCCAGTCCCTCTCTCCGCGCGCCGGAAGAGGACTAGTCCTCGGTTAAACCCGAGGAGAGGGGCAAAACCCGTCTCTCAACCCCAAACACCGTCGGCCGGGCAAGTCAATCTCTATTTGGCCGCCTGCTTTATTCCGTCCGGACGAAGGCCGTATTGCTCGTAGATCCGATCCTGGCTTCCCGTGGCGATCAAGCGGTTGAGTTCGACCTGCATGCGGCTGACGATCTCGTCGGGCATGTCGATGTGGCAGGCAATACCGTATTGCTTGCCTTCAAGCACCAGCGCCGCCTCGACAGGCTTGCCTTCGGCCCGCATCGTCTCGAAGGTCTTTTCGGAGGTCATCATCAGGTCGACGCGGCCGGCGATCAGCTTCCTGAGCGTCGAATCGAGGCTGGAGGCATAGTCGATCCTCTGGAAGCCATGCTCTTTCAGATAGCTGGCGGAAAAGTCCTCGCGTTGGGTGCCGACGATGAACTGTTTGGCCTCATCCAGCGTCCGTAGCTCGATCGCCGAATGCCTGTGACGCACCATGATCATCTGGTCGACGAGAAGCGGTTCGATCCATCTGAACTTCTTGTCCCGCTCGGCGTCGTGACCGGTCGTGAAAACGCAGTGGAAGGGTTCGCTTTCGGCAAGCGCAAAGGCGCGCGCCCAAGGCAGGACTTCGATCTCGTAGGGGAGCTCGACGGCCTTCATGATCAGGGCGATTTGGTCGACCGAGGCGCCGCTCGCGCCGTTCGCGGTCGAGAAATTGTAGGGCGGGTACTCCTCGGTGAGGAAATGGATCGTCTCGGCGTGGGCAGCGGCGGAAAGACCGATGGAAAATGCCAAGATCAAGTGTTTCACGCCATAACTCCTTCTGGCTCCCGGCTAGAGACGAGCACTGGCCTTGGCTTCGGATTCGTTTTCCAGCATGGTCAGCATACCGTCGATCGGCATCGGCCGGCTGAAGAGATAGCCCTGGCCATAATCCACACCGAGCTTGCGCAGGAGTTGCCACTGCTCGTTCGCCTCGATGCCTTCGGCGACCACCGTGCAGCCCATCTGGTGGGAGATCGTCCGGATGCCCTTGATCAACATTCGGCTCTTGCGCCGGACGTCGGCGGCTGGCGAGCTCAAGGAGCGTGTGAAGGACTGGTCGACCTTGACGATATCGACCGGGAAGCGGTTGAGGTAGCTAAGCGACGAGTAGCCGGTGCCGAAATCGTCGAGAGCGATGCGGCAACCGAATTCATTCAGCTGCTTCAACACCGAATGGACTTCCGGATTGTCGAGCATCAGCACCGCTTCGGTGATCTCGACGACGATGCGCTGCGGCGAAATGTGATGTTTGAGCAGGAGCGCGGCGAGCTTGTGAGGCAACGTCAGCTCGAACTGCAATGGCGAGAAATTGACGGCGAGATAGGTGCCTTGGGTGCCGTCCAGTTCGGAGATGGCGGCGAGATGGCGGATCGCCTTTTCGAGCACGCAGTCGCCGATGCGGCCTATCGTGCCGGTCTCCTCGGCAATGCCGATGATCTTGCCCGGCGGAATCAGGCCCTTTTCCGGATGATTGAGCCGCACCAGCGCTTCGAAGCCGACAATCTGCCCGTCGTCGAGGCTGACGATCGGCTGCAGCCAGGCCTCGAACCAATCTTCCTTGAGACCGGCCTCGATGCACTGTTCGATCTCGTGGCGCTCGCGTGCGGCGTCGAGCATGCCGGCGTCGAAAATCTGCAGACCGTTCTTGCCCTCGCGTTTGCGGGCATACATCGCCATGTCGGCCTTGAGCAACAGGTCGGAGGCGCCGGAGGCATGGGTCGGGTAGACCGAGACGCCGACACTGGCGCTGACGAAGAGCTCGTTGCCGGCAATCGGCATCGGTTCGTGCAGCGCCGCGCAGATGCTCTCGCCGATCTCGCTTGCCAGGGCTGCGACATCCGTTGCGGCAATCAAGATGGCAAACTCGTCGCCGCCGAGCCGCGCGATCACATCCTCGGGCCGAAGCGCTGCCCGAATGCGTTCCACCGTCTGGCGCAGGACCGCATCGCCGGCGGCGTGGCCGAAATTGTCGTTGATCCACTTGAAGCGATCGAGATCGATGAACAGGCAGGCAAGTTGAATGCCGCACTGGTCGGCGCTCAGGATCGCCTCGTCCAGCGCGTTTTCGAATCCTTGCCGGTTCAAGAGTCCGGTCAGGTGATCGGTGATCGCCTGGGTATGGTTGCGGCTCTCGGCCTGTTTCAAGGCGGTGACGTCGGTCATCACCGAAAGCGAAATTTCTCCGCCGCTCGTTTCCGTTTCCAGGATGAGCACCGTCATGAACTCGCCATCCGCCTTGCGGAAGGGCAGGGTCGAGTCGCTGACGTCGTGACCGTCCCGCGCTGTCGCTTTTGTGCGCTGATGGTAGGCGTCGTGCCATGAGGGATCGATGAAATCAGTGAAGCTGCGCCCGATGACCGAGTCGCGGCGATATCCGGTCGCGAGTAGCCAGTAGTCGCTGACCGCCGTCAGCCTGCCCGCGGCGTCGAGGGAAAAGAGCATGGCCGGCGTCAGGTTGTAGGTCTCCGTTGCACGGGCATGGGCGCTCTTCAGCTCCTGTTCCTCGCGCTCGAGCCGATCCTGCATCGCGTTGAAGTTGCCGGCCAAGGCGCCCATCTCGTCATCCGCGTTCCAGTCGACCCGGTGGCGCGATCCGAGGCGCCGCGTCGCTTCGACTGCAGCGGTGAGCCGCATCAGCGGCCGGATGACGATGAAGCGGTTGCCGATCAGTGCCGCAGCGAAGACCGTCGCGACGGCAAAGAGAAGGATGCCGAGGATCGTCCACTCGTCCTTGCTGAAGCGTAGCAGCAGGCCGGAGGGCGGGACGACGACGGTCAAAGCGCCGACGGGCACCGGGCCTTTGACGCTGTCATAGGAAATGGCCGTTTCCAAGGGCTTGCCGGCTGCGGCGTCAAGCTTGCCCGGAGGCACTTGCGCAAGGACGTTTCCCGCCGTGTCGCGGATCGTGACGGCGTCGATATCGGTGGCGTTCATCAGCGAAAGAGCGATCCGCTTGATGCCGTCCTGGTCGAAGTCCCAGATCGGCTTGCCAAGGGCTTCGGCGCTGGTTTCCATCAGCAGTTCGACGTTCTGCAGGCGCTCCCGCGCAACGCGCTCGCCGGATATGGCGAGGAACAGTGCCAAGAGGGGCGCCACGAATACAAGCATCGCGCCGCAGATGATCGCAATAAACCGGTTTTCCACCGAGTGCATCATCGGATGCTCCCGCCGGCGGACGTCATCACTCTCGACATTCGGATACTCTTGCACTGCCACGCCCATGTCCCTCGCGTGCAGAACATCATCAAAACCTTAAATGTTGCTGAAATTGCACGCCGAGATTTCATAAGCCGCGGCGTCAGCCCGCGGTCCGTGTGCGGTGCACAATGAAAGCAAAAAGCCCGTCCCAGGATTGGGACGGGCTCTCGAATGTTGCGGCCGTAAGGGCCGGCCAGCCGTTGCGGCAGTCGCGGATCAAGCTTCCGCTTCGCCCTCGGCTGCTTCTTCTTCTGCTTCAACTTCCTGCGCGCGGCCGGCGATCGTGGCGATCGTGAAGTCGCGGTCGGAAATCACCGGGGTCGTACCAGCCGGAAGCTTGACGTCCGAGATGTGGACGGTGTCGCCGATCTTGAGGCCACTGAGATCGACGCTCAGGAAATCCGGAATGTTGTCGGCGGAAACGTTCAGTTCGACTTCGTGGCGAACGATGTTCAGCGTGCCACCCTGCTTGAGACCCGGGGACTTCTCTTCGTTTTCGAAGTGGACCGGAACCTGGACCGACACCTGGCTGCCCTTCGAGACACGCAGGAAGTCGACATGCATGGTGAAGTCGCGAACCGGATCCAGCTGATAGTCCTTCGGCAGGACGCGGATCTTCTCGCCGTTGACGTCGATCGTTGCGACGGTGGTCATGAAACCGCCGGCGTGGATCTTCATCGTCACTTCCTTGGTGGAAAGCGCGATGGAAAGCGGGGCTTGCTTGTCACCGTAGATGACAGCAGGGATAAGACCGTTGCGGCGAAGTTCACGGGAGGACCCCTTACCAACCCGTTCGCGCGTCTCGGCCTTGAGCTCGTAAGTCTGGCTCATGGATAGACCTTTCTGGTTATTTGGAGAGTTCGTCCGTCAAGCGGAAAAACCTGAAACCGCATGGCGGTTCCATCCGCGTTGCCTCCAAGGGTGTCTGCGCGGACGCGGGGTCCATAGCCGAGAACGGGCCGAAATGCAAGGCACGCCGCGCCTCTCAACCTTTGCGCCGGGAGAAACGTGCGAGCGCGAGCATCAGGCCACCGCCGATCAGGCCCCAGAAGGCGCCGGAGACGCCGGCAAAACTGACACCGGACGCGGTGACGAGGAAAGTGATGGCGGCGGCTTCGCGGGTCCGGGCCTCCGTGAAGGCGGCCACGGCGGAGTTCGAAAGGGCGCCGATGAGCGCTAGGCCCGCGACCGCTTCGATCAGCACCGGCGGCGCCAGGCTGACGAAGGTGGTAACGGCGCCGGCGAGCAGGCCGAAGACGATATAGGCGATGCCGGCGATGATCGCCGACCAATACCGGCGGTTGCGGTCCGGGTGGGAATCGGGCCCGGCGCACATGGCGGCGGTGATCGCCGCGAGATTGACGGCGTGGCCGCCGAAGGGTGCGCTGAACAGCGAGAAAAGCCCGGTCGCCGCAAAGAGCGGGCCGGGGTTCGGGTGATAGTCGTTGACCTTCAGCACGGCGATGCCGGGAATGTTCTGCGACGCCATGGTGACGATGAAGAGCGGCAGGGCGATGCTGATCATCGCCGCCGCATTGAGGACCGGCGGGACGAATTCAGCCTTCGGCACGAGAGCGGACGATAGTTGCGCAAAGGCGGTTTCCGGCATCTCGACGCCGAGGGCGATCACGCCGACGAAGGCGAGAAGCGCTGCGGGAACGGCATAGAGCTTGTTGACGCTGCCGACGATCGCCCAGGCGAGGACGATCGGCAGGCCGAAGAGCGGATTGAAGGCGATCGCTTTCACCGGGGCGAAGCAGAGGCTCAGGAGCACGCCCGCGAGCATGGCGTTCGCCAGAGCTGCAGGAATGGCCGACACCATGCGGCCGAGCGGCTTCCACAGCCCGGCGACGACGATCAGCAGGCCGCAAACAAGGAAGGCACCGACGGCCGCGTTGAAGCCGCCTGGAACGGAACCGGAGGTCGCCAGCAGCGCCGCGCCGGGTGTCGACCAGGCGATGCTGACGGGTAGCCGCGTGACGATGCTGACGACTATCGCGCAGACACCCATAGAAACGGAGAGCGCCATCAGACCCGAGGCCGCCTGGGCCTCGGTGGCGCCGACGCCGGCGAGGCCATGCAGGATGACGGCGAAGGAGCTGGCAAAGCCGACGAAGGCGATCAGCACGCCCATGAAGAGGCTTTGGACGGAGAAATCACGAAGCATGGGCAACCGGGGTCTCGGGCGAGTCACAAGAGTTGCCCGACGGCGTAGCACATCGCAGGCCCGCTCGGTACCGCCCAACAACGTCTTGTAGGAGGGGGTGCTTGCACGACCTTCGTCTGCCTGGACCGGCCGCGGGACCTCTGTTTATAGTGGCCGCCAACGCGGTGCACCGAACGGGGAGACGGGTGCAGGCGATCCATGGCCGGAGGACGCTTTCAGGGAGGGAGCGAATGCCAGCAGTCAGAGACCATACGGAACACGTCTACAGGACCGCGCAACAATCGGCAGCGGCCGTCAGTTCGCCGGTCGCCGCTTCGTGGCGGCGCTGCCTGACCCTGCACGGCCTCGCCCCCGAAGAGGCGCGTCTGCCCTCGCGGCTCTCCGATGGCGAGTTTCGGCAGGCGCGCGAACGCTCGGGGGTGCTGATTGCGGAAGCGGTCGGCGAACTCGACCGGCTGTTCGGCGTGGTCGTCAAGGCCGGATGCTGCCTGTTGCTCACCGACGAGAAGGGGATTGCGCTTGAACGGCGCGGGGCAGGCGGGGACGATGCGGATTTCCGCGGCGTCGGTCTCTGGTCGGGCACCGTGTGGAGCGAGGCGAGCGTCGGAACCAACGGCATCGGTACGGCGATTGCCGACGAGCGCCCAGTCGTCATACATCGCGATCAGCATTTTTTGAGCCGCAATATCGGTCTGAGCTGTGCGACCGCACCGATCCGGGACGAGGCCGGGCGGCTTGCCGCGGCGCTCGACATATCCACCTGCCGCGACGACGCTTCCGAGGCGACGCTCGCGATCCTTTCGCAGGCAGTGCGCGATGCTGCCGCTCGCATCGAGGCAAACCTCTTCCGGCGCGCCTTTGCCGAAGCGCGGATCGTGCTCGTGCCGGCCGATCGGGCAGGGCCGGCTCTGCTCGCCGTCGACCGTGACGACCTTGTGCTCGGCGCGACGCGAGCGGCCCGGCAGTGGCTCGGGCTCGACGACAAGCGCATCGCCGCCGGCATTCCGGCCACCGACCTGCTCCAGGAGCGGGCCTCCAGCGAGGCGCGCGAATTGCCCGATGCTGAAAGGGCGGCCTTGCGACGCGTCTTGTCGCGGACCAATGGCAACGTGTCGATGGCCGCCGATCTGCTCGGAATCAGCCGCGCAACGCTCTATCGGAAAATGAAGCGGCTTTCGCTTAATTGAGTCTTCTCGAGAATGCCGCTCTCCTCGGGTTTAACCCGAGGACTAGCCCTCTCCCCGCATGCGGGGAGAAGGTCGCGGCAGCGGGATGAGTGGCAAAACTCAAATGACGTGCGATAGCGAGGGCCACCTGTCTCAATTCTGAAACACGCGGCGAAGCCGCGTGCCGCGGCACCCTACCGAAAATCTCCATCCGGCTTCACTCTCCCTCCACAGCAAATTGGAGTGCTGTTTTTCCAAGGGAGGAAGCCATGCTGCATCAGAAGATTCTCGATAACCCGTTCAAGCACAAATACGGAAATTTCATCGGCGGTGAATGGCGCGAGCCGGTGGCCGGCCGCTATTTCGACAATACCACGCCCGTCACCGGCGGCACGCTCTGCCAGGTGGCCCGTTCGGATGCCGCCGATATCGAGCTGGCGCTCGATGCCGCCCATTCCGCGAAGGAGAAATGGGGCCGGACCTCGACCACCGAGCGCTCCAACATCCTGATGAGGATCGCGGCGCGGATGGAGGACAATCTGGAACTTCTGGCGCGGGCCGAGACCTGGGACAACGGCAAACCGATCCGCGAGACGATGGCCGCCGACATTCCTCTGGCGATCGACCATTTCCGCTATTTCGCCGCCTGCATCCGGGCACAGGAAGGGTCGATCGGCGAGGTCGATCACGATACCATCGCCTATCATTTCCACGAGCCGCTCGGTGTCGTCGGACAGATCATTCCCTGGAATTTCCCGATCCTGATGGCCGCCTGGAAGGTGGCGCCGGCGCTTGCGGCCGGCAACTGCGTCGTCCTGAAACCGGCCGAGCAGACGCCGGCCTCGATTCTCGTGCTCGCAGAACTGATCGCTGATCTGCTGCCGCCGGGCGTGCTCAACGTCGTCAACGGCTTCGGCCTGGAGGCGGGCAAGCCGCTGGCGACCAGCCCGCGCATCGCCAAGATCGCCTTTACCGGCGAGACGACGACCGGCCGGCTGATCATGCAGTACGCCAGCCAGAACCTCATCCCGGTGACGCTCGAACTCGGCGGCAAGTCGCCGAATATCTTCTTCGCCGACGTGCTCAATGAGGACGACGACTATTTCGACAAGGCGCTCGAAGGCTTTGCGATGTTTGCGCTCAACCAGGGCGAGGTCTGCACCTGCCCGAGCCGGGCGCTGGTCCAGGAAAGCATCTATGACCGCTTCATGGAGCGGGCGCTGAAGCGGGTCGAAGCAATAAGGCAGGGCAATCCGCTCGATAGTGCGACGATGATCGGTGCGCAGGCGTCGGGCGAACAGCTCGAGAAGATCCTCTCCTATATCGACATCGGCAGGCAGGAGGGCGCTGAAGTGCTGACCGGCGGCGAGCGCAACGTGCTCGAGGGCGATCTCTCGGGCGGCTACTACGTCAAGCCGACGGTGTTCCGCGGGCACAACAGGATGCGCATCTTCCAGGAGGAAATCTTCGGCCCGGTCGTGTCGGTGACGACCTTCAAGACCGAGGAGGAGGCGCTCGCGATCGCCAACGACACGCTCTATGGCCTCGGCGCCGGCGTATGGAGCCGCGATGCCAACCGCTGCTACCGCTTCGGCCGCGAGATCCAGGCCGGCCGTGTCTGGACCAACTGCTACCATGCCTATCCTGCGCATGCCGCCTTCGGCGGCTACAAGCAATCGGGCATCGGCCGCGAGACGCACAAGATGATGCTCGACCATTACCAGCAGACGAAGAACCTGCTGGTAAGCTACAGCCCCGAGGCGCTCGGCTTCTTCTGATCCCCGCCCCAGAATTGGAGCGGGAAGGCGGTAAACCGCTCGTCCCGCTGGTGCCGGCGATCCTCCCGGCATGCTCCCGGTGGCGTTCCACCGGGAGCATGCTGGCTTTTCAGGAAGGAGAGAATGATGACGGAAACAATCGGCGAGCCGCGCGTGCTTGCGACCGACGCGGCGATCGAACTCATCCGCGAAATCCGCGCCGATCATCCGGAGATCCTGTTCCATCAGTCAGGCGGCTGCTGCGACGGCTCGTCCCCGATGTGCTACCCGGCAGACGACTACATCGTCGGCGACAACGACGTGAAGCTCGGCGAGATCGACCGCGTGCCGGTCTATATCAGCGCCAGTCAGCATGAGGTCTGGAAGCACACCCAACTGATCATCGATGTGGTGCCGGGCAGGGGCGGGATGTTCTCGCTCGACAATGGCCGCGAGAAGCGCTTCCTCACCCGCTCGCGGCTCTTTGGAGGCGGCGAGGCCTGCGCCGTTCCGTAGTCAAAAACAAACGCCGGCAGTTAGAGCCGGCGTTGTGATTGGCTGAAGTCGGACGTTCCGCTCTCAGTCGAAAAGGCTCGACACCGATTCTTCCTGGCTGGTGCGGCTGATGGCTTCGCCGATTAGGCCGGCGGTCGAGATCACGCGGATATTGTGGGCCGATTGCACCGCCGTCGTCGGCTGGATGGAATCGGTGATCACCAGTTCCTTCAGCATCGATGAGGTGACGCGGGCGACCGCGCCGCCGGAAAGCACGCCGTGCGTGATATAGGCGGTGACGCTTGTGGCGCCGTTCTTGAGCAGCGCCTCGGCGGCGTTGCAGAGCGTGCCGCCGGAATCGACGATGTCGTCGATCAGGATGCAATCCTTGCCATGAACGTCACCGATGACGTTCATGACCTCCGATTCGCCGGGGCGATCGCGACGCTTGTCGACGATCGCCAGCAGACAGTCGAGGCGCTTGGCAAGCGCCCGGGCGCGCACGACGCCGCCGACGTCCGGCGAAACGACCGTGACGTTCTTGAGGTCGTAGTGCTCCTTGACGTCGCGGGCCAGGATCGGAACCGCATAGAGGTTGTCGGTCGGGATGTCGAAGAAGCCCTGGATCTGGCCGGCGTGGAGATCGAGGGTGAGGACGCGGTCGGCGCCGGCTTCGGTGATCAGATTGGCGACCAGCTTGGCGGAGATCGGGGTGCGCGGTCCGGGCTTGCGGTCCTGGCGGGCATACCCGAAATAGGGAAGCACGGCGGTGATGCGGCGGGCGGAGGAGCGGCGGACCGCGTCGATCATGATGAGCAGTTCCATCAGATGATCGTTGGTGGGGAAGGAGGTCGACTGGACGATGAACACATCCTCGCCGCGCACGTTCTCGCCGATCTCGACGAAGATTTCCTGGTCGGCGAAGCGCCGTACGGTGGCTCTGCCGAGCGGCAGGTTGAGATAGTTGCAGATCGCTTCGGCCAGCAGCCGGTTCGAATTGCCTGCGAAAACCTTCATAGACGGTCCGCCTTGAGCTGGCGCGGCCACCGTCCGGTCCAGTCCGGGGCAGGATCGTCCGCGCAAAATCCCTGAGCCATTCCGATCGCGGGCAATCGCTGCGATGGCCGCTGTCAGAGCTGATCGGCCGCTTTTTAGCGTCCTTGAAGGTGAATGCAAGGGGATTGCTGCGGCGCAGCGCCTATTATCCTAAAATCTTTGCGTCAACCGCGTTGGGACTGACGCCATTCGAGATAGGCGTCGATCGTCTTTTCGGCGATCGCCTGCATTGTTTCCGGCGGAATGGCGCTCCAGGGTTCGGCAGCGCTGCTTTCCACCGTGTCCTGCCCCTGGATGCGGTGCAGGCGATTGCCGCCGCCGTCGAGAATGTCCCAAACATAGACGACCGTCGTCTTGCCGCTGTCGTTGAGCGCCGAGAAATAGCCCTTGAGAATATGGTCGCTCGACGTGTCGGTGGAGCTCTTGATGGTGATCCCCTGCGCCCGGGCCGAGGCGCCGAGCTGCTTCGAGAGGGGCGTGACGGCCTGAACCGGAGCGCCGATGATCGGCAGGAAGCGGATGCCGCCGGCACCGGTCGCCGCCGGAGCCGGCGAAGCGGCAGCCTGCTGCGTCTTCTCCGCTGCGGCCGCGACGTCAGGCTGCGCCGGCTGCTCTGCGCTTTCTTCCTCCGGCGGCGCCACGTTTCTCGCCTGCGCCCGCTGACTTTCGACCTGGGGCGGCGGATTTTCTGCCTGCGGCGGCAGATTTTCTGGCACCGGCGGTTGGGGCTGCATGGTCTGCACCGGTGCCACGCCTTCGGCGAGGCGGCTGGCTTGCGCCTCGAGCGTGCCGGCGGGATCCGTGTAGTCGGTGTGGCTCGTCGCGTAGTGGGTCGGCGGGACGGAAATGTTCGGCTGCGCTGCGAAGGCTGCGGTGCGGCTTGGCGGCACGCTTTCGACCGGCATCACGGCGGTCTGCGTGGACATGGCTTCGAGATCGGACTGGGTCACCGGCGGCGAGCGGAAGGTTCCTCCGCCGACGTCCACTTGCGGGATCAGGGCGTCGGTGGTGTTGCAGCCGGCAATGGCTGCGGCAAGACCAAGGCTTGCGATAGGCATGATCTGCTTGCGCATCGTTCCCACCGTCTGGCTCGAACTCGGCGAGGCCGGCGGCCGGAAAGCCGACTGCCGTGCTGCCTTTCATTTCTCGCCGGAAAGCATAGGACGATTTCCTTACGCAGATATGAAGTCCAGTCCGTAGCGCGACAGCGGCCTCGGGCTCTCGGTGGTTGTCAGATAGGTCTGGCCGAGCGTCATGGCGGTGCCGCTGTCGGAATCCATGATGATCATGTGCACGAAGAGCGACATGTCCGGCTCGATCTCCTGCGGGTTTCCGACATGGAACATCTGGTGCTCCATCCAGGAGGGCGAGAAGCGGGCACCGAGCGAATAACCGCAGGCGTTCAGGCGGTGGCGGGCGAGGCCGCGCTCGTCCATGATCCTCGCATGCACGTCGAAGACGGTGCCGAAGGTATTGCCGGGCCTCAGCACCATTTCGATTGCCTGGATCGTCTCGCGGCAGGCGCTGTAAAGTTCGCGATGGCGGTTGGTGGGCTCGCCGACGACGATCGTGCGCATCATTGCCGCATGGTAGTGGGCGCTGACGCCGGCCCATTCGAGGGTCAACTGGTCACTGGCATCGAGACTGCGCCGGCCGGCCTTGTAGCGGCAGAGCAGCGCGTCGGCGCCCGAGCCGATGATGAATTCATTGGCCGGATAGTCGCCGCCGCCGGCAAAGACGGCGCCCTGCATGGCGGCGAGGATATCGGCCTCGCTGCCGCCGGGGCGGATCAGCGGCAAGGCCGCGTCGAGTGCGTCGTCGGCAAGGCTCGCGGCCTTTTCGACATGAACGATTTCGGCCGGGCTCTTGACGAGGCGCAGGCGGCTGACGAGCATCGATGCGTCGATCAGCTCGCCGAAGGTCGACAGCTGGTTGTCGACGAGACGGGCCGTCCTGCCGGTCATGCCATGCGTGTCGTATTCGACGCCGATGCGGCAGCCGAGCAGGTCGAGCTCGCTGAGCAGGTTCTTGAGGTCCATGGCGGGATCGGCATTGACGCGATCCACCCAGATCTCGATGCGCTCGATATTCGACGTGTGGCGCGCCTGGCGCAGATCGGCCGACCGGGTTAGCAGCACCATCGAGCCGTCCTGCTTGACGACCAGCGTCTGGAAGAAGCAATAGCCGAAAGTGTCGTAGCCGGTGAGCCAATACATGCTCTCCTGCGCGAAGAGAAGGACGGCATCGAGCCGCTCTTCCTGCATCTTGGCCGTGAGCCGTCTCAGGCGCGATGCATATTCCTCTTCGGCGAAGTGAAGCGCCATCTCAAGCCTCCCGTATGCAAATTGCGGATATCTGCCGCCCGTAGTCGGGCTCCTGGCGGTGCGTGGTGCGGCGATAGGAGAAGAAGCGGTCCTCGTCGGCATAGGTGCAGATATCGAGGTTTTCCGCCGTCACACCGGCCGCGACGAGCCGGCGGACCGTGAGCCCGGGCAGGTCGAACATCGCATGACCGTTGCGGCCGGACGGCCTGAAGAACGCCGCGTAGCTGTCGTCGGTGGACATGAAACGTTCGACGAATTCCGGGCCGACCTCGTAATGCTGGCGGCTGATCGACGGTCCGAGACAGGCGACGATGCGCTCCCGGCGCGCGCCGAGCGAGACCATTGCATCGATCGTGCTTTCGAGAACGCCGCCGAGCGCGCCCTTCCAACCGGCATGGGCGGCGCCGATGACGCGCGCCCTCGGGTCGGCGAAGAGCACGGGTCCGCAATCGGCCGAAAGCACGCCGAGGACGATGCCCGGCGTCGCCGTCACCAGCGCATCGGCGTCCGGACGCGCGCCGTCGTAGCTGTCGTCGACGATGATCGCATCGGGGGAATGGATCTGGTGAACCGTTGCAAGACGTCGCGGCTCGGCATCGAACCAGCTGGCGACTCGGGCCCGGTTTTCGGCGACGCGCTCGCGATCGTCATGGGAGCCGAGGCCGACATTGAGGCCGCGATAGATGCCTTCGGAAACGCCGCCCTTGCGGGTGAAGTAGCCATGGGCGATCTCTGGCCCCGCCTCGGCGCCGAAGAGCGGGCTCTGCACGGGTGAGAGCGAGGCATCGTCCTGCATTCGGTGTTCTCGCCCTCGAATCTTCGTGGTTTCGCGTTGGGGTGAGGGCGCGTCTGGCCCGATGATTTGCGGCTGATTTGCCGGGCGATGTTGGCCCGGCAGGCCAGAACTGTCAATTGCGGAACGTCGAGACGAGGTCCTGATCCCTCCCGGCCATTCCCTCTCGCGACCAGAAAGCGAAGAGCCTGCACCGGCTGGAAATGTGCGTTTTCCCGCGCGTCAGCGCGCCTTTTTGCGGAACGGCACCAGGGCGACTTCAGGGCTGCTGACGACCAGCACCTTGAACAGTTCGCCCATCTTTGCGGCACCGGCACCGGCAAGCCGCTCGACATCGTCGCGGATGCTTTCCTGAGTCGCCGCATCCTTGTCGCGGCCGAGGGCCGCCGCCCGATCGAGCAGGCCCAGACCGACCAGAAAGTCACCCTGATGCGCGAGGCCGTTCACCTGCACGCTCTCCGCCTTGGCGCGCAGCGCCAGTTGTTCGAAATCCACATGGCTGGTGAGGTCGGCAAGTCCCGGGTTGGCGAGCGGAGGATCGTACCGGTGGTTGCGGACGGCCTGCAGCGTGTCGCCGTAGCCGGTCGAGAGATGACCATAGTCGATGAGGACCGCCGTCCCGCCGTTCGCACGCAGGCGCTCGCAAAGCGCGGCCATCACCGCGTCTCGCGCCGGGGCGGCCTCGAAGATCGTGCCTTCGGCGACCGATTGCACCGGCGTCGGCAGCAGGGAGGGATCGATGCCCGCCACACCGGCGGCAAAGGCCAGCTCATCGTCGGCATCAAGCCCGACCATGCGTTCGCGGAACCCCTGTGCGGTTCTCACAAACTGGCGAATCGGGATCGCATCGAAAAGCTCGTTTGCGGCGAGAAGCAGGAAGCCCGCGGGCAAGCTGTCGAAGCTTGCATGCCAATGGACTTTGCCTTCATAACCGGCGAGCGTTTCGGCCTGCACCTTGCGCAGCCTTTCGCTGGTTTCGACGAGATGAACCTCGGCGGTCTGGTAAAGCTCCGGCGCTAGGCGGCGGAGGACGCGCAGCATATCCGCCATCATCGTGCCGCGGCCCGGCCCAATCTCGGCGATGATCGGCTCGCTGGGAGAACCGTGCTCCTGCCAGGCGTGAACCAGGAATATGCCGATCATTTCCCCGAAGAGCTGGCTGATTTCCGGTGCCGTCGTGAAATCGCCCTCCCGTCCGAACGGCTCGCGAACGCGGTAGTAACCGTATTGCGGGTCCGCCAGGCAGAGGGAAAAAAAGTCGGTGACGCTGATCGGCCCATTGGTCCTGATCAGCGCCTTGATCTTGTCGGCGAGAGGATTCGTCATGCACCAGTCCAGTTATGCGGCTGCGGTTGCCGCCCTGCGCGCCCGCGCCATCGCCCAGATCCCGGCGAGAGCCAGCGGCAGCGAGAGCACCATGCCCATGGTCAGCCAGCCGCCGGCAAGATAGCCGATCTGCGCGTCCGGTTCGCGGAAGAATTCGACGAAAATGCGGCTTAAGGCGTAACCGCAGGCAAAGGCGCCGGTGACGAAGCCGGGCGTCTTCAGGGCTTTGCTGCGATAGACGAAATAGGCGAGGGCGACGAGAAGCAGGACGCCCTCGAGAAGAGCCTCGTAAAGTTGGCTCGGGTGGCGCGGGAACGGCCCTCCGGTCGGGAAGACGACCGCCCACGGCATGGACGAAAGCCGGCCCCAGAGCTCGCCGTTGATGAAATTGGCAATGCGGCCGAAGAGAAGGCCGATCGGCACGACGGCGGCGACGACGTCGAACAGGCTCCAGACGGGAATGGCGTTCCTACGGGCAAACACGATCATCGCCAGCGTCGTGCCCAGAAGACCGCCATGGAAGGACATGCCGCCGTTCCAGATTTCGACGGCCCGAATCGGGTCCTGCAGCACCGTGCCGAGATCGTAGAAGAGAATGTAGCCAAGGCGCCCGCCAAGCACGATGCCGCCGGCTGCCCAGAGCAGGAAATCATCAAGCTGCGCCAGAGTGAGAGGGGCGGTATCGTTGCGCCAGAGCGGGGCATTCTGGACCAGGCGTCGGGCATAGAACCAGCCGAGCAGGATCCCGGCGACATAGGCCAGCCCATACCAGTGGACGGCGAGGGGCCCGATCGTGAAGATGACGGGATCGATTTCGGGAAAGGGGAGAATGGCGAGGCGGGTAGCAAGTGTTTCCAAGGTCTTCTCTCATGCCGGGCCTATCGGTTGGGCGGAACATGGCGATCGAAGCAGGCGGGGTCAAGCGGCTCTCCCGTTCTTCCCGTCGCAGGCTCTGATTTTCCTTGCATCCTCGTGCGCGCGACCCTACCTGAAAATGACAGGGCTCGCCCATGGGGCGCGAGCGAAATGGAGACGAATACGATGAGCACAGGGGCCAACCGCATTCTCGATGATCTTGCGAGATTGATGACGGATGCTGCCGGTGCGGCCCAGGGCGTACGGCGGGAGGTCGAGACGGCCTTTCGCGCCCAGGCCGAAGGCTGGCTGAATTCGCTCGACGTGGTGAAGCGCGAGGAGTTCGAGGCCGTCAAGGAGATGGCTGCCAGGGCGCGCGACGAAAACGACGCCCTGCTCGCCCGGATCGCAGCGCTCGAAGCGCGCCTTGCCGCGACAGAACCGGTCGGCGACATCACCACCGGCAAGTAATTTCCGGCCAGCATACGATTGGATGCCGCCTTCGAGCTGCTTCTCCGCAGCCGAGTCGCCTTTTCACGCGGCAGTCGCTGCGTCAGCTTCAGGGTTAATGAAAGCTGAAAAGTTTTCCACCTGTGGACACTGCCAAAAAACCCTTATCGCAGAGTCGTTTAAGCATCCCCGCTGAATCGAAATCCTAACGCGACGAGAGGTCTTCCCTGCAATTTTTCGGCTCAGGGGCTGGCAGGGTGACTCTGCCGTTATACACTGATTTTAAATGATGATTCGAAACGGGCCACGCAAGCTCCGGGCAGGGTAAGTAAGCCAGGATAACCGCAGGTCCAGCAATCAGAGTGTGTCGGTATCCGGTGTCGGGTTTGCAGCGTTGCGTCTTGTGAACGTGACCTCGCGCGCCTTGCGCCGTGCCTTTAGGGTGATGCATGAGCCTTTTGGAAATGGAAGTCGAGCGCCAGTCCAACCCGGTCGATATGATCGAGTTCGTCGCCGCCAACAATGACTGGTCCTTCGAGCGGTCGGGCGAGGACGAGATCGCCATGACGGTCGAGGGCCGGTGGGCGGACTATCACGTTTCCTTTTCCTGGATGGAGGAGTTCGAGGCGCTGCATCTTGCCTGCGCCTTCGACATCAAGGTTCCGGATAGCCGCGTCAACGAGGTGATCCGCCTGCTCTCCCAGATCAACGGCCAGGTCCTGATGGGACATTTCGATCTCTGGCGCCAAGAAGAGGTCATCATCTTCCGGCAATCTCTGTTGCTTGCCGGCGGCGCCGAGCCGACAAACCGGCAGGTGGAAGTGCTTTTGTCGAGCGCGCTCGACGCCTGCGAAACCTATTTCCAGGCGTTCCAATTCGTCGTCTGGTCCGGGATGGACGCGCAGCGCGCCGTCGATACTGTCCTGTTCGCGACTGTTGGGGAGGCATGAGATGAGCATCGCCGTTTCCGGTCCCATCGTCCTGGTCGGCGCCGGCAACATGGGCGGCGCCATGCTCGGCGGCTGGATCAAGAGCGGTGTCAGCGGCGGCGATGTTCTCGTCGTCGATCCGGGCCCACCCCCGGCCATGCAAAAACTCATCGCCGAAAACGGCGTGGCTCATGCGGCCGCCGTCCCGCAGGGCGTCAAGGCAAGTGTGATCTTTCTCGCCGTCAAGCCGCAAGTCATGGAAGCGGCACTCCCGCCGCTGAAGGGGCTCGTCGGATCCGGCACAGTGATCGTCTCCGTCGCGGCCGGCAAGACGCTTGCTTTCATCGAGCGCCATCTCGGCGAAGCGGCGACCGTGCGGGCGATGCCGAACACGCCGGCCATGATAGGTCGCGGCGTCACGGGCGCTTTCGCCAATGCCCGCGTGACCGAAAAGCAACGCGGGCTGGTTCATGATCTCCTGAAGGTCAGCGGGCCGGTCGAATGGGTTGCCAGCGAAGCCGACATCGATACAGTGACTGCGGTTTCCGGCAGCGGACCGGCCTACGTCTTCTATCTCGTCGAGTGCATGGCGGAGGCTGGGCGTAAGCTCGGCCTCCAGGCGGACCTTGCCATGCGGCTCGCTCGGGAAACCGTCGCGGGGGCTGGTGAACTCCTACATCAGTCCCCCGACGACGCCGCACGCCTTCGCCAGAACGTCACGTCGCCGGGCGGCACGACCGCCGCCGCACTCGCCGTCCTGATGGCGGACGACGGCATGCAGCCGCTTTTCGACAAGGCCATCGCGGCAGCGCGCAAGCGCGCCGAAGAACTGGCCGGTTAAGCGGCCGGCCGGATTTCCAAAGGTATTTTGATGGCGGACCTCATTGAATTTTGCGATTTCGAGCGCGTGGATATCCGCGTCGGCACGATCATCGAGGCCGAGGTCTTTCCCGAGGCGCGCAAGCCCGCCTACAAGCTCAGAATCGATTTCGGTGCCGAGATCGGCATAAAAAGGTCGTCTGCACAGATCACCGTGCACTACAAGCCGGAAGATCTCGTCGGCCGGCAGGTGCTGGGCGTAGTCAATTTCCCCCCGCGTCAGATCGGGCCCGTCCGCTCCGAGGTCCTGACGCTCGGCTTTGCAGACGAAGAGGGCGCGATCGTGCTGGCCGCGACCGACAAGCCCGTTCCGAACGGCAGAAAGCTGATGTGAAGAGGCATGGCGTTTGAGATAGAACTTGGCGCCGTTTCAACGAACGGCGCGGTCTGACCTACAGCAATTCAAAGTGTTACAGCGACCTTTGCGCGTCTGATAAGACGCGCGGCGCTGTAGACTATTCGCGCTAATTTTAACAGCTCCGGGAGGGTTCACGTCGGGACGCGCACTGTGGCGCGCAGCCCTCCAAGCGGGCTGTCGCCGAGGGTGACGTTGCCGCCATGGCTTCGGGCGATGTCGCGCGCAATGGCGAGGCCAAGGCCAGTGCCGGAACTGTCGAGATTGCGCGCCTCGTCCAGGCGGAAGAACGGCTTGAAGACATCCTCGCGCGAGGGCTCCGGAATGCCGGGACCGTCATCGTCGATGGTGATCGTCAGCCATTTGGCGGTATGGCGGGCGTCGATCCGAACCGTGTCGGCATAGCGGTAGGCGTTCGATACCAGGTTGGCGACAAGACGCGTGAAGGCGTTCGGCCGGACGCGAATGTTGTCCTCTCCCTCGATCGAGGTGGTCAGGGTCTTGCCGTAAAGCTCGGCCTCTGCCAAGAGCCGCGCCATCAGGTCGCTGAGCTTCAACTCGCCGACGTCTTCCTCCGCCTCGCCGCGGGCAAAGGCGAGATAGCCTTCCAGCATGTTCTGCATGTCCTCGACGTCCTGGTTGAGGCTGGGGTCCGGAGTGTCGCCGGCGAGCGCCAGTTGCAGCTTGAAGCGCGTCAGGATGGTGCGCAGATCGTGACTGACACCGGTCAGCATCGCGGTGCGCTGTTCGATCTGGCGTTCGATGCGTTCGCGCATCAGGATGAAGGCCAGGCCGGCGCGGCGGATCTCTTCGGCGCCGCGTGGGGCGAAGTCATCGATCTTCTGTCCCTTGCCGAAACTTTCGGCGGCATTGGCGAGCGCCAGGATCGGGCGGATTTGTCCACGCAGGAACAGGATTGCGATCGCCAGCAGGACGAGCGACGCGCCGACCATCCAGACGAGAAAGATATGGGTGTTCGACGCATAGGCCTGGTTGCGCCGCGCATAGACACGGAGGATACGGCCGTCTTCGAGCTTGATGCGGATCTCGACGATCTTCGAGTTGCCGACCGTATCGATCCAGAAGGGAAGGCGGATCTGGTTCGAAATCTCCTCGCTGAGGATCTGGTCGAGGATCTCGAAGAAGGGTTTGGGCCGGGGTGGCGGCAGTTCTCCGCCCGGCTCGACGGCGATGTTGAGGTCGAGCTCGTCGCGGGCGATCCGGACGATCCGATCTATGTCGCCGTCCTGCGGGAAGGTCGTGATCAGGTCGACGATAGCCGCGATGTCGTTGGTGACCGCGGCCGAGAGACGCTGCGTGACGAGCTGCCAGTGCCGCTCCATGAAGACGAAGGCGACGACCGACTGCAGCAACACCATGGGAATCACGACAATGAGCAGCGAGCGGGCGTAGAGACCCATCGGCAGGCGGCGACGCAGCCAGCGGATCAGGCGCTTCCAGGCGCTGTCGGCGCTGTTCGATCTTGTGCGCCTGAGGCTGTCGAGGCTTACCATCGTCGTCTCAGTCGTTGCCGAAGCGGTCCTTTGTTGAACAGGTGTGGCATCCCGCTCGTCTTGAACCTAGACTAGTCCACACTCAAACGATAGCCGATGCCGCGCACCGTCTGCAGCCAGACGGGATTGGAGGGATCGTCCTCGATTTTGCGCCTCAGCCGGTTGATCTGCACGTCGATCGTCCGTTCGCCGACCTCGGCGTCGTCGCCGATCAATTCGTGGCGTGGAATGGTTTCGCCGGCGCGTTGCGAAAACAGGGTCATGATCTCCTGTTCGCGGTCGGTCAGCCGGATGTGCTCGGCGCCGCGGCGAAGCTCCTTGCGCACCACCGAAAACGTATAGGGGCCGAAGATGACCTGATCGACCTTCGGCGCCTGTGTGGGCTGGTTCCGACGCAATATGTTATTGATCCTGAGCACGAGCTCACGCGGCTCGAAGGGTTTCGGCAAGTAGTCGTCGGCGCCCGCCTCAAGACCTTCGATGCGGGAATTCGCTTCTGCGAGTGCCGTCAGCATGATGATCGGTACGGTCTTGATGTGTCTCAAGCTCTGGGTCAGCGAGATGCCGCTTTCGCCGGGCATCATCACGTCGACGATCAGGAGATCGAAATCGAGCCCGATGAGCTTTCGCCTCGCTTCGCCGGCATCGGCCGCCGTTGTCACGCGAAACCCCTGTTCCACCAGAAAGCGGTTCAGCAGGTCGCGAATGCGTCGGTCGTCATCCACGATCAGAAGGTGCGCCGCGTCATCGGCCACTTTCGCTTTGGCAATCATGCTTGGCAAACCCTTTTCTCGGCAGAGCCTTATTTCCCCTGCGGTGCGCGACTGCGATCGAACCGAACCGGATCACAGCCGCGTCCTCCTCCCGAATTTGAGTGACCGCGCATTGAAGCAGATGCGCCGCGGTCGCCCCATTCCCTGATTCCAGGGGTTTATCCGTTAATCCTAATAAAATCCTAGGCGGAGCCCCGGTATCAGTCCGCGGCGCTGTTCTTCATGTTGACGAGAAACCGCTTGACGATTTCCCGCGCGCCGGGACCCGTCTTCGCCAATGCATCCGCTATGCGGCGGGACTGTGGCTCGGCGAGTGCTCGCGCCAGTGCCTGGCCGTCTTTCGTCGTATAGAGCATGCGTTGGCGCCTGTCCTCCGGACCGGCCACCTGACGAATATAGCCTGAGTCGATCAGTTGCTTGAGGACACGGGCAAGGCTCTGCTTGGTGATCTTCAACGTGTCGAGAAGATCGGCCACGGTCATGCCCGGCTCTCGATTGACGAAGTGCACGACGCGGTGGTGGGCGCGCCCGAAACCGCTCTTTTCGAGAATGGCGTCCGGATCGCCGGTGAAGTCGCGATAGGCGAAAAACAGCAGCTCGATAATCTCAAAATCGATCGTGTCTTCCTCCTTGCGGGTGACATCTGTCATGTACTGGCTGTTGTCCCTAGTTTGGCCGGCCACGCGGTCACTTTCCTTTCCCGGCAGATTGCACCTCCAGCGCCGTGCGTCTTATAGGACGCGCAAAGCTCGCTGTGGCACTTTGAAGGCTGCATGCTCTTAATCCTTAAATCGACTGGGATTTAAGAAAACGTCCACTAGCGACATAATAGAAAGAAGTGTCAGCTTTGTTGACACAATTCTACCGGCGAGTCGAACCGTCTGCGGCAGAATAGGTCGATGCGCACCGTGAGGTTGGGAGATTGTTGAGGCTCGGCGGGAGACTGACACGGAAATGCGTCGCAGCGCGTTCACGACGCGCTGCGACTTAATCACGTCCACTACGATTGAACGTCAGCGATAGATGTAGACTATCCGACGTGTCGAGGGTTCAACAAGCACAGGCTGCCCGTTTACCATCACGTATTCGTAGTTGTACTCCGGGATCGGCCGGACGGCCACGGTGCTCGGCAGCGTCGCGCCGAGAACCACCTCGCCATCGAGATAGACCGGGTCCACCGGGTTGGAAGTGATGTAGGTGCCTACTGCCGGAGGCGGGGTGATGGCATCGACCTCTTCGACCGGCCCGATCAACTCAAGCGGTTCGGTCGGGGTGGCCACCGTGCTGCCGGTCGCCTCGTAGGTCACGACCGGGACGCCGAGTTCAGCGCGCCGCTCGGAAATTACCACCGTCGAGCCGCTCTGGGCCATTGCGAGATATTTGGCATAGGCCCAGCCGCTGACGCCGCCGACATTGACCCGGCACCACAGGCTGCCTTCGATGCAGCCCTCGAGCACGGTCGTGCTGCCGCGCGCCGCCAGGCCAACGACCGGATATTGCGGGCCGGGGCCGGCGCGTACGTTGAGATCGGTCACTGCCGTCGCGCTCATTGCCGCAGCGGCGGCGGAGACGCCCGCAGCGAGGATCAAACCCGCTGCCGCGACCGCTTTCAACAGGTGGGGGGAGAGGGTCTTCATTGTCTTGCTCCTCTTCTATGATGCGGGCCAAACGCCCCGTACGCCTCGGATGTTCCCGGCGTGACATCAGGAAATGTGAACATGAAACATATTGCTGCCGCCGAGCGTTGCTTCGGCCGACGGTGGAGCGCTTCGACTGAGAGATCGCCGCGCCCGCTGAAGGTTGGACGAAGTCACGCCTTCTGACCAAGGGCGTTCTCACCGGGAGTCCGGACCATGCAGCATGAGACCATCGACGAGGCCGAACTCACTGCACAGCGGCTGCGTCCGCTGGTCTTTGTTGTCGTGGCGGCGAAACTTGCCGTATCCATTCTGTTGCTCACAACCGTGCAATTGCCGACCGAGTCGAACAGAACGGAAATTGTCGCGCTTCGCTGATTTGCGCTGTCTCCGGCCTCATATCCCGCTATAGGTGACCTGGCGGCGACACCGCCCACAGCTAAGGAAGAACGAGGCACGGTCGGCATGTTACAGGCGGGCATCATCCCGGTTACGCATTTTCAGCAGAACTGCACGGTGCTGTTCGACAGCGAGACGAAGGAAGGCGTGATTGTCGATCCCGGTGGCGACGTCGACGTCATCCTGCAGACGATCCGCGAAAACGGCATCGAGCTGCAGGCGATCTGGCTCACACACGGTCATATCGATCATGCCGGCGGCGCCAAGGAATTGAAGGAGGCGCTGGAGCTCAAGATCATCGGTCCGCACAAGGACGACCGGCCGCTGCTCGAACGGCTGGAGGGCCAGGCGGAGCGTTTCGGCCTGGCGATGAAGGTGCAGAACGTCCTGCCGGACCAATGGCTGGAAGACGGGGACACGGTCTCCTTCGGCAATCACGTCTTCGAAGTGCTGCACGTCCCCGGCCATGCGCCCGGCCATGTCGTCTACTTCAACCGTGCGCAGAGCTTCGCCCATGTCGGCGACGTGCTGTTCCACGGCTCGATCGGCCGCACCGACCTGCCCGGCGGCGACCATCAACAACTTCTCGATTCCATCCGCGACAAGATCCTGCCGCTCGGCGATGACGTCGGTTTCATCTGCGGCCACGGACCGGGCGGCCGGATCGGCGAGGAGCGCCGTAGCAACCCATATCTGCGCGGGCTCTGATCGGATTACAGGCTTACAGCGCCGCGCGTCTTTTCAGACGCGCAAAGGACGCTGTAACACTCTGAATCTACATATCGTGCTTTCCGAAAATCGATTCCGATTTTCGGGCCGATGCGCTAGAAAACCCCGTGACTCGTATGAGGCACGGGGTTCTCGTCTAAAATTGGGCGACGCTCTGATCAGCCGGCCGTGCAGAAATGGCTGCGGCCGTCGTAACCGACGAAGGTGCCGCTCTCCGGATCGAAGGAGCGGTAGCGCTGCGAGCAATAGCGGTACCAAGCCGGAGTCCAGGGTTCAAGATCGTAGCTGTCGACGACAACCTGACGATAGACCGGGCGGGCCCGGTAGACGGGGCGGGGCTGGTAAACCGGACGCGGCTCGTAATATTCCGGCTCCGGATCGATATAAACCGGTTCGCTGTAGCGGGGCTGTGAACCGATCGCGGTTCCGATAAGCGTGCCTGTCACCAGACCCACTGCGCCTGCTGCCCACGCATCATCGTGATCGTCGCCTGCCTGGGCCGTGCCGAACGTTGGGAGGACCATGGCGGCCGCGGCGAGCGAGAGAACGGTTGCTTTGAGGAACTTGTTCATGGGCTTCAATCCTGTGCATGGAGGAACCGGACTGAAGGCCCGGCTTTCATGATGAGCAAGACTGTATATAGCCCAAACTGAACGGAGCCTGAACGAAAAAACCCGGCAAAAATGCCGGGCTACAAATGCAATTATTGACAGAGCGCGGCGTTAGCCGACGATCTGCAGGTTGACCGCCTTCGGTCCCTTGCCGCGGCGATCCGGCTCGGTATCGAAGGAGACTTTCTGGTTCTCGCTGAGACCGCTCAGGCCCGAGGCCTGTACGGCTGAAATATGTACGAAGATATCTGCACCACCATTTTCCGGCTTGATGAAGCCAAAGCCTTTGTCGGTGTTGAAGAATTTAACAGTGCCAGTTTCGGCCATGCGTCAGGTCCTTTTCTCTCCACCCGGTCGAAGGGTGGCATTACAGTTTTGCCCAGAAGGGCGTGGGGCAGGCAGTTCTCGACAATTGAGGAAAGGGTCCTGTTATCGCGACGGACCTGGTGGGCCCAGATTCACCGCCCGGAGTGGCTTGCGTCTCCGGCTCGCATTTATTTCAAGATCTTCCCGCGTTCGCAAATTGCCCGAACACAGTAAGAGTGATCAGTTTATTTTGAATTGGCAAGCAAAACTTTTCCGGCGAGGTATTGAGTCTTCTCATTGCTCAAAAACAGATCAATTCGGCCGGCGGCGGAAGATATTCGGGAGGCGCTGCAAGCCGTTGAATCCACAGCTTTTTGATGGGCCGTTGCAGGCAGTGGATTTTTTGCGCCATATCATGTCGCTTGCAAGCATGCCTCTATGTTGGGCAGTTCGTCATGGGAGTCGCAACCCTCTGATAAGGCTCATCCTTCAAGGAGAGCCGACGCTCGGGCAGGCGACGAATAATCTTGCAGAAAAAATGCAAAGAACTTTGGCCGTTGCTCGGCTCCACCGCATGCTGATCCATTTTGGCGCAAAGTAGAGCGGTTGTGTACAGTAATAAGTAATATAGTAAGTCCAGCTTGGCTCCCAATGTAGCTAAATCTTGCTGGTCTAAGCGGCGGCCCCTGCCGCCCGGCGGCGCCGCTTCGCCAATTCCGGCACGAGTTCGACGACGAGCATCGCCGCGAAGATGACGATACAGCCGAGATAGCCGCTCGGGGTGATGACCTCGTCCAGCAGCAGCACGCCGAAAAGCGCCGCGAAAAGCGCTTCGCTGGACAGGAAGATCGCCGCTTGCGGTGCCGTCGTATAGCGCTGGCCGACCACCTGGCAAATGAAGGCGATGCCGCTCGAAAACACACCCGCATAGAGAATCTGCGGCAGGGCGGCCGCGATGCGATCGAGACTCAAGGGCTCAAAGGCGGCGGCGAGCAGGATTCCTGAAACGGCACATACGGCAAATTGCGTCATCGACAGCAGCATCGGCCGCCCGGTGGCTGCGGCGAAGACGCCGATCAGCAAAACTTGAATCGCCCAGAAGAAGGCACAGACGATGGTCAGCAGATCTCCGCGGTTCAGTCCCGACAGGGTGCCGCCGCTCAAGAGAAAAATGCCGAAACTCGCCATCAGCGCCGCCGGCCAGATGATCCAGTGCGGCCGTCGGCGCAGGAAGACGACCGTCAGGACAGGCACGAAGATGACGTAGAGGCCGGTCAAGAAGCCGGAATTGGTGACGGTGGTTGTGAGCAGCCCGTATTGTTGCGTCACCGCTCCGCCGAACAGCGCCAGCCCGACAAGGATGAAGTTGCGCATGGCCGCATGCGGCAGCGGCGCCGTGGCGCGTCGGGCCTCGACCAGTGCCAGGGGCAAGGCCACCAGGGTGGCAATTGCGAAACGCAAGCCGATGAACGAGAGCGGTCCGATCGCCTGCATCGCGGTAGACTGGGCTACGAATCCTGCGCCCCAGATCGCGCCGGACAGCAACAGGAAAAGGTTGGCCTGGATGCGAGTCACGGAGGGCTCCCGGGGCGAGACTGGGCGGAAAGCAATAAAGGCAACTTCGCCTCTTGATTGCGCCGCCGCTCTATCAGTTGCGTTTTCCTGGCGCAAGTCTCATCCTCGACGCCCAGAGCTGGCACGACGACGATGCGACGCGACGATGCCGAACGGATTGAAACGCATATGAACGCGGCGGGCTATTCGGGCACGCCGCTTCAAAAGAAGCTCGGCCTGCGCGGCGGGCAGGCGGCGCTGCTTCTCTATGTGCCTGAGCATCTGCAGGAGATTGCCGCTTTTCCCGGGTTTGCCCATCTCGTCACCTCGATTGAGGGGACGGTCTCGCGCCGGTTCGATTACATTCACAGCTTCGATACGGAGAGGGCGGGACTCGAAGCACGGGCGACTGCCCTGGCTCGCCGGCTAAAGCCAGACGGCATGCTTTGGGTATCCTGGCCCAAGCGCGCCTCAGGCGTTGCGACGACGTTGACCGAGGATGCGCTTCGGGACATCTTCCTGCCGCTCGGCCTCGTCGACGTGAAGGTCTGCGCCGTGGACGCGGTGTGGTCGGGGCTGAAGTTTATGTTCCGAAAGGAGATCAGGGCCTCGCTCTGAAGCGCGCCTCATTGGGTCGGGGCCTTCGAGACCCTGAGGACCGCGCCATTCTGCTCGTCGGTCACCATCAGCAGGGCGCCGTCCGGCGCGACGATCACATCGCGGATGCGGCCGAACTCGCCGTCGAACAGCCGCTCCTCGGACGTGATCGCCCCGGTGTCGTCGCGCTCGAGCCGGGCCAGCAACTGGTATTTCAGCGCCGCGACCAGCAGGTCGCCGTTCCATTCCGGAAACATGGTGCCGCGATAGACCGCGAGCGCGCCGGGGGCGATCGAAGGATCCCAGTAGTAAAGCGGCTGCTCCAAGCCTTCCTTGGCGGTACCTTCGCCGATTTCTGCGCCGGAATAGTCTTTACCGTAGGTGATCACCGGCCAGCCATAGTTCTTGCCCGGCTGCGGGTTGTTCACTTCATCGCCGCCGCGCGCCCCGTGCTCGACGGTCAAGAGCTTGCCGTCGGCCGTATCGAAGGTGAGGCCCTGGGGATTGCGGTGGCCCTTCGACCAGATCTCCGGCAGGCCCTCGGTACCGCCGCGATAGGGGTTGGAGGAGGGGACGGAGCCATCGGCGTTGATGTGCAGGATGGCGCCGGCATGGTCGCGCGGGTCCTGAGCCCGCTCGCCATCGCCGCGGTCGCCGATGCCGAAGAACAGGCTGCCGTCGCGGTCGATGGCGATGCGGGAGCCGAAATGCTGGCCAGCCCGCGTGAACCGGTTCATCCGAAAGATCTCCTTGACGTCCGTCAGCCTTCGCTCGTCGTCGGAGAGCGTCGCTCGCGCCAGAGCGGTGCCATAACCGCCGTCGCCTCGGGCCGCGAAAGTGAGGTAAAGGGTGCGGTTGGCGGAAAATTGCGGGTCGAGCGCGACGTCGAGCAGGCCTCCCTGGCCATGTTCGGCGACATCAGGAAGGCCTTCGACCGCGGACGAGAGCTTGCCGTCGCGCAGGATGCGGAGCCGGCCCGGCCGCTCGGTGACGATAAGCGCCCCATCGGGCAGGACTTCGACCGCCCAGGGATGCTGGAGGCCGTGCGCGAGTGTCTCGACAAGGACGGTCCCCGTCTGTGTCTGGAATTCCCGGGCCTCTTGTGCAGCGGCAGGCAGAGCGGCGGAAAGGAACAGAGCCGCGGCCACAGGCAGGGCGGCCGAAAGGAGCGTCACGGGGATTTCGCTCGGTTTGATTTTTGCCCAGTGCCACATGCAATTCGACGCTCCCAAGCTCCTGCATGACCGCCATTACAGGTCAGGAGAGAAACTGGTGCCCAGTCGCCTTAGCTTCAAGTCAAATCCGATCAAAACGGCTTTATCGGACGTGCGCGCTGCAGCGACCCCTTTACAAGCTCTCGAAAAAGGGCTGCAGCGACCGGCTGGTGCCAATCAAGGACTGGTTTGCCATCTGCCTTTCCAAGTCAAAAAGCTCGGCGGTCGCTTTCATGTAAAAGCCCTTGCCGATCAGCATCAGGCCGGCAAGGGCAATCATGGCGATGATCGCGACGATGATCGTCTCGATCGCCGACAGCCGGGCAAGGAAGCCGGTGCGTTGCTCGGGCAGATCGTCTTCGTTATCGGCCATGGCGCCTGCTTCTCGCCCTGCTTAAGGCGGCGATCCGGTTGCTGACGACGAAAGCGGTGCCGGCCGTGAGCGCGGCGGCAAGCAGCGTTGCGCCGACGGCAATCTGCCGCTCGCCCAGCACCGCCGCGGGGGCGGGTTCGGCGACGACGAGCATCGCCGATTGCTGGTCCGGCTCGGCGGAAGCCGCCTGGGCCTTCGTCTCGACCACGAGGCCGAAGATCATCACCATGCAGACCGCGAGCGCCGCGAGCGCCAGATAAAACCCCCAGCGCGCCTCGTTTCGGCCGGTTCGCGTCGAAGCGATCTCTTCATCGAGAAACATAGCACACCCCCACGATGCCAATGCGTTCGCATCACACGACATGACGCCTGGATATCGGCTCTTGAAGGACGGAATTGCGGCGCTCTGCGACAGTTATTGTGGCGAAATATGGGCCGTGGGAAAACGCGTGAAGAGGGGCGGTCTTCTGGGGCACGGAGGGGCGGTGAGATTGCGGACGGAGGTTCCGGATTGCCCGTCATCCATTGCGGCCGTGATCGCTTTGATGAAACTTTGTCATGGTGACGCATTTTGCGAGGTTTGGCCGCCGTTTTTCTCGATCGAGCGCTTGCAAGACCGGGCGTCTTTCGACATAGACCTAACCGCTATGGAGGCCGGTCTTCCGTTCCGTAGCGTCTCACGCCCGTTTCGAAACGATCAGGACCTCACACCATGGCCTTCCTTGCCGATGCCCTTTCTCGTGTAAAGCCCTCCGCCACCATCGCCGTTTCGCAGAAAGCCCGCGAATTGAAGGCGAAAGGCCGCGATGTCATCGGTCTTGGAGCAGGCGAGCCGGATTTCGATACGCCGGACAACATCAAGAAGGCGGCGATCGACGCGATCAACCGCGGCGAGACGAAGTACACGCCGGTTTCGGGCATTCCGGAACTGCGCGAGGCGATCGCCAAGAAATTCAAGCGCGAGAACAACCTCGACTACACCGCCGCCCAGACGATCGTCGGCACCGGCGGAAAGCAGATTCTTTTCAACGCCTTCATGGCGACGCTCAACCCGGGCGACGAAGTCGTGATCCCGGCTCCCTACTGGGTCTCCTATCCGGAGATGGTGGCGCTTTGCGGCGGCACGCCGGTCTTCGTCGCGACGGCCCAGGAAAACAACTTCAAGCTCAAGGCCGAGGATCTCGACAAGGCGATCACGCCCAAGACCAAGTGGTTCGTCTTCAACTCGCCCTCGAACCCGTCGGGCGCTGCCTATTCGCATGACGAACTGGAGGCGCTGACGGATGTGCTGATGAAACATCCGCATGTCTGGGTGCTGACGGACGACATGTACGAGCACCTGACTTATGGTGACTTCAAGTTCGCGACGCCGGTCGAGGTCGAGCCCGGCCTCTACGACCGCACCCTGACGATGAACGGCGTCTCCAAGGCCTATGCGATGACCGGCTGGCGCATCGGCTATGCCGCCGGACCCTTGCCGCTGATCAAGGCGATGGACATGATCCAAGGCCAGCAGACCTCGGGCGCCACCTCGATAGCGCAATGGGCAGCCGTCGAAGCGCTGAACGGCTCGCAGGATTTCATTCCGCGCAACAAGGAAATCTTCCAGGGCCGCCGCGACCTCGTCGTGTCGATGCTGAACCAGGCGAAGGGCATTTCCTGCCCGACGCCGGAAGGCGCCTTCTACGTCTATCCGTCCTGCGCCGGTCTCATCGGCAAGACCGCCCCGTCGGGTAAGGTCATCGAGACCGACGAGGACTTCGTCTCCGAGCTCCTCGAGATCGAAGGCGTGGCGGTGGTGCATGGTTCGGCCTTCGGCCTCGGCCCGAACTTCCGCATCTCCTATGCGACCTCCGAGGCGCTGCTGGAAGAGGCTTGCCGGCGCATCCAGCGTTTCTGCGCCGCTTGCAAGTAAAGCCCCGGACAGAGCAACAAACATCAAGCCCGCCGGACACGGCGGGCTTTTTCGTGCTCAGATTTCGATTCAACGACCGGACAACCCATCTCAGGCGGCAGTCCTAACTCTTTCAAATTCGATTCATTCCGCCTTCGGATCAGTTCGATCACGCCGGAGATGCGGCGCCGCTTTGGCCTCTGTCGACTCGCATGGTGGCAAGCCTTCGCATGGCATCGATGAAGTCCGGGGCGAGGTCCTGCTCGCGGCTCCCACGGACTATAGTGTCAACGGGATGGTCTGCATTGCCGTGTCGGAGACGACGTTGCGGTGGTGCTGACCGCTGTCGATCGAAAATCCTGGTGATGCTTTTTCCTTTCCTGTTTCGCTTCAACCGGCCGTTGAGAGCTTCTGCCCGAGGCCGCCGTCGACGGCGAGCTTTGCCCCCGTTGTGAAGGTGGCCTCGAAGGCGAGGAACAGCACGGCGCGGGCCACCTCGTCGGCAGTGCCGTTGCGCTTCATCGGCGTGATCGCATCGCCCAGCGCTTTGAACTCGGCGCGTTCCGCATCGGTAAGGCCGGCTGCACCCTTGGTCGGCGTGTCGACGAAGCCGGGACTCACCGTGTTGACCCGGATGCGGCGCGGCAGGAGCTCTGCCGCCAGCACCGAGGCGAAGGAGACGAGTGCGGCCTTGGTGGCGCTGTAGACGCTCATGCCCGGATGCCCACCCTCGTCTGCAACCGAGGAGGTGAAGACGATCGAGCCGCCCTCGCGGATCAGCGGCGCCAGCCGCTGGACGGTGAAGAAGGCGCCCTTGGTGTTGACCGCGAACTGGCGATCGTAGGAGGCTTCGCTGACCTGATCGAAGGGCTCAAGCTCGGAAATGCCGGCATTGACGTGGAGGAGGTCGATGGCCCCGAGCTTCTGGCCGGCGGAGGCGCCAAGGACCGCGATATCGCTGAGATCGGCGATATCCGAGCGCACGGCGTGCGCGCGCGGACCG
Organism: Sinorhizobium sp. FG01; assembly: GCF_002531875.1. Classification (NCBI taxonomy): domain Bacteria; kingdom Pseudomonadati; phylum Pseudomonadota; class Alphaproteobacteria; order Hyphomicrobiales; family Rhizobiaceae; genus Sinorhizobium; species Sinorhizobium sp. FG01. The sequence continues at coordinate 305,229 of NZ_NWTB01000004.1, forward strand.
AACTCCTCTCTGACTTTGGCGACATTCGCCTCGTTGCGTCCGGTCAGGAGCACTTCAGCGCCGCCATTGACGAGGCGCCTGACCGTTGCCAGCCCCATACCGTGGGTGCCGCCGACCACGATCGCCTTCTTACCCTGATAAATCGCCATTATGTCTTCCTCTTCGGTTCGATTGAATGATGAGAAAGAGATGCATTCGTGGACGGTCTTGTGGTAGACGGCTGGTCGTGGACATATCGTCCACAATTGCAGACAATGACGGCAATGGCGAATCTCAATGACTTCACTTTCTTTGTCCACGTCGTGGACCACGGAGGTTTTGCGCCGGCGGCGCGTGCGCTCAACGTGCCGAAATCGACGCTCAGCAAGCGGGTGGCGGTGCTCGAGAGGAACCTCGGCGTCCGCCTCATAAACCGGACCTCGCGCCGGTTCGCGGTGACTGAAACGGGGGAAGATTTCTACCGCCACGCGGCGGCGATGCTGGTGGAGGCCGAAGCGGCGGAAAATGTCGTCAAAGGCAGGCTTGCCGAACCGAGCGGCGCTGTCAGGATCACGGCCTCCGTTCCGACGGCGCAGCTTTCGCTAGCCCCGCTATTGCCCGAACTCGCTCTCGCCTATCCCAAGCTTCGCGTCGTCCTGCACGCGACTGACCGCTTCGTCGATATCGTCCAGGAAGGCTTCGATATGGCGGTGCGGGATCATTTCGCGCCCCTGCCGGACTCTGGTCTCGTGCAGCGTCGCGTCGGCTCACAGAGCAAACTTCTCGTCGCCGCGCCTGCTTATTTGCAAGAGCGCGGAGTGCCTGCACGAGCAGAGGCGTTGCAGGAGCACGATGGGCTGATGACGTCACTTACCTCGCAGGGCTGGACGGTCGAGCACCAAGACGGCACGAGCGTGCAGATCTCACTCAATCCGCGCTTTGTGGCGGACGAATCCCGGGTCCTGCTGGCGGCAGCGCTGGCAGGACTTGGGATAACCGCGCTGCCTGGCACGCTCTGTCAGGAGGAAATTGCAAGCGGTGCACTCGTCCACATCCTCCCGGAGTGGACTGCAGGCAAGGTGACGACGACGATCCTGATGCCACATCGTCGCGGCCAATTGCCTTCGGTGCGTGCGACGATCGACTTCATAGCGGAGCGGCTCGGCGACGGCTGAAGTAAAAGGCCCGCGTACGCGGGCCTTCATTCGTTCTCTTCGGCTTTCTAGCGTTCGGCGAGCGCCGGTTCTCCCTTCTTCTCACGGATCAGGTTGAGGAACCGGCGGAAGAGATAGTGGCTGTCCTGCGGGCCCGGGGAGGCTTCCGGGTGGTGCTGGACGGAGAAGACCGGCTTGCCGCTCAAGCGCAGGCCGCAATTGGTGCCGTCGAAGAGCGAAATGTGAGTCTCTTCAACACCTTCCGGCAGCGACTTGGAATCGACCGCGAAGCCGTGGTTCATCGAGACGATCTCGACCTTACCGGTCGTGTGGTCCTTGACCGGATGGTTGGCGCCGTGGTGGCCCTGATGCATCTTCTCGGTTTTCGCGCCGAGCGCCAGCGCCAGCATCTGGTGGCCGAGGCAGATGCCGAAGACAGGGATGTCGCTCTGCAGCAGGCTCTTGATCACCGGCACGGCATATTCGCCGGTGGCGGCCGGGTCGCCCGGGCCGTTCGACAGGAAAATGCCGTCCGGCTTGAGCGCCAGTACTTCCTCGGCGCTTGTGTCGGCCGGGACGACCGTGACGCGGCAATCAAGACCGGCGAAGAGGCGCAGAATGTTGCGCTTCACGCCATAGTCGAGGGCGACGACATGATAGGCGGCTTCGGTCTCGCCGAGCGTGGAGTAGCCGTCGTTCCAAACCCAGGGCTTCTCGTTCCAGCGGTAGGACTGGCCGGAGGTCGCGACCTTCGCAAGGTCGAGCCCCTCGAGGCCGCTCCAGGCTTTGGCTTCCGCCTTCAGCGTCTCGACGTCGAAAACGCCGGCCGGATCATGGGCGATCACGGCGTTCGGCATGCCGTTTTCGCGGATCCAGGCGGTCAGCGCCCGGGTATCGATGCCGCAGAGCCCGATGACGCCGCGTGCCTTCAACCACGCGTCGAGGTGCTTGGCGGCGCGATAGTTTGAAGGATCGGTGATGTCGGCCTTGAAGATCACCCCGACGGCGCCGTGGCGGGCGGCGGGGGTCAGGTCCTCGATGTCCTCGTCATTGGCACCGATATTGCCGATATGCGGGAAGGTGAAGGTGACGATCTGGCCGAGATAGGAGGGGTCCGTGAGGATTTCCTGATACCCCGTCAGCGCCGTGTTGAAACAGACCTCGGCCTGAACCTTGCCGGTCGCGCCGATGCCCTTGCCTTCGATCACCGTGCCGTCGGCCAGAACGAGCAGGGCAGTGGGTTTCTGGGTTGTCCATGCGGGTGTCGCGGTCATCGTTCCTATCCCGTTGCGGCGGAAGGCGCGGCTTTAAAGCCGGTCGGTTCAGCCCCATTTCAAAATTGCATGCGGCATGGCGCGCGGAAGCCCCGCGAGAAAGAGGTTCATGCCGATGTTCGTGCAGGTGCCGGAAAATAGACAAAGGCTTTAGCCGGGTCAACCGGGCGCCCGTGAATTGTCCGGAAATAAAGTCCCTTACCATTCAACCGGTTGCGCGAAGGGTTTGATTGTGGCTGCCGCCGTGGTTTAAGAGAACGACCATAACGAGGCAATAGCAGTCGTCCGGCGCCGTCGACGCGGGGCCGTTTCTGCATGGAGAAAGAGATGCGCGAGCAATTCGCAAACGCCCTGAAGGAAGCGCTGAAAGCCAAGGATACCCGGCGGACTTCGACCGTTCGGCTGATCCAGGCGGCTATCAAGGACCGCGACATCGCCAATCGCGGCCAGGGCAAGGACCAGGCCGGCGATGACGAGATCATGCAGATCCTCGCCAAGATGATCAAGCAGCGCGAGGAATCGGCCCGCATCTACGACGAGGGCGGCCGCCCGGAGCTCGCCGAGCAGGAGCGGCAGGAAATCACCATCATCAACGGATTTTTACCCGAGCAGTTCTCCGAGGAGAAGGTGAACGAGCTTTGCGCCGCAGTCATCGCGGAACTCGGCGCTCAGGGCCTGCGCGACATGGGCAAGGTGATGAATGCTTTGAAGGAGCGCTATCCCGGCCAGATGGATTTCGCCAAGGCTTCCAGCATCGTCAAGGAGCTGTTGAAGTAAGCCGCTGCGCCGGCGCCTGATCTCCGGCGGCGCCTCAGTTTCCCGCCTCTTTTGATGGCCGCCTGTGAAAAGCGGGCAAGACCGAGAGGAACGGTGGCTTCCTCCGGCCAGGCCGCTTATATGGAAGCTGGCCAGAGGTATCCATGCGCTTTTCACCGTCCTTCCTTGACGAGATCCGCGACCGCGTTCCGATTTCGGACGTGGTCGGCAAGCGCGTCACCTGGGACCGGCGCAAGACCAATGTGTCGCGCGGCGACTACTGGGCCTGCTGCCCCTTCCACGGCGAAAAGTCGCCGAGCTTCCACTGCGAGGACCGCAAGGGCCGCTACCATTGTTTCGGCTGCAATGTCTCCGGCGACCATTTTCGCTTTCTGAGCGACCTCGAGGGCCTGAGCTTTCCCGAAGCGGTGCAGCAGATCGCCGATATGGCGGGTGTTCCCATGCCGCAGCCGGATCCGCAGGCCGAGCGGCGGGAGAAGGAGCGCACGAGCCTGCTCGACGTCATGGAACTGGCGACGCAGTTCTTTCAGGACCAGCTTCAGACCGCGTCCGGCGCCAAGGCGCGCGCCTATCTGCGCGAACGGGGCCTCACCGGCCGCACGATCGAGACCTTCCGGCTCGGCTATGCGCCGGATAGCCGAAATGCGTTGAAGGAATTTCTCGCCGGCAAGGGGGTCGGCAAGGAGCAGATCGAGGCCTGCGGCCTCGTCGTCTATGGGCCGGACGTTCCGGTCTCGTACGACCGCTTTCGCGACCGGATCATGTTTCCGATCCTCTCGGCGCGCGAAAAGGTGATCGCCTTCGGCGGCCGGGCGATGTCTGCCGATGCGCCCGCCAAATATCTGAACTCCAACGAGACCGAGCTCTTCCACAAGGGCAATGTGCTCTTCAATTTCGCGCGCGCCCGGCGCGCTTCCCAGGGCGCCGACGGCGCGGGCACGATCGTCGCCGTCGAAGGCTATATGGACGTGATCGCGCTGCATCAGGCAGGCATCGAAAATGCCGTGGCGCCGCTCGGCACGGCGCTGACCGAGAACCAGCTCGATCTCCTCTGGAAGATGACGCCCCAGCCGGTGCTTTGCTTCGACGGCGACGGGGCCGGCATCCGCGCGGCCAACCGTGCCGTCGACCTGGCGCTGCCGCATCTGAAGCCCGGCCGTTCGGTGCGCTTCGCCATGCTGCCGGACGGTAAGGACCCGGACGACCTCGTCCGCCACGATGGGCGAGAGCCTTTCGACAAGGTGCTTGCCAATGCCCGTTCGCTCGCCGAGATGGTTTGGATGCGCGAGGTGCAGGGCGGCGGCTTCGATACGCCGGAAAAGCGCGCCGAGCTTGAGGCCCGGCTGAGGCAGGTGACCTCCGTCATCGCCGACGAGAGCGTGCGCCGCCACTACGGCCAGGACATGCGCGACCGGCTGAACGCCTTTCTGCAGGTGAGCGCGCCGTTCAGGGGCGAGCGGCGGCCGTTCGAGCGCGGTGGGCGCGAGCGCGGCGGTCCGCGAAACTATGGCGGTGCGCGCAACGCTGCCGGCCCGACCTCGATTTCCGACCGGCTGGCGCGCTCGTCGCTGGTCAGCGGTCAGCAGGCGGCGCCGATGCTGCGCGAGAGCGTCCTTGCGCTCACGATCGTCAACCACCCGCAACTGCTTTTCGACGAATATGACGAGATCTCGACGATCGAGTTCGATCATCGTGAGCTGCAGCGTTGCTGGGCAGCGGTTCTGAACGCCGCGGCGGCAAACGGCCCGCGGCTGACGCGGGAAGGGCTGGTCGAGCAATTGGAGGCTGAAGGTTTTGCCCCGTTGATCAGCGCGCTCGACCAGCAGATTCGCTATGCGCGGCTATGGACCGCGACGACGGCGGCTGCGCCAGAAGATGCGCGCGAGGGTTACCTGCAGGCCCTGGCGCTGCACAAGCGCACCAAGGCGCTCAATTGGCAGCGCCGCGAGCTCGAAAGGGAATTGGCGCATGCCACGGAAGAAGGGGATCTCGAGGTCGTGCCGCAGCTGTTGCGGACGCTTCAGGAGGTTCAGTTGGAAGTCACCCGGCTGGAGAACCAGGAAGCGATCATCGAAGGCTTCGGAGTGCTTTCCGGACGGGTCAAGGGGCCGGCGGCGCGGTGATGCCCTGCTTCTGGCGGCCCCTGATCTCGCTGCCGCGACCCTTTCCCTGCAGGCGGGGAGAAGGGAATGCCGCGCCAGCTCAGCAAACGTCCTTGCAGTTGGTGCACGACACGAGCCTCAGATGCGACGCAACCTCGCCCCGCCTGCGGGGCGAGGGCAGGGTGAGGGGCATCTCTCTACCCGCCTTTGCGTCCGATTTTCGTGAGCCGCATACTGCCCGCCGACGAAAGCGATTTCATGCCATACAATGACGACGCCTCCACCATCCTCCTCTTCGGAAACGACGGCGCCCGCAATCCCCTCGATGTCCTCAAGCGCGTCTACGGCTATTCCGCCTTCCGCGGTCAGCAGCAGGCCGTCGTCGAGCACGTCGTGGCGGGTGGCGATGCTGTGGTGCTGTTCCCGACCGGCGCTGGCAAGTCGCTCTGCTTCCAGATCCCGGCGCTTTGCCGCAAGGGCGTCGGCATCGTCGTCTCGCCGCTGATCGCGTTGATGCGCGACCAGGTGGAGGCGCTGAAGCAGGCCGGCATTCGCGCTGCGGCGCTCAACTCCTCGCTCAGCCGCGACGAGGCGATCGCCGTCCGCCGGGCTCTCTCGGCGGATACGCTCGACCTGCTCTACGTCACGCCGGAGCGCGCGGTCACCGACGGTTTCGCCGAAATGATCGGCGACATGGACATCGCCCTCTTTGCGATCGACGAGGCGCACTGCGTCTCGCAATGGGGTCACGATTTCCGGCCCGAATATCGCGGCCTCGATTGTCTTGCCTCGCGTTTCCCGGGCGTGCCGCGCATTGCTCTGACGGCCACCGCCGACCCACACACGCGCGACGACATCATCGAGCGGCTGGCGCTTCGCGGCGCGCGGGTGTTTTCCTCCAGCTTCGACCGGCCGAACATCGCCTACGAGATCGTCGAGCGCGACCAGCCGCGCCAGCAGCTCTTGCGCTTCCTGTCGCGCTTCAAGGATTCGAGCGGCATCGTCTATTGCCTGTCGCGCGCCAAGGTCGAGGACACGGCCGAATGGCTGAACGGACAGGGCATCCGCGCTCTCCCCTATCACGCCGGAATGGACCGCGCCTTGCGCGATCGGCATCAGGACGCCTTCCTGAAGGAGGAGAACCTCTGCCTGGTGGCGACAGTCGCCTTCGGCATGGGGATCGACAAGCCGGATGTCCGTTATGTCGCGCATCTCGACCTGCCCGGTTCGGTCGAGGCCTACTATCAGGAGACTGGCAGGGCCGGTCGCGACGGATTGCCGTCGGAAGTGTGGATGGCCTATGGCATGGCCGACGTCATCCAGCGCCGGCGCATGATCGACGAGGGCGGCGCGCCGGACGAGATCAAGCGCATCGAACGGTCAAAGCTCAATTCCCTGCTGGCGATCTGCGAGACGGCAGGCTGCCGGCGGCAGGCGATCCTCGCGCATTTCGGCGAGGCGCATCCCGGCCGTTGCGGCCACTGCGACACCTGCCTGAAGCCGGTCGAGACCTGGGATGGTACGGAGGCGGCGATAAAGGCACTCGCCGCCGTCTACCGGACCGGCGAGCGGTTCGGCACCGGCCATGTCATCGATGTTTTGATCGGGGCCGTCAACGAGAAGACCGAGCGCTTCGGCCATGTCGACATGCCGGTCTTCGGCGCCGGCAAGGACCTGCCGGCGCGAACCTGGCAATCGGTTTTGCGGCAATTGCTCGCAATGGGGTTGATCACAGTCGACCACGCTGCCTACGGCGCCCTGAAACTCGAGCCGGAAGCGCGGGCGGTGTTCAAGCGCGAGCGGCAGGTGCTCTTCCGCAAGGATCGGCCGAGTTCCGGCAAGGCGGCACGCGGGCAGAAATCGGCCTCGGCCCGCGAGCGTTCGGATCTTGCCGGCTCCGATCTCGAGCTTTTCGAGAAGCTGCGGGCCGAGCGGTTTTCGATCGCCAAGGAATTGAACGTCCCGCCCTATGTCGTCTTCCCGGACACGACCTTGATCGCGCTCGCCAAGCAGCGTCCGCGCGACTTTGACGATCTCATCGGCGTTCCCGGCATCGGCGAGAGCAAGCGGGAGAGATATGGCGAGGCTTTCCTGGCGGTGATCGATGCATTCGAGGAGGGGGGCTGAGAAGGGCAGGTCCAGAAGGTCGCGGGGGCGTCAACTTGCATTCCCTCATTCCTGTGCTTGTCACAGGAATCCGGCGCGCCCAAGTCCTTGGGCGCTGAAAGTGTCTCAATATTCGGTTGGGGTCTCCACCGCTTTTCCTTCTTATCTGGCTCATTCACGGCGCGGACGCGCCGTGGCTGGATCCCTGTGACGAGCACAGGGATGAGGGAGGGTGAGTGTAGGCTTTTCGCCAATTAAGCAACCTTGGTTGCATAATTGCAGCTGATCATGCACGTTGTGACTGCATGAGGGGCTATGTCTATACTCTCGCATCCAAGCGAAACGGGACGCTCTATACCGGCGTCACCCGTGTTTGCCTCGCCGCCTCTTTGAACACCAGAACGACCTAACCCCGGGCTTCACTTCCAAATACGGCGTAAAAACGCTTGTCTGCTTCGAGGATTTCGATCTGTTGACGACCGATATCACGCGGGAAAAGACGATCAAGAAGTGGCCGAGGCAGTGGAAGCTGAACCTCATAGAGCAGATGAACCCGGAGGATATTCCCACTACCTCCACGGGATATAGTGTGCATCGACAGTAAGGCCCACGCCTCCCTCATCCCTGTGCTTGTCACAGGGATCCAGCATCGCCGTGTCCACGGCGCGGAAGAGTCTTTCACCCCAAGGACTGGGCTGACTGGCCTCCTGTGACAAGCACAGGAATGAGGCGGGGAGGTGAAGCCTTTGCCGTACCGTAGCCGATGAGGCTGCACGCTGCCTGTGCGTACTGTGGCGACGCCGTGTCCACGGCGCGGAAGGTGCTTGAATCCCGCGCGTTTCACCTCAACAATGCGGTAAGAAATTGCTGTGCGTCGCCAGCCATCGTGTTATTTGTCTATACAAACTCCTTTGTTCGAAAGCGGCTGCCATGACCTCTGCCTTCCTCTCCCACCTGCGTTCGGAGCTTGATGGCCTGAAGCAGGCCGGGCTCTACAAGTCCGAGCGCGTCATCACCTCCAAGCAGGCGGGCGAGATCGAAGTCGCGTCCGGCGAAAGGGTCCTGAACTTCTGCGCCAACAACTATCTGGGCCTTGCCGACAACGAGGAACTTGCCGATGCCGGCAAGAAGGCGCTCGACCGTTACGGCTACGGCATGGCCTCGGTGCGTTTCATCTGCGGCACGCAGGAGGAGCACAAGCAGCTCGAGGCGCGCATTTCCTCCTTTCTCCGCATGGAGGACACGATCCTCTATTCCTCCTGCTTCGATGCCAATGGCGGTCTGTTCGAGACGCTGCTCGGCGAGGAAGATGCGATCATCTCGGACGCGCTGAACCACGCCTCGATCATCGACGGCGTCCGGCTCTCCAAGGCGAAGCGATTCCGTTACGCCAACAACGACATGGCGGCGCTGGAGGAGGAGTTGAAGAAGGCCGAGGGCAGCCGCTTCAAGCTGATTGCTACCGACGGCGTCTTCTCCATGGACGGCATCATCGCCAACCTCGAGGGCGTCTGCGACCTGGCGGAGAAATATGGTGCGATGGTCATGGTCGACGACAGCCACGCGGTCGGCTTCGTAGGCAAGCATGGCCGCGGCTCCGCCGAACATTGCGGCGTCGAGGGCCGCGTCGACATCATCACCGGCACCCTCGGCAAGGCGCTGGGCGGTGCCTCGGGGGGCTACACGTCGGCAAAGGCCGAGGTCGTCGACTGGCTGCGCCAGCGCTCGCGACCCTACCTCTTTTCCAATACGCTTGCTCCGGTGATCGCCGCGGCCTCGCTCAAGGTCTTCGAACTGATCGAGAACGGCGATGCGCTTCGCGAGCGGCTCTATGCGAACTCGGCACTCTTCCGGGCCGAGATGTCGAAGCTCGGCTTCCGGCTCGCCGGCGAGGGGCACCCGATCATTCCCGTCATGCTGGGCGATGCGGCGCTGGCGCAGGAAATGGCGGCGCGCATGCTGGAGAAAGGCGTCTACGTCATCGGCTTTTCCTTCCCCGTAGTGCCGAGAGGACAGGCACGCATCCGCACTCAGATGTCGGCGGCGCACAGCGAGAAGGATGTGCGGCGTGCGATTGCGGTGTTCGAGGAAGTGGGCCGCGAGCTGGGCGTGATTTGAGGAGCTAAGCTATGCGAGACGCGGAGGGAGTGAGGATCCTGCAATGACCAACATGATGAAGGCGCTGGTCAAGACGAAGCCCGAGGTTGGGCTGTGGATGGAACGCGTGCCGGTGCCGGAGGTCGGGCCGAACGATGTGCTGATCCGCGTCAAGAAATCGGCTATCTGCGGCACCGACGTCCATATCTGGAACTGGGACCAGTGGGCGCAGAAGACCATTCCCGTCCCGATGGTCGTCGGCCACGAGTTCATGGGCGAAATCGCCGAGGTCGGCTCGGCGGTCACCAAGCACCATGTCGGCGAGCGGGTTTCCGGCGAGGGCCATATCGTCTGCGGCAAGTGCCGCAATTGCCGGGCGGGCAGGGGACATCTCTGCCGCAATACGCTCGGCGTCGGCGTCAACCGGCCGGGCTCCTTCGCCGAGTTCGTCTGCCTGCCGGAATATAATGTCGTGACGATCCCGGACGACGTGCCGGACGAGATCGCCGCGATCTTCGATCCCTTCGGCAATGCGGTGCATACGGCGCTTTCCTTCGATCTCGTCGGTGAGGATGTGCTCGTCACCGGCGCCGGACCGATCGGCATCATGGGCGCGTTGGTCGCCAAGCGCTCAGGCGCCCGAAAGGTGGTGATCACCGACATCAATCCGGTACGCCTCGATCTCGCCCGCAAGCTTGGGATCGACTACGTCGTCGATGCCTCGAAAGAGAATCTCGCCGATGTGATGCGCTCGATCGGGATGACCGAAGGCTTCGACGTCGGCCTCGAAATGTCGGGCGCTGCACCGGCGTTCCGCGACATGATCGACAAGATGAACAATGGCGGCAAGATCGCCATTCTCGGCATTGCGCCGGCCGGCTTCGAGATCGACTGGAACAAGGTGATCTTCAAGATGCTCAACCTGAAAGGCATCTATGGCCGTGAAATGTTCGAGACCTGGTACAAGATGATCGCCTTCGTCCAGGGCGGGCTCGACCTTTCGCCGGTCATCACCCACCGCATTCGTATCGACGAGTTCCGCGACGGTTTCGAGGCGATGCGCTCTGGCAATTCGGGCAAGGTGGTGATGGATTGGCTGTGATGTGACTGCGGGTTACATTCGAAATGGAACGACGCGGCGATCCCGGAAAAAGCCCGCGCCTCTTGTCTTTTAAAAGGGCGCTCCTACATCTTGAGCAACCCTGGTGAACGGCGAGATAGTCCCGTCGATATGCGTTTTTTGCCGATTTGCGCGGTTTTTCACCGGAAAAGCTTGACGGGATGAAAAATTCTGGGAATCACCATTTCAAGCAGAAATGGCGACATGGTACGGCGGATAGGAAATCATGCCAGAGACGATTCAGTGGCAGGACTGTCGAAGCTTGCCCGCTCAGCCGCGATCGCTGTCGTGGTTAATCAGGAATTAAACATCATCCCGTTACGTCAGGGGAAATGAATCGGTGGCGGGTGCGCGGCGCGCCCGAACCCCGAGCGGCATTGGGCACCGGGTGCAGGCCGGTTGCGACAAGGAAAGCGACGAAATAAATGGCAACAAAAGTCAAAGAAAACGAAGAAGCAGACGTTGAACGCGAAGGCACTCCGGACGGTCCGCTTCTCGATCTTTCCGACGACGCTGTCAAGAAGATGATCAAGGCCGCCAAGAAGCGCGGCTATGTGACGATGGACGAATTGAATTCCGTCCTGCCTTCCGAGGAAGTCACCTCCGAGCAGATCGAAGACACGATGGCGATGCTCTCCGACATGGGCATCAACGTCATCGAGGACGAGGAAGCCGAGGAGGCGGCCGGCGGCGACGACGAGGACGCTGGCGACGACGGCGAGAGCGAAGGCGGCGAACTGGCGACGGTCAGCGGGACGGCGCTTGCCACCGGCAAGAAGAAGGAGCCGACAGACCGCACCGACGACCCGGTGCGCATGTATCTGCGCGAGATGGGCTCGGTGGAGCTGCTCTCCCGCGAAGGCGAAATCGCCATCGCCAAGCGCATCGAGGCCGGCCGCGAAACGATGATCGCCGGTCTCTGCGAGAGCCCGCTGACCTTCCAGGCGCTGATCATCTGGCGCGACGAGCTGAACGAGGGCCAGACGCTGCTGCGCGAGATCATTGATCTCGAGACCACCTATTCCGGCCCCGAGGCCAAGGCTGCCCCGCAGTTCCAGAGCCCGGAAAAGATCGAGGCCGACCGCAAGGCGGCCGAGGAGAAGGAAAAGACCCGCAAGTCACGCGTTGCGGCCAATGACGACGACATCACCAATGTCGGCGGCGAGGGCCAGCCGGTCGAGGAAGAGGAAGAGGACGACGACGAGTCGAACCTCTCGCTCGCCGCGATGGAGGCGGAGCTGCGCCCGCAGGTGATGGAGACGCTCGACATCATCGCCGAGACCTACAAGAAGCTCCGTAAGCTGCAGGACCAGCAGGTGGAAGCACGGCTCGCCGCGACCGGCACGCTCTCGCCGGCGCAGGAGCGTCGCTACAAGGAGTTGAAGGACGAACTGATCAAGGCGGTGAAGTCGCTGTCGCTCAACCAGAACCGCATCGATGCGCTGGTCGAGCAACTCTACGACATTTCCAAGCGCCTCATGCAGAACGAGGGCAGGCTGCTGCGCCTTGCCGAATCCTACGGCGTCAAGCGCGACTCCTTCCTCGAGCAATATTCCGGCGCCGAGCTCGATCCGAACTGGATGAAGTCGATCAGCAATCTTGCCGGCAAGGGCTGGAAGGAATTTGCCAGGGCCGAGAACCAGACGATCCGCGACATCCGCCAGGAGATCCAGAATCTCGCGACCGAGACCGGCATTTCGATTGCCGAGTTCCGCCGCATCGTCTCGATGGTCCAGAAGGGCGAGCGCGAGGCGCGGATCGCCAAGAAGGAGATGGTCGAGGCAAACCTGCGCCTGGTGATCTCCATCGCCAAGAAGTACACGAACCGCGGCCTGCAGTTCCTGGACCTCATTCAGGAGGGCAATATTGGCCTGATGAAGGCGGTCGACAAGTTCGAATACCGCCGCGGCTACAAGTTCTCGACCTATGCGACCTGGTGGATCCGGCAGGCGATCACCCGCTCGATCGCCGACCAGGCCCGCACCATCCGCATTCCGGTGCACATGATCGAGACGATCAACAAGATCGTCCGCACTTCGCGCCAGATGTTGCACGAGATCGGCCGCGAGCCGACGCCGGAAGAACTGGCGGAAAAGCTCGCTATGCCGCTCGAGAAGGTGCGCAAGGTCCTGAAGATCGCCAAGGAACCGATCTCGCTCGAAACCCCGGTCGGCGACGAGGAAGATTCGCATCTCGGCGATTTCATCGAGGACAAGAACGCACTGCTACCGATCGACGCTGCCATCCAGGCGAATCTGCGCGAGACGACGACGCGCGTCCTCGCCTCGCTGACCCCGCGCGAGGAACGCGTCTTGCGCATGCGCTTCGGCATCGGCATGAACACCGACCACACGCTCGAGGAAGTTGGCCAGCAGTTCTCGGTCACCCGCGAGCGCATCCGCCAGATCGAGGCGAAGGCCTTGCGCAAGCTCAAGCATCCGAGCCGTTCGCGCAAGTTGCGCTCGTTCCTGGACAGCTGAGCAGAGAACAACGACCTGAACGAACTTGAAAAGCCGGGCCCAGCGTCCGGCTTTCTCGTCTTCGTCAACGCCTGCCATGCCATGGTCTTTTGGGCGCTGAACTTGTTCGGATTTCATCCCGGGATTATACTTCTAAGCTTGCAGCGAAAGGGGGCACTGGTTGCAGTGCGAGAGAAGTAGTTGCACCGCAGGCGTCCGCCCGTGCATTGGAGCGCCGGCACTTGAACCCGGAAAAAGCGCTCTGCCCCTTCTAAATTCGGAGCATCTTTAGGCGCTTTCCGTCGAAGGCGGGATGCTCTGCGGGAGGTGTGAGATGACCACTTACGTCGTGCTCCTCAATTGGACCGATCAGGGTATCAGAAGCGTGCGTGAGTCCCCCAAGCGGCTCGATGCAGCCAGGAAGGTCCTTGAAGAAATGGGCGGATCGTTCAAGGACTTCTATCTCACCATGGGCGAATACGACATGGTGGCAATCTGCGAGGCACCGGACGATGCGGTGGCCGCGCGATTCTCGCTGACACTCGGCACCTACGGCAATGTGCGCACCCGCACGTTGAAGGCGTTCCCGGAGGCTGCGTATCGCGAACTGATCGGCACGCTCGGCTAGCAAGATTGTAACCGACTGGTTATTGCCGCGGCGCACCTTTCCAGAAGATTTGCGCTGCGCCGCGGATGGTATTGCCGCCTGAAACGCGCGGCGACGCAGAAGTCCTTCAACTTCGCTTCAAAACCGTTCCTTAACATTTACCCTTTATCAATCTCTCGCATATGAGAGGTTCCGCGATGCGTTGCGTTTTTGTCGCCGTCCTCCTGTTGCTGGCCGGCTGCGGAACGGTGCCGAGAGATACCCGGAACGCCTGCGCGGTTTTCGAGCAGCGAGATGGCCTTTTCAACAATTGGCGCCGGGCCGCCTATGCGGCCGAGCGCGAATATGGCGTGCCCGTACCGGTGCTGATGGCGACGATTTACACGGAGTCCGGCTATCGCCACAATGCACGGCCGCCGCGCACCAAGCTCTTCGGCTTCATTCCCTGGACGCGCGTCTCCACGGCTTACGGTTATTCACAAGCTCTCGATGGCACCTGGGCGCGCTACCAGGCCGAAACCGGGCGTTGGATGGCACGCCGGACCGATTTCGCCGACGCCATCCGCTTCATCGCCTGGTACCACAATCAAAGCCACCAGCAGAACGGCATCGCGCTCAACGATCCCTATCGGCTCTACATCGCCTATTACCACGGCCAGGGCGGCTATCAGCGCGGCAACTGGAGCGAAACGGCGAAGACGGGCGCCAAGCGCGCCAGCAACGTTGCCGCGCTTTATGCGCGGCAGCTGCAGGGCTGCGGCGGCTGAGGGCCGTTCAAGTCTCTTTCGAGGATCAGTCGCCCCGCCGTGAAAAATTGCCTTCCGCTGTCGGAACCTTTCCGCTCCGGCCGTCCTTTGTCGACTTTCAACGGAGGAGACGGACATGGCCTATGTGGATGGTTTTCTGATTGCGCTGCCGAAGCAAAACGTCGAGGCCTACAAGGATCTGGCCCGCAAGGCCGGCGAGGTCTGGAAGGAGCACGGTGCCCTGAATTACGTCGAATGCCTGGGCGACGACGTGCCCTATGGCGAGCTCACCTCCTTTCCGCGGGCCGTGCAGGCCAAGGAAGACGAGACCGTCGTTTTCTCCTGGGTCGCATACCGGTCGCGCGAGGACCGCGACGTGATCGTCGCCAAGGTGATGACCGATCCGCGGCTTCAGGGCGATGAATGGAAATCCATTTTTGACGGCAAGCGGATGATCTATGGCGGCTTCCAGGCCTTCCTGGAACTTTGACCAGCCGCTGGGTGTCGGGCCTGCTCTGCGCAAGCTGATGCCGAGCAGTTCTTTCAATTCGGACGGGGTTCGCAGTACAGTCCTTTGGAGACGGGTGCCGTCGAAGGTGCGGCGCCCGGCCATGCAGGACGACAGCCATGCCGCAGACCGTCATCACCATCACTACCAAGGGGCAGGGGCTCTACGAGTTCACTCGCGAGGCGGCGGATTTCGTGCGGGAGTGCGGGGTCTCGGAGGGGCTTCTTACCGTTTTCGTGCGCCACACCTCCGCCTCGCTCATCATTCAGGAAAACGCCGATCCGGACGTTCGACGCGATCTGCGCGAATTCTTCCATCGTCTGGTGCCCCCGTCGTCGGCGCCTTCGATGGGCTGGATCATCCATACCCAGGAAGGGCCTGACGACATGCCCGCCCATATCAAGGCGGCGTTGACCCAGGTCTCGGTCGGCGTACCGGTCATCGACGGGCGCATGGCGCTCGGCACCTGGCAGGGGATCTATCTCTTCGAGCACCGCGACCGGCCGCATCGCCGCGAAATTATCCTGCATCTCACCAGCTGACCTCAGGAGGAAACGATGACGGACGCCCAGACTATTGCCGGACGTTTCATCGAGGCCGTGAACGACCGGGATTTCGAAGCGCTTGCCGGCCTCCTCGACGACGATGTCGCCTTCGATTCGCTGACCGGACAGCGCACGCTCGGGATCGGACCGCTCAGAACCTGGGTGATGAGCTACCTGCGCCATTTCGACGAGAGCTTCGGCGACGTCGTGCTGATGCGCGATGCCTTCGGGCAGCGGGTGGCGGCGGATACGACCGCGCGCGGCACGTACCGCGAGACAATGGTCGGCTTCCCAGAGGCGTCCGGTCAGAGCTATGCCGTCCCGAGCGTCTTCATCTTCGAGGTCGAGGAGGGTGTCATCACCCGACTCAGCCACTATCGCAACCTGCGCTTGTTCGAACGGGAACTCGGCGGCTGAATGGAGCAGAATGAAACGCGTCGCGTTTCAATGCGTTAGCACTCCCCCTGCACAGCTGGAAGGAACGATTCCGTTCATTCTTCGTTTCCCCTCGAACGGGAAGAGGAAAGCGCGAGCGGTCGTCCGTTCACGTCCCCCGCTGACCACCTGCCGCAAATCCGGCCGAATCGCCTGAGATGCGCGCGGTGGGGTGGGACTCATCCTGAACGCCGCATGAACGAAGGGTTCCGGTGCCGTTCAGCTTGTCCGGTCTAGATTTGGATCATCGATGAGAGAGTGACCGCAACCCTTTCGCTAACGGAGAAATGTCATGAGGAAGTTTCTTGTCAATGCAGCCGTCGCCGCCGTTGTCGGACTGACCGGCCTTGTCGGCACCACCACCACGGCTTCGGCCGATGCGCTGGTCTTCGAATTCGGCCAGGGAGGCGGCGTACAATACCGCGAACGCGACTATGACCGCTGGGACGACCGTCGCGACTGGCGCCGCGACCGCTGGGAACGCCGTGGCCGTTGTGAACCGTGGCTCGCCGTCGACAAGGCACGTGACCGTGGTCTGCGCCGCGCCCATGTAGCCGACGTTTCGCGCCGCCAGGTCGTCGTCCAGGGCCGCCGTCATGGCGATCGCCAGGCGATCATCTTCGCCAATGTCCGCGGCTGCCCGATCATCGGTCGCTGGTAAGGACGGTTTTCCGTCTTGTCTCCCCGGCTGACGGAAAACAGCCCGGCGCCTGGCGCCGGGCTCTTCTTTTTTACGTTCAATGAGAGACCAGCCTGGGTTTTCAGGCTTGATTGTCACCGTTACGGATTGACCGCGAAGGTGACGTTGACCTTGACGCTATAGGCCTGCTCGCCGGTTGCGATCGGCACCTGATCGGCGGCGAATTCCTTGGCCATGCTGCGCATCGGCACCGGCGGCTCGTCGCGGGCCGGTTGTTCGGAAAGCTCGATCAGCCGGCCGAGCGAGACTCCGGCCGCTTCCGCCAGCACTCTTGCCTTGTTGATCGCATCGGCGACAGCGGCCTTGCGGGCCTCGGTGATCACCGTCTCCGGCTTGTCGTTGGAAAATTCGATGCCGCCGCCCTGATTGACGCCGAGCGTCACGGATTTGTCGAGGACTTCGCCGAGCTTCGCCAGATCGCGCACGCGCACGCTGACGCCGTTGACGACCTGGTAGCCGACGAGCTCCGGCGGGCGGGCGCTGCCGTCGCTGTTCTGGGGATAGTTGTATTGCGGCATGATCGAGAAGCCGCTTGTCTGCAGGTCGCGTTCGGCAATGCCGGACTGCTTGAGTGCTGCCAGCACCTCGGCCATCGCCTTGTTGTTGGCGTCGAGCGCCTCGCGAGCGGTCTTGGCGTCCTTGACGACGCTCAGCTGTACGATCGCCATGTCGGGCGCCGTCGTTGCCTGTCCTTCGCCCGAAACCTTGATCAGCGCCTGGCGCCCTCTCGGGGCATCAGGGCGCCCCTTGCCCTCTGCCTTGCCGGCACCGCTGTCCTGCGCCGCCGCTGCCGCCGCAAACGCACCGGCAAAGGCGGCGGCGATCGCCGCGACATGGACCGAGCGGGCAATGCGTGTGGAAATCATGGATGTTACTCTCCGGTTGTTATTCGCCAAATCCATGCTTATCGATTGTGTAGGCATTGCGGCAATGGCTTGTCGGCAAAAAGGTTTTCCGCTAGAGCCATTTGCAGCTTCGAACTGCCATTGGTTCGCGGCGGCCGGACTACCCGGCAGGGCCTGTAGCTCAATGGTTAGAGCCGGCGGCTCATAACCGCTTGGTTGGGGGTTCGAGTCCCTCCGGGCCCACCACTTAGCTCTAGCCCATCACCTCGCCACAGCGCGAACCTCGCGGCGGAATTCCGAGGGCGGCATGCCGGCGATCTGGCGGAAGGCCTTGTTGAAGGCGCTTACCGAGCCGAAGCCGCTGTCCATCGCCACCTGCAGGATGCTGTCGGCACCGTTCATCAGCATGGCTTGCGCCCGCGAAAGGCGCAGCAGCGTCAGATATTTGATCAGCGTCATGCCCGTCGACTTGCGAAACAGGTTCATGGCGTATTTCGGGTGCAATCCGGCTGCCGCGGCGATGTCGACCGCGTCGATCTCCTCGAGAAAATTGGCGGCGATGAAATCGCACATGCGCACGACGCCGGGCGAGGGCGGGGCCGAGGCGGTTTCGGTCTGGCGTTCCTTGCCGGGTGCAACGATCGTGTAGGGTTCCATGAACATGCGCTCGACGCGCAGCAGCAGTTCTTCGACGGCGTGCTGGGCCTTCACCTCGTCGCCGGAATTTGCCCAGTTGCGCCAGCGCGGAAAGTTCCGGTCGTCGGCGCCGTCCGTCTCTGAGGTCAGCATCGTGGCCCCGCCCATGAGCATGGCCGAGATTTCCGGCGGCAGCCGCATGCGGAAGAAGTGCACGAGCGGCAGATGCGCGCCGGCATAGATGGAATCGTCGGAGGATTCGTCCATCCGGTGCGGCTGCCCGCCCCAGAAGAGGCACATCTGTCCGGGGCCGAGCCTCAGGTCATGGCCAGCCATGCGATAATGCACCGAGCCCCGCATCACGTAGTTTACCTCGACCTGCGCATGCCAGTGCGCGCGCAGCATGATCGGGGGATGGGCGTGGAAGAAATGCAACCGGGTCGGCATGCCCTCGATGCCGCAGGCACCCGGCTGGTAGACCGGTCGCTCGACAATCTTACTATCCGCCAAATCCGCATTCCCTTCGTACGAGACAGATTTCCGCGCGGCGTTAATGTGCCCTTGTTTGCTGAGGACTGCACTTGAGAAGCGAGGTTTTCAAGGTGTTTCAAGCATTTCAGGGCTCTGGCATTTACCCGGTTCCATCGATCTTCCATCCGTATGGCTGTCCTGCACAATCGCCTACGGCAAGCGCCTGATCCTCCGCCAGACACCCGCGTCCCGTTTGATGCCGAAGGCAAGCGACGGCGCTGATCAACCCATCACCCTCCAAAAGGAAGTTCCATGCGCCCAGAACAGCTGATCCGTTGGGGTATCATCGGCCCCGGCACCATCGCGCGGACATTCGCCGCGGGGATTGCCCGGTCCAGGACGGGCCACCTTGTGGCTATCGGCAGCCGCGATCCGGACAGGCCTGGCCTCGCTGACGGCTTTCCCGGCGCGCGCATTGTCGAGGGTTACGAAATGCTGCTTAAGGATCCGGAGATCGACGCGGTCTATATCGCCACGCCGCATCCCAGCCATGCAGAATGGGCGATCAAGGCGGTGCGCGCCGGCAAGCATGTGCTGGTCGAAAAGCCGATGGCGCTTTCCGCCTTCGAGGCGCAGTCGATCTTCCACGAGGCGAAAAAGGCCGGCGTTTTCGCCGGCGAAGCCTATATGTACCGGTTCCATCCGCAGACGGCCCGGCTGGTCGAACTCGTGCGGGAGGGCGCGATCGGCGACGTGCGGATCATCCGCTCGAGTTTCGGCTTCGACATGGGCGGCTATCGCCCGGAGCACCGCCTCTTTGCCAATGATCTCGCCGGCGGCGGCATTCTCGATGTCGGCGGCTACCCGGTCTCTATGGTTTGCATGCTCGCCGGTGCCGCAGAGGAAAAGACCTTCCTCGAACCGCAGACGGTATCCGGTGCGGCGCGTCTGGGGCCATCCGGGGTCGACGAGTGGGCCTCGGCGGTCCTCAAGTTCCCGAACGACATTGTCGCGGAAGTGTCCTGCTCGATCATGGCACAGCAGGACAACGTGTTGCGCATCATCGGTTCGAAAGGCCGCATCGAGGTGAAGGACTTCTGGTTCGCCTCCGGCACCGAGGGCGGGATAGGGCGCATCGAGATCATCAGGGGCGACGGACAGCGGACGATCGAGGTCGAGGAGAAGCGCCATCTCTATTCGTTCGAGGTCGATGCGGTGGGCGAGGCGATCCGTGCCGGCCGCGCCGAGTTCTCTTTCCCCGGTATGAGCGCCGAAGATACCCGCGCCAATCTACGCGTTCTCGATCGCTGGCGCGCATCCGTCGGCCTCGAATATGCGATCGAGACGGCCGCCAAACGGACCACCAATCTCGCAGGTGCGGCCGTCGTCGCCGGGAGCAATGTGCCCAAACGGCAGATTCCGGGCGTCGCCAAGCCGGCCTCAAATGTTGCGCTGGGTTTCGAGTTTTTTCCGAGTTTCGCCTCCGCCTCGCTGACGCTCGACGCTTTCTACGAGGCCGGAGGAAACGTCTTTGACACTGCATTCGTCTACCGTGCCGGCAAGACCGAGAGCATTTTCGGCGACTGGCACACGAGCCGAAAGGTCGATCGTGAGGACATCATCCTGATCGGCAAGGGCGCCCATTCGCCGCTCTGCTATCCCGACGTGATTGCCAAGCAATTGGATCAGTCGCTGGAGCGGCTGAGGATCGACTATGTCGATGTCTATTTCATGCATCGCGACAATCCGGATGTCCCGGTCGGCGAATTCGTCGATGCCATGGATGCCGAGGTCCGGCGGGGCCGTATCCGGGGTATCTTCGGCGGATCAAACTGGACGCGCGAGCGCATGGAGGAGGCGATCGCCTATGCCGAGAGAAACGGCAAGGCGGCCCCGGCCGCGCTTTCCAACAATTTCTCGCTGGCGGAGATGCTCGATCCCATCTGGCCCGGCTGTGTCGCGGCGTCCGACGACGGCTGGAAAGACTGGCTGGCGAAGCGGCAGATTCCGAATTTTGCCTGGTCGAGCCAGGGGCGGGGGTTTTTCACCGACAGGGCCGGGCGCGACAAGCGGGAGGACGAGGAAATCGTCCGGGTCTGGTATTCCGAGCGCAATTTCCAACGCCGCGACCGGGCAATCGAACTCGCGAGGAAGCACGGCTGCAGCCCGATCCACATCGCGCTTGCCTATGTCATTGCCCAGCCGTTTCCCGTCATCCCGCTGATCGGCCCGCGGACCGTGGCGGAACTGGATGATAGTCTCTCGGCCCTGCAGATCACGCTTGCTCCGGAAGAGTTGCGTTGGCTGGAAGGCTGATCGCCGGGGTTTCGGGACCCGTCGGTGATCTAGAGGATGCTTATCCGGGGTTGTGTGGTTCAATACAGCCTGCAGACTAAAGTTATGGTTAACCAATAGTGGATAGGGTGACGATATTCTCTTTCTAGGAATATCGTCATGAAACAAACCCTGTTCGCAACGACTGCGATCTTGATTTCAGCAATGAGTGCTGAAGCTGCCGACATGGATGGGCCGCTGGTTAGCGATTTTGCCGACAGTGGCGCGTCCTATGAAGAAGCCTCGCCTGCTGTAGCAAGTCCCGTGGTTGGCTATGTCGAGGGCGAGCTTCATGCCGGAAAGACGTCGGACTCCGATCTGGACAGCAAGGGCTGGGCTCTGCGCGGCGCAGTCAATTTCGACGCCGGCTCCGGCCTCAACCTCCAGGCTGACGGCGGGTATGGCCAGACGGATATCGATGACGCCGATTATGACAACGCCTATGGCGCAGCGCACGTCTATTATCGCCCAACCCAGGATTATGCATTGGGCGCATTCTTTCAAAGCTCGCGGCTCGGAACTGGTTTTGCGTCGGGGCTGGCGGGAGGAAGCGACGATGTCACCGACAATTCCGGTGGCATCGAAGCTGCCTATTTCGACGCCGTGGGCACGGCCTATACTCAACTGGGCTACGGCAAGTCCGACATCGTCGGCCTCGATGCCGACCACTATTTCGGAAAGATCGGCGCTCGACTCTATCTTACCGACAACATGCGGATCGACGGCGAACTCGGGCTGCACAACTTCGACTTCGACGTCGCCGATGCGAAGCTCGATCTGACGACGGCCTCGATCATCGGCAATTACCGTCCGGAGGCCATGCCCTTCACGGTGTTCGCCGGATACCGCTACGACCGCGCGAGCCTCGAAAGCGGCGGCATCGATTTCGAACCGGAAAATAGCCACACGCTGACAACGGGATTGCGCTACAACTTCGGCTCTTCGACGCTCAAGCAGGAAGAGCGTAGCGGTCCGGCCTGGACCACTACCACCCTGCTGCCTTGATCCGCTGACCTCGCCCTCCAGGATCGAGTTCAAGAACGCAGTGACGTTCCGGGACGGCACGTCACTGCGGCGCGCGGGCTTTACTTCTCCGCCGACAATATTCTTGTGAAAAATCCGAGACTAGGGCACAATTTGTAAACGCATCTGAAGTGCGGCGCTACCCCAAATCTGACCATCTCGCGCCGAGTGACAGTTCGCGTGTGAGGGGTCGGCGTCGATGGATCAGGGCTTCTTTCTTCTGTTCGCCACTGTAGCTGTGATCACCGCCCTGATTGTGGTGCTGGCCCGCAATCCGGTTCACAGCGCCCTGGCCCTGATGGCCTGTTTCCTGCAGATTTCGGCCGTCTTCGTGCTGCTCGAGGCACCCTTGCTCGCGGTCGTCCAGATCTTCGTCTATGTCGGCGCGATCATGGTGCTGTTCCTCTTCGTGATCATGATGATCGATGTGCGCGAGGCGGTGTTGCAGCGGTTCGTGCCGGGTGGAAACCTGCCGGCCCTGGCGCTGCTCGTGCTGCTCGGGGCCGAGATGCTCGTGCTGGTGCTGTCGAGCGACCGCTTTTCGGCCACGGAACCCGCCGCCATGGCGGAGGGCGACCAGATCCGAGCACTCAGCACGACCCTGTTTGCCGATTATCTCCTGCCGTTTGAAGCCGCCTCCGTCATCCTGCTGGCGGCGCTCGTGGGCGCGATCGTGCTGGCACGGAAGGAGTCGGGGTGATGGTTCCGCTCTGGTGGCACATTTCGCTCGGCGTGATCCTCTTCGTGATCGGGGCGGCGGGTGTGCTCCTGAGGCGCAATATCCTCGTCGTGCTGATGTCGCTGGAGCTGCTGCTCAACTCGATCAATATCAACTTCATCGCTTTCGGGCGTTACTATGCCGATTTCCGCGGCCAGATCTTCGCGATCTTCGTCATCGCGATCACCGCCGCGGAGGTTGCCGTCGCCCTCGGTATCCTGGTTGCCCTCGTGCGGAACAAGTCGACCCTCAAGGTCGACGACGTCACCGTGATGAAAGGATAGCCGCTTGGATCCGGTGATCTCCATCCGGCCCCTGCTTGCCGTCGCCGTCGCGGGCCTGGCGGCTCTGGCAGTTCTCTTTCTCCACAAGCGTGAAAATGTCCGCGATCTCGTCTCGCCGCTCGCCGCGGTCGTCATGTTCGCGATCGTCGCTTCAATGGCGCCGACGGTGCTTTCGGGCGGCACGGTCGAGTTGCGGCTGTTCGAGATCCTGCCCGGGATCGACTTCGCGTTCCGGGTCGATGCGCTCGGCATGGTGTTTGCCACCGTCTCGTCGCTCTTATGGATCGTGGCGGCGATCTATTCCATCGGCTATATGCGGCATTTGCACGAGCACGCGCAGACCCGCTTCTTCGCCTGCTTCGCCACCAGCCTCGCGGCCGCCGTCGGCGGCGCCTTCGCCGCCAATCTGTTCACGCTGGTGATCTTCTACGAGGTGCTGAGCCTCGTCACCTATCCGCTCGTCTACCACCACGAAGACGAAGCGGGCTGGGCGGGCAGCCGCAAGTATCTCGTCTATCTGATGGGCGCCTCGAAGAGCGTGCTGCTGGCGGCGCTGGCGCTCACCTATCACATCTCCGGGTCGCTCGACTTCGCGCCCGGGGGACTGTTGGCGAAGGCCGATGCCTCGGCGGCGCTGCTGACGGTCGTCTATTTCTGCTATCTGTTCGGCTTCGCCAAGGCGGCCGTGATGCCGATGCATGCCTGGCTGCCTGCCGCAATGGTGGCGCCGACCCCGGTCAGCGCGCTCCTGCATGCGGTGGCCGTCGTCAAGATGGGCGTGTTCTGCGTGCTCAGGATAGTGTTCCACGTCTTCGGCACGGGGCTGATGGGCGGCTTGGGTCTCGGCATCGCGACCGCCTACCTGGTCTCCTTCACGATCCTGATGGCGTCGATCTATGCGCTCACGCGCGACGATCTAAAGGCGCGGCTCGCCTATTCGACGGTCAGCCAGCTCTCCTACGTGGTGCTGGGCGCGGTTCTGCTCTCGCCGGTCGCGATGGTCGGCGGGATCATCCACATCGCTGCGCACGCCTTCTCCAAGATCACCCTCTTTTTCTGCGCCGGGTCGATCTATTGCGCTTCGGGAAAACGCAACATCAGCGACATGGCCGGTATCGGCCGGAGGCTGCCCTGGACGATGGGAGCGTTCTTCGTCGCCTCGCTCAGCATGATCGGCGTGCCGCCGACCGCGGGCTTCGTCAGCAAATGGTACCTGACGCTCGGTTCCGTCCAGGCGGGGGAGATCGCGTTCCTGATCGTGCTTCTGGCAAGCTCGGTGCTGAACGCCGCCTATTTCCTACCGGTCAGCTATGTCGCCTTTTTTGGCGGAGAGGGGCCCGAGGGGCTATCGAAGGTCCGTGAAATTCCGCTGGTGACTGTCCCTCTGGTTGCGACGGCGGTCCTGTCGGTGCTGATGGGCATCTTCCCCGGCTATTTCCTCGCCCTGGCGGAAGGAGTGGCTCGATGATCAAGAGCATCGTCGATTTCTTTGGCGATGAAGCCTATGCGCGGTACCGGCACCGGCTGTTCTATCTGGTGCTCGCGCTGATCGTCGTCGCCGACTTCGTCGTCCCGCGCGACCATGTCGAATATCTGTGGGAGCGGCTGCCTGGCTGGTCGGCCGTCTACGGCTTCGTCTCCTGCGTGCTGCTGATTTTCGTTTCCAAGTTCCTCGGCCATCAGGGCGGGCTCATGCGGCGCGAGGACTATTATGATTGAGTTCGTCCATCCCGCTCTGCTGTTCGTTCTCGGTGCCGTGCCGATCCCTTTCCTTCCGCGATCGATCCGCAAGGCCTATCTGTTGCTGATCCCGGTGCTGGCGATCTTCGCCGTGCTCGCTCTCCAGCCGGGAAGCTATGGCGCGGCGCAGTTTCTCGGCCAGGAGATCCTGATCGCCAAGGTCGACAAGCTGAGCATCGTCTTTGCCACGGTCTTCACCATCATGGCGCTGATCGGCACGGTCTATGCGCTGCACCTGACCGAGGCCGGCCAGCATGTGGCGGCCTTCGTCTATGTCGGCAGCGCGCTCGGCGTGGTGTTCGCCGGCGACTACCTGACGCTCTATCTCTTCTGGGAGGGCATGGCTTTTGCCTCCGCCTACCTGGTTTTCGCCCAGGGAGGCGAGAAGGCGATCGGCGCCGCGTTCCGCTACCTCATGGTCCACGTCACCGGCGGCGTCGTGCTGCTCGGCGGTGTCGTCCTTCACGCGCTTGCCAGCGGATCGCTGCTTTTCGGCCCGATCGAGGGCAATATCGGTGCCGGCGCCTATCTGATCCTTGCCGGCTTCCTGCTTAATGCCGCCGTGCCGCCGCTCAATGCCTGGCTGACCGATGCCTATCCGGAGGCGACGGTTACCGGGGCGGTTTTCATGAGCGCCTTTACCACCAAGACTGCCGTCTATGTGCTGGCGCGGGCCTTTCCGGGGACCGAACTCCTGGTCTGGCTCGGCACGGCGATGGCGCTCTACGGGGTCGTCTACGCCGTGCTGGAAAACGACTGCCGGCGCCTGCTCGCCTATCATATCGTCAGCCAGGTGGGCTACATGGTGGCCGGCGTTGGCATCGGCACCGAGGTGGCCGTGAACGGTGCGACCAGCCATGCCTTCGCGCATATCCTCTATAAGGCGCTGCTGTTCATGGGGGCAGGGGCGGTGATCTACGTCACCGGACGGCGCAAGCTCACCGAACTCGGCGGTCTCTACCGGACCATGCCGTTGACGGTGGCGCTCTACATGATCGGCGCCTTCGCGATCTCGGCCTTTCCGTTCTTCTCGGGCTTCGTCACCAAGTCGATGGTGGTGGCCGCCGCCGGAGAGGATCACCGTGCGCTGGTGATGCTGGCGCTGACGATGGCCTCGTCGGGGACGTTCCTGCATACCGGGCTCAAGCTGCCCTACTACATGTTCTTCGGCACCGACCGCGGCCTTCAGGCGCGGGAGCCGCCCGGCAACATGCTGGTGGCGATGGCCATGGCGGCGACGCTCTGCGTTGCGATCGGGGTTTTCCCAGGGCCACTCTACGCGCTTCTTCCTTATCCGGTTGCCTTCGAACCCTATACCGGCGCTCACATCACCGAGAGCCTCGGCGTGCTGATGTTCACCGCCCTGGGCTTCGTGCTGTTCTTGAAGGCGCTCGACCCGGAGAGCACCATCAGCATCGACACCGACTGGTTCTATCGCAAAGGGGCGCGGGCCTTCATGTGGTTCGCCGAGCGGCCGCTGGCCCGTTACGAGAAGGCGGTGAGCGACGTCTCCGAGACGACGGCGCTGCCCTTGCTGCACGGGACGGCACGGACCGGGCTGCGGGTCGACCTCAACGGCGTGGATGCCATCGTCAATGGCGTGGCGCATGCGATCCTTGACGGCGGCGGGGTGTTGCGGCGGCTGCAGACCGGCGTCGTGACGCATTATGCGCTGGCGATGATTGCCGGTCTGATCGCGGCCATCGCGGTCTTCGCCGTCGTGTGGCGATAGGGGGTGCGATGACGTTCCCGCTGCTCAGCCTTATCGTCTTCCTGCCCGCTGCCGGGGCAGCGGTTCTGATGTGCCTGCGCAACGACGACGCGGTGCGCTGGACGGCGCTCGGTTTCACGGTGGCCGACCTCGCGCTCGCGGTGGCGATGCTGGCCGCTTTCGACACCACGACTCACGAGATGCAGTTCACCGAGAGGCACCCCTGGGTGCCGGCAATCGGGATCACCTATGCGCTCGGCGTCGACGGCATCAGCGCTCTCTTCGTGTTCCTGACGGCGCTACTCGGCTGGATCTGCGTCCTCGCCTCGTGGGTGGCGATCGACCGCAAGGTCAAGGAGTTCATGGTCGCCCTGCTTTCGATGCAGACGCTGATGCTCGGAGTGTTCTCAGCGCTCGACCTGTTCCTGTTCTACGTCTGCTGGGAGGCGATGCTGATCCCGATGTATCTGATCATCGGCGTCTGGGGGGGCGACGGCCGGGTCTATGCGGCGTTCAAGTTCTTCCTCTACACGCTGGCCGGCAGCCTGCTGTTCCTGATTGGCGTCATCGTGCTTTATTTCCACGGCGGCCGGACCTTCGATATTCTTGCTTTGAGCGCGCAGGATCTGCCGTTCGATGTCCAGGCCTGGCTGTTCTTCGCCTTCCTGATCGCCTTCGCGGTAAAAGTACCGATGGTTCCGGTCCACACCTGGCTGCCGGACGCGCATGTCCAGGCGCCGACGGCGGGCAGCATCATTCTCGCCGGCGTACTTCTGAAGATGGGCGCCTACGGCTTCCTGCGCTTCTCGCTGCCGATGCTGCCGGAGGCATCGGTCTATTATTCGACGCTGATGCTGGCCCTTTCGGCGCTCGCCATCGTCTATGGCGGTCTGCTTGCGCTCGCGCAGGACGATCTGAAGAAGCTGGTCGCCTATTCCAGCATCAGCCACATGGGCTTTGTAACGATGGGGATTTTCGCCCTCAATCTGCGCGGGCTCGAAGGCGGCATCCTGCAGATGTTCAATCATGGCGTGACGACGGGCGCGCTGTTCCTGTTCGTCGGCGTGATCTACGAACGGACCCATACGCGCAGCATCGCCAATTATGGCGGGCTGATGAAGGTTGCGCCAGTCTATACCGGATTTCTTGCGCTGTTCACCCTCTCGTCGATGGCGCTGCCGGGCACCAATTCGTTCGTCGGCGAGCTGCTGGTGCTGTCGGGCGGCTTTGCCGCCAACATGGCCGTCGGCACAGCCGCCGTTCTGGG
This sequence comes from Sinorhizobium sp. FG01, assembly GCF_002531875.1. Taxonomy (NCBI): domain Bacteria; kingdom Pseudomonadati; phylum Pseudomonadota; class Alphaproteobacteria; order Hyphomicrobiales; family Rhizobiaceae; genus Sinorhizobium; species Sinorhizobium sp. FG01. Next base: position 332,867 of record NZ_NWTB01000004.1, read on the forward strand.
GGCATTGCTGAGCGCCGCCTATCTGCTTGGAATGTATCGCAAGGTCGCACTCGGTCCGGCGAGCGTCGGTGCCCGGTATCAGATCCGCGACGTGAACGGCCGCGAGATCGCGGCGATACTGCCGCTGGCGGTTTTCGTGCTCTGGGTCGGGCTTTATCCGAAACCCTTCCTCAACGTCATCGACGCCTCGGTGAAGCATCTGCTGACCGAGGTGCACGGCCAGGAGATCGGACAATGACCGCCGCCGTGCTTTTCCAATGGATGCTGGCAAGCCTGCCGGAAATCATCGTGATCACCGGCGCTTGCATCCTGTTGATCCTGGGGCAGTTGGTACGGCGGGAACAGCTGCTCTTCTGGGCCTCCGTCGCGGTCGTACTGATCGCCGCTCTCGCGACGTTTCTGCTGGCGGGCGAGGTGCGGCCGGCCTATTCGGGCATGTTCGTTGCCGATCGCTTCGCGGTCTTCTTCAAGTTTGTCTTCTATCTGGCCACGGTCCTGACGCTCCTGCTTTCGCGGAAATATGCCGATATCGAAGGGATCGGCAGCAGCGAATACTATGTCATGCTGCTCTTCGCGCTGTCGGGCATGATGATCATGGCCTCGGCGACCGATCTCCTGTCGATTTATGTGGGCCTCGAACTGATGGTGCTCTGCACCTATGTGCTGACCGGCTTCCTCCGGCATGAGCGGCGGTCGAACGAGGCGGCGCTGAAATATGTGATCCTCGGCGCCGTTTCGACCGGCATTTTCCTTTATGGCGTTTCGCTTGTCTATGGGCTCACTGGGACGACGCAGCTGGATGCCATGGCCGCTGCGGTGAGCGGCGATCCGCTCGATCCGGGCTTGCTGCTGGCGGTGGTTTTCATCGTCGCGGGGCTGGTCTTCAAGGTCGGCGCGGTGCCGTTCCATATGTGGGTGCCGGACGTCTATGAAGGCGCGCCGACGACGGTCACCGCCTTCATGTCGGTGGGGCCGAAGGCGGCGGGGTTCGCGGTGATCCTTCGGGTGTTCCTCAATCCGCTGGTCGCAGCCTCGGACGTCTGGATCATAGTCGCGGTCATTGCGGTGGTGACGGCGGCGCTCGGCAGCTTTGTGGCGCTGGTGCAGGACAATTTCAAGCGGCTGCTCGCCTATTCGAGTATCGCCCATGCGGGGTTCGCCACGTTCGGCGTGGTGGCCGGCGGGGTGGACGGGGTCGCCAGCGTGATGCTCTATCTGCTGATCTACGCCTTCATGAATCTCGGCATTTTTGGCGCCGTTATCATGATGCGGAGCGGTGATTTTTCCGGCGAGGTCATCGAAGACTATGCCGGCTTCGCCAAGGCGCACCCGGGGCTGGCGCTTCTCATGCTCATCTATCTGTTTTCGCTTGCTGGCATCCCGCCGACTGCCGGGTTTTTCGCCAAGTTCTACGTGCTCACCGCGCTCGTCGAGCGCGGTTTCGTCTTCCTGGCGGTGGTCGCGGTGCTGTTGAGTGCCGTCGCCGCCTATTTTTACATCCGCATCGTCATGGTGATCTACATGCGCGAGCCGGAGCGGGCCTTCGAACCGGCACTGACGCCCTTTGTCCGCGCCACGCTCGCCTGCACCGCCGCCGGCACCATCGGCATCGGCCTTTTTCCGGAGTGGTTCCTGAGGCTTGCCCAACACTCGGCTTTTGGCGGCTGATGGATTGGATTTGCAATGGTCCGTTCGACGGAATAGACTGCAAGTTCAAGAAAGAATTGCTCAAATTCGCTTCCAGGGCGAGCGCTTTTTTGACCCGGCATGGGGTCGGCCCTGACGAAAGCCCTCGATGAACGGGGCATGCGAGATGACTGCGATCGAATTCCTGCCGGTTCTTGTGATGATCGCCGGAGTTGTTCTGGTGGTCGGGGCGACTTTGTTTGTCTCATCGCTGCTGCGTCCCTCCAATCCCTATCCCGAAAAGAACATGCCCTATGAGTGCGGCATGGACCCGGCCGGCGAGGCCGCCGGGGGCCGCTTCCGGGTGCAGTTCTATATTCTCGCGATCCTGCTGGTCGTCTTTGACGTCGAGACGATGTTCCTGTTTCCCTGGGCCGTCGTGCTGAAGGAGATCGGCCTGATTGGCTTTGTCGAGATGTTCGTCTTCATCGTTCTGCTTCTCGTGGGCTTCGCCTACGCCTGGTTGAAGGGGGCGCTCGAATGGGAGGCTTGAACAACGCATTCCGCGACAGCGTGCTCTTCACCACGGCCGACAGCGTCATCAGCTGGAGCCGCCGGTCGGCGCTGTGGCCCGAGACTTTCGGTATCGCCTGCTGCGCCATCGAGATGATCTCGGCAGGCTGCGCCCGCTATGATCTCGACCGGTTCGGGGTGGTGTTCCGGCCGTCGCCCCGGCAGTCCGACGTGATGATCATCGCTGGTACCGTGACGCGGAAGTTTGCGCCCGTGGTGCGCCGGCTCTATGACCAGATGCCGGAGCCCCGCTGGGTAATCGCCATGGGCACCTGCGCCATTTCCGGCGGGGTCTACAACACCTATGCGGTGGTGCAGGGGGCGGAAACTTTCGTGCCGGTGGACGTTCACGTGCCGGGCTGTCCGCCACGGCCTGAGGCGCTGATGCACGGTTTCCTGCTGCTTCAGGAGAAGATCAAGAAGACCAGGGCGCTCGCCGGGACGCCATTGGACCGGATCGCCGCATCATGAGCGTAACGACGTCCGTTATCAGCACCCTTATCGCGGAACGTTTCGGAGAGGCCATCGAGGACCTTGGCTTCTCGCTTGGGGTTCACGCTTTTGCTGCTCCGCCAGACAGGATCGTCGAGCTTTGCCGGTTGCTGAAGGAGCACCCGGAACTGCGCTTCGATTTCCTGTCAGACGTCTGCGGTGTCGACCACTATCCCGAGCAGCCGCGCTACGAGGCCGTCTATCACCTCTATTCGCTGCCGAACAAATGGCGCGTCCGGATCAAATGCCGCCTCGGCGATCCGCCGCGGGTGCCCTCGGTGACGGGCGTCTGGCGCACGGCCAACTGGCATGAGCGCGAGGCCTGGGACATGTACGGGATCACGTTCGAGGGACATCCCGACTTGCGCCGCATCTATATGTGGGAAGGCTTCGAGGGCTTCCCACAGCGCAAGGACTTTCCACTTCGAGGCTACAGGGACGAACTGAACCCGTTCGGCGCCGAAGGGCCGGCGCCAAACCAGCCGGACCTTGCCACCAGGGACATTCCATCGGGGGGCCGTACGACACCGGGAACGTGAGATGACCGAAGTCACTGAGCTCATGAGGCCTGAGGGCGAAGCGCTCGACACCAAGGAGGTGCTTCTCAATCTCGGCCCGCAGCATCCGAGCACTCACGGGGTGCTGCGGCTCGTGCTCGAGCTCGACGGCGAATATGTCGCCCGCGTCGATCCGCATATCGGCTATCTGCACCGCGGCACCGAGAAACTCGCCGAGAGCTTCACCTACACGCAGATCTTTCCGCTCACCGACCGGCTCGACTATGTCTGTCCGCCCTCGAACAACCTCGCCTTCGCGCTGGCAGTCGAGAAGCTGCTGGGCATCGAAGCGCCGATCCGCGCGCAATATATCCGCGTGCTGATGGCCGAGCTGGCGCGGATCTCCGGCCATCTGCTGATCACCGGCGCGCTGCCGATGGATCTCGGTGCCATGACCGCGCTGCTTTACGCCATGCGCGAGCGCGAAATGATCATGGACCTCCTGGAAATGGTCACCGGCGCGCGCATGCACACTTCCTTTTGCCGGGTGGGCGGCGTGCGCGAGGACCTGCCGGACGGCTTCCTCCCCAAGGTCCGGGAGTTCTGCGACATCTTCCCGCACCGGATCCGCGACTACGAACGGCTGATCGAGGACAATCGGGTGTTCCTGAAGCGGACCCAAGGCGTCGGTATAATTTCGCCCGAGGACGGCATCGACCTCGGCTTGAGCGGTCCCAACTTGCGCGCGTCCGGCGTCGACTGGGACATTCGCCGCGACGAACCTTACGAGATCTACGACCGGCTCGATTTCAACGTCATTACCCGCGACGAGGGCGACTGCTATGCGCGCTGGCAGTGCCGGGTCGAGGAAATGCGGGAGAGCGTGCGGATCATCGAGCAATGTCTCGACCAGATGCCGGACGGGCCGTTCCAGGTCGACATGCCGACGATCGCCTTTCCCATGGACAAGGATCGCGTGCACTGTTCGATGGAGGCGCTGATCCAGCATTTCGACCTGTCGGCCTACGGCTTCAAGGTGCCGAAGGGCGAGGTCTATTCGGCGATCGAGGCGCCAAAGGGCGAGCTCGGCTTCTACATCGTCAGCGACGGGTCGGAAAAGCCGTTCCGCATGAGGGTGCGGGCACCGTCCTTCGTCAACCTCCAGGCGCTCTTCGGGGTCAGCAACGCCCGCTATCTGGCGGACATGATCGCCGTGCTCGGCAGCCTCGACCCCGTGATGGCGGAGGTGGACAAGTAGCAGGAGTTTGAACCCGATGAGCATGCGCGAAAAGATCGAGGAAGCGGCGGCGCGGTATCCCGACCAGCGCTCGGCAATCATGCCCGCACTGCTCATCGCGCAGCAGGAACATGGCCATCTGCCCGGTCCGATACTGGAGGAAATCGCCGACATACTCGGCGTCGAGCGGATCTGGGTCTACGAGTTGGCGACCTTTTACACGCTCTTCCATACGGAGCCCATCGGAGCCTTCCACCTGCAGCTCTGCGACAATGTCTCCTGCATGCTCTGCGGATCCGAGGCGCTTTTGAAGCATCTGGAAGCGGTGCTGGCGATCAAGACGGGCGAGACCTCTCCGGACCGCGTGTTCACGCTTTCGACCGTCGAGTGCCTCGGTGCCTGCGAGATGGCTCCGGTAATGCAGGTCGGCGACGACTATTACGGCGACCTCGATATCGGCCGGATCGATAAGCTTCTCGCCAGGCTGCGGGCCGAGGCGGGGCAAGTGATAGGCGGCGCCGATACCGCCGCCGCGGCACCGCCGGGAGAATAGAGTCATGTTCGAACCGGTTCTCCTCAAGAATATCGATGCGCCGGATGGCCATCTGCTCGCTACCTACGAGGCCGGCGGCGGCTACCAGGCTCTAGCCAAGGTGCTGCGTGAGCACACGCCCGACGAGGTCATCGAGCTCGTCAAACAGTCCAATCTGCGCGGTCGCGGCGGCGCCGGATTCCCGACGGGGATGAAGTGGGGGTTCGTGCCGAAGCGGGCCGACAAGCCGAAATATCTCTGCTGCAATGCCGACGAGGGCGAGCCGGGAACCTTCAAGGACCGGATCATCATGGAACGCGACCCGCATCAACTCGTCGAGGGGCTGGCGGTCAGCGCCTATGCGATCGGGGCGGAAACCGCCTATGTCTACGTCCGCGGCGAATATGTGAAGGCCATTCGTCGCCTGGAACAGGCGATCGCCGAGGCGCGGGAAAAGGGCTATCTCGGAGAGGGAGTCCTCGGATCGGATTTCAATTTCACGATCCACATTCACTGCGGCGCCGGCGCCTATATCTGCGGCGAGGAAACCGCGATGCTCGAATCGCTCGAGGGCAGGCGGGCGCAACCGAGATTGAAGCCGCCCTTTCCGGCAGTTGCCGGGCTCTACGCCAGCCCTACGGTGATCAACAACGTCGAAACGCTCGCCTGCGTGCCGCATATCGTGATGCGGGGGCCTCACTGGTTCCGGAGTATCGGCCCGGACAAGAGCCCCGGTCCGAAGCTCTACTGTATCAGCGGTCATGTGAAGAAACCCGGGCTCTACGAGCTGCCGATGGGCATACCGTTGCGCGAACTGGTCGAGGACCACGCAGGCGGACCGCTGCCGGGGCGCCGGATCAAGGCGGTGATCCCGGGCGGGGTCTCGGCCCCGGTTATCCCTCGGGAAGGTCTGGATGTCGGCATGGATTTCGACTCGCTGGCGGCCGCCGGCTCGATGCTCGGTTCGGCTGGGGTGATCGTGATCGACGACTCGACCTGCATGGTCAAGGTCGCCACCCGCATCATCGAATTCTTCCATCACGAATCCTGCGGCAAGTGCACGCCATGCCGCGAAGGATTGAATTGGGTCGTCAAGGTGCTGCGCCGGATCGAGGCGGGGGAGGGCGCCCCCGGCGATCTCGAGCAGTTGGACAAGCTCTGCAAGGGCATATTCGGCAACACCTTTTGTGCCTTGGGCGACGGCGCGGCGATGGGCCTGCGGGCGGCACTCGCGCATTTCCGCGATGAGTTCGTCGCCCATATCGAAGAGCGGCGGTGCCCGTTTCACTGAAGGCGGGCCGGGAGGGAATATGGTTAGGATCACGATCGATGGGCAAATGCTGGATGTGGAGCCCGGTTCCACAATACTGCAGGCCGCCCAGCGTCTGGGCACCGAAATCCCGACATTCTGCTATCTGAAGCGACTGCCGCCGCTCGCGTCATGCCGCATGTGTCTGGTGGAGATCGAGGGACTGCGGCGGCTGCAGCCCTCCTGCGCGACGGCGGTCACTGATGGCATGGTCGTGCGGACGAACACGCCGCTGATCGAGGAAACGCGGTCCTCAATGCTCGACATGCTGCTCGCCAACCATCCCCTCGACTGTCCGATCTGCGACAAGGGCGGCGAGTGTGAACTGCAGGACATGGTGATGGACTACGGGCCCCGCAGAAGCGAGTTCCGCGATCCCAAGCGCGTCTTTCACTCCCGGGACATTCGCCTCAGCCCGGTGATCATCATGAACGTCAACCGCTGCATCCAGTGCCAGCGCTGCGTGCGGATCTGCGAGGAAGTGGTTGGCGCGGTCGCCCTGGGCACCGTCGAAAAAGGCATGGATACTGCCGTCACCGGCTTTGAGGGCAGCCTCGCGAGTTGCGACCAGTGCGGCAATTGCGTCGAAGTCTGTCCGGTCGGCGCGCTGATGAGCTTCCCCTACCGCTACAAGGCGCGCCCGTGGGACCTGGCCGAGACCGATACGGTCTGCCCGCATTGCGGTACGGGCTGCCAGCTCACCGTTGGCGCGAGAAAGGGCGAGTTTATGCGGGTCCGCTCGAAGGAAGAGCACGGGGTGAACCGCGAAACGCTCTGCGTGCGGGGACGTTTCGGCCTTGACTTCGTCGAGAGCCGAGACCGGATCAGGCGACCGATGATCCGTCGTGATGGCGCCCTGGTGCCGGTTTCATGGAGTGAGGCCGGTGACTACCTGCGCCTACGCCTGTCGGCCGTCGAGAACAAGGCAGCGGGCGGGCTCGCCTCTGCGCGCCTGCCCAATGAGGTGCTCTACCAGTTCCAGAAGCTGATGCGGACGGTATTCCGGACCAACAACATCGACTGCTCGGCGCGCTGGTCCGCCCCCTTCGATGCGCTCGGCCCGCTGCTGGCAAGCTTCTACACGCGTGCCTCCCTGCACGAAGTGATCGGCAAGGACTGTGTGCTGGTGATCGGCGGCAACGTAACGGAGGAAAACCCGGTTACCGAATACCTGCTGCGCGATGCGGCGAGGCGGCGGCAGGCCGGATTGCTCATGCTCTCGGCGCGGCCCTCCCGTCTCGACGCCGATGCCCGGGCGGTGCTTCGCGTGCCGCCGGGCGGAGAAGCGGCGAGCCTTGCGGCAGTGGTGGCAGGACTCCTGCCGAGCGAGGCCTTTGCGGACATCGGCGCCACGACGGTCGGTGAAGGGCCGGACCGTTTTGTTGCCGCTCTCAAGGAAGTCCGCAGCGTCAGCGTGCTTGTCAGCGTCGGCCTCCTCAGATCATCCGAAGCGCGCGCGACGCTGCAGCAAGTCAACAACCTGCTGCAGGCTCTCCGCCTGCTCGGTAAGGACGTGGCGATGCAGTTTCTCTTCGACAGGGCCAATCAGCTGGGCGCCTGGGACATGGGGGTTCTGCCGGAGAGTCTGCCGGGACTTTCGGCCATCGACGACGATGTTGCGCGTGCAGCTCTCGGGCGGGCCTGGGGCGCCGAGATTCCGTCTGCACCGAGCGCGAGTTTCGACGCCATGCTGGAACTCTGCGATATCGGGCGAATGGGTGCGCTCTATATCGTCGGAAGCGATCCCGTGATGACCTATCCCGATCGAAGGATCGCGCAGATGGCGCTTGGCGCCGCCGATTTTTTGATCGTGCAGGACGCGTTTCTCACGGATACGGCCGGCGTTGCCGATGTGGTGCTGCCCGCTGCAAGTTATGGAGAGGAAGCGGGCACTTTTACCAACAACGAGGGCCGGATCCAGAAGCTGCGCAAGTTCCGCGAACCCGCCTTCGACGCCCGGGGCAATCTGGAGATATTCGACTTCGTCGCGCAGCTCTGTGATCATGCGCTGCAGCCATCGTCGCAAGGCGAGATTTTCGACGAGATTGCCCGGCTTGTCCCAGCCTATCACGGATTGACGCAGGACGGGCTTGGTTCCGATGGCGCGTTCACAAGTGCGATTCCGACGCCACCGTCAGGCGTGTTCTTCGCGGCGCCGCCGAGACCGAAGGTCGACGACGGGCTGATGCTGATGACTGGCGATTGCCTGTTCCACAATGGATACCATTCCGAGCGCTCGGAGATCCTGAATACGGTCGCGGATGACCCCTATGTCGAGTTGAGCGAGCAGGATGCCGTGCGACTCGGCCTTTCGGATGGCGATCAGGTCGTCGTGCGATCCGCCCGGGGCGAATTGACCGCGAAGCTCAAGGTCAACAGGCGCTTTCCGCGCGGCCTCGTCTTTGTTCCCGAGAACTACCGGGCCCTGCGCCTCAACAGTCTGATGCAGCGGGGTGAGTATCCTTGTCCGGTGGAGGTTCAAAGGGCGCCTGCGCCATTCGAGATCGGTCCCCATTCCGAACCCGCGATGAGCGCTGGGGATCTCGGCCAAGGCATTGCCGGCTCGCCCTGACCCCGTTTCTCACCCGCAGTCAATGATCTCTTTAGTGATAGTGGGTTCCGCTAATATAGTCGTACAGATCCTGCTCGGTGCGCTGCGCTTCGTCGAGCCTGTGCTTGACCACGTCGCCGATGCTGACCACGCCGACGACGTCGTCTCCCTCCATGACCAGCACGTGGCGGGTGCGCCGCTGCGTCATGATCGCCATTACAAAGGGCAGCAGATCCTCAGTCGAACAGATCGCCACGCTGCGGTTCATGATGTCGGCGACAGGCATCATGGTCGCCTCGCCGCCGTACTCGGCCATGGCATTGCAGCAATCTCGTTCCGAGAGCGTTCCGAGGAACTCCCCCGGCGACTGACTGACGACCACGAAGCCGATATTGTTATCGCGAAACAGCCGCAGGACTTCCACCATAGGTTGATCAGGGGTGACCGCGATCACTCCGACGCCTTTGTTTTTCACGATTTCGCCGACAAACATCTGAGCCTCCTTTCCAAGCACGTCGGTTTGGCAACGAGCGCGCTTTCACCGTCTCCGGATATTTCGCCACCAGTTGTAGCCCTGCGGCTCGTTCGTCTCGACCAGCACGTCTTTTTCCGTGTTCAGGCGCGCGGCGACCACGCCGCCGCCGGTCGCCGCCTTGCCGGGCTTGGCGAGCAGGTCGTCGCGTCCGATCACCAAATCGCGCGAGGAAAAACTCGAGAATTCATACTGTTGGCCGAGCGCGATTGCATCCGCCGGGCAGGCGTCCTCGCACAGGCCGCAGAACAGGCAGCGGGCAGTGTCGATCTCGAACTTGATCGGGCGCCGGTTGCCCTTCTCATCTTCGTAAGGAACGACCTCGATGCAGTAGCAGGGACAGATCCGCGCGCAGAGCTCGCAGGCCACGCACTTGATCTCGCCCTCTTCGTCACGCTTCAGGAAATGGTGGCCGCGATAACGCGAATAGGGCAGCCATTTCTCCTTATCCGGATACTGCATGGTCACGGTCTTGGAGAACATGTAGCCGAAGGTCAGCCCCAGACCCTTCGCCAGGTCGGCAAAGAACGTCCAGCCGATCCATGTTCCGATCATGTCCTGTGCGCGCGACATCGCCGCCCCGCTATGGAGCCGCCAGGGCCCCTCTAAGAGAAAGCAATCCCAGTAATAATTATGTTCGCCATCGACAAAGGAAGCAAGACTTTCCATCCGATCGCCATCAGCTGGTCGTAGCGGTAGCGGGGGAAAGTAAAGCGGAACCACATGAACAGATAGACGAAGAAAGCGACCTTGAGCGCGAACCAGAGGAGCGGCGGCAACGGGATCAGCACGCCGTTCCAGCCGCCGAAGAACAGGATCACCGTCAGGACCGACACCAAAAGCATGATGACGTATTCGCTGACCATGAAGAAGGCGAAACGGATGCCGCTATATTCGGTATGAAAGCCCGCCCCGAGATCGCCTTCCGCTTCCGCCAGGTCGAAGGGGATACGCTGAGCTTCAGCGAGCCCGGCGACGAAGAAGACGAAGAAGCCGATCGGCTGGTAAACGATGTTCCAGACATCGGCCTGGGCCCGCACGATTTCGAGCAGGCTCATGGATTGCGCCAGCATGACGACGCCGATCACCGCAAAGCCCATCGGGATTTCGTAGCTGATCATCTGCGCGCAGGTCCTGAGGCTGCCGAGGACCGCGTATTTGCTGTTCGCCGCCCAGCCGCCGATGATGACGCCATAGACCTCAAGGCCGATCACCGCGAAGACGAAGAGCAGCGCCACGTTCATGTTGGATACGTAGAGGGTGATTTCGTTGCCGAGCACCGAAACGCTCTCCCCGAAGGGGATCGCGACGAACACGACAAAGGGCGGGGCGAGCGCCAGGATCGGCGCCAGCTTGAACAGGAAGCGGTCGGCCTCGGTGGGGATGTGGTCTTCCTTGGTGAGGAGCTTGATGCCGTCCGCCACCGGCTGCAGCAGTCCGTGCCAGCCCACGCGCATCGGCCCCATTCGCTGCTGGATGTGCCCGGCAATCTTCCGCTCTACCCAGGTCAGTGGCAGGGGCAACAGCAAGAGGATCGCAATCAGCAGCGCGACCTTGAAGACGATCAAGCCAAGGGCAACGACAAGCTCCATGATCCGCAGCTACTTATCCAACAGTTGAAACACGCGACCGGACTTTCCCCTTGACTATACACTAGCCTCGCGTCGTCTGTCTCTGAGCTGGTGGGTGTACTGGCTCTTCGATGGGAGTAATGCGGAGGTCGACCCAACGACATGACGCCGGGGCCGAGGCGGCTGCCCACCCGGAGGAGGCCCGGGACTGGATGGGCGACTTCGACTTGGACCTCCGTACTTGTCCGGTAAATGCATGGAAATGCGGATTCGTTCCGCCTTCCTCCAAGCGGAAATGAACCATTGCCGCCGTCATGAGTTTTCCTGACAGGACTGTCACAAGCCAGGAGGAAAACGGCATGGATTGGAATCGAGTCGAAGGTAACTGGAAACAGGTGAAGGGCAAGATCAAGGAGCAGTGGGGCAAATTGACCGACGATGATCTTGACCAGATCAACGGCAACATGGATCAGCTGGAGGGCAAGATTCAGGAGCGGTACGGCATCGAAAAGGACCGTGTGCATCGGGATCTCGATGATTGGTACAATCGACAAACCTGGAACTGACCCCCAAAACTAGCCCCGCTTCGTGCGGGGTTTTCTTTGCGTCGGAGGAGGCACGTTCCGGTGCTGCACTGCGGTGAGGGCGTGCAGTGCATCCAAAACGCAAACGAGAACCTTGTGCATCACGCGAAGCCCCGAGTTGCATCGCTTCCGCTTTTCAAGCATCCTTGAAAATAAGCAGCTCAGCCAGCTCGCGCGGAGGCGAAAAGTGCCCGATCAGGCCAATGCAGTTGACGCTTTCGTCGGCCAACGTATCCGAATGCGCCGCGAGGGATTGAGAATGGACGAGAAGAATTTCGGCGCGGCGCTCGGTGTGTCGGTAGCGCAAGTCCGAAGCTACGAACAGGGGACAGGCCGCGTGTGCGCGACCCAGTTGCTGACGATGGCGGACGTTCTGCAGGTGCATTTTTCTTTTTTCTTCGAGGATGCGCTGGGGGCGACGGATGGCGGGGTGCCGAAGACGGTTGGAGGGAAGGACGTGAGCACATCGATGGTTTTCCGATCGCGGATCGTCAGGCGGTGGCGTATTATCCGGCCCGGTCTCTGGGGCGGCAGGACCTTGGTTCTATCGGTCGGTTGAGGTGGTCTTGACGGGGGCTGGCTATCACCTCAGGACCTTCGGCGAATTGCGGCTGAGCGATGCGGCCGGCGGCGCTGTCGCGTGTCCCGAGCGCGGCCTGTTGATCCTCGCCTATCTCTCGGCGTCCGGGCAAAAAGTCGCGACCCGCGACAAGCTCGCGACCATGGTCTGGCCGGACAGGGAAAAAAGCGTCGCGTTCAAGAACCTGCGCTCGACCTTGTGGCGCATGCAACACCTGGTGACGCCCGCCGGTGCGGTTCTGTCTGCCACGGAGACGGAGGTGGCGTTGGGGCCGATCTCCTGCGATGTCTCCGGCTTCGAGGAGTTAGACGGCTCCGAAGAGAGCTTCCGCAACGGCCTTTCGCTCTGGCGCGATACGTTCCTGTCTTCGGCGGATCTGCCGCCCGGACGCTACGCGGACTGGGCGATGGAAAAGCGACGCAGCTTCACGGAGGTACTGCGGAGCGCACTCATCGATGTGGAACGACGGTCCGCGGACCGGCCGACGTTGCGCGCCGCCTGTGCGCATCTGCTGGAGCTCGACCCCTCGGATGGAGCCGTTCGCGAGATCCTCCAGCGCGTAAGCCACGGTCAGTTTCTAAGTATCAGAACTCCGAGCGCAGCAACTTTGCAGCAAGCCGAATTCTCTGAATGGGGGACGCAAGCGGGTGGGTCGGAAACCGTGCGCTTGCCGCGTGTCGCGCTGCTTCCGCCGGCCGCCTTCGGTAGCGATCCGATGCTTCATGCGGTCAGCGTGGCGGTGATCGAGGACATAACGATCGGGCTCTGTTCGCTGAGGTCGATGACGGTCGTCGCACCCTATACCGCCGAGCGCATCCGAGAAGCGGCGGACAAGGCGGCGTTTCTCGAGCGGCACGGCGTCACCTACGCGCTCGATTGCCGCATGTCGGACCAGGGGCTCTTCACGCAGCTCATTTTCCTGCCCACCGACCAGATCGTCTGGGCCGATCGCTTTCCAATCTCGCCCGCGGGCCTCGTCAAGCAGCGGCAGGATATCGCTTACCATGTTGCCCGGGCGGTGACAGAGCAGGTGGAGACGAGACAGGCAGACCACTTCGATTTCGTGACGCATCCGGAGGCTTACTATGCCTATCTCGGGGGATTGCGACATCTTTCCGGACTCGGCCTCCCAGATGTTCGCAGGGCGCGCCGCGATTTCCGCGAGGCATTGAAGTATAGGCAGGACTTTGCACCGGCGCTGAGCGGCATTGCCCGAACCTACGTCAATGAATGGCTTCTAACCGCCCGCGGCGACAATGAGCTCCTTTCGACAGCGGAGCGCCATGTGAAGGACGCCATTGCGAGCAACGATCATCTCCCTGCGGCTCACCGCGAAGCAGGGGTCGTAAAACTCTACCAAGGCGATCTGGACGAAAGCCTTGATTCCCTCGACCGGGCAGAGCAGTTGAGCCCGCACTATGCCGACGTTCTTTACAGCCACGCGGATACGCTGGTCCACGTCGCGCGTCCGGCCGAAGCTCTTGACAAGCTCGGTAAGGCGCTGGCGCTCAATCCACTAGCACCGGATGCCTATCTGTGGAGTGCCGCGGGTGCCAGCTATTTCCTAGGACAGTACGAGGACTGCATCGGTTTCGTTCAAAGGATGAAGGACAAGACGCCGGCTGACAGAATCGTCGCTGCAAGTTGGGCGATGCTTGGCGACCGAAAGAAGGCGCGGCAGCACAGGATGCGGGCTTTGAAGGCAAACCCGTCTTTCGACTTGGACAAATGGTTGGCCGTCGTTCCGATGAAGGAGCAATGGCAGAAAGATCTTTATCGAGAAGGGCTGAAGAAGGCGGGTTTTTAACAGGGGCTTAAGGGGGAAATATGGCCAAAGTCGTTGTGATCGGGATTCCGGGGGAGTCGGGCCTTTGGGTGGCAGATCTTGGAAACCGAACAGTCACGCCGCTTAACTCGGTGACGGGCGATCTAGCGGTCGTGAACGGGTTCCGAAAGCCGGGCGCCGTCATCGCCAAGAATGTCGATCTCGCGGTCGCCGTATCGTCAGTCGATGATGTCTTTGCGGGCCACTTTGACGGCGACCGAACCGGATATTGACCGTTTGGCGAACCCTGGGGATGGCTATTCCGACAGGGTATGCACGCCGGACGAAACTTTTCATCGCGTTCGACCCTGTCTCGCCGCCTTCGGCGTGACGAGGGTCGCCCGGCACACGGGGCTCGACAAGATCGGGATCCCGGTCTGGTGCGCCTATACGCCGAACTCGCAGTCGATCGTCGTCGCGCAGGGCAAGGGGCGGACGGATGCGGAGGCGCGTGCATCCGCGGTCATGGAGGCGCTTGAGCGGGCAGTCGCCGGCGAGCCGGACGTCGAGGTGGTCGTGGAGACGCCCGACAATCTGCGTGCCTCCGGCCGGGCGTACGATAGCCTCGGCGCGCTGATCGCGGCGGGGTGGGACGATATCCCCCCGGACGAGGCGATCGAATGGGCCGGCGGCACCGATCTGATCTCCGGCCACGAGGTCCTCGTCCCGCTCGAAGCGGTGCTTCTCGATCGCACGAGGCCTTCGCGTTTCTGGATGTCGTCGGATGGGCTGGCATCGGGCAACACCATGCCGGAGGCAATCCTGCATGGCTTGCTCGAGCGGGTCGAGCGTGACGCGCATGTCTTGTGGCGCGTCTCCGGCGAGGAGGCCCGCCACCGGGCATGCGTGGCCCCGGAGGATCTTGACGACCCGGCCCTCGACGCGCTCATCGGCCGCATCGAGGCGGCGGAGCTCGAGTTGCGGCTTTTCGACATCACCAGCGACACCGGCATTCCGTGCTTGCTGGCGCTGCTCGGCCCGCGCGGCACGGCGACTGCCGGAAATCTCCGCTTCGTCGAGGTCACGAGCGGTTGCGGCGCGCATCCGTCCGCCGTCCGGGCTGCGATCCGCGCGGTGACGGAGGCAGCGCAGTCGCGGCTCACCTATATCGGCGGCGCTCGCGACGACGTTTACCCCGAGACCTTCAGCCGGCCCTTGCCGGAGTCGACGCGGCGCGCCTTTCTCGCAACGCCGCGGCCGATGACGACACCGGTCGCCCACACGGTCACGCCTGTCGAGGAATTGCTAAGCTACACGATCTCCTGTGTGAAGAAGGCGGGTGTGCGGTCTGTCATCGCGGTCACGCTCTCTCGTGACGATCTGCCCTTCGCTGTCGTCAAAGTGCTCGTGCCGGACCTTGAGAGTCCCGACGGCGAGCGGGCGCGCCGCTTCGGGTCGCGTGCGCTGTCGAGGGCGATTTCGTCGTGAGGCGGTGCGGCCGCGCCCGGAGCTTCCTGTGCCAAATGGAACTGCAAGAGGCAGGCGAGCGCGCGTAAAATACCCCGGCGCGGATTGGCGAAACTGTCGCGTAACACCACTGAAGGGTGTGCAACGCTCGTGCAACGCGCGCGAACGGGAAATTCCTTTATAGTCCCTTCGCGAGGGTAGTACAGGCTATGGGGGTTCGGATGACTAACTCTATTTCGGCAGCGGCGGACCATGAAGCGGAACTTGCGAGCATTGCCAGAATGCTGGCCCATATCCGCGACAGCGCCCGCGCCTTGGACGCGCAGGCGCTGGAATATTGCATCGACATGGCGCTTCAGGCTGTCACCAGCGAACTGCGCGATCGGCGTGAGTTCGCAGCCGCAGGAGCCGATTTCGCGGGCGGCGTTCGCCTGCTGCAGTGAGCGCCCCGGGCTGTGCTTATAGCGCCGGTCATATTTTCGCGCCCCAATCCTTGTGCTTGTCACAGGGATCCAGCAGCGCCGCCTCCGCGGCGCGGCAGAGTCTTTCAGCCAAAGGCTTACCGGTCGAGTTCCGGATAGACCCTGTCGAGAAAGCCTGGCCGTAGCTTTTCACCGATCATGCAATCCGTTGCCGTCTCGGTCGCAGCGAAGCTGAGCCTAAGGGGAGGCGCCACCCCGCTCACCTCGAGGATCAGCTTCTGACGGATGGCGATTGCGAAATCCTCTGCCTCGTGCACCGGAAGAACGAAGGAGCCGGGCCCGCCGATCACGCATTCCGCATAATACTGATCGAGCGGACCGGTCGACACGGACGGGCGGATCAGGATCGAGAGACCGTTGATGACAATGCCTCGCGCAACCGCGTCGTTGCGGGCAGGGGCGACGGGCGGCCCGGTATTGTTGGGGCCATCGCCGGAAATGTCGATGACGCGGCGCACGCCCGAAAAGGCATTGGTATCGATCAGACTCGTGCCGAAGATGATCGCGTTCGAAATCGAGGTGCCGCGCCGCGTTCCGATCGGCCGGGCCTCGAGCTTGGCCGCGAAGGCTTCGGCATCCTCGGCACCTTCGATCACCTGCCACGTGACGACAGAAGCCTCGTTCACCATGCCCGCCCATTCGAAATAGCCGATGGCAATGCGGCCGAGATATCCCCCCTTTACCGCGTTGATGAAATCCGGATGCCTAAGCGCCTGCACATAGCCGGAACGCTGCACCCGCGCTTCCTCCATGTCCATCGAGCCGGACATGTCGACAGCGAGAACCAGCTCCACATCGACATTCGGGGGCGTGGCGGCCGTCTGCATCGGGCTGCCACTGAGCGCCATGATCAATGCCAGCATGCTCAACATCGCATCCGCCAATCGTCATGATCTACAGTCGGACTTCCGAGCCCGCGTCTCAAAACCGTCGAGCTTCAAAACAGAATGTACCACAGGATTGCAAATCGGCGACTGTCCCGGTCGGCCGCGATCTCAATATTATTTGATTGGCGTCTGAGAGAGGGAAGCGGCTCGAACGGTCACTTTGAAAAAAGGGGCCAATTCGCATCTTCCAACGCTGTCGCCGGCGCCGCTTGCACCCAATCTGGCCATGATCGTCCAACAGAACCTCGCCATGCTTCATTTCCCGCCGGAGAACATCGCCCTCGCCGATCGGCTGCAACGCGCCGCCTTTGAGTATTTCCTTGATTACACCGATGCGCGAACGGGGCTCGTCGCCGACACCTCGCGGGCGGGGTCGCCATCGAGTATCGCGGCCACCGGCTTCGGACTGTCCTGCTATCCGGTCGCCGTCGAGCGCGGTTGGATGCGGCGGGGGGATGCAGGTCACCGCGTACTCACGACCTTGCGCTTTCTTGATGGCAGCCGGCAGGGGAGCGATAGGCTCGCAACGGGATACCGCGGCTTCTACTTTCATTTTCTGGACATGCGAACGGGCGAGCGCGCCTGGAACAGCGAACTCTCGACCATCGACACGGCGCTGCTTCTGGCCGGCGCACTGACGGCCGCGGCCTATTTCTCGGGGCCAGATCCGAACGAAACGGAAATCCGCAGTCTTGCAGCGCGACTATATGAGCGGGCGGATTGGGCCTGGGCGCTCAACCGCGGCGATACTCTGACGATGGGCTGGAGGCCGCCGGGGCGTTTCCTGAAGCACCGTTGGCGCGGCTATAGCGAGGCGCTGCTCCTCTATGTCCTGGCGCTAGGCTCCACTAGCCTACCCATTGCGCCGGAGAACTACGGCGCCTATTCGGTGGCACATGAATGGCTGACGATTGGCGGGATGTCGCACCTGCACGCGGGCGCGTTGTTCATCCACCTCTTTCCCCATGCCTGGATCGACTTCCGAGGCATAGGCGATACGGGAATGCGGGCGGCAAGCAGCGACTATTTCGCGAACAGCTGCCGAGCGATCGCGCTTC
Organism: Sinorhizobium sp. FG01; assembly: GCF_002531875.1. Lineage (NCBI taxonomy): Bacteria > Pseudomonadati > Pseudomonadota > Alphaproteobacteria > Hyphomicrobiales > Rhizobiaceae > Sinorhizobium > Sinorhizobium sp. FG01. The sequence goes on from NZ_NWTB01000004.1 coordinate 350,610, forward strand.
AGCGGGCGCATGCGGAAGAGAATCCTCATGGCTTTTCCGGCTATTGCCGCAACCTCTGGGGCTTCAGCGCCTGCCATGCGCCGAAGGGCTGGATGCGGCTGCGTGACGGCCGGCGGCAGAGGCTTCTGGGCTATGCGGCACGAGGCGCTCCGTTCGGCGCCGATGACGGGACCCTGGTCCCTTGGGCTCCGCTTGCCGGACTGCCCTTCGCACCGGACGACTGCCTGGATAGCCTTTCGCATCTGCTCGCGCATTATCCGGCACTGCTTCGCGACGGCCGCCTTCCCGGCGGCTTCAATCCGAGCCTGCCGGGCGCAGGGCGCGAGGGCTGGGTCGACGACAGGATTGTCGGGCTTGACCAGGGGCTGTCCGTCATGATGATCGAGAACTGGAGAAGCGGCCTCATCTGGGAACTGACGCGCAGTATCCCGGACTTCAGCCGGGGGCTGAAAAGGGCTGGATTCGAAGGGGGCTGGCTGACACCCGGCGCGGCTTGATGGGACGGAGCATGGGGCAGGGGCATCGGCAGCGGGAAAGCAGAGCGGTCATGGAGGCGGCTGCCGCGATCGAATGGCTGGCGGCCTCCATTCCGGAGGTCGCCTGTTCGGTCGCGACCTCTGACGCACATTTCCAATCGCCAGACGCTTTCTGGTCGAAGCCGGCAAACCTCGAGACCTGCCTGGCCTATCAGGACCGTTTCGCGTCCGGCATGGACGATAAGATTCGAGCGGCGCACCTGGTCGCCTTCTACAGCCATCAGCTGAGCCTTGCGGCGGGCGCGATCTATCTTGTGAGCGGCCTTGTTCCGGTGGTCGCGGGCCTGCGTTTCGAAACCTATTTGCGTGCCCGCGACGGGAGGTCGCTTGTGGCCGGCCGCTTTCATTTCCTCGTCGACCTTCCGCGGAGCGAGAGTGAGATCGAGCCGGACGAGCCGACTCGACGCTTTCACGATGCCTTCGTTGCGCATCTGAAGCCGGTGATCGCGCTGCTGAAACGCCGCTGCGGCCTGTCAGCGCGCGCGCAATGGCGGTTGGCCGCGGACAGTCTCGCCGGCGCTTTCCTGGAGATCGGGCGGCGGCGGCAACGGGAGGACAGGGCGACGGGGCAGGCGCTGGCGATCGTCAAAAAGGCCCACTCGCCGCTTGCCTCGCGGCAGCTTCACTACGAAAAGATCGAAGCGGCCTCCGGCAGTGGGGGAGAGCTTCGCTCCAGGACCTACCGGATCCGCGGCGGCTGTTGCCTTTTCTATCGTGCCGAGGGCGGCAGCTTCTGCGACACCTGCGTGCTGCTCGAGCCCGAGCTTCGACGAGAGATGCTGCGGGCCCACCTGCTCGATAGCAAATGAGACCCTTGCCTTCTCCCCGCGTGCTGCCCGCAGGCGGGGAGAGGACAAGCGGCGAAGGCGCGGGGGCCGGTTAGTGCGCCCGGAGAAACCGGTCGTTGATGAAACCGGAGACGATGCCGAGCACCAGCCAGAAGGCGAGCGTCGTCGCAAGCGCGGCGACGGCGAACTCGGCGCCGAGCACAGCCGGCACGTTGCTGGAAATGTCGAGCGGCTGCGGCGCACCATAAAGATGGGGAGCGGCGACTAGGACGAGACCCGCGAGCTTGGCGACGATTTCCGGGCGGAGTGCCAGCAGATAGAGTCCCACGGCCGAGAGTAGCACCGTCGCCCCCCACCAGAGCTGCCGGTCGCCAAGCTCGGCCGCCGGAAAGCCCGGCAGTTCCGGCGGCAGGCCTACGGCCGGAAGCAGGTGCACGGCGAGCCAGCCGAAGGCGCCCCAGAGCGCGCCATTGGCAAGCGTGATCGGGTAGCCGATCATCAGGCTGATGCCTGCAAGCAGCAACGAGAAGCCGGCGCCGGTGACCAGATTGGCGGCAAGCGTGCCGGAAAAGCGGCTCATGCCGAACATGATGCCGCCTTCCTCGTGTTCTTCGCCCTCATGGGCATAGGCGGGGGTGACCGGCGAAAGTGCTGCGAGCATCTCGCCTAACATCTGGGATCCTTTCAGCGACGAATGCTGCTGATGATCCGTGGCCGGCTGCTCGCCGGCGGGCTGCCCGGTTGCAGCCGGCGCTTCGCCCTCGAATTCTTCCGCATGCAGGATAAGCGGCGTGACCCGCAATTCCTGGGCGCCGGTCATGAAGACGCCGGCGATCAGCCCGGCCACGACCGCGGCCAGAAGTGTCTTGACGATCATTGTCGATTTTCCTCAGCGGGCGTGGCCGCCTTGCGGTAAGCCGGCCCGATTCCATCGACGCAAGCCGGCGCTTGAAGGCGCGGGCGCGTGCCAGACGCACGACGCGCGCTCCGAGCACCGGAGGGTCGATTGTTGTATCGTTTGGTGTGGAACGCGGCAGGCGCTCCATGACTTCGCTTAGTGGCAGGGGAAGCCGTAGGAATGGCGCGTGTCGTGTGCCGTGTCGTGCAGCACGGCCGAATTCGCCAGGCCGGCACCGAAAACGAGGAAGCCACCGATCATGAGGGCGATGATGCCCGCGGTCAGACGGTCGCTGAGGGAGAGCGGAATGCTCGAAACTGTAGACGTAGCCATGACAACCTCCGTGATGGCAATGGGATATTCCCCTTGGGCACTATGCCCGTATCGCTTGGCAGGTTTCCTGGCTCGCAGCGTCAGGTGCCCAGGCTAGCCTAGTCACCAAGGATTTGCCTCGCCTTCCCAGAACCGAACCGCCCTCTCGCGGCTGTTCCAGTGGCTTCTTCCGGATTGCTCCGGAACGGCAAATTCACGCTGCTCTACAGTCGCGGGGTCGGCAGTGATTGAGATGCCCAGCTTGGGTCCATCCGTCACATTCCCGTTTACTCCCGAAACACGTTCGCATTCCGGGAACCAACCGATCAGCGATGATTAGGTGTGGCCGCCAATGATGTCAATCGCGCCGCGGTGGAAAGTGGAGGAGAGGGTTGCGCGCATTTCGCGTTGCCCGCCACATGGGGAACAACTCCTGATGACTATATCGCATTGGTCGGTTATCTCTTGGGCAGCGCGTGCGGCCGCAGGCCGCACGATCGACCCGGGGTCCGTGCGATGCTTGCCCTTGTTCCTGCCCTGTCCTTTGCCGCCGTCATCGGATCCGGACTTATGGCCGGGCTCTTCTTCGTCTTTTCCGTCTGCATCATGCAGGCGCTGCGGCGATTGCCGGCGGAGCAGGGCGTTGCTGCCATGAACGCGATCAACGTCGTGATCCAGAATCCGTTGTTCTTCGCCGCCTTCATGGGCACGGCGCTGCTCGGCGTGATCCTCATAGCTGCCGCTTTCATCTGGGGCGGGGAGGGGAGCTATCTCCTGGCGGCGGGCGGACTCGTCTACCTCGCCGGCACATTCGCGGTGACGATGGTCTTTAACGTTCCGCTCAACAACGCGCTGGCGAATGCCACTTCGGTCGAGGCCGCCACCGAAGTCTGGCAGCAGCGCTACTTGACCGATTGGGTCTGGTGGAACCATGTCCGCACGATCGCTTCGATAGCTTCGCTCGCCCTTTTCACGCTTGGCTTTCAACGCGGCTGAAGCCTAGGAAAGAGGACGATGAAACTGGGGAGGATCCAATGGCAGTCCGACGCATCGTGCCCAATCTTCAAGTATCCGATCCGCAACGCGCGCGCAGTTTCTATACGGATCTGCTTGGCCTCAACGTGGTGATGGATCACGGCTGGCTGGTCACCTTTGCGGCGGAAGGCGGATCGGCAATGCCGCAGGTCAGCTTTGCCATTGAAGGCGGATCGGGAACGCCGGTGCCGGCGCTCTCGATCGAGGTGGACGATGTCGACGAAGTCTATCGGCGCGCGAAGGCGGCCGGCATCGAAATCGTCTATGACATCACTGACGAACCCTGGGGTGTGCGACGCTCTTCGTGCGCGATCCGTTCGGCAACGTAGTCAATATTCTGACGCATTGATCGGGGGACGGCCCCCGCTCAATGGATCAGACGGTCGTCAGAGCGTTCGCGACGTCGGCGACGAGGTCGTCCGGGTGCTCGATGCCGATCGACAGGCGGATAGTCGATTCGAGCACGCCGATCCGGCGCCGCACCTCGATCGGCACGCCCGAATGAGTCATCGCCGCCGGGTGGCTCGCAAGCGATTCCGTGCCCCCGAGGCTGACGGCGAGCTTGAAGATCTGCAGGGCGTTCAAGAAACGGAAGGCTGCCTCCTGGCCGCCGGCGATGTCGAAGGAGAAGGTCGAGCCGGCGCCGGTGCATTGCGCGGCAAAGGTCCGCCCGACCGGCGAGGCTTCGTCGTGGAAGGGCAGATAGTGGATCCCTTCGACCTTCGGGTGGTCGCGCAGGAACTCGGCGACGATCCGGGCATTCTCGTTCGCCTTCTCCATCCGGACCGACAGCGTTTCGAGCGACCGGCCGAGCATCCAGCAGGAATGCGGGTCGAGCTGCGTGCCGATCGAGCCGCGCAGCGCCTTCACCTGTTTGATCAGCGCCTTCGAGCCGAGCACGGCGCCGGCGATCAGGTCGGAGTGGCCGCCGACATACTTGGTGAGCGAATAGAGCGACAGGTCCGCGCCGTGGTCGATCGGGTGCTGGAAGACCGGGCCGAGCAGGGTGTTGTCGCAGGCGACGATCGGCCTTTGCCCCTGTCTTTCGCCGATCTTTTCGGCAATGCGGCGGATCATCGCGACGTCGACGAGGCTGTTGGTGGGATTGGCCGGCGTTTCGACGAGGACCGCGGCGACCCGGCCCCTGCTCATGGCCTCCTCGGCGGCGGCGCTGACGGCCGCTTCATCGACGCCGTCGGCAAAGCCGACTGCGTGGATGCCGAGATTGAGAAAGGTCTTGGCGAGCAGCGTCTCGGTGCCGCCGTATAGCGGCTGTGAATGCAGGATTGCGTCGCCGGGCCGCACGAAGGCAAGCAGGGTCGTGGCGATTGCCGACATGCCGGAGGAGAAGAGCGCGCCGGCCTCGGCGCGTTCGTATATGGCAAGCCGATCCTCGACGATCTCGCTGTTCGGGTGATTGAAACGGGAATAGACGAGCCCGGCACCGACGCCCGCCGGCGGTTCGCGCCGTCCCGAGACGAAATCGAAGAAGTCGCGGCCTTCCTCGGCGGAGTGGAACACGAAGGTGGAAGTCAGGAACACCGGGGGCTTGACGGCGCCTTCCGAGAGCTCGGGATCGTAACCGTAGTTCAGCATCAGCGTCTCGGGATGCAGTTTGTGGTTGCCGATATGGGTCTTCGACGGATGCGGCGCGGTCATGGTTTCTCTCCCTGGGCGCTAGCGGACTCCACTATCCGCCAATTTATATCAAACGCCCGGGCTGATCCTTGCTATTTGCGATCACTTCGTTTTGATGAGCGCAAGTTTTTGCCGAGGTTACAGCAAGATGACGCAGAAAATTGCCGACGAGATGGATCGCCGCATCCTGAAGGAACTGGTCGCCGATGCCCGGATCACCAACAACGAACTGGCCGAGCGCGTCGGCCTTTCTGCGTCTCCCTGCCTCAGGCGGATCAGGCGTCTGGAGGAAACCGGCGTCATCCGCGGCTATACGGCGCTCGTCGATCCGGTCATCGAAGGCTGGACGATGACGGCGATCGCCACGGTCCGCCTCAGCCGCCAGCACGAGGACGAGATCGTCATGTTCGAAGAGGCGATCCGCGACTGGGACGAGGTGCTCGAATGCCACCTCGTCACCGGCTCGCGCGACTACGTGCTGAAGGTGATGAGTTCCGGCCTCGATCACTATGAGCGCTTCATCAAGGAGAAGATCGCCCGGCTGAAATGCGTCGCCTCGATCGAGACGAGCTTCGTGATGAACACGATCAAGGAAAGGAGGATCTAGCGCGTGACTGCCGCTCATCGTCGGGTTGTGCCGATTGACTGTGCGGGAGCGGAAGGCGACATTGCCGCAATGCGTCGCTTGGCTATCGGGCGACAAAGTGACAATGCCGCAGCGTGGAGGCCCGCCATGGAACACCTTCAACAGACGGACCTGTCGACGGCGACGCGGCCTGCCCCGCGCTATCTGGCAAACCTCTTGCGGTCCTTTTCGACGAGCGGCCTGCTTGTCGGCGTGATCTTTTTCGCGGTCTCGTTGACCCCGAGCCTCATTCCTCATCCCTATCTGATTCAGGCGGTGATTTCCGGCGCTTCGCTCGCCGCCGGCTACGCAATCGGGACATTCCTGCGCTGGCTCTGGTCCTTTTTCGAACTGCCCGAGCCAACGACGCGGCGGGCGCGCACGCTGAAGATCGCTGCCGCCATCGTCTGCATAGCGGCAGCTGCCGTGTTTCTCTGGCAGGCAGCCGGGTGGCAAAATACCGTCCGTGGCATCATGGGGCTTGAGCCCATCGAAAGCGCCGAGCCCATCAAACTCGGCCTCATAGCCTCCATGGTGTTCGCCGCTCTCATCTTCCTGGCACGGCTCTTCCGGTTCACCTTCAGCGTTCTTTCTCGCTGGCTGCAAGTTTTCCTGACGCGACCGATCGCCAACGCCCTTGGTGGGCTGGTCGCCCTCGCGCTCTTTTGGTCGCTGGCAAATGGCGTGATCTTCGAGTTCGCGCTTCGTGCCGCCGACAGTTCGTTCCAGCAGCTCGATGCGCTGATCGATCCCGACGTCGCGCCCCCGACCGATCCCGCCAAGACCGGCAGCGACGCGTCGCTGGTGCGCTGGGACGAGCTTGGGCGGCAGGGGCGGCAGTTTGTCGCCTCGGGGCCGACAGGCGCCCAGATCGGCGACTTCTACGACGGCGCGGCGTCAAACCCCGTGCGCGTCTATGTCGGGCTGAACTCCGCCGACACGGCGCCGGAAAGAGCGAAGCTGGCTTTGGAAGAACTGAAGCGCGCCGGAGGCTTCGAGCGCAAGTCGCTGATCGTCGTCGTTCCGACGGGCACCGGCTGGATCGATCCGGCAGCGCTCGATCCGCTCGAATATCTGCTGCATGGTGACGTTGCGAGCGTCGCGGTGCAATATTCCTACCTCACGAGTTGGCTGTCGCTGCTCGTCGAGCCGGGCTATGGCGCCGATGCGGCGAACGCGCTCTTCGACGAGGTCTACCGCTACTGGACCACGCTGCCGAAGGACCGGCGCCCCAAGCTCTATCTGCATGGATTGAGTCTCGGGGCAATGAATTCACAAGGGTCTGTCGATCTCTTCGATGTCATCAGCGACCCGTTCCAGGGTGCGCTCTGGAGCGGCCCGCCGTTTCAGAGCGGGCTGTGGCGCTCGGTAACGGCGGACCGCGTCGCCGGTTCGCCCGCCTGGCTTCCGCGCTACCGGGACAGTTCCATCATCCGCTTCACCAACCAGGAGAACGCGCTCGATATTCCCGGTGCGCACTGGGGCGCGATGCGGATCGTCTATCTGCAATATGCCAGCGATCCGGTGACCTTCTTCGATCCGCACGCCTTGTACCGCGAGCCGGACTGGATGAAGGCGCCGCGCGGGCCGGATGTTTCTCCGGCCTTGAATTGGTTTCCCGTCGTCACCGGCCTGCAGCTCCTCGCCGACATGGCTTTGGCCACGACCTCGACGATCGGTTACGGCCACGTCTACGCGCCGGAACATTATATCGACGCCTGGGTGGCGGTGACCGATCCGCAAGGGGTGACGGGAGAGGATGTCGCGCGGTTGAAGGCGGAGTTCAAGGGCAGGTTCTGATCTGCATTACGGCGTCGCCGAATTGGCGAGCAGCCCTTCCATCGCGCCGATGATCTTGCGGTGCTGGTGCGCGTGGCGGGTGCGAAGGCTCGTTGCCGCGTAGATGGCCTGCGGGATGACCGGCGCATCGGCGACCACGACCGCGGCCCCGTCGTTGGAAAGCCGCTCGGCTGTGGCGATTGTCAGATAGGCGGCGCCCCCGAGAGTGCGCAGCAGCCCGGTGATCGCCATGCTCTGCCCGGCGGCGAGCGAGGCAGCCGAGAGGTGCGGCAGCGCCAGCCGATGGGCACGGTCGAAGGCGGGCGAATAGCTGGAGCGGATATAGGTCTCGGGCTTCACGCCGGCCAGGTCGCCGGCCTCGGTGCTGACCAGCACGTAATGCAGTTCGCCGATCCGTTCGTAATGAAGGTCAGGCAAATAATGCGGTGTAAAGAGAAGCGCCAGGTCGAGTTCCCCGGCGGCAAGATCGCGATTCATCTGGTTCGAGTAATCCGCCTCCATATAGATTTCCGTTGCAGGCAATTCGCGCCGGATGGCCGCCACCCATTGGCCGGCAAATGCTTCCGCGAGATCGTGCTGGATGCCGAGCCGCATCGAGCGCTCCAAGGCGCCGGCGCTCGCGACTGCGCGCGTTGCCTCATGCCATTGATTCTGCAGGGCCTTCGCATAGTCGAGAAAGCGCAGGCCCGAGGCGGTCGGGACCGTGCCGCCCTTGTTGCGGGTAAAGAGCTTGCGGCTGAACTGGGCCTCGAGCGCCTTGATGCGGTGGGAAACCGTCGACTGGGTGATGTTCAGCCGCTCGGCGGTGCGGTTGAAATTCCGCGTCTCCATCAGATCCAGAAAGGTTTCGATCAGATCGACTTGCATCTTGGGGCTGCTCCTCACGCATGCTGCAATCAATCTAATCGAAAATGTCAATTAATAAAGCCGATTCTCCCTGCTTGATGGCCTCGGACTCCTCGTCAAATATCCCGTCAAAAGAGGGAATTACGCATGTCGAATTTGCCGTCTCACGCGCGTGTCGTCATTATAGGCGGAGGAGCGGTCGGCGCGTCCTCGCTCTACCATTTGGCCAGGGCGGGCTGGACCGATTGCGTGCTGCTGGAGAAGAACGAGCTCACCGCCGGCTCGACCTGGCATGCGGCCGGAAATGTTCCGACCTTCTCCTCCTCCTGGTCGATCATGAACATGCAGCGCTATTCGGCGTCGCTCTATCGCGAGCTTGGGCAGCTGATCGACTACCCGATGAACTACCACGTCACCGGGTCGATCCGTCTCGGTCATTCGAAGGAGCGGTTGCAGGAATTCAAGCGCGTCGTCGGCATGGGGCGCTACCAGGGCATGGACCTCGACATCCTGACGCCCGACGAGATGCGCAGCCGCTATCCCTTCCTCGAGACCCACCAACTGACGGGGGCGCTCTACGATCCCTATGACGGTGATATCGACCCGGCGCAGCTTACCCAGGCGCTGGCCAAGGGTGCGCGCGACATGGGCGCAAGAATCATCCGCTTCTGCCCGGTCGTGGCGGCACGGCGCGAGAACGATGAATGGGTGATCACCACGCCGCAAGGAGAAATCCGCTGCGAATATGTGGTGAACGCTGCCGGCTACTACGCGCGCGAGGTCGGCAAGATGTTCGGCCGCAACGTGCCTATGATGGTGATGAGCCATCAGTACATCCTCTTCGACGAGATCCCGGAACTTGCCGCCTGGTCGAAGGAGGCCGGGCGCAAGCTGCCGCTGCTCCGCGACGTCGACTCCTCCTACTATCTCCGGCAGGAGAAATTCGGCATGAATCTAGGGCCTTACGAGCGGAATTGCCGTGCCCACTGGACGGCGCCCGACGATCCGATGCCGGAGGATTTTTCCTTCCAGCTCTTCCCGGACGATCTGGAAAGGTTGGAATGGTATCTGAACGATGCGGTCGAGCGAGTGCCGATCCTCGGGACCGCCGGGCTTTCCCGGGTGATCAACGGACCGATCCCCTATGCGCCGGACGGAAATCCGCTGATCGGGCCCATGCCGGGCGTGCCGAACGCCTTCGAGGCCTGCGTCTTCACCTTCGGCATCTGCCAGGCGGGCGGCGCCGGCAAGGTGCTGGCCGAATGGGTGACGGAGGGCCAGACGGAATGGGACATGTGGTCCTGCGATCCGCGGCGCTACACCGACTATACCGATCAAGACTATTGCATCGCCAAGGGCAAGGAGATCTACGGCCATGAATACGCGATGCATTTCCCCAAACACTACTGGCCGGCCGGGCGTAACAAGAAGCTGTCGCCTATCCACGACCGCATCGCCGCGCTTGGCGCGCAGTTCAAGCCCTATAACGGCTGGGAGCGGGCCATGTGGTACGCGAAGCCCGGCGACGATATCTCCGACGCGGCGACGCAGACCTGGGGCCGCGAGGGCCCCTGGGCGAAGCGCATCGAGGAGGAGTGTTTGGCGGTGCGCGATGCTGCGGGTATTCTCGACCTGCCGGGTTTCTCGCGCTTTCGGCTGAAAGGTGAGGGTGCCCGCAAGTGGCTGTCCGAGCTCATCACCGGCCGCGTGCCGAAACCGGGGCGCATCGGCCTTGCCTATTTCGCCGATGAGAAGGGCCGCATCATCACGGAAATGTCGGTGATGGCGATCGAGGAGGATTTCTTCTTCCTGATCACCGCGGCGACGGCGCAGTGGCATGATTTCGAGTGGCTGCAGAAGCACCGTTCGGCCGATGCCGCCTTCGCGCTTGACGATGTGACCGCGAATTTCTCCTGCCAGATCCTCACCGGTCCGAAATCGCGCGACATCCTTGCCGAGGTTTCCGGTGCCGACCTTTCGAAGGGATGGCTGACGCATCAGACGGCTGAGATCGCCGGGCGCTATTGCCAACTCGTGCGAGTCTCCTTTGCCGGCGAGCTCGGCTGGGAAATCCACACCAAGGTCGAGGACACCGCAGCGATCTTCAATGCCGTCTGGGAGGCCGGCCAGAAACACGGCTTCAAGCCCTTCGGCATGGAGGCGCTCGACAGCCTACGCATCGAAAAGGGCTACCGCGCCTGGAAGGGCGACCTTTCGACCGACTACACCGTCCTTCAGGGCGGGCTCGAACGCTTCGTCGACTGGTCGAAGCCGAGCTTCAAGGGCAAGGCGGCGCTCGAGCGCGAGAAGCAGCGGGGTGCCATCAAGCGCTTCGTCACGCTGACGGTCGAGGCCAGCGAGTGCGATGCGCCCTATATGTCGACGCTCTGGTCGGGCGGCGAAGTGGTCGGCGAGACCACTTCCGGAAACTGGGGCTATCGCGTCAGCAAATCGATCGCGCTCGGCATGCTGCGTGCCGATCTAGCCGCGCCCGGCCAGGAAATCGAGGTCGAGATTTTCGGAGAGCGTTTCAAGGCAATCGTTCAGCCGGATCAGCCGCTCTGGGATCCCTCGAATGAAAGACTGAAAGCATGACGAAGCCCATCCCTGAAAAGGCCCGCGTGGTCATAATCGGCGGCGGCGTTTCCGGCTGTTCGGTCGCCTATCACCTGTCGAAGCTCGGCTGGACGGACGTCGTGCTGCTCGAACGCAAGCAGCTGACCTCGGGCACAACCTGGCACGCAGCCGGGCTGATCGGCCAGCTTCGCGCCTCGCAAAACATGACGCGGCTCGCGAAATATTCGGCCGACCTTTACGTCAAGCTGGAGGCAGAAACGGGCATCGCCACCGGCATGCGCCAGAACGGCTCTATCACCGTGGCGCTCACCGATGAGCGCAAGGAAGAAATCTACCGCCAGGCTTCGCTCGCCCGCGCCTTCGACGTCGATGTTCGCGAGATCACGTCCAGAGAGGTGAAGGAGATGTATCCTCACCTCAACGTTTCCGACGTCAAGGCGGCGGTGCACCTTCCGCTCGACGGGCAGTGCGACCCAGCCAACATCGCCATGGCGCTGGCCAAAGGCGCGCGGCAGCACGGCGCGACGATCATCGAAGGCGTGAAGGTCACGTCGGTGACGACGAAGGATGGCCGTGTGACCGGCGTCACCTGCGAGCAGAACGGCGAGAGCTTCACGATCGAGACGGAAACTGTCGTCAACTGCGGCGGAATGTGGGGCAGGGAACTGGCCCGCCAATTGGGCGTCACCGTTCCGCTGCACGCCTGCGAGCATTTCTACATCGTCACCGAGGCCATTCCGGGCCTCGCTCGCCTGCCGGTCCTGCGCGTCCCGGACGAGTGCACCTATTACAAGGAGGACGCCGGCAAGATGCTGGTCGGTGCCTTCGAGCTCAAGGCAAAGCCCTGGGGCATGGACGGCATCCGCGAGGACTTCTGCTTCGACCAGTTGCCGGAGGATTTCGACCATTTTGCCCCTATCCTCGAAATGGCCGTCAACCGGATGCCGATGCTGGAGACCGCGGGCATTCACACCTTCTTCAACGGTCCGGAGAGCTTTACGCCCGACGACCGCTACTATCTCGGCGAGGCGCCGGAGCTTAAAGGCTATTGGGTGGCCGCGGGCTACAACTCGATCGGCATCGTTTCGTCCGGCGGCGCCGGCATGGCGCTGGCGCAATGGATGAACGACGGCGAGCCGCCCTTTGATCTCTGGGAGGTCGATATCCGCCGCGCCCAGCCATTCCAGAAAAACCGCGCCTATCTCAAGGAGCGGGTGTCGGAGACGCTCGGGCTGCTCTATGCCGATCACTTCCCCTATCGGCAGATGGCGACGGCGCGCGGTGTCCGCCGCTCGCCGCTGCACGAGCATCTGAAGGCGCGCGGCGCCGTCTTCGGCGAGGTTGCCGGATGGGAGCGCGCCAATTGGTTTGCGAAAGACGGCCAGGAGCGCGAGTATCGCTATTCCTGGAAACGGCAGAACTGGTTCGATAACCAGCGGGCCGAGCATCTCGCCGTCCGCAATGGAGTCGGTCTCTTCGACATGACGTCGTTCGGCAAGATCCGGGTGGAGGGCCGTGATGCGCTTTCGTTCCTGCAGCGCCTCTGCGCCAATGAGCTGAATGTCGAAGCCGGTCGCATCATCTACACGCAGATGCTCAACGCCCGCGGCGGCATCGAGAGCGACCTGACCGTCACCGGGCTTTCGGAAACCGCCTTCTTGCTCGTCGTACCGGGCGCGACGCTGCAGCGCGATCTCGCCTGGCTGCGCAGGCATCTTCGCGACGAGTTCGTGGTTATTACCGATGTGACGGCTGCCGAAAGCGTGCTCTGTATCATGGGGCCGAAAGCGCGCGAACTGATGCAGAAGGTGAGCCCGAACGATTTCTCCAATCAGGCGCATCCTTTCGGAACGGCGCGCGAGATCGAGATCGGCATGGGCCTCGCCCGCGCCCACCGCGTCACCTATGTCGGCGAGCTTGGCTGGGAGCTCTACGTGTCGACCGATCAGGCGGCCCATGCCTTCGAGGCGTTGGAGGCCGCGGGGCAAGATGTCGGCCTTAAGCTCTGTGGCCTTCACACGCTCGACAGCTGCCGCATCGAGAAGGCGTTCCGTCATTTCGGCCATGACATCACCGACGAGGATCATGTGCTCGAAGCCGGTCTCGGCTTTGCCGTGAAGGCCGACAAGGGCGAATTCATCGGCCGTGAGGCGGTGCTTGCCAAGCAGGAGAAGGGCCTATCCCGCCGGCTGGTGCAATTCCGGCTCGCCGATCCGGAGCCGCTTCTCTTCCACAACGAAGCGATCGTTCGCGATGGCGAGATTGCCGGGACGATCACGTCCGGCAATTACGGCCACCACCTCGGCGGCGCGGTCGGCCTTGGTTACGTGCCCTGTAGCGGCGAGAGCGCCGCGGATGTGCTGGCGTCCAATTACGAGATCGAGATCGCTGGAACGCGGGTGAAAGCCGAGGCGTCGCTGAAGCCGATGTACGATCCGAAGGCGGAGCGGGTGCGGATGTAAGCGGCTTACTGCTAGATCAGGCGAAAAAGGATGGCCCCTCATCCGCCTGCCGGCACCTTCTCCCCGTCGTGACGGGGAGAAGGGACAAGCCGCGACGCCTCACCCTCACCCTCTCCCCGCGTGCGGGGAGAGGGTGAGGGTGAGGCGCAACGAGTAAGACGACGAACGCCATTGGGAGATGATGATGGCTGACGAATGCGCAGTTGCGGTTTCGAGACGGTCCGGCGGACGGGCGGCGCGTGTGGCGCTGCGCTCGTCACCGCTTGCGGAAAACATCCGACCGGTGCGCCCGGGTCTTTCCGGCGGCCAGTACAAACCGCTGACCGAGGCGGGTGTGAAGCGCATTCATGAGGCGGCGCTCGATGCGCTGGAGCAGATCGGCCTGGCCAATGCGCCGAAATCCGGCATCGAGATCATGACCGGCGCCGGCGCCATTCTCGGCGACGACGGGCGCATCCGCTTCCCGCGTGCGCTGGTCGAGGACATGCTGGCGATTGCCGCGCGTGACATTACGCTATACGCCCGCGATCCGAAGCAGGATCTCGAGCTCACCGGCACGCGTGTCTATTACGGCACGGCCGGGGCGGCGGTGCACGTTGTCGATGTCGAAAAGCGCGAATATCGCGAGTCGACCACCAAGGACCTCTTGAACGCCGCCCAACTCGTCCATCATCTCGACAATGTGCACTTCTTCCAGCGCGCCATGGTCTGCCGGGACATTCCCGACAATTTCCTGATGGACATCAACACGCTCTATGCCTGCTGCGCCGGCACCACCAAGCATGTCGGTACCAGCTTTTCCGATCCGTCGCATGTGGAGGGCTGCTTCGATCTGATCCACATGATCGCCGGCGGAGAGGACAAGTGGCGCGCGCGGCCCTTTGTCTCGAATTCCAACTGCTTCGTCGTGCCGCCGATGAAATTTGCGGAAGAGAGCTGCACCACGATGGAGAAGTGCATCCGCGGCGGCATGCCCATCCTACTGCTTTCGGCCGGGCAGGCGGGGGCAACCGCGCCGGCACCGCTCGCAACCGCGATCGTCCAGGCGGTCGCCGAATGCCTGGCGGGCGTCGTCTATGTCAATGCAATGTCGCCCGGTCATCCGGCCGTCTTCGGAACCTGGCCGTTCGTTTCAGACTTGAGAACGGGTGCGATGTCCGGCGGCTCCGGCGAGCAGGCGCTGCTGACGGCCGGCTGCGCCCAGATGCACCAGTTCTATCGCTTGCCGGGCGGCGCCGCCGCCGGCATTGCGGATGCGAAGCTTCCCGACATGCAGGCTGGCTGGGAACAGGCGATCTCCAACGTCATGGCGGGGCTCTCGGGCCTCAATATGGTCTATGAAGCGGTCGGCATGCATGCTTCGCTGCTCGGCTTCTGCCTGGAATCGCTGGTCCTCGGCGACGATCTGCTCGGCCAGGTGCAGCGCTGCATCCGCGGCATAGATGTGACCGAGGATTCCGTCTCGCTCGACACCATGCGTTCCGTCTGCCTCGACGGCCCAGGCCACTATCTCGGTCATTCCCAGACGCTGGGGCTGATGCAGACGGAGTACATCTATCCGGCGGTGGCCGACCGAACGAGCCCGAAGGAATGGGTGGAGATCGGCCGACCGGATCTCGTCGCCCGCGCCATCGAGAGGAAGAATCGCATTCTCGGCGAGGCCGCGCCGTCCGTCATTGCGCCCGAAATTGACCGTGCCATCCGCGAAAAATTCAGGATCTATTGCTGAAGAAGGCTCAGCCGCGCCGGTCGAAGTGCGTCCTGAGCGTCACATGTGTCTGGACGGTTGCGACACCCGGAATGATGGCGATCCGCCGCCGGATCATGTCGAGGTCATCGTTCGAATCGCATTCGACGAGCAGCATCAGGTCCGTCGCGCCGGCAAGTGACCAGCAACTGACGACGTGCGGCATGCCCGAAAGGTGCGGCACGACATGGTCGCAATTCTTACCGGGATGGAAGGCGACGGCAACAAGTGCGCGCACCATCGGGGCCTTCTGCTCTGCGCCGAGCCGGATCGTATAGGCGGCGATGGCGCCCCTGGTTTCAAGCCGGCGCAGCCGTTCATGCGTCGCACTGCGCGAAAGGCCGGCATGACGGGCAAGCGCCACCAGGCTCTGGCGAGAATCCTTGTGCAATGCCGCAAGCAGCAGGCGATCCTTCTCATCAAGTTCGGTCAATTCGTCGTCCTCGGCCGCCTGTGCCGGACAAATGTCCGGCGGGACGGCATCATGCCCAATGAAACCGCACGATAAGGCAGTTAGCGTCTCCGGACAACGAAGGAGCCGATCTCATGAACAGCTTGAAACTGCCGGAAAATGCCGTCCTGATCCCGATCGACATGCAGCGCGCCTTTGATGCGGCGCCCTGGCCGCCGCGCTGGAATGGACGCGTCGATGAAAACGGGCTGACAGTTCTCGCCGCCTGGCGCGCGGCGAAGCGGCCGATCATTCATGTGCGGCACGACAGCATCAAGGAAGGCTCGACGTTGCATCCAGAGCAGCCGGGCAACGCCTTTCGCCCAGGCTTCGGCCCGATGGGAGGGGAAAGCCTCGTCACCAAGAGCGTCAACGCGGCCTTCATCGGCACGGATCTCGATCTGAGGCTCAGGCGCCTTGGAGCCGATACCGTCGTGATGTTCGGCATCTCGACCGACATGTGTGTCTCGACCTCGGTGCGGGTCGCTGCCAATCTCGGCTATCGCGTGTTCCTCGTCGAAGACGCTTGCGATTGTTTCGATGTGGCGGATGGCGCGGGCGGCGTGATTGCGGCGCGGGAAATCCACCGTGCGCATGTGGCGACACTCAGGGCCGAGTTTGCCGACGTCGTGACGACTGGCGAATTGCTGAGCGCGCTCGGAGCTATAAAGGCGGCGTGATCATCGCGCCGTAGCACTCTTCGCCTCCACGATCCGATAGCTCCATCTGGGTGCCTTTGGGATCTCGTCCGGGCGGAAGGGAAAGGTGAGAAACGTCTCGAAGGGGCGGGTCTCGCCGCCGGGCACGCGCACCAGCACCAGCGCCGTGTCGTCGCCGACCCGCCTGCAGGCGCCTGCCGAGCAATCCTCGAGCGTGACCGTCAGGCGGAAATATTCCAGCGTGATTGCCGAGGTGTTTCTGGCCGTCCCATGCAGTCGATAGCTGCGCTCCGACTGGTTTCGCTCGAAGGCGAGGTTCTCGAGGACGATGTCTGAAGGAACGATCCCGGCCGGGGGCGGGGAGGGGGCGGGTGCAGCCGGTTCGGGTGTGCTTTCACTCAGCCAGATCAGAAAGGCGGCGGCAAGCCCCACGGCGACCGCAATGGAGAGGACGGGCTCTACCCAACTCCGAAAGCGGCCATAGCGGGCCGCGAGATACACGATCACCAGGCCCAGGAGTAACGCAATCACCCACAGCATAAAGACCCTCCTACAGCGGCGGCCGTCCACCAGGACGCGCAAGGGGTCGCTGTAGCGCTTTGAATTACTGCATGCTTTTTCCGCTAAATCGAATCCGATTTACATACTGTTCGAGCAAAGCTGGCATTGCCGCCCCGACCGAGCGGGGAAATCGCTACGACGCGCCTGCGTTCGTTCATTTCTTCAGGCTGATCCAGTAGGCCCCGTCGAAGGGAACAGCCGCAAAGCGCATCTTTTCGTTGCACCAGGCATGCGGACCGGCAAAGGCCGCCGACAGGCCCTTCGCCCCCGCGGCCTCCGGCATGCTGATGGAGCTGCCCGTCGTCACGGCGTCACCCGTCGTGGCGCCGTGAGCTTATCCATTGGGCGCTCGATGTCGCGCTTTTAGAAGCAGCGGTGGTTGGCTTGGCTGGGCATTGCAACTGCAGCCTTCTGGACAGTGAGCTTGTAAGATGAGCTATTCACTCATGATTATTGCGCGCGCAACAGGATTTTGTGAGAATCCACTCATGTTTTTGCGTTTGTGGGAAATGTGCAACAACACGCTGCGCGGGTGGCAAAGACGCTACCGCAGGGTACGGGCAATTAGCCGATCGGGGAAAACGCCCGCCGCCGGAGAGTGGCGACGGGCGGCGAGCATTTTCATCTGGTCTTGCTTGCCTACGACACGGGCGACAAGCGGCCTTATCCGTGGTTGATCATGATATGCCGAACGGCGGTGTAGTCCTCCAGCGCGTAAACCGACATGTCCTTGCCATAGCCTGACTGCTTGACGCCTCCATGCGGCATCTCGTTGGTCAGCATGAAATGCGTGTTGATCCAGGTGCAGCCATATTGCAGGCGGGAGGCGGCCCTCATCGCCTTGCTGATATCCTTCGTCCAGACGGAGGAGGCGAGGCCGTAATCGCTGTCGTTTGCCCAGGCGACGACATCGTCCGTGCCGGAGAAACGGGTGACCGACACGACCGGACCAAAAACCTCGCGGCGAACGATCTCGTCCTCCTGGGTGGCACCGGCGACGACCGTCGGCTGAAAGAAGAAACCGTCGTCGCTGCCCGTGCCGCCGCCGGTGGTGATCTCGATATGCTTCTGGTCTGATGCCCGCTCGACGAAGCTCGCGACGCGATCGCGTTGCCGCTTGGAGATCAGCGGTCCGATCTCGTTCTCGGTATCGTCGGCAAGGTTGTAGCGGATGGTCGATACGGCAGATGTCAGATCGGCGACGAGCTTGTCGTAGATACCGGCCTCCGCATAGATACGGCAGGCGGCGGTGCAGTCCTGGCCGGCATTGTAATAGCCGAAGGTGCGGATGCCGTTCACGACCGCTTCCAGATCGGCGTCGTCATAGACGATGACCGGCGCCTTGCCGCCGAGTTCGAGATGGGTGCGCTTGACCGTCTTGGCGGCGGCGGTGAGCACCTTCTTGCCGGTGGCGATATCGCCGGTGATCGACACCATCGAGATCTTGGGATGGTTGATCAGCGCATTGCCGACCGTCTCGCCGCGGCCAGCGATGACATTGACGACACCCTCGGGAAGAATATCGGCCAGCAGCCGCGCAAGCTTCAGCGCCGTCAGCGGCGTCTGTTCCGACGGCTTGAAGACGACGGTGTTGCCACCGCCGATTGCCGGCGCCAACTTCCAGGCCATCATCATCAGCGGATAGTTCCAGGGGGCGATCGAGCCGACGATGCCGATTGGGTCGCGGCGGATCATCGAGGTATGGCCCGGAAGATATTCACCCGCCGTGGGCGCGTGCAGGTTGCGAACCGCGCCCGCGAAGAATCGCCAGCAATCGATGATCGCCGGTAGTTCGTCATTCTTCACCGCGTTGATCGGCTTGCCGCAGTTCAAGGCTTCGAGTGCTGCGAAGTCGTCGGCGTTCCTCTCGATCGCGTCGGCGATCTTCAGCAGATGGTTCGAGCGTTCCGCAGGCGTCGTCTGCGACCAGGTAACGAAGGCGCGTTCGGCCGCGTCGACGGCGGCGTCGATCTGCGCATGGGAGGCTTCGGCGAGGTCGATGATCCTGGCGCCCGTCCGCGGGTTCAGGATGTGCTCCTCGGCCTCGGTCCCGGCTTCGAAACGAGATCCGATCAGGAGTTGGGTGTCCATGTCTGTTCTCCCTTTATGTTCGATATTATTTGCCGGCGCCGGCGATCTGGTCGCCGTCGCGGGTGAGGTAATAGGCGCCGAGGATCGGCAGGAAGGTGACGATGACGACGATCATCGCGACGACGTTGGTCACCGGCCGCTGGCGCGGGCGGATCAGCTCTTCGAGCATCCAGATCGGCAGGGTTGATTGCTGGCCGGCGGTGAAGGTCGTCACGATCACCTCGTCGAAGGAAAGCGCGAAGGCGAGCATGCCGCCGGCAAGCAGCGCCGTGCCGATGTTCGGCAGGATCACGTAGCGGAACGTCTGGAAGCCGTCGGCGCCGAGATCCATCGAGGCCTCGATCAGCGAGCCGGAAATCCGCCGCAAGCGGGCGATCGCGTTGTTGTAAACGACGACGATGCAGAAGGTGGCGTGGCCGAGCACGATCGTCCAGAACGAGAACGGGATGTCCGCGATCGAGAAGGCCGAGCGCAGCGCAATGCCGGTGATGATGCCGGGAAGCGCGATCGGCAGGATGACCAGCAGCGACACGGTTTCGCGGCCGAAGAAGCGCGTCTGGCTGACCGCGGCGGCGCAAAGGGTGCCGAGGACGAGTGCCGCGGCGGTGGCGACCGCGGCGACCTTGACGGAGAGGGTGAGAGCCGCCCAGACATCCGGCCGGTTCCAGGCGACGGCAAACCATTGCGTCGTCAGCCCCGGCGGCGGGAACTGATAGGTCTTTTCTTCCGTCGTGAAGGCATAGAGGAAGATCAGCAGGATCGGCAGGTGCATGAAGGCAAGGCCGGCGGCTGCGGCAATCTTCAGGCCAAGGGGCGCGCGATTCATCTTCTCAGAGCGCATCGAAGGCCCCCATGCGTCTGGCCATCCAGAGATAGGCGCCCATGATGACGATCGGCACGACCGTGAAGGCGGCGGCGAGGGGGATGTTGCCGGCCGTGCCCTGCTGGGCGTAGACCGCCTGGCCGATGAAGAGCCGCGACGAACCGACGATCTGCGGGATGATGTAGTCGCCGAGAGTCAGCGAGAAGGTGAAGATGGAGCCGGCGACTATGCCTGGCAGTGCCAGCGGAAAGAGCACATGGCGGAAAGTCTGCGCCGGCGTACCGCCGAGGTCGGACGAGGCTTCGACTAGGTTGGCCGGCACGCGCTCCAGCGCCGCCTGGATCGGCAGGATCATGAAAGGCATCCAGACATAGACGAAGACGATGAAGGTGCCCGTGTAACTGACCGACAGCGAATTGCCGCCGACGACCGGCAGCGAAAGCCAGGCATCGAGCAGCCAGAGAAGGTTCAGCTTCTCGAAAAACCAGGTGAGGATACCTTCTTTCGCAAGGATCAGCTTCCAGGCGTAGACCTTGACGAGATAGCTCGACCAGAGCGGCAGCATGACCGCCAGATAGAAAAGCGCCTTCCATTTGCCGCGCGCGTAGCGGGCCGCATAATAGGCGATTGGAAAAGCGATGAACGCCGAGACGAGCGTCACCAGTGCCGCCATCGAAACGGTGCGCAGGATGATGTCGAGATTGGCTTCGCTGAACAGCTGCCGGTAGGTCGCAAGCGTGAACTCGTAATTGATGAGTCCGGAAAACTCGTCGATCGAGAAGAAGCTCTGGAGAAGCAGCGCGAAAAGCGAGCCGAGATAGCCGATGCCGAGCCACAGCAAAGGCGGCCCGAGCAGCACCGTCAGGAGCAGAGGCGGGTGCCGCCAGAAGAAGTCCGAGAGACGGCCGGTTGTGCTGCGGCGCTCCGGAAGGACGAAGCTTTCGGCAACAATCGTCATGCGTCCTCCATCGGGTGAAGGTCGCGGGCGGCGAAGCTGATCGTGACCGGGCTGCCCATCGCGGGCACGCTCTGCGCCGCGGGACTGGCGACGGCAATGCGGTTGCCGTCGACATCGACGACAATCCGGTTGGTCGCGCCGAGAAAGCTGCGGCCGGCGACGATGCCGGAGAGGCTGAGGGCGCCGTCCGCCGCCGGCGCGAGCGCAACCGACTCCGGCCGAAGGCTCGCGAAGGAGGATTTCAGACCGAGCCTCTGGCAGAGCTTGGCAGAGAGCACGTTCGACGAGCCGACGAAATCGGCGACGAAGCGGGTCTTCGGCTGGTTGTAGACCTCTTCCGGCCGCCCGAGCTGCTGGATCCGGCCTTCGTTGAAGACGGCGATCCGATCGGCCATCGACAATGCCTCGCCCTGGTCGTGGGTGACGAAGACGAAGGTGATGCCGAGCGATTTCTGCAGGCTCTTCAACTCCTCCTGCATCTGCTCGCGCAGCTTCAGATCGAGCGCGCCGAGCGGCTCGTCGAGAAGCAGCACCTTGGGGTTGTTGACGAGGGCGCGGGCGAGTGCCACCCGCTGGCGCTGGCCTCCGGAAAGCTGACCGGACCGGCGCGCGCCGTAGCCGGGCAGCTTGACCATGGCGAGCGCATCTTCCGCGGCTTTGCGTCTTTCCTCGCGGCCGACTCCTTTGACCATCAGCCCGTAGGCGACGTTGTCGAGAATCGAGAGATGCGGGAAGAGGGCATAGTCCTGGAAGACGGTATTGACGCTGCGGCGGTAGGGCGGCACGCCCTCGGCGGTTTCGCCGAAGATCTCGATATGGCCCGTCTTCGGCTGCTCGAAGCCGGCCATCAGTCTCAGGCAGGTCGTCTTGCCCGAGCCGGAGGGCCCGAGCATCGCGAAGAATTCGCCCTCGGCGATCGAGAGGTTGACGCAATCGACGGCGCGCACCGCACCAAAATGGCGGGAAACATTGTCGAAGAGAACGGCGGTGGTCATGGAAATGCTCCGGGATTCTGGCCCCTCATCCCGCTGCCGCGACCTTCTCCCCCGCGAGCGGGGAGAAGGGACCTGCGGTCGGTGCGGCATGCAGGATCGACTCCCTCCCCCTTGTGGGGAGAGTTGGGGAGGGGACTTTGAGACGAACCTCTCCCGGCCCTTTGGGCCACCCTCCCCACAAGGGGGAGGGAAAGCGGCGGTTTACCGGCCGCCGATCACGCCGATATAGTCGGACACCCAGCGGTGATAGGGCACGCATTCGCTCTGGCTTGCGCACCTGGCCACGGGCGTCTTCCAGAACTTGACCTTCTCAAAGTCGTTGTAGCCGTTGGTGGCGCAGCCCTCGTCGGTCAGGAGCTCGTTGCCCTTGCAGGCGGCGCCAACGGAGGGGTTGGCGCCGAACCAGGCGGACACGTCGCCCTGGACCTTCGGCGAGAGCGTGTGCTCCATCCACATATAGGCGCAGTTCGGATGCTCGCTCTCGGCATGCAGCATGGTCGTATCCGCCCAGCCGGTTACTCCTTCTTCCGGAATGACCGAGGAGATCGGCAGCTTCTCGGCCTGCATCAGGTTGACCTGGAACGGCCAGGAGCCGGACGCGACCACGCCTTCGTTCTTGAAGTCGTCTATCTGGATCATCGCATCGTGCCAATAGCGGCCGACTAGCGTGCGCTGCACGCGAAGCAGGTCGAGGGCCGCCTTGTACTGGTCCTCATTGAGCTCATAGGGATCCTTGATGCCGAGCTCCGGCTTGTGGGCCATCAAGTAGTTGGCCGCGTCGGCGACGTGGATCGGACCGTCATAGGCCTGGATGCGGCCCTTGTTGGACTTGCCGTCAGGCAGCGTCATCTCCTCGAAGACGACATTCCAGCTTTTCGGCGGCTGACCCTTGAAGGCTTCCGTGTTGTACATCAGCACGTTCGGGCCCCAGACATAGGGCGTGCCGTAATGGACGTCGTTGACCGTGTGCCAGGGCGCGTTCTGCATGCGCTCGTCGATGGTCTTCCAGCTCGGAATGAGGCTGGTATTGATCGGCTGGACGCGCTTGCCGGCCACCAGCCGAAGCGAGGCGTCGCCGGAGGCGGTGACGAGGTCAAAGCCGCCCTCGTTCATCAGCGCCACCATTTCGTCGGAAGTGGCGGCGGTCTTGACGCTGACCTTGCAGCCGGTCTTCTTCTCGAATTCGGTGACCCAGTCGAAGTTCTTGTCGGTCTCGCCGCGCTCGATATAGCCGGGCCAGGCTACGATAGAGAGCTCGCCCTCACCCTGGCCGAGCTCCTTTTGCGGCTCCAGGGCAAGTGCCGGGGCAACGAGGCCGAGCGTAAGGGTAAGCGCCGTGCAGGATTTCAACATCTGCTTCATTGAAGTCTCCCCAGTTATGCCGCGTCCGCGGCCTTGTTCCCTGGGATGAAGCGTGCCTCTATTTCTCCGTATTCGCAAATTCATTAATCAGAATGGCGTTATCGGTTTTCCCGATATCAATTCACCGTGGACGGGCACTGCGAAGGGCTTCGGCGATGCCGACGAAATCGCGCGCCGATTGCGGCAGGCTTGACCCTTTGCGCCACACCATGCCGACCTGCACGACCGGCAAGGCGCCGGAAACGTCGCGGCTCTCGATACGGTCTCCTTCGAGCGACCAGGGGCGATAGACGAGGTCCGGCAAAAGCGCGATGCCGGCGCCGGTGGCGACCAGGCTTCTGACCGCCTCGACCGAGCGGGTGCGGAAGGCGACATGCGGCCGGGCGCCGAGCGCCGTCAGCAGCTTGCCGGTGTTTTCCTCGATTTCGTCGACCGTCAGCATGATCAGCGGCTCCCTGGCGATATCCTCGACCGAGATGATGTCGGCGCTGACGAGCGGATGGCCGATCGGCAGCCAGAGCCGGTAAGGCGAGGTTTCGAGGATTTCCGCCTGCAGCGCCATCCGGTCGCGCAGGTTGGAGATCACCATCACGGCGACATCCAGCTCGCCGCCGACCAGCAGGTGCTCGAGATAGGAGCCGTTGTCCTCGATGGCACTCACCTCGACTCCGGGGCAGGCGCGGCGATAGCGGGCCAGCAGGTCGGAGAGCACGTAGCCGGCGACGAGCGAGGTGACGCCGAGATTAAGCCTGCCGCCGCGCTCCTCGCGGCTATCGGAGAAGCTGCGCCGCGCATCGGACACATCGGCGAGAATCTTCGTCGCATGACGGAGGAACTGGTGACCGTTATGGGTGATCGACAGGCCGCGCGGATGCCGGTCGAAGAGCTCGACGCCAAGATCTGTCTCCAACTCCTTGATCGCTTCGGTGATCGATGACTGCGAGATCGACAGGTTCTGCGCTGCGCGGGTGACCGTGCCCTGTTCGGCGACAGCGACGAAATATTGCAATTGCCTGAGTGTGAATGCCATGAGCGAATTAACACCGGGCGACAAGCGGATGGCAAGCCGGCCGATGCAGCGCCACGATTTGGCGCAGCTGGTCGTGCGTGGCGGCAGGCCGGTGCTAAGGTGGGCTCAAGGGAGCGCAGGATGGATTCGAGACGATCAAGACCGATGCCGACGGAGCGCGAAATCCTGGCATTCCACGAGCGCTGTGAGGCGTTCTACCCGGCCGATGCCGTGACCGCTTCGATCTCACAACAGCGACAATGGTACGACGCTCTGTGTGCGGAGTTCGACGCGCCGTCGCCGGAGGGGCTGACAAGGCGCGATGCGCTTGTAGCCAGGCGGATTCCGATCCGGCACTATCGGCCGGCGGAGGTCGCGACCGCGGTGCGCGTGCTCTATATCCATGGTGGCGGCTTTGTCGTCGGCTCGCTCGAGAGCCATGATGCGATCTGTGCCGAGCTTGCGCATGGAGTGCGGGCTGAGCTGATTTCGGTGGACTATCGGCTCGCGCCGGAGCATGTCTGGCCGGCGGCTTTCGATGACTGTTCCGCCGTGCTCGAAAGCCTGCTTGCCGATGGTCGGCCGCTCGTCGCTGTCGGCGACAGCGCCGGCGGCAATCTGGTTGCGGGCATCGTGCTCAAGGCGAGGGCCAGAGGGCTATCCGGCATTATCGGCCAGGCGCTGGTCTATCCCGGCCTCGGCGGCGATCTCGTTAGCGGTTCCTATGCCGAGATGGCGGAGGCGCCGGGCCTGTCGACGACCGACGTGGCCTATTATCGCGAGGTACTGAAGGCCCCGGCCGACGATGTGTTCGCCTACCCGTTGAAAGCGGCCGAACTGTTCGATCTGCCGCCCACCTATATCACCGGGGCGCACTTCGATCCCTTGCGGGACGATGCGCGAGGCTATGCGGTGCGCCTTGCGCAGGCAGGCGTGGACGTCACCTATCGCGAAGAGCCGCAGATGATCCATGCCTGGCTCCGGGCACGGCACATGAGTCCAGGCGCCCGCGAAGGGTTTGACCATCTGGTTCGTGGTGTGGCACGGCTGGTTGGGGCCCCTCTGAGGCAACCATGAGCGGAGACACCGATCTGCGGCACCTGCTCGGCGGGATGAACCCGATCCTGGGCGAAGGCGAGTATGTCTACTGCACGGTCGAGGGCGATGCCGCGTTCTGGTTTGCCCTTGAACCGATCGGCACCTTCCGCGAGGTGGAGGGGTTGACGCTGATACTCGAACGCTCGAAGGCCGATGCGGCCAGACTTTCCTACGGCCCGGTGCTGCGACAGATAACGCTCAGCGTTCATTCCGCACTTGAGGCGGTGGGTTTGACGGCGGCTGTTTCAGCGGCACTCACTCGGGCCGGCATCAGTGCCAATGTCGTGGCCGCGTATTATCACGACCACATCTTCGTGCCGGCGGCGGATGCGGAGCGGGCGCTGGAGGCGTTGCAGGAATTGAGCCGCGAGACCAACGGAATTCAGTGACTTTGCCCCTCACCCGAGCCCGGTCGCGACGGGGGAGGAGACACCGTCGCGGGCGCCGCACTTTCCATCTTCACAGGCGCGGAATGGTGGTCGAGCGATCTGCGAGTCCCTTCTCTTCGCGTGCGGGGAGAAAGTCGCGGCAGCAGGATGATGGCCGCATGCGCTCAGCGGTCCCTTACATGAAATCCCGCTTAATCCGCTTCTCGAAGATCTTCTCGAAGATCTTCTCTTCGCCCTCGAAAGCCTCGACCTTGGCCGATGTGACCCACTCGCTTTCCGTGCAGCCGAGCCGGGAGGTCGAAACGGTCTTCAGCGACTGCTCGCCGCGCCTGGCGATGCAGGTCCAGGTCGAGAGGCCCGTCATCGAATGCGGATCACTGGGGGCGATCGACCAAACCTCGTCGCGGATGTCACGCGTGGCGTTGCCGGTATCGGGGTGTTCGACGAGGCCGGTATCTTCGTAGATCCGATTATGCGTTACACCCTTGGCCATATCGCGCTCGACGCTGCGGCGGGTTTGCGCCGGCGAATGCTCGATATAGGTGGGTAGAGGGTTGGGATTGGTCGGCTGCGGCACGACGATCTCGCGGTGCTCGCCGAGGAGCGGCAGCGACAGCGAGAGGCTCGCGGTATCGATCGTCAGGCCGGGATCGGTGGGCGGCGGCAGGATCATCGGCCAGTAGGATGTCGAGAGCGACAGGCGGATGCGATGACCCGCGCGAAAGCGATAGCCGCAGGCATCGAGCACCAGCGTGATGCGTGTCTTGTGGTTCTTTTGCATCGGCATCGGCTTTGCGTTGCCGTTGCGGTGGGCCAGGTTGAGGACGCCGAAGGCGACGCGGGTTGCCGTGCCGTCCGGATGAATGTCGACGAGACGGGCGACAAGATTGGCCGTCTCCGCGCTGCAGGCGACCTCCAGAGTGAGGGCCGGTTCTCCGAGGTAGTCCTCCGCTTCGAGCAGGGGATGGCTATCGAAGGTGAGGGAACCCGCATCGTCGATACGCTGGTCGCCGGCCATCTCGGCATCCGGCTTCAAGGTGAAATATTCGCCGGCGGCCGTGCCGGTATCGAGCGGCGAGCGGAGATAGATGTCGCCGATCCCCTTCTTGGCAGCGGCCCCGGTCACGAGGCTGCCGTCGCTCGATACCGTGAAGCTGCGCGCGTCGGGGGTGTTCCAGACGTCCTTGGCAATCCAGCGGCCGGGATCTTCGTTGCGTCTCAGCGCCGGCTTCGGGCCATCGAGAATATAGGCGCGGATCTGCGGTAGCCTTTCGGCACCGTTTCTCTCATCGCGCAGCCAGCGGTTCCACCAGCGGATCGCCTCGCTGTGAAAATCCGCCCGCGGCTTCGGCCAGGCGAAATGCGGGTATTTGTGAACCCATGGTCCGATCAGCGCCTTGGCCCTGTCGCCGAGCCCCTCGGTCGCCTTGATCGGCGTATTGCGGTAGCCGTCGGCCCAGCCGGCGATCACGAGAGCGGGCACCGGGAAGCCTTCGAAATCCTCGGCTATGGAGCCGTGGCGCCAAAAATCGTCGCGGCGCTGGTGCTCGAGCCATTCCTCCAGGAAGAAGGGCTCGTTCTCCAGCCGCTCCAGCCACATTTCCTTCCAGCGCTCGCCGACGAGCTCCGGATCGGGCGAGCGCGACTGGTAGGCGAGCATGGTCGCGGCCCAGGAAAGCTGCGCCGAAAGATGGCAGCCGTTCTTGTAGTGGATGTCGTCATTGTAGCGGTCGACGGTCGAGGCGATCGAGATGACGGCCTTGAGCGCCGGCGGTTTCAGAGCGGCCACCTGCAGGCAGTTGAAGCCGCCCCAGGAGATGCCCATCATGCCGACCTTGCCGTTTGACCAGGGCTGC
The DNA here is from genome assembly GCF_002531875.1 of Sinorhizobium sp. FG01. NCBI lineage: Bacteria > Pseudomonadati > Pseudomonadota > Alphaproteobacteria > Hyphomicrobiales > Rhizobiaceae > Sinorhizobium > Sinorhizobium sp. FG01. The sequence goes on from NZ_NWTB01000004.1 coordinate 378,126, forward strand.
GTCGCGATCCATTCGATGATCTCGCAGCCGTCGGAGAGTTCGCGCGGCGTATATTCGCCGTCGATCACCCCTTCGGATTCGCCGCAGCCGCGGATGTCGACGCGAACGCCGGCAATGCCGGCCGCGGCGAAGACCGGATAGGTGGATTCGTCGCGGGCGCAGGTGCCGTCGCGCTTGCGATAGGGCAGGTATTCGAGCACCGCCGGGACCGGATTCTGCTCGGTTCCCTCCGGCATCCAGATGCGCGCCGCCAGCCGGGTCCCGTCCTTGAGGGTGATCCATTCGTTTTCGATGACGGTGAAGTTGCGATCGGACACGTTTATATTCTCCCGATTTTCTGCGCGTGAGCGATCTACAGCGGATCGGAGTGAGTGTGCGGGACGGAGGCGCCCCGCTCTCCGGGTCAATTCCCCGCACTCTCCATGCGTCTGGTCTTAAGCACCCGTTCGAGCCAGCCGATTTCCATTTCCGGCACCGACTTCAGGAGGAGGTCGGTGTAGTCGTCGAAGGGCGCCGAGAGCACCTTCGACTTCGGCCCGAAGCGCACCAGCCGGCCGCGATGCATCACGGCCATGCTGTCGGCGATCGCCCGGACGATGGCGATGTCGTGGGTGATAAACAGATAGGAAACAGCGGTTTCCTCCTGAAGCTTCATAAGCAGATTCAGGATGCCTTCGGCGACCAGCGGGTCGAGCGCCGAGGTCGGCTCGTCGCAGAGGATGAGCTCCGGCCTGGCGGCGAGCGCCCGGGCAATCGCGACGCGTTGCTTCTGGCCACCGGAGAGTTCGGCCGGGTAGCGATCGAGGAAGCGTGAGCCCATCTCGATCTGATCGAGCAGTTCCTCGACGCGCTCGGTCTTCTTCGCACCGTGCATGCCGAAATAGAAGGAGAGCGGCCGGCCGACGATGTCGCGCACCGTCTGGCGCGGATTCATGGCCGTGTCCGCCATCTGGTAGATCATCTGGATACGGCGCAGTTCCTCGTTCCTGCGGCCCTTCAGCGCCTTCGGCAGTTCCTTGCCGTCGAAGGTGATGCGGCCCTCCGTCGGCGGCAACAGCCCGGTGATGACGCGGGCGAGGGTGGATTTGCCTGAGCCGGATTCGCCGACGATCGCCAGCGTCTGGCCCTTCGACAGGTGCATCGAGACGTCGTGCAGCACCTTAAAGCCGTTGCCGTAAGCGGCATGGACATGCTCGATCTTGAGCAGCGTGCCGGTCTGGTCCGGAGCTTCGTCGCGTTTTGCCTGCCGGACGCTGACGAGCGCTCTCGTATAGTCCTCCTTCGGCGCCTCGATCACCTGCTTGGTCGTGCCGTATTCGACGGTCTTGCCGTGGCGGAGCACCATGATGTCGTCGGAGATTTGGGCGACCACGGCGAGATCGTGGGTGATATAGAGCGCCGCCGTATGGGTCTCTTCGATGGCGTGCTTGATCGCCGCGAGAACGTCGATCTGGGTCGTCACGTCGAGCGCCGTCGTCGGCTCGTCGAAGACGATCAGTTCCGGATTGGGGCAGAGGGCCATGGCGGTCATGGCGCGCTGCAATTGTCCGCCCGACACCTGATGCGGGTAGCGCTCGCCGAAACTCTCGGGATTGGGAAGTCCCAGCACCCGGAAGAGATAGAGTGCGCGTTTCTTCGCGTCCTCTTTCGACATGATGCCGTGGCGGAGCGACGCCTCGATCACCTGGTCGCCGAGCTTGTGCGCCGGGTTGAAGGCAGCCGCGGCGGATTGGGCGACATAGCAGACATGGCATCCGCGAACCGAATTGATGCCGCTGCGGTCGAGCTTCAGGATATCGCGGCCATTGAGCAGCACCTCGCCGCCGGTGATCCGCACGCCGCCGCGGCCATAGGCAAGCGCCGAAAGGCCGATCGTCGATTTGCCGGCGCCGGACTCTCCGATGAGGCCCAGCACCTTGCCCTTTTCGAGATTGAAGGAGACGCCCTCGACGAGCGTCACCACCTTCGGCGGCTCGCCCGGCGGATAGCTTGTCGCCTCGATCTTCAGGTTCTTGACGGAAAGCAGATCAGGCATCGCCGCGCCCTCCTTTCAGGCTAGAGGTGCGCTTCATCAGCCAGTCGACGACGAGATTGACGCAGATGGCGAGCGTTGCGATCGCGGCGCCCGGCACGAGAGCGGCCGAGATGCCGAAGATGATCCCGTCCTTGTTGTCCTTGACCATGCCGCCCCAGTCGGCAGCCGGCGGCTGAATGCCGAGACCCAGGAAGGAGAGGGTGGAGAGGAACAGGATCGAGAAGGCGAAGCGCAGGCCGAATTCGGCCAAGAGCGGCGACAGCGTGTTCGGCAGGATTTCCCGGAAGATGATCCACAGCGAGCCCTCCCCGCGAAGCCTGGCCGCCTCGACGAATTCCATCACCGCGACGTCGAGAGCGACGGCGCGGCCGATGCGGAAGACGCGGGTGGAATCGAGCACCGCCATTACCAGGATCAGGATCCAGAGATGCTGCGGCAGGACCGCGAGCACGACGAGGGCGAAGATCAGCGTCGGGACTGCCATCATCAGGTCGTTGAAGCGCGAGAACAGCTGGTCGACGAAGCCGCCGGTGACGGCCGCCGTGAAGCTCAGGATCATGCCGAGTGCGAAGGAGATCAGGGTCGCCGTCAGCGCCACAAAGATGGTGGTGCGGGCGCCATAGATCAGACGCGACAGCAGGTCGCGTCCGAGATTGTCGGTGCCGAGCAGGAAATCGCCGCCGGCCGGCATCCAGATCTCGCCGACAACGTCGCGTTCGCCGAAGGGGGCAAGAATGGGGGCAAAGAGCGCGCAGACAATTGCCAGCGCAATGCCGGCGATGCCGATCCAGGCGCTGATGGGGATAGATCTGAAATTCATCGCGGGTGCCTCAGTCTCGGGTTGGCGAGAATGGCGAGGATGTCGGCCGCCATGTTGAGGAAGATGTAGAAGGCCGCGAAGATCAGCCCGCAGGCCTGCACGACGGGCATGTCGCGCACCGTCACCGCGTCCACCATGTACTGCCCCATGCCGGGATAGACGAAGACGACCTCGACGACGACGACGCCGACGACCAGATAGGCGAGGTTCAGCGCGATGACGTTGATGACCGGTGCCACGGCGTTGGGGGCCGCATGGCGGGCGATGATGCGGAAAGTGCCGAGACCCTTGAGCTCGGCGGTCTCGACATAGGCCGAGGACATGACGTTGAGGATCGCCGCCCGCGTCATGCGCATCATGTGGGCGAGAACGACGAGCACGAGGGTTGCGACGGGCAGGGCGATCGCCGAGAGCCGTTCGCTGAAGGTCATGCTGTCATAGACCGTCGCCGGGAATGTGGCGACCCCCAGTTGGACCGCGAAGAACATGATCAGCAGATAGCCGATGAAGAATTCCGGCAGCGATATCGCCGCCAGCGATATCACATTGATGATCTTGTCCGGCAGTCGATTGCGGAACTGCACCGCGAGCATGCCGAGACCGACGGCGAGCGGCACGGAGATGAGAGCCGCGAAAAAGGCGAGGAAGAGCGAATTGCCGAGCCTATTGCCGATCTGCTCGCTGACCGAATTCTTGCTCGCCCAGGAGGTGCCGAAATCGCCCTTCACCGCGCCGCCGAGCCAGTTCAGATAGCGCTCGCTCCAGGGCCGGTCGAGGCCGAGATCCTTGCGGATGTTCTCGACGGCCTGCGGCGTCGCCGACTGGCCGAGATAGGTGGTGGCGAAATCGCCGGGCAGCGCCTCGATGCCGCCGAAAATCATCAGCGACACGGCAAAAAGCAGGCCGACGCTGAGGCCGAGGCGCTGAAGGATCAGCGCCGCGAGAGGGCGGCGAAACACGAAACGCCGCCAGAACGATCCACCGATCTCGCCCGTGGCGGCGGCGGGGTTGGGCTTTGCTGGCACTCCGGAAAGATCGGCGGAGCGCGGGACTGTTTCACCCGCGACCCCATCGGTCAGGACCGGACCAGTGATCGGTCCGCTCTCCATGGTCAGGCGTCCAGCCAGACCCGGGTTGCGACATAGCCGTTCGACATGTCGTTGCCGATGTCGTGGACGTAGCCCTTCACCTGTTTAGTCGATGCGTTCACGAAATCGTTGAACATCGGCAGGATAACGCCACCTTCGTCCCGCACCATCATCGCTAGGGTACGATACATGTCCTTGCGCTTTGCCTCGTCCAGTTCGGAACGCGCTTCGAGCAGGAGCTTGTCGAAGTCCTCACGCTGGAAGCGGGTGTCGTTCCAGTCGGCGTTCGACAGATAAGCCGTCGAATACATCTGATCCTGGGTCGGACGGCCGCCCCAATACGACGTGCAGAACGGTTGGGCGTTCCAGACATTGGTCCAGTAGCCGTCGCCCGGCTCGCGCTTGACCTCGATCTCGATGCCGGCCTTCTTGGCACTCTCCTGGTAGAGGACCGCCGCATCCACCGCGCCTGGGAAGGCGACGTCGGAGGTGCGCAGCAATACCGGCCCGCTGTGGCCGGACTTCTTGTAATGGAAGGCTGCCTTGTCCGGATCATAGACGCGCTGCTCGATACCCTCCGGGAAGAGCGCATAGGTGTCGTTGATCGGGAAGTCGTTGCCGATCTTGCCGTAACCGCCGAGGATGCGCTGGACCATGGTCTCGCGGTCCATGGCCAGCTTCAGCGCCATCCGAAGGTCGTTGTTGTCGAACGGCGCGGTGTTGCAATGCATGATGAAAACGTAATGGCCGCGGCCGGACGTGTTGAGGATTTCGACGGTCGGCGCGCGCTTCAAGAGGTTGACTGTCTTCGGATCGACGCGGTTGATGAAATGCACCTGACCCGAGGAGAGCGCCGCGATGCGTGCAGTCGCATCGTTCATGGCGATCAGTTCGATCGAATCCACATAACCTCTGTCCGTACGCCAGTCGTCCTGGTTCCTTTCGAAAGTGGCGCGCACGCCCGGTTCGAAGCTGGCGACTTTATAGGGGCCGGTGCCGATCATGGCGTCGGGGTTGTCCATGCCGCCGTTCGGTTGGATGACGAGGTGATAATCCGAAAGCAGCAGCGGCAGGTCGGCGTTGCCTTCCGTCAGCGTCAGCACGAGCTTGCCGCCGTCGGCCTTGATTTCCTTGATGGATTTCATCACGCCAAGGGCGCCCGACTCCGACTTATCGTCCGTGTGTCGCTGCAGCGTCTTGACGACGTCCTCTACCGTCAGTTCCTTGCCATCATGGAATTTGACGCCCTTGCGGATCGTGAAGGTCCAAGTGGCCGCGTCGGCGGAAGGCTCCCAGGACTCGGCAAGCGCCGGTACGGCCGCGCCGGTCGTCGGATGGCTCTCCACCAGCAGGTCGCCCCAGGTCCGAACGACGACGAACAGAAATTGCGAGAGTGCCTTTGCCGGGTCTTTCGAATCGGTTGCGGCCGCGCCTTCGAGACCGAGTTTCAGATGGCCGCCGCGCTTCGGCTCTTGCGCCGCGGCACTCGCCGCAAACAGCGTGTTGGCCGTCGATGCGGCAATGCCGAGGGCGGCAGCGCGCCCGAGAAATTCGCGGCGGTTCATTTTGCCCAGCATGATCTGTCGTGTCAGATAATCCTTGTAATCGCTCATTCCCCTGTTCCCTTTCGTTGCCGGCATTCGCCGTTCATTGTGGTTGGTAGAGACTGCGTATCGCCATCGTGAGATGGCCCAAGGCACTGTTCCGCTTGATGTCCTTCCTCCGTCCTCCCTCACCTGGGGGCGCTATGGGCTTCAACCATAAGGCTATCCTCTCGGCCGAAGCTTGTAACGTCCTAAATCATCATTTCCTTCCGCCGGTAAGCTATCGCCCCTTCCAGATGGGATCGCGCTTTTCGGAGAAGGCGCGCGCGCCCTCCAGTTGGTCCTCGCTGGAATAGAGCACGTCGACCGTCTTGAGCTGGCGACGGGTGATCTTGTTCATCGTGGTCTGGAAGTCGCGGCCCTCGGCTTCGCGCACGACCTCCTTGATTGCCGCATAGACGAGCGGCGGGCCGCTCTCGAGAAGGCGCGCCAGTTCCCAGGCACGCTCCATCAGCCGGCCTGCGGGCAGGATCTCGTTGACGAAGCCCCAGCGATGGGCCTCCGCGGCCTCGAGCCAGCGCCCGGTCAGGAGCATGTCCATGGCAATGTGGTAGGGGATACGCTTCGGCAGCTTGATCGAGGCGGCGTCGGCAACGGTGCCCGAGCGGATCTCCGGCAGCGCGAAGGTCGCGTGTTCGGCGGCGAGGATGAGGTCGGTCGAAAGGGCGATCTCCAACCCGCCGCCGCAGCAGATGCCGTTGACGGCGGCAATGATCGGCTTGTTGAGGTCGCGAAGCTCCTGCATGCCGCCGAACCCGCCGACACCATAGTCGCCGTCGACCGGATCGCCGTCCGCCGCCGCCTTCAGGTCCCAGCCGGGACAGAAGAATTTTTCGCCGGCGCCGGTGACGACAGCGACCCGGAGCGTCGGATCGTCGCGGAAATCGCGGAAGATCTCACCCATCAGCCGGCTGGTCTTCAGGTCGATGGCATTCGCCTTCGGCCGGTCGATCGTGACTTCGAGAATGCCACCTTCGCGGCGGGTGAGGATCGGTCCGGTCATAGGCGTCATTTCCTCCGGCGGATCAAGGCATCGGCGGCGACAACACCATGGCCGTCCGGCAATACCATAATAGGATTGATATCGAGTTCTTCGAGTTTGGAAGCGTTTGCAACGACATAGGATGCCGCGGCTGCGACAGTCCTTGTCAGCGCTGCGACATCGCCCTTCGGACCGCCGCGGTAGCCGTCGAGCAGTTTCCTGACCTTCAGGCCGTCGATCGCTGCTTCGATCATCTCTTCGGTGGCGGGTAGCGTCACGATCGCGGAATCATCGAGCATTTCCACGAGAATGCCGCCGGCGCCAATGGTCAGCACCGGACCGGCCACGGGATCGCGCATAGCGCCGATGATCACTTCGGCGACCGGCTTGGCGATCATTTTCTCCACCAGATAGCCGGAGGCGACCGAGGCCATCCCTTCCGCGGCGGCGACGACCTCTTCCCTTTTTGCGAGATTGAGCCTGACGGCACCGGCTTCGGTCTTGTGGGCAACACCGAGGCCCTTGAGCGCGACCGGGAAGCCAAGGGTTTCGGCGACTTCCGCCGCTTCTTTAGGCGTCCGGGCGGTCTTGCCGTTCGGGACCGACACGCCGGCCGCGGCGAGCTCCGCCTTCGCTTCGGCCTCCGTCAACGTCTCGGGATCTCCGCCGCCCATTGCCATCTTGACGAGCGGCGGTGGCGCCGGATTTGCCCAGACGTTGCCGATCGCGGCGGCCGTTTCGGCCGCCGCGAGGGCCTCGTCCAAGCCGAAGAAGGGCACGACGCCGGCTGCCATCAGGGAGAGAGCCGTTTCTTCCGGCATGTTCTCGCCGAGGCTGGTGACGATGCCGGCGACGGCGCCCGTCGCATTGGCGGAGTCGATGACCGCATCGCAGGTCGTTACCCAGTCGGCGGCATCGCAGCGGTCGAGGCGGGGGAAATCGAGCACGACCAGGTTCAGCGCGTAGCCGCCCTGCATCATGGCGGTGAAGGCGGCGGTCTGCTTTTCGCGGTTGCCCCAGACGAAGGTGTGGTAGTCGAGCGGATTGGCGATCGTCACCATCTCGCCGAGGCTTTCCCTGAGCGGCTGGCGCTGCTCCTCCTTGAGCGGTCGGAAGTTCACCCTGCGCCGGACGCCGGCATCCGCCATCAGCGACGCTTCGCCGCCGGAGCAGCTCATCGACGAAATGTCGGCGCTGGGGAGGGTACCGTGGAGATGCAGGAGCTTCAATGTTTCGAGCAGCTCCGGCAGGGTATCGACGCGGCCGATGCCGAGGCGGGCAAGCAACGCCGAAGAGACGCGGTCGTTACCGGCAAGCGAAGCGGTGTGGGAGACCGTTGCCAGACGAGCGGCCTCCGACTTGCCGACCTTCAGCGTCACGACCGGCTTACGAAGTTCGCGGGCGCGGTGTGCGAGCCTTTCCAAGGCCTCGATGCTGTCGAAGCCTTCGATATGCAGCCCGACGGCGGTGACGCGCGGATCCTCGAGAACGGCGCAGGCGATGTCCGAAAGGCCGGTCTGCGCCTGGTTGCCGGCGGTCATCACATAGGCGAGCGGCAGGCCGCGCTTCTGCATCGAGATGTTGCAGGCGATGTTCGAGGATTGGGTAAGGATCGCGACGCCGCGTTCGACGCGGAGCATGCCGTGCTGATCCGGCCAGAGCAGCGCGCCGTCCAACATGTTGATGAAGCCGTAACAATTGGGTCCGACGATCGGCATGTCGCCGGCCGCCGCGACCAGCGCCTCCTGGAGGTCGTTGCCATCGGCAAGTTCGCTCGCCGCCTCGCGGAAACCGGAGGCGTAGCAGACGGCGCCACCGGCGCCACGCGCCGCGAGATCGCGGATGATCTCTATGGTGAGCGCCCGGTTGACGCCGACGAAGGAAGCATCCGGCGCTTCCGGCAGGTCGGCGACGGAGCGGTAGCAGCGGCGGCCGAGGATTTCATCCTCGCGCGGATGGACCGGCCAGATCTTGCCGGCGAAGCCCATCCTGTCGCATTGCGCGATGACGCGCCGCGCTTCCTTGCCGCCGAAGACGGCGATGGATTGCGGGCGGATGAGGCGGTCGAGAGAGCGGGGAGAGGTGGTCATGCGGCGCCCTCGTTGAACGCCTCAAGGGTGCGCGATCCGCGGAATACCCCCCTCTGCCCTGCCGGGCATCTCCCCCGCAAGGGGGGAGATTGGACGGCGCAATGTTTTCGCGAGTCAGTGGCCGTCGAGGAGTGCTTAAAGACTATCAATGGGCGGCGGGTCGCCCAGACGGTTGTCTGAAAAAGAAACGGGGTGGTCGCGTCTTGCCGATCTCCCCCCTTGTGGGGGAGATGCCCGGCAGGGCAGAGGGGGGTGACTTGCGGAAAGACGACCATTCCCTCACGCCCCCAGCGGCCGCAGCAGATCGCGGCTGATAATGTGCCGCTGAATTTCGGATGTGCCGTCCCAGATGCGCTCGACGCGGGCGTCGCGCCAGAAGCGGGCGAGCGGCAGGTCATCCATCAGGCCCATGCCGCCATAGATCTGGATCGCCTCGTCGGTGACGCGGGCAAGCATTTCCGTCGCAAAAACCTTGGCGGAAGCGATTTCGCGGTTCGACGGCAGGCCCTGGTCGAGACGCCAGGCGGCAGACAAAGTCAGTAGGTCCGCGGCATCGATCTCGGTTATCATGTCGGCGAGCTTAAAGGAGACGCCCTGATTGGCGCCGATCGGCTTGCCGAACTGCTTGCGCTCGGCGGCGTAGGAGAGCGCGTAGTCGAAGGCGCGGCGGGCCCGGCCGACGGAGGTGGCGGCAACCGTCAGACGGGTGGCATAGAGCCAGTCATTGGCGAGATCGAAGCCCTTGTGGAGTTCGCCGAGAATCTGGGAGGAGGGCAGCCGGCAGTCGTCGAAAGTGAGGATGCAGTTCTTGTAGCCGCGATGTGAAACGGAATTGTAACCGTCGCGGATTTCGAAACCGGGCGTGCCGCGGTCGACGAGGAAGCAGGTGATCTTCTTCTTCGGCCCGCGCGGCGTCTGCTCCTCGCCGGTGGCGATGAAGACGATGACAAAATCAGCGATGTCGGCATGGCTGATGAAGTGCTTGGTGCCATTCACGATCCAGTCGTCGCCGTCCTGCCGGGCGAAGCATTTCATGCCGCGCACATCGGAGCCCGCATCCGGCTCGGTCATCGCAAGCGCATCGAACTTGTCGCCGCACACGGCGGGCAGCAGATAGCGCTCGCGCTGTTCCTCGTTGCAGGCCATCAGGATGCCGGAGGGGCGGCCAAAGAAGACGGTAAGGCCCATCGAGCCGCGGCCGAGCTCGCGCTCGACGAGCGTGAAGGTGAGGTGATCAAGACCGGCGCCGCCGACCTCTTCGGGAAAATTGCAGGCGAAGAAGCCGAGCTCCTTGCATTTGCGGGCGATCTCCTGGCCGAGCTCGCGCGGTACGGTGCCGGTACGCTCGACCTCGTTTTCATGCGGATAGATCTCGGTCTCGACGAAGCCGCGGACCGTGTCGACGATCATCTGCTGTTCTTCGGTCAGTGCGAAATTCATTGTTCTCCCTCGTCATTTTAGTCCGCCTGTCATCCGGCCGATCTCCCCATCGATCCGCAGGCTTCCCGGGTGCGGCTTTGCCCCTCACCCTAACCCTCTCCCGCATGCGGGGAGAGGGGACTTTGGCTACCAGCCTCCTCCGCCAGCAAACAGCAGGCCGTTGCGGCATGTCCCTTCTCCCCGTCAGAACGGGGAGAAGGTGCCGGCAGGCGGATGAGGGGCAATCGTCCGCTCTCATCACCTTTACCGCTTCTGCCCCACATGCCGCCCGGCTCCCCCCGGCACCTCAAGCCTCGCATGCCCTTCCGCGATCGGCTTCAGCTTCGCCAGCACATCGGCCGGCGCCGGCGCCGACTTGCCGGCCTTGGCATCGACATGCAGCATTATCTGCTCGGCGGTGGCGATCACGTCGTCCGAGGCGGCATCGTGGATCCGCGTGAAGAAGTGGATGCGCTTTTCGTCGGAGGCGAGAATTTGCAGGGTCGTATAGAGCGCCTGGCCAAGCTTCGCCTCACCGAGATGGCGGATATGGGTCTCCACCGTGTAGTAGCTGTGGCCGGCCTCGACATAGGCGAAGTCGACGCCGATCAATCGCAGCAGCGCATCCGACGTATCGCCGAAGAGCTGCAGATAGCGGTGCTCGGTCATGTGGCCGTTATAGTCGACCCAGGCGGCGTTGACCTTGGTTTCGACGAGGCGCAGCGGGCCGGAGGCGTCATAAGACTTCGATTGATTGCCGCCCTTTGCCCAGAGGCGCGCCTCGAAATCGGCGAGCAGCTTTCCGGCACCCCAGCCTTCACCGCCATTGCCGGCTTTCAGCGCCTGCATGATGCCAACGAGGTTTTCGTCGCGGATGCGTTCCAGTTCGCGGATTGAGCGGCCGGCGGCCTGGGCGTCGGACTGCGCGCCGATCTTCTCGACCAGCGCGTCGTCGAGATCGACGACATCAGTGAACTTTGTCCAGGGCCATTTGAGGCAGGGGCCGAACTGGGCGAGGAAGTGGCGCATGCCGGCTTCGCCGCCGGCGATGCGATAGGTCTCGAAGAGACCCATCTGCGCCCAGCGCATGCCGAAGGAATAGCGCATGACATTATCGAGCGTCTCGGTATCGCAGATGTCGTCCTGGATCAGCCAGAGCGCTTCGCGCCAGAGCGCTTCGAGCAGGCGGTCGCCGACGAAGGCCTCGATCTCCTTGGCGATGACGACGCCCTTCATGCCGATCTCGGCGACGGCTTCCTCGGCGCGCCTGATCGTCTCGGGGGATGTCTTCCTGCCGCCGACGAGCTCGACCAGTGGCAGCAGGTAGACCGGGTTATAAGGGTGGGCGACGAACATGCGCTCGGGATGCTTCATCTCGGCCTGGAGGTCGGACGGCAGCAGGCCCGAGGTCGACGAGCCGATCAACGCGTCGGGGCGGGCGGCTGCGTCGATCTCGGTGATGACGCCGCGCTTCAGCGGCAGCCGTTCGGGCACGCTTTCCTGAATCCAGTCAACATCGTGGACGGCTTCCTCAATGCTCTTGCAGAAGGTGAGATTGCCGCGCGGCGGCAGCGGCGCCATGGTTAGCATGCCATAGGCGCGCTCTGCATTGGCCATGACCTCGCCGATGATGCGCTCGGCTTCCGGATGCGGATCGAAAATGTTGACGTCGATGCCGGCGAGCGCGAAACGCGCCGCCCAGGCCCCGCCGATGACGCCGCCGCCAACGCAGGCGGCCTTGGTGATGATGGTCATTGCCTCTCCATCCAAATCGTTCCGTGGGAGCCCCCCGCCCGGCCCTTTGGGCCACCCTCCCCACAAGGGGGAGGGATGGGTGGCTCCGGATCCTCTGCGGCCCTCTCTCCGGCGACTAACCGCGGCGGGGGCCGGCCTTCTTGCGAACATCTCCGCGGAAACATGCGCTTCGTTCGGAGTTCGGCGCCGACGCATGTCGAGCCCTCCCCTTGTGGGGAGGGTTGGGAGGGGTCTTATCTCTTCGTCAGCTTCAGCTTCTCGCGAACCTCCTTGGGCCCGATGATCTTCGCCCCCATGCCCTCGATCACCGACACCGCCTTTTCGACGAGCTGGCCGTTGGTCGCGAGCTGGCCCTTGCCGACATAGAGGTTGTCCTCCAGTCCGACGCGGACATTGCCGCCGGCAAGGATCGCCGCCGCCGGATATGCGAGCGCGTTGCGGCCGATCGAGAAGGTCGAGAAGGTCCAGTTCGCCGGCACGTTGTTGACCATCGCCATGAAGGTGTTGAGGTCGTCGGGTGCGCCCCAGGGAATGCCCATGCAGAGCTGGATCAGCACCGGATCCTCGATCAGACCTTCCTCGACGAGCTGTTTGGCGAACCAGAGATGGCCGGTGTCGAAGGCCTCGATCTCGGGACGCACGCCGAGTGCGGTCATCTGGCGCGCCATCTCGCGCAGCATAGACGGCGTGTTGGTCATCACGTAGTCGCCGAGCGAGAAGTTCATCGTGCCGCAGTCGAGCGTGCAGATCTCCGGCAGACATTCGGCGACATGGGCGACGCGCTCGGTGGCGCCGGCCATGTCGGTGCCTTTCTCGTTGAGCGGGAGAGGGCTTTCGACATTGCCGAAGATCAGGTCTCCGCCCATGCCGGCGGTCAGGTTGAGAACGACGTCGATATCGGCGGAGCGAATGCGGTCGGTCACTTCCCTGTAGAGGTCGAGGCGGCGGGCCGGCGCGCCGGTCTCCGGGTCGCGGACATGGCAATGGACGATCGCGGCACCCGCCTTGGCCGCTTCGACTGCCGCTTCGGCGATCTGTTTCGGCGTGATCGGAACATGGCTGGATTTCGAAACGGTGTCTCCGGAGCCGGTGACGGCGCAGGTGACGAAAACCTCGCGGTTCATGCTGAGCGGCATGGCTGTCTCCCTTTTCGTTGGACCCATTACGAGCCAGAAACGGCGAGGCTGCTTTCCAAAAGTGGAACGATCCTATACATTCTCGGAGACAGCCGGGGGAAGTTTCGCGATGGACGGCAGTGTTTCGCAGGCGCAGCATATCGATTTGCTGATCCTGCCGGAGACCAATCTCATTCTGGTCGCCTCGGTTATCGAGCCGCTGCGCGCCGCCAACCGCATCGCCGGGCGAACGCTCTACAGCTGGACAATGTTCAGCCCGGACGGCGAGGCGATCGAGACGAAAAGCGGCATCCCGATTCCGGTGTCCGGCCCCTTCCGGCCGCAACGCGAAACGGCGCCGCTCTTCGTGCTGTCGAGCTACAACTGGCGGCGCAGCGCTACCTCACAGCTCAAGATGCTGCTGTCGCAGACGGCCCGGCACCGGGAGGCGATGGCCGGCATCGAATCCGGCTCCTGGCTTTTGGCGGAGACGAGCCTGCTCGACGATTTTTCCGCCACGACCCACTGGGAAGACTTCGAGGATTTCGCCAGCGCCTATCCGCAGGTCACGATGGTTCGCGAGCGCTTCGTCATCGATGGCAAGCGCATCACCACCGGCGGCTCGCTGCCCACGCTCGACCTGATGTTGGAATTGATCCGCCGCGCGCACGGCTATTCGCTGGCGCTCGAAGTCTCGCGTCTCTTCATCTACGAGCAGGAGCGCACGCGCGGCGACCTCTTACAGGTGCCGGCAATCGGCAATATGCGCATCCTTGACGCGCGGGTCGGTGCGGCGGTCAAGCTGATGGAGGAGACGGTCGAGGCGCCGTTGACGCTTGCACGGCTCGCGCGCCGGGTCGGCGTCAGCGCCCGCCACCTGCAGGACCTCTTCAAGGACACCATGGGCGTGGCGCCGCACGAACACTATCTGGCGCTGCGGCTCAATGCGGCGCGCCGCAAGGTGATCGAGACGCGGATGGAGTTCGCCGACATCGCGGCAATTTCCGGCTTCAACTCGTCGTCGTCGTTTTCGCGAAGCTATCGCGCACACTATCGCGAGAGCCCGAGCGAGACACGCCGGCGGCTGAAGCTCAAGAGTTGATTGAATCACTTCAAAGGGCGATTCAGCAGGGGCGTTTTGATGAATCGAATCAGCGATCTATCGCCGGCTCGTGGGAAGGTGATTCAGGTACGCGCCGCCCTGCGGCACAAGAAGGAGGAAGACGACCCATGCGCGACACGGGACTGGAGGAATTGGTAAGGCAAGAACTCGGCGACCGGCCGGGGCTTTCCGAGAAACCGATGTTCGGCGGCCTGGCTTTTCTCGTGAACGGCAATCTCGTCTGCGGCGCACGCGATGACGGGATGCTGGTGCGGCTCGGCAAGGGCAGTGATGACTGGGCGCTGGCGCTGCCCGGCGTCGCCCAGATGGTGATGGGCGAGCGGAGGATGCATGGATGGGTGCGTGCCGGCGCCGAGGCCTATGGCGACGACGCGCTGCGCAAGCGCCTGCTCGATGCGGCGCTCGGCTACGTGCTCTCGCTGCCACCGAAGTGAAAGCTCGCGCAGTTTCTTCTCATCTGCTACCGGAGCAGGATGCCAGTAGCTCAGACGACTGTCTCGCCGCCGTCGACCACAAGGACCTGGCCGGTCATATAAGAGGAACGGTCGGAGACAAGGAAGAGGATCGCTTCGGCGATCTCGTCGACGCTTGCCCACCGTCCGAGCGGCACCTTCTCGCGGATATAGGCCTCGATTGCCTTCCGACCGCCCATCTGCTTGATGAAAGGTTCGTTGAACGGCGTGTCGACCCAGCCGGGGCAGAGTGCGTTTATTCGCACCCCATGTTTCGCGTAGTCGCCGGCCATCTGCCGCGTCATGGCGATGACGGCGTGCTTTGTCGTGGTGTAGGCGATCATCTCACGGTCGTAGAGGACGCCGGAAGAGGATGAGGTGTTGACGATCACGCCGCGCCCCGCCGCCCTCATCGACGGCACGACGAGGCGAGCCGCCATGAAGTGCGCGCGAACGTTCAGGTTCCACGAGCGATCGAAACCCGCCACCTCGACATGTTCCAGGTCGCCGGCCACCTGGGCGCCGGCATGGTTGTGCAGAATATCGATGCGGCCATGCCGTCGAAGGATGTCGGCAATGCCGTTCGACAGCGCTCCGTCGTCGGTGACGTCGATCGCTAGAGGTTCGGCGCTGCCGCCCTTGGCGGCGATCGATGTCACGGTCTCTTCCGAAGCCTTCGCGCTACGGTCGACGACCACCACATGGGCGCCTTCGCGCGCCATGATGGCGGCACCCGCCTGACCGATTCCGGAGCCGCCGCCGGTCACGATCGCGATCCGGTCTTTCAGGATCATGGTTTCACTCCCCGGATTTGCTTTTCGTCTCGCGCATCAGCACGCGCGCAGTCAGGATCAGGAGAAGCGACGCGACGAGAACCAAGGTTGCGATCGCATTGATCTCCGGCGTCACGCCGCGACGGATCGAGGCGAAGACATAGATAGGCAAGGTGGTCTTCGAGCCTGCGACGAAGAAGGCGATGATGAAATCGTCGAAGGAGAAGGTGAAGGCGAGCAGGAAGCCGGCAAGAATCGAGGGAAGGATCTGCGGCAGCACAATCAGTCGGAAGGTGGTGAGCGGCGTCGCGTAGAGATCGCTGGACGCCTCGACGATGTCACGGCCGAGACTGGCGATCCGCGCCTTCACGATCATGGCGACGAGTGCCATCGAGAACAGCCCATGGGCGGCGATGATAGAGCCGTAGCCAAGACCGAGTTGTGGCGGGTGATCGCCCGGCCAGATCGTCGCGAGCGCTGGATTCACGAAGGAGAAGACGGCGACCAGCGCCACGAGCGTGGCGATTCCGATGACGACACCCGGAACGACGATGGCAGCGGCGAAGAGGGCATCGAAGAAGGCTCGCATGCGCGGCCCGAGGCGCTCCATGCCAAGCGCCGCCATGGTCCCGAAGACCGCCGCAAGCGCAGCGCTCGTGAAGGCGATCATCAGGCTGTTCTGCAGTGCTGAAACCAGGAAGGTGTTGCTGAGAGCCTTGCCGTACCAGGCAGCGGAGAAGCCGGTGAACTCGCTCGCATTGCGCCCCGCATTGAAGGAGAACAGAACGACGAGCGCGATCGGCGCATAGAGGAAGAGATAGACGGAGGAGACGAGGGCACGCATCAGACGAGATCCACCTGTCTTGTTCCGGCGACCTTCCAGGCGATGCGCATCGCCACCATGAGCACGACGACGACGACGGCAACCAGCGTGACGGCGATCGCCGAGCCGAAGGGCCAGTTGCGTGATTGCAGGAAGAGATCGACCAGCGCGTTGCCGATGAAGAAGACCTTGCCGCCGCCGAGAAGCTGGGGGATCAGATATTCGCCGAGGAGCAGGATCGTCACCAGCGCGATGCCGGTCATGACGCCCGGGAGCGATAGCGGCAGGGTGACGCCGAGGAAGCTGGAAACCGGCTTGGCGCCAAGATCGGCGGAAGCCTCAAGAAGCCGCCGGTCGAGTTTCTCGAGGCTCACATAGATCGGCATGATCATCAGCGGCAGGTAGCCGTAGACGATACCGAGCAGCACGGCGCCGGGCGTGTTGAGCATGCGCACGTCCTCGATGCCGATCATCGCGAGCAGATTGGGAATGCCGCGCGAGCCGAGGATGTACATCCAGGCATAGGTGCGCACCAGAAGGCTCGTCCAGAACGGCACGACGACCAGCGATACGAGGATCAGGCGATAGCGAGGGTTTGCCCTGACGGCGAGGTAGTAGGCGACAGGATAGGCCACCAGAAGGCAGAGCAGAGCGCCGGCTGGCGCAAGCATCAGCGTGTTCCAGAAGGCTGCGGCGCGCGTCGGCAGGTTTGCGAACTGGGCGAAGGTGAAAGCCGCCTGATAGCCGCCTTCCGGCGCCCGCTCGCCGAAAGCGAAGACGAGCATGGCGATGAAGGGGAGAACGAGAAAGACACAAAGCCACGCCGCCGCCGGCGCTACCAGCGCCGCCGTCACCAGGTTCCTCTTCGTGTTCTTTGCCGCACGCATGGTCAGTCCGTTGAAACGTGTATTGAACTGGGCCCTCATCCAGCCCGCCGGCCACCTTCTCCCCTTCGAACGGGGAGAGGGAACCCGCGGCGCCCGTCCCCTCTCTCGCTGGCGGGGAAGGCTAGGGTGAGGGGCGAACTTTCGACCTCACGCCGACTTGAAGCGGGCCATCAGTTCGGCGCGACCGGGATCTGTCAGCGTCACCGCGGCGCCGAATTCGAGCGGCGTCAGCGCCGCCTCGTCCGGATAGACGATCTTGTTCGACGTCACCTCCGGTGGCAGCAACTTCAAGACGCGGCTGTCGGTCGTCGGCGCGCCGTTGGCGATGTGCTCCTTGACGGCGTTTTCGGGCATCATCAGATAGTTGAGCAGCGCATAGCCGGCGGGCTTGTTGGCCGCACTCTTCGGGATCGCGTAGAAATCCGACCAGATTTCGCCGCCATCCTTGCCGAGCACGAATTGGATTTCCGGCATGTCGCGGTTGAGCTGGGCGCCGTCATTGGTCCAGCACATTGTCATCCAGGCGTCCGTCGCCCGCATCGCCGGCTGGTAGTCGCTGTTGATCGCGTAGAGATGCGGCTTGACCTTGATCAGCAGCTCCTCGGCCTTGGCGAGTTCCTCCGGCTTGATTGAGTTAAAGGAAAATCCAAGCGAGACGAGTGCGTTGCCGATGGTGGTGAGCTGGTAGTCATGCACCATGGCGCGACCGTCGGCCTCGGCCATCGCCACCTCGAAGAACTCCTTCCAGCTCGTAACCGGCTTTTTGATCTTGTCGCTGTTCACGGCAATGCCGGTCGTGCCCCAGTTCTTCGGCACCGCATAGGTCTTGCCGTCGATGACGCCTTCATTGGTGAAGCGGGCGTTTTCCGTCGAGGCGTCGTAGTTCGGGAGCTTCGACAGGTCGAGCTCATCGATGAGGCCGAGCTTTGCATAGGTCGAAATCGTGTAATTGGTCGGGACGAAGAGGTCCCAACCGGTGCCGCCTGCCTGCAGCTTCGCAAGCATTTCCTCGTTCGAGCCGAAAACGTTGACTTCTACGGCGACGCCAGTCGCGGCCCTGAAGGCTTCGAAGGTGGCGGGATCATGATAGTTCGGCCAGGTCGCGAGCGACATCTGCGTGCCGAGGTCTTCGGCAAAAGCCGTCGCGGTGAAGAGGCCGGGCGCGCGCGCCAGGACGGCAGTGGCAAGCCCGAGGCCGGTGACGCAGAGAAAATGGCGGCGGGTCACCGAACCGCGTTTCAGGCGCATCAGCTCGTCCGCAAGCTTTTCCGCGGTGATCGGGGCATTCTCTCTGTACCACTTGGTCATGATGCTGTTCCCTTGTCGTTGACATGCATTTGATGGCAGAGCGTCGGCCCGTTCAGGCCGGAAAGACATGCATTGCGTTGGGATCGAAGCGGAGTCCGATCCTTTCTCCAGGTTCTGCGAGGTCGGACTCATCCAGGCTGCGGCGGTCGGCGGTCACCAGAAAATCGCCAAGCCCGTCAACCTCGACGGAGTATTCGACCGATGAGCCGAGGAAGATGCGGTGGGTCACCGTGCCATGCAGCGTGGCGGTATCGTCACGCACAAGGCTTATCGATTCCGGACGGAGCGCCACCATGGCCGCACCCGCGGTTCCATTGGCACGCGCGGGCTTTGCCAAACCGACGCCATTTGCCAGCCGCACCGCATTCGCGCCGGGCTCGACCGTCGCTTCGATGCGATTGGTCTTGCCGACGAAATCGGCGACGAAAAGATTCGCCGGGCGATCGTAGATTTCCTGCGGCGGCCCGATCTGGACCACTCGCCCGGCATTCATAACGCAGACGAGATCGCTCATCGACAGCGCTTCTTCCTGGTCGTGCGTGACGAGCATGAAGGTGATGCCGAGCTCGCGCTGGAGGCTCTGGAGTTCGATCTGCATCGCTGTGCGCAGCTTCTTGTCGAGCGCGGCAAGAGGCTCATCGAGGAGCAACACCTTCGGCTTGTTGACGATGGCGCGGGCAAGCGCCACGCGCTGTTGCTGTCCGCCCGACATCTCGTGAATGCGGCGCTTGCCGAAGCCGGCAAGACGGACCATCTCCAGCGCCTCCCGGGCGCGGCGGCTGATTTCGGCCGCCGCAATGCGCGGGCGCATTTGCTTCAGCCCGTAAGCGACGTTCTGCTCGACATCAAGATGGGGGAACAGCGCGTATTGCTGGAAGACCATATTGACCGGGCGCCGATAGGCCGGCACGCCGTTCATAGGCTGGCCACCGATATAGACCATCCCCGCGCTTGGCTGTTCGAAGCCGCCGATCATTCGCAGGCAGGTGGTCTTGCCGCAGCCGGACGGGCCGAGCAGCGCGACGAAAGCCCCCTTGGGCACCCCGAGGCTGATATCCGACACCGCCGTCACGCTGCCATAGCGTTTGGCGACCGAACGGAATTCGATGTCGTTTGAATCGGATGTCACGTCTGTTCCCTGCGGCGCTATTATAGGAATCGGACGCGGTCCTTGCGCCTCCTGTTCCCACCGTCATTGCTGACAGCCTAGTCACCGGAAGCCGAGTCGGTATATACCCCGAGAGAGGTATTCCCGCCGGAATTTGCTTGTGAAAGGAGTATACCCTGGTTAAGCCGTCCAAGTGGCAGCGCAGGGGACTGGGGAGGGCGGTTTGGGCGTCGACTTCGAGAAGCTTTTCCAGGCCCTGGCGCCGTTGATGAATGGTTCGGCGATGGGCGACGAGGCCGTCGGCACTGCGTTCCGCCGGCTGATGTCGAGCCTGATAGCCTTCGACTATGTCGTCGTCTTCGCCTATCGTGGCAAGGAGCGTCCGCTTGATCTCTACAGTACTTTCGATGCCAAGGACCATGTGCTCTTCGTGAGCCTCTACCAGGCGGGCCCATACCTGCTCGATCCCTTCTATCATGCCGCCTGTGCGCCCCGACCTGGCGTGTGGCGGATGCGGGAGTTGGCGCCCGATCGCTTTTTCTCCAGCGAATATTACCGCACCTATTATGTGCAGACCGGGCTTGCGGAGGAGGTGGGTTTCTTCGTTCCGATCAGCGAACAGGTCACCGTCGTGCTATCGCTGATGCGGCGGGAGGCGACCGGCCCTTTCGGCGCCGCCGAGTTTGCCCTGCTCAAGAGGGCCGAGCCCTTGGTGGCCGCACTCGCTCGCCATCATTGGGCCGACCTCGACCACCGATTCGACGCGGCGCTCGCGAAAACCGGCCGCAGCCGCCGCAAGGCTTTGCATCCGCCCGCGGACGGGGTCTGGCAACATCTCAACCTCACCGATCGAGAAGCGGCAATCATCGAACTGGTCCTGCAGGGGCATTCATCGGAGTCGATCGGATTAAGGCTCGGCATCTCGACCGGCACCGTCAAAGTCCATCGTCGCAACGTTTATCGCAAGCTCGGAATTTCCTCGCAAACGCAGCTGCTGTCGCTCTACATCAAGAACCTCGGCCACTGACACCTGTCGGTAGCCGCATTATTGGCGAGGCAAAAAAGGGCGCGCCAGCCGGCTGCGCCCTCTCCTTTGCGTCGATTTGTAGTCCGTCAGGCGTTGACCAGCGCCAACTTGGCGCGCGCGTCGAGAATTTGTGCGCAGGCATTCGCAGCTTCTTCGCCCTTGACGACGAAATGGTCGCGGAAGAAGGCGATCAGCGGCTCGCTTTCCTGGAAGTTGTGCGGCGTCAACACTGCGGAGAGCACCGGCACGTCCGTGTCGAGCTGGACGCGCATCATGCCGTCCAGCACGATTCCGGCGACGAAGTCGTGGCGATAGATGCCGCCGTTGACGACGAAGGCGGTGCCGAGGATCGCCGAGTAGCGTCCGGTCTTGGCGAGCTTCTGCGTATGCAGCGGAATTTCCAGCGCTCCCGGCACGCCGAAGATCTCGACGTCGGCCGCGTTGCCGCCGAGCTTCGACCACTGGGCGACGAAGGCGTCGACGCACTGGTCGACGATGTCGGCGTGCCAGCGGGCACGGACGATCGCGATCTTGGTGGAGGGGTGGGAAAGAATGGTCATGGTCTCAAGCCTTTCAGGGTTGGCGTTTGTTCCAATGATCCCGTCGGGCGAACATGCATGCACGACAACCCCGCGAAGGGTTCGCACTGCTTGCTCTCTTCCATCCGGACTGTGACCGTCGGCTCCGGAATCTGACCGGATCTGCTGACCTTCAGACACTGCACAGTTCCTTAAATCGAGATCGATTTAAGGACAGAATCATGCAGCAACTCAAAGTGCTACAGCGACCTTTGCGCGTCCATGGACGCGCGGAGCTGCATTGCCTGAAGCGCTCGCGGGCTTCGATCATCAGACCGCTGGTCCGCCGATCGCTACCGCCGGTGGGGAATTTCACCCCGCCCTGAGAACGCGTGCGACTATATACGGAGAGCAGCGCCCGTCAAACGCAGGCTCCGACGAAAATGCGAGAAATCACGACAGATTTTTCCGGGAAAGATCGAGGCCGGAACGAAATCGTTCCGGCCATCACTACTCGCGGATGACCAACAGGTCCTTGGCGGCGAAGCGCAGGCTGACATTCTCGCCGGCAACAGGCGGTGTAATGCCCGGATCGTTGAACATGTCGAACGAGATGACATCATCGCCAACCCGCAGCTTGGTGCGGATGACCGAGCCGAGGAAGCTCGTCGAGACGACTTCGCCGGGCAGCGCGGTATCGCCTTTGGAGCCCTCGGCGATCGAACCCG
The DNA here is from genome assembly GCF_002531875.1 of Sinorhizobium sp. FG01. Lineage (NCBI taxonomy): Bacteria > Pseudomonadati > Pseudomonadota > Alphaproteobacteria > Hyphomicrobiales > Rhizobiaceae > Sinorhizobium > Sinorhizobium sp. FG01. The sequence goes on from NZ_NWTB01000004.1 coordinate 399,781, forward strand.
CCTCCGGCCGAAGCGCCAGCGAAATGCTGTCCCCGCCCTTGAGGCCGGCAATCGGCTCTTTCAGGGCAATCCGCTGCCCGCCGATGGTGACCGCACCGGTGGCGGGATCGGCGACCTTGCCCTCGATGATATTGAGCGTTCCGACGAAGGAAGCGACGAAGCGGGTCGCCGGCGTGTTGTAGATCTCGAACGGGGTGCCGATCTGGTCGGCGCGGCCGGCATTCATCACCACGATCCGGTCGGAGATCGACAGCGCCTCCTCCTGGTCGTGGGTGACGAACACCGTGGTGATGCCGAGCTGCTGCTGGATCTGCCGGATCTCTTCGCGCAGCGAGATGCGAATCTTCGCATCGAGCGCCGAGAGCGGCTCGTCGAGCAGCAGCACTTGCGGCTTCACGGCAAGCGCGCGGGCGAGCGCCACACGCTGCTGCTGGCCGCCGGACAGTTGATAGGGGAAGCGGTCCGCCAGGTGCTCGAGCTTGATGAGCCCGAGCATCTGCTTCACCCGGATATCGATGTCCGTTTTGGTGGCGCCGGCGACCTTCAGGCCGAAGGCGACATTGTCATGGACGTTCATGTTGGGAAACAGCGCATAGGCCTGGAAGACCATGCCGATATTGCGCTGGTTCGGCTTCAGAGCGCCCTGGTCCTGGCCGTTGATGACGATCGAGCCGCCGGACGGCGTCTCGAAACCGGCGATCATGCGCAGGATCGTGGTCTTGCCGCAGCCGGACGGGCCGAGGAAGGAGACGAACTCGCCCTTTTCGATGCCCATGTTGAAATTATGAACGACCTGAACCGGGCCGAAGGATTTCTGAATATTGGTCAGTGTCAGGAAAGCCATGTGATCAAGCCTTGGGCGAAGCGGATTTCTGGAAGCGGGAGACGAGCTGGATCAGCCCCATGCTCAGCCACGTGATTGCGAAAGCGATGACGGCGAGCGCCGAAGGCTCATAGGCCTTATTGGCGCCGACGAGCTGCAGATAGGGACCGAAAGCCGGGCGGTTGAGCAGCGCCGCCATGGTGAATTCGCCCATGACGATGGCGAAGGTGATGAAGGCGCCGGAAAGCACGCCGCTCATCACATTCGGGAAGATGCAGCGGAAAAGGATCGTCGGCCATTTGGCGCCGAGGCTTTCGGCGGCCTCCGTCAAAGTCCTGACGTCGATCGCCCGCATCGCCGTGTCGACGGCGCGGTACATGTAGGGAAGCGACAGGGTCATGTAGGAGAACATCAACAGCGCGTTGGTGCCGGAGGTCGAACCGGTGAGCGGCAGGATCGACGAGGAATTGTAGAGCCTCAGATAGCCGAAGACGATAACGATAGCCGGAATGACGAGCGGCAGCAGCGTGACGAACTCGACGATCGGCCGCACCTGCGGCAGGCGTAGCCGCACCCAGTACGCCGTCGGCACGACGAGCAGCATGCCGAAGACGATCGTCAGTACGGCCATCAGCATCGAATAGCCGAAGGTCTCGCGAAACTGGATGTCGGAGAAAACCGACTGGTAGGCGTCGAAGGAATAGGCGCCGCGTCGCATGCGCAGCGAGAACTCCAGCGTGCCGAGCAGCGGAATGATGAAATAGCTGGCTCCGATGGCGATGGCGATCCAGGCGCCGAGGCGTTGTGCTTTCATTTCTGCCACCGTTCGGCGCGCATGCGCAGCCAGATATAGAGAATGTTGGAAATGCCGGTGATGACGATCATGCCGAGGGCGAGCGCATAGCCGAGATTGGGGTTGTGCAACACGTCGCCGCGGATCTGCGCGTAGAGCAGGATCGGCACGATGTTGAGCGAACTGCCGGTCAGCGCGTAAGCCGTGGCGATGGCGCCGAAGGCATTGGCGAAGAGCAGGAGAGTCGTGCCGAGCAGGCTCGGCCAGAGGATCGGCAGCGCCACCATGCGCCAATATTGCCAGGTGGAGGCGCCGAGGATTTCGGCCGCCTCGCGCCACTCTTTCTTGAGGCCGTCCAGCGCCGGGGTGAGGATCAGCACCATCAGCGGGATCTGGAAATACATATAGGTGATGGTGAGGCCGAAGAAGCTCAGGAGATTGAAACCGGTTCCGTAAAGATTGAAGCCGAACCAGTCGCGCAAAAAGACGGTGACGAGCCCGGTGCGGCCGAGCGTCGAAAGAAACGCGAAAGCGAGCGGCACGCCCGCGAAATTGGAGGCGACGCCGGAGAAGGTCAGCAGGCCGGAGCGGATCCAGTTCGGAACTCCGCCGAGCACGACCGCCCAGGCGAGGAAGAAGCCGATCAGCGCGCCGCCGAGCGAGGAGGCGACCGACACGCGGATCGAGATCCAGTAGGCGCTCATGATCGTCGGCGTGAAGAGATCGGCGAGATTCTTGAAGGTGAAGGTTCCTTCGGGCGTCAGAAAGGCGCCGGTGACGAGGTAGAGCGTCGGAACGATCAGGAACATCAGCGCAAAAATCGCGAACGGGGCTATCCCGAGCCAATCGATGACCGCTCGTTTGTTGATCAGGGGTGCGGTTGCTGTTGTCGTGGTCATGAAGGCTTCGATGTTCCTCAGTCAAATGAAACAGCCTCCCCGCCGATCGAGCGGGGAGGCATGGCAATGATTACTGAACGTTGGCGCCGACCACGCTGTCCCACTTGGTGGTGATCGCTTCCTTGCCCTTGGCCTGTTCCTCGAGCGTTGGGAATACGGCCTTTTCATAGGCAGCTGCCGGCGGCAGCTTGTCCAGCATTTCCTGCGGGATCTTGCCGTTCTTGGCGAGATCGTTGAAGCGGATCGGGTGGCAATAGCCCTTCAGCCAACCGAGCTGGCCTTCGTCCGAGTAGAGATATTCCATCCACAGCTTGGCGGCGTTCGGATGCGGGGCGAAGGCCGAGATCGCCTGCACATAGACGCCGGCGACGACGCCCGAGGCCGGAACGACGACTTCGACCGGCGGGTTGCCGTTCAGGCTGTCGCGCCAGGAGAGACCGTTATAGTCCCAGGCGATGATGATCGGGGTCGAGCCCTGTGCGAGCGAAGCGGACTTGCCGATGACCGGAACGAAATTGCCGGCCTTGTTGACTTCCGCGAAGAAGGCGAGGCCTGCTTCACCGGCCTTGGCCGCATCCTTTTCGCCAGCGGCGAGACCAGCGGCGTAGACGGCCTGCACGGCCTGGTTCGAGGCGCGCGGGTCGCCGGCGAGAGCGACCGCGTTCGCGTAGTCCGACTTTTTGAGGTCGGCCCAGTCCTTCGGCACTTCCTTGACGATATCGGTGTTCACGACGAAGGAGAGAACACCGTAATAGTCGCCGTACCAGAACCCTTCCGGATCCTTGGCGCTATCCGGGATCGTATCCCAGGTCGAGACCTTGTAGGGCTGGATCAGGCCTTCGGCCTTGGCAGAGGGGCCGAAGGACAGGCCGACGTCGATCACGTCGGGTGCCTGCGGGCCGGTATTGCCCTTGTTGGCCTTGATGGCTTCGATCTCGTCGCCGGAACCGGCGTCGGGGTTCAGCTCGTTGACCTCGATCCCGTACTTCGCCTTGAAACCGGCGATGAGATCGCCATAACCGCACCAGGTGTGCGGCAGCGCAATGGTGGTGAGCGTGCCTTCCTTCTTGGCGGCGGCGATGAGCTCTTCGCTCGGCTCGGCAGCGGCCACGGCCGTGGTTGCCAGCAGGATGGCGGTCGAGAGCGAGAGCAGGCGTTGAGTCTTTGAAATCACTGGCGTTCTCCTTATCGGTTTTCAGTCAATTTCGGCGATGCTGTTAAAGCGGCGCGATGAAACTTGTGTGACAGGCATTTTCCCGTTTGCGGCGAGAACGCCGCCCCGGGAGGTGGTGTTCCAAGCGGCGCACGGCGCGCCTTGCACCCCCATTTCTTCCTCCGGACATTCAGTCTTCGACCGGTACCTCCTAACCTGGCTTGCGAAAGATGCGGGTCGAATCGAAGAGCCCTTCGAGCGTCCTCATCCGGTCCCTGGTTTCGTCCCAATTCGAGCTCTGCACCGCTTCGATCAGCGCCTCGACGAGGAACAGCAGCATGACCGAACTATCCCAGGCCGAGGGGACTTCGATCTGAGCGCGGAAGACCTTGGAAGCCGACTTGGCGACGGGCGAACCCCATTGGTCGGTGAAAAGGATGATCTCGACGCCGCGGTTGCGGGCGGAGCGGGCGAGGGTCTCCATTTCCTGTTCATAGCGACGGATGTCGAACAGGATCAGAACGTCGCCCTGTTTCATATCGAGCACGTAGTGCGGCCACGAGCTCGGATTGGCGGCAATCTGGGTGACGCCCGTGCGGATGACCTGGAGATGGGTGAAGAGGTAATCGGCCGTCGAGCGGGTGATGCGGCCGCCGACAAGATAGAGGTTGCGCTTGCGGTCGGCGATGAGGGCGGCCGCCTGGTCGAATTCGGCCGGCTCCAGCTGGGACAGTGTCTGGCGCATATTGCCCATGATGGCATCGGCAAAGCGGTTGAGGATGTGGGTGCCCGGTGCGCTGGCCGCCCAGCGATCGTGCTTGGCTATCGGATTGGAGATCGTCGCCTCCAGCTCCTGGTGGAGCCTCGCCTGGAAATCGGGAAAGCCGCGAAAACCGAGCTTCTGCACCATGCGCGCCACGGTCGGCGTGGAAACGCCGGCGTTCTCGGCGACCGTCGTGATCGAGCCGAGGCCGGAAACCGGATAGTTGTCGAGAAGTGTCTCCGCCAAACGTTTCTCGGCGCGCGTCAGCACCGCGAAATGCGCGTTGATCACATCCGACACCGTCATGGATGCCGTGTTGCCGTTCAATGTCGTGCCCCTCAGCCGGTCTTTGCCAGCTTGAAGGAAATTAAACATCGCGGGCGTAACCGAAGTCAATGGGAAACTGAAAAGATCGTTTCAAATTTTGATTGACACCCGTCGATTCGTGAAGAATTCTTTTCAGCAACATCGTCTGACGAGGCAAAGGGGAGCCGGTTTTGACGGGGCTTTTGACCCAGGCAGAGGGCGGTCCGGTCGCCATCGAGAGTGCCGATGCGAAGGGAGATTTTCTCTTCGTCTGCGAACACGCGTCGAGCCGTCTGCCCGAGCGCCTCGGAACGCTCGGCCTTTCCGAGGAAGCGCTCGCCAGCCACATCGCCTGGGATCCGGGAGCGCTGGCGGTTTCCAAGCTCCTTGCGGGGAAGGTGGATGGTACGCTCATCTATCAGCGTTTTTCACGCCTCGTCTATGACTGCAACAGACCGCCGGAGTCCGACGCCGCAACGCCGGTCGTCAGCGAGGTCTACGAGGTTCCGGGAAACCGGGTGATGTCGGCGTCGGAGCGCCAGGCGCGCGTCGACGAGATCTATCAGCCGTTCCGCGACGCGGTGTCCGCGTTCATCGCCGGTCGCAAGGCGGCGGGGCGGCTTCCGATTCTCGTCACCATGCACAGCTTTACGCCGGTCTATTTCGGCAAACGCCGCAGCGTCGAGATCGGCATCCTGCACGATGCCGACGGCCGGCTCGCCGACCGCATGCTGGCGGTCGCGACGAGCGGGGAGGTTGCATACGACATCCGTCGCAACGAGCCCTACGGGCCGACTGACGGCGTAACCCATAGCTTGATAGAATACGGCGTCCGTTACGGGCTGCCGAACGTTATGATCGAGATCAGGAACGATCTCATTCGCACCGAAGCCGGCCAGAGGGTCATGGCCGACTATCTGGAAGGGCTGCTCGCAAAAAGCGTAGCCGCCCTTCCGAAACAATAAAAGACCCAGGGGAGCGGCAAAGCCGCGGTCCTGTTCCGGTGCCGGAACAGGTGGTGACGTGACCTTTCGCAATGGCGCGCCGGGTCAGGAGAAACAGGGGAAAGAGATGTCAGACTATACCGAAACCGATAAGAAGCAGGATATGCACATCCTGCATTCGATGGGCTATGCCCAGGAACTCGAGCGGCGAATGAGCCAGTTCTCGAATTTCGCCGTATCCTTCTCGATCATCTGCATTCTGTCGGGGGGCATCAATTCGCTGGCGCAGGCGACCGCAGGTGCGGGCGGAGCGGCGATCGGCATCGGCTGGCCGCTCGGATGCTTCATCTCTCTGGTCTTTGCCGTGGCTATGGCGCAGATCAGCTCGGCCTATCCAACCGCCGGCGGCCTCTATCATTGGGGATCGATCCTCGGGAACCGCTTCACCGGCTGGCTCACGGCCTGGTTCAACCTCCTCGGCCTGGTGACCGTTCTCGGGGCCATCAACGTCGGCACCTATTACTTCTTCATGGGCTCATTCGGGACACCCTATTTCGGCCTGGAAGATACGACGACGACCCGCATCGTGTTCCTGGCGATCATCACCGGCGGGCAGGCGCTGGTGAACCACATGGGAATCGGCCTAACCGCGAAGCTCACCGACTTTTCCGGCTATCTGATCTTCGCCACCGCGATCCTGCTGGCGATCGTCTGCCTCGCGGCGGCCGACAGCTATGAGATCGGCAGGCTGTTCACCTTCTCGAATTATTCCGGCGAGGCGGGCGGCAATGTCTGGCCTGAGACCTCCGGAACCTGGGTGTTCCTGCTCGGCCTGCTGCTGCCGATCTACACGATCACCGGCTATGACGCTTCGGCGCATACGTCGGAGGAGACCGTCAAGGCGGCGGAATCGGTGCCGCGCGGCATGGTCTCCTCCGTGCTTTGGTCGGCGCTCTTCGGCTATATCATGCTATGCGCCTTCGTGCTGATGATCCCGAACATGGACGAAGCCGCCAAGCAGGGCTGGAACGTGTTCTTCTGGGCAATGGACGCGCAGGTCCATCCGCTCATCAAGGACATTCTCTACCTTGCCATCTTCGTCAGCCAGTGGCTGTGCGGCCTGGCGACGGTGACCTCGGTTTCGCGCATGATCTTCGCCTTCTCGCGTGATGGCGGTCTACCTGCCTCAAAGGCACTCTCGAAGGTAAGCCCCACCTATCGCTCGCCGGTTGCTGCGATCTGGACGGGCTCGATCCTTTCGGTGCTGTTCGTCTGGGGTTCGTCGCTCGTCTCGATCGGCGAAACGCCGGTCTATACGATCGTCGTCTCCTGCACGGTCATCTTCCTGTTCTTCTCCTTCGCAATCCCGATCACGCTCGGCCTGTTCGCCTGGGGAACGTCGAAGTGGGACAAGATGGGGCCGTGGAATCTCGGCGAAGGGATATTCAAGCTGTTCGCCATCCTGTCGATCATCGCCATGGTCCTGATCTTCGTGCTCGGCATTCAGCCGCCAAACGACTGGGCGCTCTACATCACCGTCGGCTTCCTCGTCGTCACCGGCATCATCTGGTTCGGTTTCGAGAGCCGCCGCTTCCGCGGGCCGCCGATCGGTGACGAGGTCGCGCGCCGCCAGGCGGAGATCGCTGCCGCCGAGAAGGCCGTCGGCGAAGTCTGAGAAGATGGAAAGAGGGCGGAGATCGCGCTTGCGATCTCCGCTTCGTATTAGCGGCTATGGGAACGGCCGCGCCGAAACATGGGATTGTACTTTCATGAGCTACTCGTTCGAGGAACTGAAAGAGGATGTCGCCAACGGGCGTATCGACACGGTGCTCGCCTGCCAGGTGGACATGCAAGGCCGCCTAATGGGCAAGCGTTTTCACGCCCAATATTTCGTCGATAGTGCTTGGAAGGAAACGCATAGCTGCAACTACCTGCTGGCGACCGACATCGAAATGGAAACCGTGCCCGGCTACAAGGCGACGAGCTGGGAGAAGGGCTACGGCGACTACACGATGAAGCCGGATCTTGCGACGCTTCGGCGCATCCCCTGGCTGGAAGGCACGGCGCTGGTTCTCTGCGACGTGCTCGATCATCATACGCATGAGGAAGTGCCGCATTCGCCGCGTGCCATCCTCAAGAGGCAGATCGCACGGCTCGAGGCCATGGGCCTCAAGGCCTTCATGGCGAGCGAGCTCGAATTCTTCCTGTTCGATCAGTCCTACGAGGATGCGCGGCTTTCCGGATACCGCGACCTGCATCTCGCCAGCGGCTACAACGAGGACTACCACATCTTCCAGACGACCAAGGAAGAGGATGTGATGCGGGCGATCCGCAACGGCCTTCAGGGTGCGGACATTCCGGTCGAGAATTCCAAGGGCGAAGCATCCGCCGGCCAGGAGGAAATCAACGTGCGCTATGCCGATGCGCTGACCATGGCCGACCGGCACGCCATCATCAAGAATGGCTGCAAAGAAATTGCCTGGTCTCGGGGCAAGGCGATCACCTTCCTCGCCAAGTGGAACTATTCCGCCGCCGGCTCGTCGTCGCATGTCCACCAGTCTCTGTGGAGCGTCGACGGCAAGACGCCGCTGTTCTACGATAAGGAGGGGCAATACGGCATGTCCGAGCTGATGCGGCAGTACGTGGCCGGATTGCTCGCCCATGCGAGCGAGATCACTTATTTCCTGGCGCCCTACATCAATTCCTACAAGCGCTTCATGGCCGGCACCTTCGCGCCCACAAAGGCGATCTGGAGCAAGGACAACCGCACCGCCGGCTATCGCCTGTGCGGCGAAGATACCAAGGCGATCCGCATCGAATGCCGCGTCGGCGGCTCCGACCTCAACCCCTATCTCGCCTTCGCCGCCTTGGTCGCGGCCGGCATATCCGGCATCGAGAACAAGATGCAACTGGAGGCGCCCTTCGTCGGCGATGCCTATCAGGGCAAGGAGGTGCGCGAAATTCCGCATACGCTCAGGGCGGCAACCGAAGCGCTGACGGGTTCGAAAATGCTGCGGGAAGCGTTCGGCGAAGAGGTCATCGACCACTATGCCCGTGCGGCGCGGTGGGAGCAGGAGGAATATGACCGGCGGGTGACGGATTGGGAGGTCGCGCGCGGATTCGAGAGGGCGTAGGGAATCCCCTCCGTACGAGGGTCTACCCCCACAAGGGGGAGGGGCTTCGCGGCGGCACCGTGTTGCCCACCCCGGCGTTTTCGCGAGTTGCGACGCTTCAGGCCAGCGAGGCGAGGGTGCGGCAGTGTAGTCCCTCCCCCTTGTGGGGAGGGGTTGGGGAGGGGTCATTATTTTGAAAGCAGAAACAGGAAAACGATCATGACGATGATCAGATGCATTTCGCCGGTGAATGGCGAGGTCTTTGCCGAGCGGCCCGCACTGCCGCTGGAGCTCGCCAGACAGGCGGTGGCGCACGCGCGGCTCGCGCAGAAGAGCTGGGCGAAGCGGCCGCTCGACGAGCGCGTCAAATTGGTGCTCGCCGGTGTGGCCCGACTCAACGAGATGGTCGACGACGTGGTGCCCGAACTTGCCTGGCAGATGGGCCGTCCGGTCCGCTACGGCGGCGAGTTCAAGGGTTTCAACGAGCGCTCGAATTACGTGGCCTCCATCGCCGCAGATGCGCTGAGGCCGCTTGTCGTCGAGGAGAGCGACCGCTTCGAGCGGCGCATCGAGCGCGAGCCGCATGGCGTCGTCTTCGTTATCGCGCCCTGGAACTATCCCTACATGACGGCGATCAATACGGTGGCGCCGGCGCTGATGGCCGGCAACACGGTGATCCTCAAGCATGCCAGCCAGACGATCCTCGTCGGCGAGCGCATGGTGCGCGCCTTCGTCGAGGCGGGCGTGCCGGCGGATGTCTTCCAGAACCTTTTCCTCGACCACGACACGACCGCGGCGCTGATTGCCGCGAAAAGCTTCGATTTCATCAACTTCACCGGCTCGGTCGAAGGCGGGCGCTCGATCGAGCGCGCGGCGGCCGGCACCTTCACCGGGCTCGGCCTGGAGCTTGGCGGCAAGGATCCCGGCTACGTGATGAAGGACGCCGATCTCGATGCGGCTGTCGATACGCTGATGGACGGCGCCACCTACAATTCCGGCCAGTGCTGCTGCGGAATCGAGCGCATCTACGTGCATGAGTCGCTCTACGATGCCTTCGTCGAGAAGTCGGTTGCCTGGGTCTCCAACTACAAGCTCGGCAACCCGCTCGATCCGGAAACGACGCTCGGACCCATGGCCAACAAGCGCTTTGCCGCGACCGTTCGCAACCAGATCGCCGACGCCGTGTCGAAGGGCGCCAAGGCGCTGATCGATCCGAAGCTTTTTCCTGAGGACGACGGCGGCGCCTATCTCGCGCCGCAGATACTCGTCGATGTCGATCACTCGATGGAGTTCATGCGCGAGGAGACCTTCGGTCCAGCCGTCGGCATCATGAAGGTGAAGAACGATGCCGAGGCGATCGAACTGATGAACGACAGTCAGTATGGTCTCACCGTCTCGCTCTGGACCAGGGACGCCGAGCGCGCCGCCCGCATCGGCCGGGAGCTCGAAACCGGCACGGTCTTCATGAACCGCGCCGACTATCTCGATCCGGCACTCTGCTGGACCGGGGTCAAGGAGACGGGCCGCGGCGGCTCGCTTTCGGTCCTCGGCTTCCACAATCTCACCCGTCCGAAATCCTTTCATCTGAAGAAAGTCACAGCATGACGATCACCGCCAACTGGAGCTATCCGACCGCCGTCAAGTTCGGCGCCGGCCGGATCAAGGAGCTTGCCGACCATTGCAAGGCCGTCGGCATGAAGAGGCCGCTGCTGATCACCGACCGCGGTCTGGCGCGGATGGCGATCACGCAGGGTGCGCTGGATATCCTGGAAGCCGGCGGTCTCGGGCGTGCCATCTTCGCCGATGTCGACCCGAATCCGAACGACGTCAATCTCGAGGCGGGGATCAGGGCCTTCAAGGATGGCGGCCATGACGGTGTCGTTGCCTTCGGCGGCGGCTCGGGCCTCGACCTCGGCAAATGCGTCGCCTTCATGGTCGGTCAGACGCGGCCGGTCTGGGACTTCGAGGACGTCGGCGACTGGTGGACGCGCGCCAGCGTCGAAGGCATTGCGCCGATCATCGCCGTGCCTACAACGGCGGGAACCGGCTCGGAAGTCGGGCGCGCCAGCGTCATCACCAATTCGGCGAGCCATGTGAAGAAGGTGATCTTCCACCCGAAGTTCCTGCCGGCCGTGACGATCTGCGACCCGGAACTGACGGTCGGCATGCCGAAGGTGATCACGGCAGGCACCGGCATGGACGCCTTTGCCCATTGCCTGGAGGCCTATTCATCGCCCTTCTATCATCCGATGTCTGCCGGCATCGCGCTCGAAGGCATGCGGCTCGTCAAGGAATACCTGCCGCGCGCCTACAAGGACGGCACGGATATCGAGGCGCGCGCCAACATGATGAGCGCGGCGGCAATGGGCGCAGTCGCCTTCCAGAAGGGGCTTGGTGCGATCCACTCGCTCTCGCACCCGGTCGGCGCCATCTACAACACCCATCATGGGATGACCAATGCGGTGGTGATGCCGCCGGTGCTGCGCTTCAATCGGCCGGCAATCGAGGAGAAGATCGCGCGGGCTGCGGCCTATCTCGGCATCGCCGGCGGGTTTGACGGCTTCTATGACTATGTGCTGCAACTGCGCGAAGAACTCGGCGTGCCGGACAAGCTCTTCGCGCTCGGCGTCGGCACTGACCGAATAGGCGAGATGGCGGAAATGGCGATCGTAGACCCGACCGCCAGCGGCAATCCGGTGAAACTGACGCTCGACGCCGCGAAGAAGCTCTTTGCCGAGTGCATCTGAGCCATCGCGTTAATTTTGCCAAGGCCCAGGGAAGCGTTGATTTCCCGGGCTTTTTTGTTGGGAAGCCGCAAGCCGTCGGCTGCGCCGGTTAATCTTTGCCAGCCAAAGTTTCCATTTTGTTAACCATCTTCTGAAAGGTTCTGTTAACCGAACCTGCACCCGAGCCCAGCGACGGGGGCACTGAGAGAATGAGGTGACAAGATGGCGGTCATTACTTTGGCCAACGCAAAGGGCGGCGCCGGCAAGACGACGGCTGCCCTGATCCTGGCGACGGAACTGGCCCGGCAGGGCAACCGCGTGGTGATCCTGGATGCGGATCCGCAGCGATGGATCACCAGCTGGTCGGAAGCCTCCGGTCACATCGCCAATCTCGAGGTGATCTCGCACATTACGCCCGCCTCGTTGTCCTGCCATATCCGCGAACTGAAAGACGAGGCCGATTACATCGTGGTCGATCTCGCCGGTGCCAGGGACGCGATCGTCGCGCTGGCACTCGGGCTTTCAGATCAGGTGCTGATCCCGGTGCAGGGCTGTGCCATGGACGCGCGCGGCGCAGTCCAGATCCTGGAGCTCATTCGCCAGATCGAACAGAAGGCCAGGGTGTGCATCAACCACTCGGTGGTCCTGACGCGCGTCAATTCCCTGGTGACGACGCGGGCGCTGCAGGCGATCAAGGCGATGCTCGCCTCGCGCGGCGTTTCTGTCCTCGACACGCCGATTATCGAACGCGCCGCCTATCGGGAGATCTTCGAACTGGGCGGCACCTTGGAGACCATGGACCCAAACCGCGTCAGCAATCTCGACAAAGCGCGCGAAAACGCGTTCGCGCTCGCCAGCGAGGTGCAAAGCCTGCTGCCGGTAACGCCACGCCGTGCCCTTATGTCTCGCTTGCGCTCGGCCCTGCCTCGCGCGGCCTGAAGCGGGCGGCCCCTATTGCCTCCCAAGGCCGGCCGGAACTGGCCTACAGCGCCGCGCGTCTTATCAGACGCGCAAAGGTCGTTGTAGCACTTAGAATTGCTGCATGTCTTTGTCCTTGAATCGAGGTCGATTCAAGGAGAGATGCAGTAGGCCGTTCCGGTCGAAATCTTCCGTCAGAACCGCCTGTCGATGAAATGCTTGGCCTGGGCGCCGGCATGATAGAAGGCGGATTTGAGGTTCCGCCAGGGATCCGGCGTGATCGGGGTCTCGGCGAGCGGGATCGCCGAGACGTCGCCCGTGACATGCCGGGCAAGGGCGCGGCCGAAGACCGTGCCGGGGGCGATGCCGCGGCCGTTGTAACCGCTGACGGAAACGACATTCGGCGCCAACGCGTGCATGACCGGCAGGTGATTGGTCGTCATGCCGATCCGGCCGTCCCACCAATATTCGAAGCGGAAATCGCCGATATAGGGGAAGAGCTTGCGCACCGAGCGCGCCGCGAAGGCGCGATGCGTCCCCGCGGCCATGGCGTCGAGGCGGCCGATCGAGCCGAAGATCAGCCGGTTCTGCCGATCCATGCGGAACGACGTCATGACGAGGCCCGTGTCCCAGGCGCCCTGGCGCTCGGGGAGGATGCGGCCCGCGACATCGTCAGGCAGCGGATTGGTCGCGAATTGAAAATAGGGAAGGACCGTGAGTTCCTGCGTCTGTGTCCTCCATGGCGCGCCGTTCACGAGCGCGCCATAGGCCTCGGTGGCGACGATGACATGCCGGGCCGTCAGCGTGCCGCGGCCGGCCGAAAGCTTCCAGGCGTCGCCGCTGCGCTCGGCGGCAACCAGCGGCGTTTCCGTGAAGATCTGGGCACCTGCCTTCAGCGCCGCCCGAGCCAGGCCGCGCGCATAGGCGAGAGGCTGGATCGTGCCGGCCCGCCGGTCGAGCAATGCGCCAGTAAATCCTTCGGCGCCTGAAAGCATCTTGGCCTTTTCCGCCGAAAGCGCTTCGACCGGGGCGCCCAGCTTCTGCCATTGCGCCTCGCGCGCGGTGATCTCCTTGAGCCCCTCGGGTCCGACCGCCATGTGCAGCGTTCCGTTGCGGACCGCTTCGCAAGCGATGCCATGACGCTCGACGAGGTCATAGACAAGCGAGGGGCCGTTCCCGAGCTCGCTCAACAGGCGGCCGCCGGCCTCCGCGCCGAGCGTGGCAATGAGGTCGTCCGGCTTCACCCACATGCCGGCATTGACCAGGCCTACATTGCGGCCGGAACCGCCGAAGCCGATCATGCGCGCCTCGATCACAACGGCCTTGACGCCCATTTCGGCGAGGTGAAGGGCGGCCGAGAGCCCGGTAAAGCCTCCGCCGATAATGGCCACATCTGCAGCCATGTCACCGCTGAGGCGGCCTGTGTCGGGTGCGGCTGGAGCCGTTGCATGCCAGAGGTTGGGAAGAGGGCGCTCCGTCGCCATTGCGGGCCATTCCTTTGCGGTAATCGAGGGATTCCTTTGCCTTTGATAGAACCAACGGGGCAAAGTTCTTCATGACAATGTTTCATTAAGTCATGAAGACCAACAATGCCGGGCAAAGTGAAAGAGGCGGGCGACCCCTCGCGCGGCTCCGCCTCACCTGTGGTGGGGGCGAACTCTTAATAAGGAGTCAAAACATCTGCTGAGTCGGCTGAAATCGGCGCCCCCGGCTCGTCGACGAATTCCACAGTCACACCAGGGCTCACCATCTTTCCAAGTTCGGTCGCGTCCCAGTTGGTCAGGCGGATACAGCCGTGGCTCTGGGTCTTGCCGATCTTCGAAGGATCGGGCGTGCCGTGAATGCCGTAGGTCGGCCTCGAAAGCGCTATCCAGACGGTGCCCACCGGGCCGTTCGGTCCCGGCTGCAGCGTCAGGATCTTGTTGTTGGCGCCCTGCTGGAAGTTGATCTTCGGATTGTAAGTGTAACCCGGATTGAAGGCGATCCGCTCGACCGAGACCGTGCCCGACGGTGAAGGCGTATCAGCCGAACCGATGGTGGCGGGGTAGGCGGCGATGAGCTTGCCGGCATCGTCATAGGCGAAGACCTGCTTGCGCCCCTTGTCGGCGATGATCCGTGCCACCTTTCCGGACTTGTTCGCTCCGGGATTGATGACCTTGATCGTCGTGCCAGGGATGGAGAAGTCGACGCCCGGGTTGAGTTCGCGCAGGTAGTTCTCGTCCATATGGAATTTCTCGCCCAGCATCTCGGCCGTGGAGGTGAAGGAGAGATGCGGGAGCTGCGCCTTGTGGGCATAGTCTTCCGGGATCGCGGCGACATAGGGCCCGGCTGCGTCGGCAGCGGTGATCGTGTAAGTGGTGATAGGCAGGCCGCCATTGAAGCGCAGCCGCTCGAGAATGTCCTCGGTATTGTTCGGGTCGAGCTTTTCGCCGGTCGCCTGCTGAAAGGCCTCTATCGCCTTGGTGACGTTGGAGCCCATCTTGCCGTCGATGACGCCCGGCGAGAAGCCTTCGCGGTCGAGGAAGACCTGGAGGGCGGTGATTTCGGCCCGCGATTTGCCCTTCATCTCGATCGCCGGCGGCATCGGCTGGCCGAGTGGATCCTGATACTGCGGATCGTAGGCGGCCTGTTCTTCGCCAAGGCTCGGAAGGCTGTTCGGCAGTTCCTCGCGTTCGACCGGGGCGGGCGTCGCGTCGCGATAGTTGGGAACGGTGCCGGTGTATTCACCGGGCTCTGAATAGCCATAGCCGCGCTCCCGCTCGTTGGAATACCCGTCATCGCCGTATTGTCGGCGGCGCACGCCGTAGCCGTCATTCGGGACGACGGTGGCGACGATATTTCCCCAGGGATCCACGAGCACCGTACGGCCGCGGCGGTCGCGCATCGCCTGGACCTCGTCCGGTCCGGGCATGTAGTCGAGAATATCGCCCTCGGGAGTGACCAGCATCACATCGCCGCCGCCCCAATAGCCGCCATAGCCATCCTGGGCGCGGGCGGGCACGAGCTCCACTGCGAGAAGGCCGAGTGCGGCGAGAAGCGAAAGGCCGGTGCGGGTCGCTGACAAGTTGGAACCTATTTTCATGGTGGCTGCTTTGCGGCGGTACATACCGATTCCGACGTTAATGTGAAAAAAATGAATTCATCATGAACGATCCCTTAAAATCTAGTTAGGCGAGCTTCCGAGCGGTTGCAACACGGGAACTCTGTCACAGGACGGGAATGCCCTCCAATCGCGTTGAATTTATAACGTTTTTCCTCGCGGAAGGTTCAATCCAAAAGACCGGCCACTTCAGTGGGGCGACTGCGCTATCATACCCTCACGATTCGTGATTCTGAGTGCGGCCGGGAGGCGAGAATGGGGACCATCTTGAGCGCCGACAATGGCCTGGAGAGCCATCTCCTGTTCGACCGTTCCTCGGCGCTCGATATCGCCGCTTTCGTCACAGAGGGCACAGATCTGTCGCCGGGAGAGGCGATCCCCTCCGACGGCGACCCGCGGATCGACCGGGCTCTGGCCGGCTTCCTGTTCACCTGCGGTCCCGACCATATCCGCCATCCGGAGCCGATCGCGGGAGGTGACGATCAGGTATGCTACCCACTGCACGGGTCGCTTGCCGGTACGCCGGTCAGCCGGACGGAGATGTCCGCCGATGGTTCGCGCTGCTCGGCGGTTACGGAAGTCGATCTTGCCTGCGGCGGCAGAGCGGCGGTCGAGCGCGTTTGGCAGGTCCACGGGAATGGGCATGGGGTGGTGCTCAAGGACCGTGTCGTCAATATCGGCGCCTCCGCCTTCGCGCCGATGATGATGTACCACATGAATATCGGCGGCCGGCTGCTTGGTGATGAAACGCGGATCGACAGTGCCTCGGTGGAGGGCGGGTCAATTGCCTGGCGGTTCGGGGAAGGCGAGAGCGCGCATTTCTGCCGGACCGCAGTCGCCGGCGAAGACCGCTGGGCGGAGGTTACGCTGTCCGCTCTGCCCGGGCTTCAAGGGCGCGCCTTAAATGTGCAATTCCTGGCCGACACGCTGCCTTTCCTGCAGATGTGGCGCTGCCAACGCGGCGGTGCGAATGTCCTCAGCATCGAGCCCGCGTCGCACCGAATTGCCAAGCGGGTGGAACTCTCGGCCGCCGGCGAGCTTGATCTGCTTAAGCCCGGACAGTCACGCGACTACGCGCTTACCTTCGGCGTCGTCTGAGATCGCTTCGCGATTGACGCCGCCGGGCCTGCGGCCTACACCAAGGCAACGCAGTCTTGAGGAAGCGACATCATGGACATTCGCCAGATCAACGATGAATACTCGGTCTCCGGTCAGATCACGGTCGAGGACCTCGACGAGATCAAGGCGCTCGGTTTCAAGTCCATCGTCTGCCACCGTCCGGATTTCGAGGCTCCCGACCAGCCGACCTTCGACGCGATTGCCGCGCGTGCCCAGGAACTCGGGCTGGACATCGCCCATATCCCGGTCGGCCCGATGGGCGTGACCGCCGATGCGGTGACCCGCATGGTCGACGCGCTCGACGAATTCGAGCGCCCGATGCTTGGCTATTGCCGCTCCGGCGCCCGCTCGACGGCCGTCTACCAGCAGACGCAACATATTCGCAGCTAGACCCGCGATCGTGCGTTCGGCGGCAAAGGTCGGACGGGCGAACGACCGCTTTTCACTGTTTCCAGCCGGTATTCGGTGCTATATTGGATTTGTTCGATCGAGGGTGCCGGCGCCCTTTGAAGATCGTTCGCTTGGAGCGCGCTTGGCCCAAACAAGCGCGCTTTCGCGTTTCTGACGCCGTTCCTGCTGGCCGCGAAATTGTTAGACATCGCCGTCTCGTCGGGCGCGCGAGGGTCTCGGCGGACAGCTTTAAAGAGGCGACCGGCCATGGATCCGTTCAATAGTTTCAGAGACTATCCGATTCTTCCCGGCCACGTGGCGATCCTCGAAGGCGTTTGGCACCGCGCGCTGGAAGAGCGAAACCTGTCGATCGGCAGCGAGGAGGCCGACCAACTCGCCAGGAAGATTGCCAAGCTTTATCAGGCCGGCGTGAAAGTGCCGGACCAGCTTTGGGAAATGATTCGGACGGTTTGAAAGCGCAAGGACTTGCCGACGCCCGCTCCCGGCCGGGCTCTCATTCAGGCGCCGTCTTTTCCCTCAGCCCTTGCGTATTTCGCTCAGCGTCCGTGCCGGCGTGATCGCCTCCGGGTCGAGCTTGATCTCGATGATCGCCGGCTTGCGGCTGGCACGCGCTCTGAGAAATGCATTGGCAAACTCTTCCGTCCGCTCGACCGTCTCGCCATGGCCGCCATAGGCGCGGGCAAGCGCCGCAAAATCCGGATTTGTCAAATCCGTGGCGCTGACGCGGCCGGGATATTCCCGCTCCTGATGCATGCGGATGGTGCCGTAGATGCCGTTGTTGATGACCAGCACGATAATCGGCAGGGCGTAACGAACCGCCGTGGCGAATTCCTGCCCATGCATCAGGAAACAGCCGTCGCCGGCAAAGCAGATGACCTCACGGTTTGGGTGAAGGCGTTTCGCCGCGACCGCCGCCGGCAGGCCGTAGCCCATCGAGCCTGAGGCGGGCGCGGCTTGCGTGCCGTAGCGGCGGAAGCGGTGAAAGCGGTGCAGCCAGGTGGCGTAGTTGCCGGCGCCGTTGGTGAAGATTGCGTCCGGCGCCGTGTTCGCCTCGATCCAGTTCATGATCGGTCCCATCCGCACGTCGTCCGGCCCGGTCTCCGGCGGCGTCGACCATCTGAGATAAGTCTCGTGCATGGCGGCCGTGCGCGGCGCCCAGCCAGGCGTTCCGGTGGGCTCAATCCCCGCTAGCGCGGCTACAAAGTCGCGCGGGCTCGCGGCGATCGCCAGATCCGGCCTATAGACGCGGCCGAGTTCCGACGGATCCGGATGGACATGCACCAGTCTCTGCTTCGGATAGGGGACATCGAGGAGGGTATAAGAGGAGGAGGGCATTTCCGAGAAGCGACCGCCCAGAAGCAGGACGAGATCCGCTTCCTTGATTTCCTTTGCCAACGCCGGGTTGACGCCGATGCCGACGTCGCCGGCATAGCTGGGATGCAGGTGATCGAAGAGCATTTGGCGCCGGAAGGAGCAGCCGACCGGCAGATGCCAGCGTTCGGCGAATTGCTCAAAATCGGCAACGCTTTCCGCGGACCAGCGGGTGCCGCCGAGAATGGCAATTGGGCGCTTCGCTTCCGTGAGGAGATCGGCGAGCCGAGCGATCTGGCTCGGTCCCGGATGGCTTTCGACCGGCTGGTAAGGGCGGGCGGCCGGAGCTTCCGTTCGCTCCGTCAGCATGTCTTCCGGCAGTGTCAGAACCACCGGTCCGGGACGGCCGGAGGTCGCGACGGCAAAGGCGCGGGTGACGAATTCAGCAATCCGCGCCGGATCGTCGATCTCGCCCACCCATTTGGCGACCTCGGTGAGGGCGCGGCGGTATTCGATCTCCTGGAAGGCCTCGCGTTCGCGGGCGTCACGCTGCACCTGGCCGATGAAGAGGATCATCGGGATCGAATCCTGGCGGGCGACGTGAAGCCCGGCGGAGGCATTGGTGGCGCCGGGGCCGCGCGTGACCATGCAGATGCCGGGCTCGCCGGTCAGCCGCCCCCAGGCATCCGCCATCATCGCCGCACCGCCTTCCTGGCGGCAGACGACGACGTCGATGTCGGTGTCGTGGAGCGCATCCAAAACGGCCAGGTAGCTTTCGCCCGGCACGCAGGAGATGCGCTCGACGCCGTTTGCGATGAGCGCCTCGACCACCAGTTGCCCGCCCGTCTTCATGTCAGCACCTCCCAATGCTATCGTCCGTTTCGATCAGATCGCCGGCTTGCGGGATCTGTCATGTTGTTTCGTCTATGCGGTTCCTCACCCCGACGGCTTTCAGGCACCAGCGGGCGAAATCTTCCGTCGCGGTTTCGCGGCCGATTTCGTTGAGCGTCTCGTGGCGCATTCCCTCATATATCGTGATCGTCACGTCGGCCATGCCGCGCGCCTTCATGCGTCGGCCGAGCCAGTCGACGACGTCGCCGTTCAAGGTTGAGGGGTCGGCGCTGCCGCCGACCAGCTGGACCGGCAGCGTCGCCGGCAAGCGGGCGAGCCGGTCGGACCGCGCACCGGCAAAGGCAAGTTCGAAGACGTCGATCCAGAGTGAGACGCTGGTCTCGAAGCCGCAGAGCGGATCGGCGATATACTTTGCAACTTCGTCCTCGTCGCGCGACAGCCAGTCGAATTCGGTCTTCCGAGCGGCAATGGCTTTGCTCCAGGCGCCGAAGGTGAGTTGCGAAAGCAGCGGGCTCGGGACGTCCGAGCCCTTCAGCATTCGTTCGATCGCGAGGATCAGTTGGCCGCCGCGGCCGGCGGGACCGGGGCGAAAATTGGAGTTCCAGACGGCGAGCGCGTCATAAAGTTCCGGATCGGTCTCGGCAGCGTTCAGGGCGATCAGCCCACCCATCGAGTGGCCGAACAGCACGACCGGCAGCCCGGGATGGTTGGCGGCGGCCATCTGCCGCACGGCGCGCAGATCGGCAATCACCTTTTCGGAGCCACCGCGCTTAGAGAAGAGACCGAGCTGCGCATCGGCCGCGCGGCTCTCGCCGTGGCCGCGATGATCGTGTGCGTAGACATGGAAGCCATGCTGGGCCATGGCTTCGGCAAAGCGGGCGTAGCGGCCGGAATGTTCGGCAAGCCCATGGCTGACCAGCAATATGCCTCGCGGCGCATCGGAAGCCGTCCGATGGCGCCATGCGAGCGTCGCACCCGTCGGGCTTTGAAGTGTCCTTACCTGCCCGAACATGCCTCACTCCCAATCAAATGCAATAGCCGCAGAGCAGCTATTGCGATGGAGGCTGATCCACCATCCGCCCAACACTCCACGCGATATCAAATCGATTTGGCGGTCAAAGGCAATCGCTGCTTGTTGCTTCTTGCGCATGAGATCAGAACCGATTCGAAGAGACATATTGGGGGTTGCAACTTTCCCGCTTTTGTTGTTAGTTTGTTCTTGTTTTGTTTTTACTGGAGGCCGTTATGGCAGTGCGAGCTATCGTACAGGTGGTAAGAGTTGCAGCGCTTGCTCTTGGGTTGGGGATGTCGTCTCTGGCCGCCGCAGAGGAATCGCCGGGTGAAGAGATGAAGACGGTACCGGATGGGGCAAGGACGGAATATGTGCTGGCGGTCAGTTGGCAGCCCGGTTTTTGCGAGACGCGGCCGACGCGCAAGGAATGCGTCGACCAGACCTCGGACCGGTTCGATGCGACGCATTTCTCGCTCCACGGCCTTTGGCCCTTGAAGAAGAGCTATTGCGGCGTGGAGACGGAACTGAAGGCGCAAGACCGCAAGGGGGAGTGGCTCGAGCTGCCGAAACTCGCCATGGCAGACGAGACCGCCGCGCGTCTCATCGTCGCCATGCCGGGGGTGAAATCCGGTCTCGACCGGCACCAATGGCTGCGAAGCGGCACCTGCCAGGCCGACAACGCCGACGACTATTTCACGCTCCAGCTTCGTCTTCTCGACGAGCTGAACGCATCGGCGGTGCGTGCCCTGTTTGCCGACAGGATCGGTTCGGAGATTGGCGAAAAGCAGATCAAGGCGGCCTTCGAACAGAGTTTCGGAGCAGGGGCCGGTGATCGGGTGCGCATGCGCTGCCAGACCGTCGAGGGCCGCAGCGTAATCACCGGTCTCACCATTGGGCTTTCCGGCGATCTCTCGGGCCAAGCGGGTCTCGCGGGCCTCATAAAGGCGGCCGGGCCGACCGAGTTCAAATGCGCCAAGGGGATCGCCGACGCCGCCGGGCGGGGCTGAACTGGAAGGCTTATCGCAGCAAGGGAACGGCGCGGGCAGGGCCCTTTGGCGATTGCCCCGCCACCATAATTCGCCTACATAGCGGGCAAATTTCCCCTTCCGATGCGGAGCATTCCTTTATGGCACGTCAGTTTATCTACCACATGGCCGGGCTCAACAAGGCCTATGGCAACAAGAAGGTCCTGGAGAACATCCATCTGTCGTTCTATCCGGACGCTAAGATCGGCATTCTCGGCCCCAACGGCGCCGGCAAGTCCACGGTTCTGCGGATCATGGCCGGGCTCGACCACGAATATACCGGCGAGGCCTGGGTCGCCGAAGGCGCGACCGTCGGCTACCTGCCGCAGGAGCCGCAGCTCGATGCGCAGAAGAACGTGCTCGAGAACGTCATGGAAGGCGTGGCCGCGAAGAAGGCGATCATCGACCGCTACAACGAGCTGATGATGAACTATTCCGACGAGACGGCGGAAGAGGGCGCCAAGCTTCAGGACATCATCGATAGTCAGAACCTCTGGGATCTCGACAGCCAAGTCGAAATGGCGATGGACGCGCTCCGCTGCCCGCCGGGCGACGCCGAGGTCACCAATCTGTCCGGCGGCGAGAAGCGCCGCGTGGCACTCTGCAAGCTGCTCTTGTCGCAGCCGGACCTGCTGCTTCTCGACGAACCGACCAACCATCTCGACGCCGAGACGATCGCCTGGCTCGAAAAGCACCTGCGCGAATATCCGGGCGCCGTGCTGATGATCACCCACGACCGCTACTTCCTCGACAACGTCACCGGCTGGATTCTCGAGCTCGATCGTGGCCGCGGCATTCCCTATGAAGGCAACTATTCCGCCTATCTGCAGGCAAAGGCCAAGCGTATGGCCCAGGAAGGGCGTGAAGAGGCGACCCGCCAGAAGGCCATCAGCCGCGAGCAGGAGTGGATCGCCTCGAGCCCGAAGGCCCGACAGGCGAAGTCGAAGGCGCGTATCCGCGCCTATGACGAGTTGGTAAAGGCGGCGGCCGACAGGCGTCCGGGCGACGCCCAGATCATCATTCCGGTCGGCGAGCGGCTCGGCCAGGTGGTCATCGAAGCGGAGAACATCTCCAAGGGCTATGACGACCAGTTGCTGATCGAGGGCCTGAGCTTCAAGCTGCCGCCGGGCGGCATCGTCGGCGTCATCGGCCCGAACGGCGCCGGTAAGACGACGCTGTTCCGGATGATCACCGGCCAGGAGCAGCCCGAAGAGGGCGCGATCCGCATCGGCGACAGCGTGCAGCTCGGCTATGTCGACCAGAGCCGCGACGCGCTCGACGGCAACAAGACGGTGTGGGAGGAAATCTCCGGCGGCAACGACGTCATCAGGCTCGGCAAGCACGAGGTCAATTCGCGGGCCTATTGCTCGTCCTTCAATTTTAAGGGCGGTGACCAGCAGCAGAAGGTCGGCACGCTTTCCGGCGGCCAGCGCAACCGCGTGCACCTCGCCAAGATGCTCAAGGCCGGCGGCAACGTCATCCTGCTCGACGAGCCGACCAACGACCTCGACACCGAGACGCTTGCCGCACTCGAGGATGCGCTCGAAAACTTCGCCGGCTGCGCGGTGATCATCAGCCACGACCGCATGTTCCTCGATCGCCTGGCGACCCATATCCTCGCCTTCGAGGGCGACAGCCATGTCGAATGGTTCGAAGGCAACTTCGAGGATTACGAGAAGGACAAGATCCGCCGGCTCGGTCCCGACTCGGTCAACCCGACGCGGGTGACGTACAAACGCCTGACGCGGTAATCAACCACTCGGGGGCGCCGCACACGCCGTCGGATGTCCCGGTGTGCTTCGGCGCATTTGCCGCGCGGATGTGGCAACTTGTGCGACGGGACGGGAGCCGCGCTTGAGCAGCCCCGCCGCTCCTGTCCGCGGCTGCCGCGTCCAACTCGTAACATCGCTGCGCGGGCGGATCGTAAGGTCTGCCCGCTTTCATGTCTGGGAAGCGTCATCTCCTTGCCTTTCCGCGCAAATCCCGCTTGCGCGCCGTCTTCAAATCACATAAACATATCTTTATGTGTTGATGAGGATCGCGATGACGAACCGTGGAACGCTTGGCTTGGATGCCTTGGTCGACGTCCTGAAGGCGGCGGGCGAGCCGACGCGCATGCGTCTTCTGGCGCTGCTTGCGGCCGGCGACCTGACCGTGACCGATCTTACCGAAATTCTCGGCCAGTCGCAGCCTCGCATTTCCCGGCACCTGAAACTGCTTGCGGAAGTGGCGCTGATCGATCGCTACCAGGAGGGCGCCTGGGCCTATTTCCGTCTACGGCAGGAGGGCGGGCGGGTCGCGCTTGTCCGCGAGCTTCTCGCGGCGTCGGCACCGGACGATGCGATCCTTGCCAGAGATTCCATTCGGCTTGCGACCCTGAAGAAGGCGCGCGCCGAGAAGGCCCAGGCCTATTTCAGCCGCAACGCTGCCGAGTGGGACGAGCTGAGGCGCCTGCATGTCAGCGAAGGCGACGTCGAGGCAGCCTTGAAGACGATGGTCGGCGACGAACCGGTCGACAGCCTGCTCGATCTCGGAACCGGCACGGGCCGCATCCTGCAGCTCTTCGAGGGGCTCTACCGGCGCGGTATCGGCGTCGACGCCAGCCGTGACATGCTGGCGGTGGCACGTTCCAATCTCGACCGGGCCGGCATCACCAAGGCTTCGATCCGCCACGGCGACATCTTCAACCTGCCGCTGGACGGCCAGTCCTTCGACCTCGTGACGATCCATCAGGTGCTCCACTTCCTCGAAGATCCGGAGGCGGCGATCGCCGAGGCGGCGCGCATGCTCGTGCCCGGAGGGCGGCTCGTGATCATCGATTTTGCCCCGCACGGCCTCGAATATCTGCGCAACGAGCACGCTCACGCCCGCCTTGGCTTTGCCCATCAGACGATGGCCGATTGGCTGCAGAAGGCCGGACTGACACTCGAGAAGACGACGGATCTTGCCCCGGAAGGCGGGGAAGAGGGGAAACTGACGGTCACGATCTGGCTGGCGCGCGACGAGCGGGCTGCCGATGTGGCCGATATGCCGCGACAGCGCCTACAGGCGGGGGGAATTTGAGAATGAACGCACGGACGCTTTATCCCGCGGAGCGCGGCAATCTCAGACTTTCCTTCGAATACTTTCCGCCGAAGAACGAAGAGATGGAAATCCAGCTCTTCCAGACCATATCGGATCTCTCGGTCTTCGCGCCGGCATTTCAGACGGTGACCTACGGAGCCGGCGGCTCGACCAAGGCGCGTTCGTTGACCACGGTCAAGCGGATGATTGGGGAGATGGGGCTGAACAACACGGCGGCCCACCTGACCTGCGTCGGCGCGCCGAAAGCCGAAGTCGATGCGGTCATCGACGAGTTCGTCGCCTGTGGCGTCCGGCATTTCGTAGCGCTGAGGGGTGATCCGCAAGGCGGTATCGGCAGCGCCTACGAGCCCTTTCCGGGCGGATATGAAAGCTCGGCGTCGCTCGTCAAGGCGCTTCGTGCCCGCGGCGATTTCGAGATTTCCGTCTCCGCCTATCCGGAAAAGCACCCGGAGAGCGCTGATGTCGCGGCCGATATCGACATGCTGAAGCGCAAGGTCGACAGCGGCGCCACGCGCGCGATCACCCAGTTCTTCTTCGACAATGACGATTTCGAACGATATCTCGAGCGGGTGCGGCGCGCCGGCGTGCAGATCCCGGTCGTCCCGGGCATACTGCCGATCAACAATCTGACGCAGGTCATCCGTTTCGCCGGACTTTGCGGCTCGAAGGTACCGGAGGCGATCATCTCGCGGCTTGCTCATCTCGACGACCAGCCGGAGGAGCGGTTCAAGGAGGCGAGCCATATCGCTGCCGAACAGATCGTCGATTTGGCGCGTCGGGGTCTACGCGACTTCCACCTTTATACGATGAACCGGTCGCCGCTCATCGCGGCCGTCTGTGAACTGGTCGGCTATCGGCGCCGACCGGTCAGGCCCGCCGCCGCACCCTCCTATCCGGCGGTCGCTACGGCTTAGCGCATCGGCGCGAAAATCGGAATGGATTTTCGGAAAGCACGATGCGTAGATTCAAAGTGTTACAGCGTCCTTCGCGCGTCTGAAAAGACGCGCGGCGCTGTAGGCCTGAATCCGACTCCAAGAGAAGCGAAAGCCCATGAACGGTTCGTCGTTCATGGGCTTTTCTGATGTCGCAGCTCTGGCCGGGTGCTCTCGGAGCGGCCTTCGTTACCTCTTCTGCTGAAAATTGGAGTTTCCGGAAATTTAAGTCCCTCGGTTTGGACTTTCAGCGGCCTTTCGTCAGACGAAGAGCATAACCGCCACGAATGCGAACGCTGCACTGATCATGAGGACATTCAACGAATGTGTAAGTCCCATAGGATCCTCCCTGCGTTGACGGGTAAAACATAGGGCCAAAAAGCGGCGCATAAAAGCGAAACTTGTGCTGCAGCGCGAAAACCGTGTATCCCAGCTCCGATATTCACAGCCCTAAGTGTCTGAATGGTTTTATGAATCAAATGCCACATTATTTTCACAATTGCTGCCGGAAGGTTAATGTGAACGCTTGTAACGGTCTGTGAAGCGTCTCAAAGCCGTACCCGGCAGCTGTTTTTGATTCCCCTCAGGTCGACGAGCGCGGCCGCAACATGCGCCCATCGAGGACGGCGAGGCCCGCCGCGATCAGCGCCATCCCGGCGAGGTCGGTGACCTGCAGCGTCTCGCCAAGGAAGAGATAGCCGAGAAGAATCGCGCTTGGCGGCACGAGAAGCGTGACCAGCGACGTGTTGGTGGCACCGGCCTCCGCCATGATGCGGAAGAACAGAATATAGGCATAGGCGGTCGAGACGAGCGCCAGGCCGAGGATCGCCAGCACGGCGGAGAGCGGCGGCATCGGGAGGATCCATGGGGTGTCCACGAAGGCGGCGACCGGCAGCATGACGATGGTCGAGGCCGTCAGTTGTCCGGCGGCCGTCACCGGCGGCGCCAGATTGCGAAAGCGCTTGCCGTAGGTGGCGGACAGGCCATAGCTCACGGCCGCGAGAACCGGCAGGACGAGGGCCCAGAGCGGTACGTCCCCCGCGTCCCCGAAAAGGCCTGCTAACGCGCTCGGGCCGATGAGCACCACGGTGCCGGCGAGCCCGAGCAGACAGCCGCTGATCTTGGCCGCGGTCAAGCGCTCGTCTTCCGTTGCGACATTGGCAATGAGCACCGTCCAGACGGGCGTCGTCGCGTTCAGAATGGCGGCCAGCCCGGCACCGATATGGGTCTGGCCGAGAAAGATGAAAGCATGCGGAATGGCGTTGTTGACGAGGCCCATGACCAGAAATTCCCGCCAGCGTCCAACGAGCGCCGGGTAGAGGCCATGATTGCCGCGCAAGTAGATGTGCAGGGCGATCGCGGCGAGGCTGAGGCGCAGCAGCACGAGCGTGAAGGGCGGGACATGGGCAACCGCCACGCGGGCGAAAAAGAAAGACCCGCCCCAGATCAGGCCGAGCAGCATCAGCAGCAGCCAAAGCCGCAGGGTCATGTGGGTGGTGGCGGTTCTGCCGGATGATAGCATTTGGGCCCTGCTGCGATCGAAGCCGGATTGGATTCGCCGGGCGTATCCAATCCAGCAATTTTCGATTGCGCAAGCGATAATGCGAAGAAGCGGGCGTTGCCACCCGCTTCTTGCGAAATTGCTCAGGGGTTTCGATATTGGCGTCAGAGGGCCTGGAGCAGATCCGGCGTCGCCCAACCGTCGGCCGGCAGGCCGAGTTTCAGCTGCTCCTTCTGCAGGGCCGTGCGTGTGCCCGAGCCGAGAATACCGTCGATCTTGCCGACGTCGTGGCCGAGCGCCTGCAGCTTCGTCTGCAGTGCCTTCATCTCCGCATCGCCGAGGCCCGGTTCCGGATTGCCGGCCTGGTAGGGCGGGGCGCCGGCGAGGCGGGTGGCGAAATAGGCGGCCGACGTCGTATAGATGAACGACTGGTTCCATTCGAGATAGATCTTGAAGTTCGGGTAGGTCAGGAAGGCTACGCCCTTTCGCCCCTGGGGCAGCACCAGCGAGGCCTCAAGCGACCCATGCGAGGTATTGCCGTCGCGCGGAGTGACGCCAAGAGCGAACCAGTCGCCCGCCGTCATGCCCGCCTGCAGGCCCGTCTTTTCCCAGGGCAGTTCATCCGGCACGCTGACTTCCTGGATCCAGGGCTGTCCCGCGGTGAAGCCGAGGCTCTGGATAAACTTCGCCGCGGTCAGAATTGAATCCGGCGCGCTCTTCTTCAGATTTACGTGCCCATCGCCGTCGCCATCGATGCCATAGGCGATGATGTCCTCCGGCAGCATCTGCACCTGACCGATCTCGCCGGCCCAGGCGCCCGTGGTCACCGCCGGGTCGAGATCGCCGTGCTGGACCATTTCGATGGCGGCAAGGAGCTGCGGCCGGAACATTTCCGGCCGGCGGCAGTCATGCGCCAGCGTCACCAGCGCATTGCGTGTGTTGAAATCGCCCTGAACGGCGCCGAAATCGGTTTCCATCGCCCAGAACGCCGTGATCACCGGCGCCGGCACGCCGAACTCACTCTCCGCGCGGGCGAAGACGTCGGCATATTCCTTCATCTTCTGGGCGCCGATGTCGAGCCGCGCCTTGCTGACGGTGCGCTTGGAAAACTCGGTGAAGGTCTGCTTGAACACGCCCTGGGCGCGGTCGCGACTCAATACCTTCTGGTCGATGGCCGCCCCGGCGAGCGCCCGGTCCGCGACATCGGCGGGGATGCCCTTGCCGATCGCCTCGGCCTTGACGCCCTCCAGAAAGGCAGCGAGATCGCCGCCGCAGGCAACGGGGGTCTGCGGTTGGGGCTGCGTCTGAGCCAGCGCCGAGGTGCTGGAGAGGGCGAGCAGGCCAAGGGTGAGGAACGCGTTGCGAGCATTGCCAATCATCATAATTCCTTTCGAGGGCCGCGTGGCCTGGCGCGGCCGTCGGGCTTGCGAAATTGCGCAGATCAATATGCCGGTGCTTTCTCAGAGCATTATGACCGAATGAAGAAATCGGTCCGCCAGGCGTCGGTGCGGGCGGCATTCTCGCCTATTGCGAAACCGCCGCCACCCATTTCTTCCAATTCTTGGCGGAGCCCGCGAAGGCGTTGATGTCGGTATGGCCTTCGATGCCCGGAATGACTCCGGTGCTGGTGTATTGCCAGAAGGCCCAGCGTCGGTCGACGTAAATGTCCTTGGGGTGCTTGGCGACGGAACGCACCCAGAAGTGATAGTCGTTGAAGGCGCCGACGAGATTGTCGCGGTGGAAATCGACGGAGGTGTAGATGATCGGCCGCTTGCCGTAATGCGCTTCCAAGCGGTCCATGAACCGCTTCATCTCGGAGCGCACGGTGTCCGGCGACGGGCGGTAGCGGCAGGTCTTCGATTCGCCGTTCCACTCGACATCGAGAACCGGCGGCAGATGGACAGCGCTCCTCGGTACATTGGCGATGAACCAGTCGGCCTGCGCGTCCGCGCTCGAGCAGAAATAGTAGAAATGGTAGGGGGCATAGGCGAGCCCGGCGGCGCGCGCGCGCGGCCAATATTCGTGGAAGCGCGAATCGACGCGGTCCTTGCCCTCGGTTGCCTTGATGAAGGCGAAGGAAACGCCGGAGTTCTTGACCCTCATCCAGTCGATGTCGCCGTTCCATTTGGAAACGTCGATGCCGTGGACGCTGTGATGGTGCGGTGTGCGATCGCCGAAATCCTGCGGATCGGTGTCCTGGAAGCGCGGCGGTATGGAGGCCGTGCGCACGAGGTCGTAGTCGGTGGACGTGCAGGCGGAGAGAATGGTGGCGATGGGCAGCAAAGCCAGGAGGAGCCGGCGCATGAGGGTTCCGTTTGCAGACGAACGACGATCCTGCCTCACGCGATGGTTTCCATGATGGTGATGTCCCCAGGGAGGCTTGACCTCCTTTTCACCATAACATCGTAAAATTTGAGTTAGCTCAAGCGGCAATTGTATTGCTGTCGCGCTGGCCGATCACGGAGCCTGCACGTCCGCCGGACGGCGGTAGACAGCGATCCATGCATAGCCTCTGCCGATCGTCCTGAGCTCCAGTGCGGCGCCGTCCCGCTCGGCCCTGGCGCGCATGACGTCGAACAGCGATTCGCGTGGCGTGACGTGAAAGCGCTTCAGCCAGCCCTGGAGGAGGCGGCGGAAGCCGCCCGGCCATCCCTCCTGCTGGCCGAAATCGGCGACATGCAGCGAGCCGCCCGGATGGAGGGCGTCGATCGCCGCGTCGACCGCCTTCTGCCAGTCGGGAATCATCGACAGCGCATAGGAGATGACGATTCGGTCAAAGCCCGCCTCACCGAAAGAGGCGGCAGTGAAGTTCGTCGCGTCGGCTATGCGCAGGTTTGCATCCGGCCGTCCGTGGCGCCGAAGCTTCGCCTTGGCGGTTGCGAGCATCTCGGCGGAGATGTCGAGACCGAAAAGGCGTGCCGTTGGATAGAGATCGCCGATCATCGCCAGGTTACGCCCGGTGCCGCAGCCGATCTCGAGCACCGAACCGCCCGGCGGCGCGTCCAGTTCGCGGATCAGCGTGTCGCGGCCGAAGAGGTAATATTTCCTGGTAAAATCATAGATGTAGCGCTGGTAGCGGTACATCCGGTCCATGAGCCGGGCATGGCTGTTGCCAACGGACGGCGGGCCGCTCATGCTCTCTTCCGGTAAATGTGGAAGCCACCATAGATGGCCGAACGGTCCTCGGCACCGAGCTTCGACGAAGTCTCCGCATCGTAGTGCCACTGGTCGAGCAGGGCTTCGGAGAGACGTCCCGGCAGGATGCTCGCTTCTGCAGCGGTGCGGAAGATCACCACGGCGCCCGGCGCGGCGGTGCGGGTGATTTCGCTCCAGAGGTCGTTCAGCTGCCGGTCGGCCATCCAGTCCTGCGCATCGAGGAGCACATAGCGATCGACGGAAGAGGCCGGCTTGCGGCCGAGCAAATCGGTGAAGCTCTCGTGATGGACCGTGACCCGGTCCGTGTGGTTGCGGATAGTTTCGTAATTGGATGTCTGCAGATAGGGCGGCAACTCGCCCTCGTGCGGGAGCGGATAGCGCCGGCCGAAAGCCTGCCAGGCGAAGTAGTTCTCGCGCAGCGGAAAGTGGCACGTCAGCTTTTCGAGACGATGGCGCAGCACTTGGGCCAGCGATTTCTCCTGGCTGAGGCTGGCGAGTTCGTCGAACTGCTGCGGCGGGATGCCGAGGCCGAAAAGCGAACTCTTGCGGCCGGTGATCCAGCGGATGATCGGCCGGTCGAAGAGCGGTGCGAGCTTGTCGTCGAAGAATTGCCGCTGCTCGCGCATGGAGCGTGCCTCGACGAAATCCGCGGGATTGACGCCGTGGAGCCGCGCCAGAAGGTGGCTGACGGCGATGAAGCGGCCGAGAAGGCCGGTGCGATAGATATTGCGGCCGAAGACGCCGATGCGGCGGCGACCCGCCATGTCGCGGCCGTTCCAGTAGGTGCGAGTGGCTTGATCGAGCTTGGGCGCTATGAAGAGATCGAAGGCCTGGATGTTCGAACGCGTGCCGGCACTGCCCAGGAACCGTACGACATCCTTGTGACTCGGCAGGTGACGGAGGGCGGCAAGCTTCAGCCGGTTCAAGGCGATATGGTGGGGATTGAGGTCGACCACGTCGATGTGCGCCGGGCCGGCGGACAGATAGGTCAGCATGTTGCAGCCGCCGGAGCCGATAGTCACGATATGGTGGCCGGGCTCGATCTGCATTGCTTCCATGTCGACAATCGGATCTTCCCAGATCTGGGGGTAGACGAGGCCGGAGAAGAGCAGCCCGAACACGCGCTCCGACAGTCCGGCGAGGGAAAGGGCCCGGTGCTGGAGAAGCGCGCTCTTCAGCTTGGCGTTCCTTCCGCCAAAGCCGGCATCGTGGGCGAGTTCTGTCATTTGCCTGCCATCCAGTTGAAACTGAGGCGCTTCTAGAGCGACTCGACTACACTTTGATGACGGGGTTCCCACAGGCCGGCGGCACTCCGCCGAGACCTCTAAGAGCGAAAGGCGGCCGGAACGGGCGTTCTTCAACAGAGTTCCCCATCATGGTAAATCCACTTTTCCTTTCCCTGAAAACCTGATCTCCTGTGGCCCAGGAGGCGGCTATGAAGGGTTTATTGCGGAAATCCGGTGCCTTGTTAATTGCGATAGCCGCGGCGGCCGCCGGCTGGTTGGCCCTCTTTCCACCGGAACTGCTCAAGGTCGGGGACGGCTATGCCGCCAAAATCGTCTGTTCCAACGTCTTCCTGGCGGGACGAGACCCGCAGGCGGTGCTCGCCGAAGACGTGCAGGCGCCCGGTCATCCGTTGCTCAAGTTCGTCAGCGTGTCGGTCGACCGCGATCAGCATGCGGTGACGGCAAGGATCTTCGGCTTCGCGGCCCCGGCACGGGCTGTCTATCGCCCGGGACTTGGCTGCACGGTAACCGGGGAGGGGACCATGCAGGCGCTGGCCGCGCCGGCGCTCGATAACGCCACTGGGGCTGCCGCGGCTGCAAAGAGCCCGGACCTTGCCTGGCCCGTCGGCAACAAGGCGGAGATCGACCCGGCATTCCAGAAATTGGCAGAAGATCCCGAATTGGCCGGTTCAGGCATGCGGGCCGTCCTTGTCGTCAAGGATGGGCATCTCGTCGGCGAAGCGTATGGCCAGGGTTTCGACCGCGAGACGCGTCTGCTTGGCTGGTCGATGACGAAATCGGTCACCGCGGCACTGGTCGGCATGCGTATCGCCGAAGGGCGCATGGATCTGGAGAAGGCCAACCTTCTGCCGGAATGGAGCGGGGATGAACGAGCGCGGATCAAGCTTGCCGATCTCCTGGCGATGCAGAGCGGGCTTGCCTTCAACGAGGATTACGGCGACGTCACCGATGTCACGCGGATGCTCTTTCTCGAAAGCGACATGGCCGGGTTCGCCGCTTCGAAGCCGCTCGAAGCGGCACCGGGTGCCCGGTTCAACTATTCGACCGGAACGACGAACGTCCTGTCGCGCCTGTGGATGCAGACTTTCGACAGCCCCGCTCAGGCGCTCGCCTATCCCCGCCGGGTGCTGTTCGAGCCGCTTGGGATGACCAGCGCCGTCATGGAGACGGATGCGCAGGGCACTTTCGTCGGCTCCTCATACATGTACGCCACGGCGCAGGATTGGGCGCGGTTTGCCCAATTTCTGCTGGATGATGGCCGTTGGCAGGGCAGAGCCCTGCTGCCCGAGGGATTTGTGAAGTTCA
This sequence comes from Sinorhizobium sp. FG01, assembly GCF_002531875.1. Lineage (NCBI taxonomy): Bacteria > Pseudomonadati > Pseudomonadota > Alphaproteobacteria > Hyphomicrobiales > Rhizobiaceae > Sinorhizobium > Sinorhizobium sp. FG01. The sequence continues at coordinate 432,274 of NZ_NWTB01000004.1, forward strand.
TGCGAATCCCGACTGCCGCATCCGGTGGCGACTACGGCGCCGGCCAGATCTGGCTTATCGAGAACGGCACGCGCGCCGGAACGGGTAATTTCCCGCCCGACACGTTCTGGATGCTCGGGCATGACGGGCAATCGATCATGCTCGTTCCGTCGCTCCGACTCGCTGTCGTTCGGCTTGGTCTCACCCCCGGAGGCGGCGGTTATGATGTACGGAAGCTGCAAACCGCGGTGATTGCTGCGCTCGATTGAGCGCGGCGCCGATCAGCAATGTCATAGGCTGGGAGGGACGGAAGCGGCCCGTTACTGCATGTCCAGCATGTCGAGCATGCCCTTGCGCTTGGCGTGGTAATAATAGCCGCTGGCATAGAGCTTCACCGCGCCGTCGTGCTGGTTGTCGGCGACCATCCAGGCACCACGCAGATACTTGGTCGCATATTTGAGGTTGGTTTCCGCGTCGAAGAGGCCCTCGGGCGGGCCTTCATAGCCGAGGCCCCGCGCGGTATTGTACCGGATCTGCATCAGGCCGTAATTGCCCCTGCTGTAGGCGTGCGGATTGTAGTTGCTCTCGCGCTTGACGACCCGATGCACGAGTTCCAGGGGAAGGCCGTTGAGCTCGGCGTAATGCTTGATCAGTCGGTCGAGTTCCGGCTTGGAACTGGTCGGGGCTTTCGTCAGCTTCAACGAATCGGGGATGACGCTCGCAACCGCGCCGACCGCCGAGCCGATGACGCCGGTCTTGGGCCGCTCCGTCGGAACGATCATGCGCTTGGCCACCAGGGTTTCAAGGCCGACCGGCTCCCCGGTGTCGAAATCCGACTCCCATGAGGCGGCAATCGTGAGAGAGGACGTCGCGGGCGCCTGGGCGCTTTTTTCAACGGCCGGCGTAGCCGCGGCAGCCGGGAGAGTGGCCGATGCGGGCGTTGCCATCGCCGCGTCGAAGGCCTGGCCCGGCTTGGCGGTGGGCATCGCAACCGCCTGGGGAGCCGCGAAGGCGAGCGTCGCATCCGTCGCCGGCGTCATGCTGGGCTGAGCGGCGGAGGCGGCAGCGATCGAGCCTTGCGGAGCTGGTGCCACGTCCGCCGGTGCCGAGGCCGTCTGCGTGTTCAGCGCGGCGGAGGTGCTCGACGCCACGCCGATTGGCGCCGGCAGAGCGTAAGCCGTCATTTCCGTTCCGGGCTTCGCAATGGGGGTAACCGTTTGCACGGCCGTCAGTTCTTCGAGAGAGGTGTGCTCGACCGTGGAGCAACCCGAAGCAATTGCCGATGTTAGCGCGATGGCGGTAAATGCCTGTTTCGGAAGGGAAATACGGATCTTCGCCATGCGGTCACTTTCGTGCTTCTGGGCCCCGTAGCCCCTGCAAATCAGCAGCTGCCAACCGCTGCGCTTGAATCTTCCTTAACCTATGCCGCCGGTTGCGGCAAGCGCGGGGCGAATGTCACGCCGTTGCACGCTTCAGGCTGAGCGAAAGTAGCCCGGCGCCGATGAGCAAAGAGCCGCCGGCGCGGTTCACGACCCGCCGGACGCTGGGCTTGCGAATCGCGCCTCCCGCGGCGGAGGCAAAAAACCCATAGAGCAGCGCGTTGGCGGCGGCGAGGGCGAGGAATGTCGCTTCGAAGATCGCCATCTGCGCAAGAAGTGGCCGCGAGAGGTCAAGGAACTGCGGCAGGAAGGCGACAAAGAAGATGATGCTTTTCGGGTTGAGCGCGGTCACGGCATAGGCGTGGAGGAATACCCGCAGCGGCCGTTGCGTTGCGGGCGCTTCACCGTCATTCGCGCCGCTGACACCCAGAGGGGTCTTCCAGAGCTTGATTCCGAGCCAGACGAGATAGGCGGCGCCGATCCATTTGAGGATCGTGAAAATCGTCGCCGAGGCGGCGAGCAACGCGCCCAGTCCAAGCATGGAGGCGGTCATCGCCGTGAAATCGCCAAGCGCCACGCCTGCGACGGTTGCGCCTGCTGCCTTGCGCCCGCGACTGATCGCATAGGAGATCACGAGCAGGATAGTCGGGCCGGGAATGGCGAGCAACACGGCCGAGGCGGCGACGAAGGCAAACCAGTGTTCGAAAGACATGAAAGAGCTCCGCGTTTGAACGGCGTCCAGCCGAGAAATCGGAGGGAGCCATTCAAACGCGGGGCCGTCAACTGCTATTGAGCGTGCGAAAGAAGCTCAGATCAGTCCGCTGCCTGCCACTTCTGGCCGATCGCATCCATGACGTCGCCGAACCACTTGGCGGACGTATCGAAATGCTTGCCGCCCTTGATGCGGGGGAACTCGATGGTGCGCAGCCTGCCGCCCTGGTCCTCATCGTGGCCGGTGACGCCGGAGACCTTGTTGAGTGCGCTCTCCACCGCAAGGTCGACCATGCTCTGGATTAGCCGCAGGTCGTCGCCGTTCGCCGGTGCGGAGCGGGCGTAATAGCCGGACTTCTGGACCATCGAGCGCTCGGCGCCGAGCAGGGCGGCGAACTGTTTCGAGAACCAGTTGCCGACATTGATCGTGTCGATCTTCACATGGCCGAAGGCATCGCGCTTGATCGTTTCGCCGGCGGCTTCGCGCTCGGCGACGATTGCGTCGAGGCAGGCACCTTCGCTGACGAACAGGGTAACATAGCCGTTCCGGTCCATGGTCTGGCGCAGGCGTTCGGCTTCGGCTTCGAGGTCGAACTTCACCTCGGGCAAATAGAGGCCGTCGATGTTCTTCAGTTGCTCGTTCATCATGAAGCCGTCGACATAGTCCTTGCCGGCGGCCAGCTGAATGTAAGCGCGCGCTGTCGCTGCCGTCAGCCAGCCGCAGTGGCGGCCCATTACCTCGTGGACCACGAGCGTGCGCGGCGCAGCGCTCTGCTCGTTGCTGACATTGTCGAAGAAGCGTGCGCCGTATTCGGCGGCCGTCCAGGCGCCGAGGGTCTGGCGGATCGGCACCACATCGTTGTCGACGGTCTTCGGCAGGCCGACGACGGTCAGGTCATAGCCGTTGGCGCCGAGATACGCGGCCAGGTCGGCAGCGGTCGTGTTGGTGTCGTCGCCGCCGATCGTGTGCAGGATGCTGATGCCATCGGCAGCCAATCTTTCGGCCGCGACGCGAAGCGGGTTTTCGCCTTCCTTCACTAGGCCGCGCTTGACGCAATCGGCCGTATTGGTGAGCTTCACGCGGCTGTTGCCGATCGGCGATCCGCCGTGGCGGTGAAGAATATGCGCCCGCTCGCGCATTTCCTTGGTGATCTCGATGCGGTCGGCGAGAAGCAGGCCCTGATAGCCCGAACGGTAGGCCACGAGTTCGTAGTCGGGGGCGATATCCGTATAGCGTTCGATGAGCCCGCCGACAGCGGATGAAAGACAGGGTGCGAGCCCGCCCGCCGTCAGCATTGCGACTTTCTTCTTGGCCATGTTTCCTCCTCGGATTCGGCATCAGGCGATCGTTCGAAAGATCGACCGCCCTGTCACTATTGCGCAGGTCAAAGACCGGGAAGGTGGTCTAACGCAATTCCGATGGAAATAAAATGACAGGACTGTGGATGTCTGAAAAGGGCGGCATCAGCGCGGCAAAACGCAGGATCAGTGCAATTCACTTGAGATTCACGGCGAGCTGATTTATTGAGGGGCCATCACAATTCCGTCATCGGTGACGTTTGGCACAGACGGCCGCTTGCAATATGCCACCACATCGGGCCATGCTCGGTCGTGGATAGGGGAAAAATCGCGCTTATGTCATTCTGGGACAGCCTGCTGAAGATCGTAACGGCCACCGGCAATGCGCTCGCCGGTGTGGTCGAGGCGGTCCGTACACTTTTCGAAGGGGATCCGGAGACACGCCGCAAAGTGGCTTTCTCGGTGGCGATGATCGCCTTGTCTGCGAAGATGGCGAAGGCTGACGGCATCGTCAACGAAGCCGAAGTCGCGGCTTTTCGGGATATCTTCAAGTTTCCTGCGGACCAGGCGAAGAACGTCGCTCGGCTCTACAACCTCGCACGCCAGGATGTGGCGGGCTATGAGGCCTATGCGGAGAAGATGGCGTCGCTCTGCTCGTCCTGCGAGCGCAACTGCCCAATTCTCGAGGACATCGTCGACGGGCTCTTCCATATCGCGAAGTCGGACGGCGCTGTGCACGACAAGGAACTCGCCTATCTGATGCGGGTTGCGGAAATCTTCAACATGGACGAGGCGCAGTTCGAACGCATCATGGCGCGCCATGTCCATGGCGACGACCGCGATCCGTATCAGGTTCTCGGTGTTTCGCCGAAGGACGATTTCTCCGACATCCGCCGGCGCTATCGGGTGCTCGTCTCCGAGAATCACCCGGACATGCTGGTGGCGCGCGGCGTGCCGGAGGAATTTCATGCGATAGCCAATGACCGCATGGCCGCGTTGAACGCAGCCTACGAGGCGATCGAGAGAGAACGCCGCGCCGCATGACCGCCAGCACCTGCGACTTTCCGGGGGCCCGCTTCGTATCGTCACCTAATCATGGCGAACGGGCCGGCGGGCGCCGGCCGGACATGATCGTGCTGCACTATACCGGCATGGAAACGGCGCTCTCGGCGCTCGACTGGCTCTGTCGCGAGGAAAGTCAGGTTTCCAGCCACTATTTCGTTCACGAGGACGGCCGCATCGATCAGCTCGTGCCGGAGGAGCGCCGCGCCTGGCATGCCGGCAAGAGCTTCTGGAAAGGCGAGACGGACATCAATTCCTGCTCGATCGGCGTCGAGATCGCCAATGCAGGCCATCCGGCGGGACTGCCGGACTTCCCTGAAGCGCAGATCGACGCGGTCGCCGAATTATGTCGGGACTGTGGCGAACGCTGGCAAATCGCACCCGAAAGGGTGCTCGCACATAGCGACGTGGCCCCGATTCGCAAGGTCGATCCGGGAGAAAATTTTCCCTGGATTGGGCTATTTCGCCGCGGGGTTGGTCACTGGGTTGAACCGGCGCCTGTTGGGGGCGGGCGCTTTTTTCAGCGCGGCGACCGCGGACAGCCGGTCGAAGCCCTCCAGTCGATGCTGTCCCTCTACGGCTACAACATTGAAGTTACTGGAGATTTCTGCGAACGGACGGAAGGCGTGGTGGCCGCTTTCCAGCGGCATTTTCGCCAATCGCGGGTAGACGGCATCGCCGACATTTCCACCATTGATACGCTTCACCGGTTGCTCTCGGAACTACCGAATTTCGGTGCCTAGGCGGCGATTTTCGAGCGCGCTGATTTAGCGGCCTCGATGCTTTGCTGCGCGATTTTTTCGCGTTTGCCACATGTTTACCATGTTAGGCCCTTCATTTCCGGTCCATCAACGCAGGAGATGCGGCGTTTAAGTCCCGTGCTCCTGTCAAGGAAAACGATCAGGAAATCGGTCGTGACGGTGGGGTGCGCCGTCCGGCCAGTTCCCCAGACCGGAGACTTCAAACTACATGAGAATAGCGTTTGTTGCTGCGGCGGCGGCATGCTTTGGCATGTTCGTTGCCGGGATGGGTACGTCGTATGCAGGGGGTGTCGACAAGACCATCAAGACTTCCGCAATCCCCTCGGTGACGAGAACCACAGGCTATCCGGCTCCCCAATTCGACCTGACGCGCGGATCGCAATACACGATCCTCATCCAGAGCTACGCCAAGCAGTATGGCGTTCCCGTCGATCTCGCCCATGCGATCGTCCAGGTCGAAAGCAATTTCGATGCGAGTGCGCGGGGCAGCGCGGGTGAAGTTGGTCTCATGCAGATCAAGCCGGCCACGGCGCGCATGATGGGCTATTCCGGTTCGACCAAGGGCCTCTACGATCCGGCCACCAATATCAAGTTCGGCATGCTGTATCTGGCGAAGGCCCAGGAGCTTTCGGATGGGACGACCTGCGGAACCATCCTCAAATACAATGCCGGCCATGGCGCCAAGCGCATGAACCCGGTGTCCAAGCGCTATTGCGGCAAGGTCAAGAGCATCCTGAATTGACGCGAGGCACGAGCCGCCACTCCGCGAGCAGCGGTTGACGATCGATCCTTGGACCATTCGCTGATCCAGGGGGCAGCCGGATAGGTATCGCGTTCCGGCGAAATAATTCTTAGAGAGAGCTCGGTGCCATTGCCCGGGTGGCATGCTATTCCCGCAGCGAAGCGTCGAGGGATATTCATGTCGGAAAGCTTTGATTTCGTTGTCGTCGGCAAGGGCATGATGGGGGCCGCGGCGGCGCGCCACCTGAGCCTGGCAGGGGCCCGTGTCGCACTTGTCGGGCCGGACGAGCCGGAAGACCGGGTGAACCACCGGGGCGTTTTCGCCAGCCACTACGACAATGCCCGAATCACCCGCACGATCGACAACGATCCCGTTTGGGCGCGTCTCGCCCGCCGCTCGATCGAGCGCTACCGGCAAATCGCCGAGACAAGCGGGATTGAATTCTACCACGAGGTCGGCTGCCTGATTGCCGCACCGGCGCCGGGCGGCGATTTCGACTATATCGAGAGAGTTGCGCTTGCACGGGACGGACTCGGTGTCGAAGCACCCTTGATCGTCGGCGAGCAGCTCGCCGAGCGCTTTCCATGGTTCGACTTCCCACGGCACTATGCCGGCATTCATGAGGCGCGCGGCGCCGGCTATATCAATCCTCGCGCCTTGGTTCGTGCGCAGACGGTTGCGGCAGAGAGACTGGGTGCGCGGGTGATCCGCTCCGAAGTCGTTGCCGTCGACGCGGGGACCGGTTCGGTCGAGGTTTCGACCATCGACGGACACAGGCTTCGCGGCGGGCGAGTCCTCGTCGCTGCCGGCGGTTTTTCGCTCTCCGAAGCGCTGCTGCCGAGGCCACTCGACTTGACGGTGAAGGCCCGTACCGTGCTTTTTTCCGAGGTCGGCGCCTACGATCTCGCCCGATTCGGCGGCATGCCGTCGCTGATCTCTGCGGCCTCCGACCAGCACCAAAGCTATTATCTGTTGCCGCCGGTTGCCTACGCCGACGGCAAACACTACATCAAGATCGGCGGTGACCCGATCGATAGGGTCCTTGCCCACGAGGCTTCGGTTCGCGAATGGTTTCGCGGCAGCGCGAGCGCCGAGGCGGCAGCGCATATGCGTGGCTTGCTTGCCGGTGTGATGCCGGGCTTCGAGCCGAAATCGACGCATTTTTCGCCATGCGTCACCACGTTCACGCGGCACGGCTATCCTTATATCGGCTTTGCCGGCGACCGGATCGCCGTTCTCACCGGCGGCAACGGCCAGGCGGCGAAGAGTTCCGACGAGATCGGGCGGCTCGGGACGGTGCTGGCGCTGAACGGCCGCCTTGATGCCGGTGAGTACGAGACCGATTTTGCCGTCGCTTATCGATAGGCGGATGAGCATGTCGAGGTGAGGGCGCCGATTTTTTGTAGCGCTTCTCGCTCCGGTCGGTTAATGAGCCTCTGCCAGTTGGCCGGGCAGCCGCGCCTCGCAGGTGCCGAAAGGCCGCGGGGTGAGGAAAGTCCGGGCTCCACGGAAACACGGTGCCGGATAACGTCCGGCGGGGGCGACCCCAGGGAAAGTGCCACAGAAAGCAAACCGCTCCGCCTGCGGAGTAAGGGTGAAAGGGTGGGGTAAGAGCCCACCGCGGACATGGCGACATGGACGGCACGGTAAACCCCACCGGGAGCAAGACCGAATAGGGATGACACGGGCGCGCGAGCGCCCAGCCGGTTTCCAGGCCCGTCATCCGGGTGGGTTGCACGAGGCTGTGCGCAAGCGCAGTCCCAGATGAATGGCTGCCACGTTTCGCCTCTTCGGAGGTGGAGCCATACAGAACCCGGCTTACAGGCCAACTGGCGATTCTTCTCTGAATCAAATTGGCGGATGATTCCGGCGGAAGAGCCACGCCCTCAACGTGGCTGGAAAGGTGCCTATTTGCGCGATTCCAAAGCCGTTAGGGGTGCGATCGTAACCCTTCGTTAAACTTAACAACCTATCAATATTTGATCATCCGCGAGGCTGTTTCCAGGCTTCTCCCATTGACGCCCATATGGTCCCATGTTATCCCATAATGGTACTGCGCAAGGGCCGCGTCGTGGCCCATCATCTCGAAATTCCAGGGTGCCTTCCTCGGGAGGTTCAGGCGGACATGCTCGTGTCCGGCGGGGGTCTTTTGTGCGCGCAGGCGAGTGTTCTTTCGGGCCGATGACCAGGGTCCGTCAGTCGGGGGCGGCCGTTTCGCGTCATGAACCGCTTCTTGTCACATGCTACGAACCGGATCGATGCGAAGGGGCGGGTTTCCGTGCCTTCGTCGTTTCGCGCCGTGCTTACGGAGGCGGGCGCGAGGGAGTTATACTGCTTCCAGGACTTCGTCTTTCCGGCGATCAGCGTCGGCGGGCCGGAGCTTCTGGACCGGTTCGAGAGGCAGATGGCCTCCGAGGATCCGTTCTCGGATGCGGCCAACCAGATGTCGCTCCTCGTTCATGGGGGCGGCGTCTTCGTGAAGCTCGACCCGGAGGGTCGGTTGATGGTGACGGATTTCATCCGCGACTTCACCGGCATTTCGACCGACGTGACTTTCGTGGGGCGTGGCGATCATTTTCAGCTCTGGGAGCCGCAGGCGTTTGCGAGGGCGCAGGCGGAGGCCCGGGAAGGGCGCAAGCAACGGGGGCTGCGTCCGGAATAGAGGGGAGAGGCGGAATGGTGACGGATCAAGGCGGCAGAGCTTCTGAAGCCGACGGCGGACCGGTTCGTCACATTCCCGTCATGCTCGCCGAGGTCGTTGCGGCTCTCGATCCGGCGCCCGGCAAGGTCGTTCTCGATGGCACCTTCGGTGCCGGCGGCTACACGTCTGCGATCCTCGATGCCGGTGCCGAAGTGATCGCTCTCGACCGGGACCCGACGGCAATCGCTGCAGGGCAGCCGATGGTCGTCGCTGCCCGCGGAAGACTCAAGCTCATCAATTCCCGTTTTTCCGAGTTGGCGGACCATACGCCGGACGGCGGGCTCGACGGCGTCGTGCTCGACATCGGCGTTTCGTCCATGCAGATCGATGAGGCGGAGCGCGGCTTCTCCTTCCAGAAGCAGGGGCCGCTCGACATGCGCATGTCGGCAAGCGGCGTGACGGCTGCCGATGTGGTCAATCGGGCCAAGGTCTCCGATCTGATCCGCATCTTCGGCTTCCTGGGCGAGGAGAAGCAGGCGGGCCGAATCGCGCGTGCGATCGAGAAACGCCGTGCCGAGCAGCCTTTCGAGACCACCCGCGACCTTGCCGGCCTCATCGAGATCGTCACGCCCCGAAAGGCCAAGGACAAGATCCATCCGGCAACGCGCGTCTTCCAGGCGCTGCGGATTTTCGTCAACGACGAACTCGGCGAACTCGCCAATGCGCTCTTTGCTGCGGAGCGGGTGCTGAAGCCCGGGGGGCGGCTCGTCGTCGTCACCTTTCATTCTCTCGAAGACAGGGTCGTCAAGACCTTTTTCCAGGACCGCTCGGGCAAGGCCGGCGGCTCGCGTCACCTTCCGCTGGTCGCGGCACGGGACGCAACCTTCACGCCAGTCGGCAAGCCTATGATTGCGGCGAGCGAGGAAGAAGCGTCCCGCAATCCGCGCGCCCGGTCGGCGAAACTCAGGGCCGGTATCCGTACAGAGGCTCCGTCGCCGGGAAACGATCTGTCCATTTTCAACCTGCCGGAGCTGGCGAGCCTTGCCAGACTAGGGGGCTAAGAAACGATGCTCAGAACGCTGGATATCGTGCTGATTGTCATCATGACGGGGGCCGCCACGGTCACCTACACGATCAAGCACCAGGCCGAGAACAAGCTCGAGGAGGTCCGCAGGCTCGACGCCGCGATCAAGCTCGAGGAGGACACGATCGACCTGCTCAAAGCCGACTGGGCGCTCCTCACCCAGCCGAACCGGCTGGAGCGGCTCGTCGGCGCCTTCGCGGCCGACCTGCAACTCGTGCCGACGCCCTCGACGCAACTCGCTAGGCCCGAGGAACTGCCGATGCTGAAGGCGGATGTGCCGCCGCCGGAGGAAGGCAAGGATAAGAAGGGCAAAGTCAAGACGGACGACGGCATCGCCGCCGTCATCAATGCCGATAACATCGCAACAGGGTCGGTGGCGCGCTGATGTCGTTTCTCTCCCGTATCATGGTGCTGAAGAGCAAGGCGCATTTCTCTGCCGGCGGCAACAACCGCCCTGCGGAGGCGAGCGTCAACGTCACGTTTCAAGGGACGCGCAAGAAGAGCGCCAGTCAGGCGAAGAGCCGCGTTGCGATCGTCATCGCAAGCTTCGGCATCGCCTATGCGGTGATCGGAGGCCGGCTAGTGCAATACGGCATGGCGCAGCCGGAGACGGTTTCCTCGATCGGTCGCGCCGACAACCTCATGGCGTCGCGCCCCGACATTCTCGACCGCAACGGCGAGATCCTCGCGACCGACATCCGCACCGTCTCGCTCTATGCCGAGCCGCACAAGATCGTCGATGCGGACGAGGCGGTTGAGCGTCTGGCCACGGTTCTGCCCGACCTCAACGCCCGGGAGATCTACAACAAGCTCAAGTCGAACTCGCGTTTCCAGTGGCTGCGCCGGCAATTGACGCCGAAGCAGCAGAGCGAAATCCTGGCGCTCGGCATTCCGGGAATCGGCTTCCGCCCCGAGAAACGCCGCTTCTATCCCGGCGGGCCGACAGCCGCCCATATCCTTGGCCACGTGAATATCGACAACCGCGGCGTCGCCGGCATGGAGCGCTACATCGACAGCCAGGGGCTTGCCGACCTCGCGGCGATCGGCATGACCAGCGATGCGAAGCTCGAGCCGGTCAAGCTGTCGATCGACGTGCGCGTCCAGAACATCGTACGCGACGTCATCGCTTCCGGCATGAAGAACTATGAGGCGATCGCCGCCGGCGCCGTCGTCATGGACGTCCATACCGGCGAGGTGCTGGCGATGGCGTCGGTGCCGGACTACGACCCCAACAAGCCGGCCGAAGGCGCCGAAGAGGGCTGGATGAACCGCATGTCGAACGGCACGTTCGAGATGGGCTCCACCTTCAAGACCTTCACCATCGCCATGGGCCTCGATTCCGGCAAGGTGACGCTCAACGACAGCTTCGACGCGACGGCGCCGATCCGCATCGGCGGCTTCACCATCAAGGACTTCCACGGCAAGCGGCGGGTTCTGACCGTTCCGGAAATCTTCCAGTATTCGTCGAACATCGGCACGGCGAAGATCGCCGACCTCGTCGGCATACCCGGGCACAAGGAATTCCTCACCCGCCTCGGCCTGCTTTCCAAGCTGCCGACGGAACTGCCCGAGGTCAAATCGCCGTCCCAGCCGCGCGAATGGAAGAAGATCAACTCGATCACCATCTCCTTCGGCCACGGCGTCTCGACCACGCCGCTGCAGACTGCGGTCGCCGGTGCAGCACTCGTGAACGGCGGCAAGCTGATACCGCCGACCTTCCTGCCGCGCACGGAAGAGCAGGCGAACGAGCTTGCGACCGCGGTCGTCAAGAAAAGCACCAGCGAAGACATGCGGTTCCTGCTTCGCTGGAACGGCATTGCCGGTTCTGGCAAGCGAGCGCTCGTGCCGGGCTTCAACGTCGGCGGCAAGACCGGCACGGCCGACAAGGTGGTCAATGGCCGTTATTCGAACGACCTGAACTTCAACGCCTTTCTGGCGGCCTTTCCGATCGACGATCCGAAATATATTGTGCTGACCTTCATCGACGCGCCGAAGACCGGCGAAGGTGGCGGGCGCACCGCCGGCTCCAACGCGGCGCCTATGGTGCGCGACATCATCAGCCGCTCGGCGCCGCTCCTCGGCGTCGAACCGAAATTCGGAGAAGACGGTTCTGCCTTGCTTGTGTCTTATTGACCGTGAAATGAGAATGCGGGCGATTCGTCATAGCGGATCGGTATCGAAGTGAGACATGCAGTTCATGAAGATCAAGGACCTGGCGGGAGCAGATTTCCCGGAACTCTCGGCGCAATTGAACGGTGATTCCGCGAATGCGGAAATCTCCGGCCTCACGGCCGACAGCCGGCAGGTCAAACCCGGCGATCTTTTCGTGGCTGTCGCCGGGACAAAGGCGAACGGCGCCGCCTATATCGCCGATGCGATCGCGCGCGGCGCTGCGGCTATCGTGGCTGCCGATTCCCACCCGGACGCGCGTGCGCCGGTGTTCCTGCTTTCAGATCCGCGTCGCTTCCTCGCCAAGGCGGCCGCCGCCTTTTACGGGCGTCAGCCGGCGACGATGGTGGCGGTGACCGGGACCGCTGGCAAGACGTCCGTCGCCTCCTTCACGCGGCAGATCTGGGCACATTCCGGGCTTTCGGCGGCGATGATCGGCACCACCGGGGTCACGGCGCCGGGCCGCAACGATTACGGCTCCCTCACCACTCCGGATCCGGTATCGCTGCACAAGCTGCTCGCCGAACTCGCCGACGAGGGCGTCACCCACGCGGCGATGGAGGCTTCCAGCCACGGTCTCGACCAGAGCCGGCTCGATGGCGTCCGATTGGCCGCTGCCGCCTTCACCAATCTCGGCCGCGATCACATGGACTACCATCCGACCGTCGAGCACTACATGGCCTCGAAGATGCGCCTCTTTGGCGCGCTTCTGCCGAAGGGCGCGCCAGCGGTGATCTTCGCCGACGACCAGTGGTCGGCCGAGGCGATCACTGCTGCCAGCAAGGCCGGACACGATGTGCGCACCGTCGGCCGCAACGGCGACTTCATCAGCTTGAAGAGGGTCGAGCACTTCCGCCACAAGCAGTCGGCCGAGGTGCATGTCGGGGACGACATATTCGAAATCCACGTGCCGCTCGCCGGCGATTTCCAAGTGGCCAATGCGCTTGTCGCGGCGGGCCTTGCCATGTCCACGGGGATCGAAGCGAAAGCAGCCTTCTCGGCGCTCGATAAACTGCAGGGCGCCTCCGGCCGGCTGGAACTGGTCGGGCAGACAAAGGACGGCGCGCTCGCCTATGTGGACTATGCCCACAAGCCCGACGCGCTCGAAAACGTGCTGGAATCGGTGCGCCCGTTCACCACCGGCCGGGTGATCGTCGTCTTCGGCTGCGGCGGCGACCGCGACAAGGGCAAGCGGCCGATCATGGGTGAAGTTGCAACGCGGCTAGCCGATGTCGTGCTCGTCACCGACGACAATCCCCGATCGGAAATCCCCGAAGTGATCCGCTCGGAGATCATGGCCGGTGCCAGGGGGGCCACCGAAATCGCCGATCGCGCCGACGCGATCCGGACTGCCGTCGGCATGCTGAAGGCCGGCGATACGCTGATCGTTGCCGGCAAGGGACATGAGGAGGGGCAGACGATCGGCTCCGTGACGCTGCCGTTCTCCGATCATGCGGAAATACGCAAGGCGTTGGGAGGGCTTTGACTTGAGCTGGCTCTGGACAAGCAGCGACCTGCTGGCCGCCATGAACGGCCGCCCGGTCGGCAACCTGCCCGAAGGGATCATCGGCATCTCGATCGACAGCCGCACGATTGAAAAGGGCGAGGCTTTTTTCGCCATCCGGGGCGATCGCGTCGACGGCCATGACTATGCCGGCATCGCGCTTGCCAACGGAGCCTCCCTGCTCGTCGTCAGCGAAGGAAAGCTTCCCGCACTCGGGCGATTGATCGCGCCGATGATCGTCGTCGACGACGTCCTGGAGGCGATGATCCGCCTCGGCTGCGCTGCGCGCGACCGGAGTGCCGCAAAGGTCATCGCGGTCACCGGCTCGGTCGGCAAGACGACGACGAAGGAGATGCTGAGGCATGTCCTGTCGCCGCTCGGGCGCGTCCACGCTTCCGTCGCCTCCTTCAACAATCATTGGGGTGTGCCGCTGACATTGGCGCGCATGCCGGAGACGACCGATTTCGGCATCTTCGAGATCGGCATGAACCATCCGGGCGAGATCCGGCCGCTGTCCGCCATGGTGCGCCCGCATGTGGCCGTCGTCACCAGCATCGCCGCCGCTCATCTCGGCAATTTTGCGAGCCTCGACGAGATCGCCGCGGCGAAGGCGGAGATCTTCGAAGGTGTGGTCAAGGGTGGGCATGCGGTCATCAACCGCGACAGTCCGCAGTTCGAGCTTCTTGAACGGGCTGCCGCGGCGGCGGGCATCAGCCATATCCATTCCTTCGGCGCCAATCCCAAATCGGAATATCGGCTGATCGAGTTCGCCGGCGGCGCCGATCGATCCGTGCTATGGGCCGGCATCGGCGGCAGGACGCTGGAGGTGACGATCGGGGCTCCGGGACGGCACATTGCCGAGAATGCCCTCGCGGTGATTGCCGCCGCACAGCTTGCGGGCGCGGATATCGACCGCGTCCTTGCCTCGCTCGCTACCATGCAGCCGGAAAAGGGCAGGGGCTTGCGGCACCGTCTGAAGATCGGCGGGGGTCACCTGACACTGATCGACGAAAGCTACAATGCCAACCCGGCATCAATGCGGGCGGCGATCGCCCTGTTGCGCGACGCCGAGCCGCCGGCCGGCGGGCGCCGTATCGCAATTCTCGGCGACATGCTCGAGATGGGGGAGCATGCTGCCGCCGTACATGCCGCCCTTGCAGACCCGATCGTTGAAGCGGGCATAACCGATGTCTGGCTCGCCGGCCCCGACATGGCGCATCTGCGCGACGCGCTGCCGGTCGAGGTTGCGGTTGTCCACCGCGAGGCGATCGGCGATCTCACCTCCTACGCGCTCGGCGCGGTTGCTGCCGGTGACGTGGTGATGGTCAAATCGTCGAAGGGCACCGGTTGCGCCAAGATCGTTCAGGCTCTTCTCGATGCATATCCCGAAGAGACGGCCGAAGCGGGGCAAGTATAGAGGGCAGCGCCACCAAGGCTGGTGGATAAGGCCCGGGCCAGGGGAATTGGCCTAACATGGACAAGTGCAAGTGGATATCGTTCATCAGATGATTCTGTTGGGCGATGTCCGATTCTAAACCTTTGGGGAAAGGTCCCTTATGCTCATCTGGCTCGTGGAACTGGCGGACCACTTTCAATTCTTCAATCTCTTCCGCTACATCACCTTCCGCACGGGTGCAGCTCTCTTCACCTCCGCCCTGATCGTCTTTCTGTTCGGTCCGGCGATCATCTCGTCGCTGCGCATCCGCCAGGGCAAGGGCCAGCCGATCCGCGCCGACGGGCCGCAGACGCATTTCAAGAAGGCTGGCACGCCGACCATGGGCGGGCTGATGATCCTCGCCGGCATTGTCGGCTCGGCGCTGCTCTGGGCTGATCTTTCGAGCATCTATGTCGTGTCGACGCTGTTGGTAACCCTCGGCTTCGGCGCCATCGGCTTCTACGACGACTATCTCAAGGTCACCAAGCAGTCGGACAAGGGCTTCTCCGGCAAGGCACGCCTTGGCATCGAATTCGTCATCGCCGCCATCGCGGTCTTCTTCATGATGCAGGCGGCGCTGTCTGCCGGCAGCGCTGGCTCGACCTTCGGTTCGTCGGTGACCTTTCCGTTCTTCAAGGACCTGATGCTCAATCTCGGCTATTTCTTCGTGCTGTTCGGCGGTTTCGTCATCGTCGGGGCGGGCAATGCCGTGAACCTGACCGACGGACTCGATGGTCTCGCCATCGGGCCGGTGATGATCGCCTCGGCGGCCTTCGGGCTGATCGCCTATCTCGCCGGCAACGCGGTCTTCGCCAACTACCTGCAGATCCATTTCGTGCCGGGCACCGGCGAACTCGCGGTGATCCTCGGCGCAGTGATCGGCGCCGGACTCGGCTTCCTCTGGTTCAATGCGCCGCCGGCGGCGATTTTCATGGGCGACACGGGATCGCTTGCGCTCGGCGGCCTGATCGGCACCGTTGCCGTCGCCACCAAGCATGAGATCGTCATGATCATCATCGGCGGCCTCTTCGTCATCGAAACGCTGTCGGTCATCATCCAGGTCTTCTGGTTCAAACGCACCGGCCGTCGCGTCTTCCTGATGGCGCCGATCCACCATCACTTCGAGAAAAAGGGATGGACGGAGAGCCAGGTGGTGATCCGCTTCTGGATCGTTGCGGTCATCCTGGCGATGGTCGGCCTCTCGACCCTCAAGCTGCGGTAATCGAGATGATACCGGTCACCACATTCAAGGGCAGGAAGGTCGCACTCTTCGGCCTCGGCGGTTCGGGTCTGGCGACAGCTGAGGCGCTGGTTGCGGGCGGGGCGGTGGTCACCGCCTGGGACGACAATCCGGAGAGCGTCGCGAAGGCCGACGCCGCTGGCCTCGCGACGGCGGACTTGCGCCACGTCGACTGGACTGCCTTTGCAGCCTTCGTCCTCTCGCCCGGCGTGCCGCTCACTCACCCGAAGCCGCATTGGGCGGTCGATCTTGCGCATCAGGCCGGCGTCGAGATCATCGGCGATGTCGAGCTTCTCGTGCGCGAGCGCCGCGCCCATGCCCCCGAATGCCCCTTCATTGCCATCACAGGTACGAACGGCAAATCGACGACGACGGCGCTGATCGCCCACATCCTCAAGACCAGCGGGCGGGACACGCAACTCGGCGGCAACATCGGCACGGCCGTGCTGACGCTCGATCCGCCGAAAGCGGGTCGTTTCTATGTGGTCGAATGCTCGTCCTACCAGATCGACCTGGCGCCGACGCTCGACCCCACGGCCGGCATTCTCCTCAACCTGACGCCGGACCATTTGGACCGGCACGGTACGATGCAGCACTATGCCGACATCAAGGAACGCTTGGTGGCGGGAAGCGGTACCGCCGTCGTCGGCGTCGACGACAGCTTCTCCAGCCTGATCGGGGACCGCGTGGAGCGGGCGGGAACCAGGGTCGTGCGCATCTCGCGCCGTCATGTGCTGGCGGACGGGATCTATGCCGAGGGATCGTCGCTCATGCGGGCCGAGGGCGGATCGTCGTCGCTCTTTAGCGATCTCGCCGGCATCCAGACGCTGAGAGGCGGGCACAATGCCCAGAATGCGGCGGCGGCCGTTGCCGCCTGCCTTGCCGTCGGCGTCAGCGAAGATGAGATCATCAACGGGCTCAAGAGTTTTCCGGGCCTCAAGCACCGAATGCAGCCGGTCGCCAAAAAGGACGAGATCGTCTTCGTCAATGACAGCAAGGCGACCAATGCCGATGCGGCTGCCCCCGCGCTTTCGAGCTACGAGCGGATCTATTGGATTGCCGGCGGCCTGCCAAAGGAAGGCGGCATCGCCTCGCTGACGCCGTTCTTTCCGAAGATCGTCAAGGCCTATCTGATCGGCGAGGCGGCGCCCGCCTTCGCGGCTACGCTCGGTGAGGCGGTGCCCTACGAGATTTCCGGCACCTTGGAAAAGGCGGTCGCGCACGCGGCGGCGGATGCGGCGCGGGATCGCCAGGGTCCTGCCGCGGTGATGCTTTCCCCGGCTTGCGCAAGTTTCGACCAGTACAAGAATTTCGAAGTGCGGGGCGATGCCTTCGTCGGCCATGTGGCGGCCCTCGAAGGCGTGACCATGCTCATCTGATGCGTGAGTCCTGGACGCGCGGCGGAGCGGGATTCGGAAGTTGGCGTATAGTGCGCCGGAAAAGGGGACAGACAGATGGTAAGCCGAGCCGAACGTGGCCCTGTGGCCGACTGGTTCTGGACGATAGACAGGTTCTTCCTGGCGACCTTCATCCTCCTGATGGGCGTCGGCTTCATGCTTTCCTTCGCCGCAAGCCCTCCGGTCGCCGAGCGGCTCGGGCTCGACAGCTTCCACTTCGTCAAGCGTCACGCGGTCTTCCTCCTGCCGTCGCTCGTGGTGATGGTGGGCATATCCTTTCTGTCGCCGCGGCAAGTCAGGCGCGCGGCGATCATCCTGCTCGCCGCATCGCTCGGCATGATGGTTCTCGTTCTCTTCGTCGGCGAGGAGGTCAAGGGGTCGCTCCGCTGGATCTCGATCGCCGGCATTTCGATCCAGCCGTCCGAGTTCATGAAACCTGCCTTCGTCGTCGTCTGCGCCTGGCTATTCGCCGAGCACGCCAAGCAGCCGGAGATCCCCGGCAACCTGTTGTCGATCCTGCTCTTCGGCATCGTCGGCGCGTTGCTCGTCGCCCAGCCGGACCTCGGCCAGACCATCCTTACCGCCGCGGTATGGGGCGGCATGTTCTTCATGGCCGGCATGCCTTGGCTCTGGATCATCGTGCTGGCCGGGGCGGCCGCGGGCGGCTTCTTCGTCGCCTATACGATGCTGCCGCACGTCGCCGGACGTATCGACCGCTTCATGACCGGCGAGGGTGACACGTTCCAGGTGGATACGGCGCGCGACGCCATCATCCGCGGCGACTGGTTCGGCCGCGGCCCGGGCGAGGGCATCGTCAAGCGCATCATTCCCGATAGCCACACCGACTTCGTCTTCTCGGTGGCCGCAGAAGAGTTCGGCATCGTATTCTGCATGGTGATCGTGCTGATCTTCGCCTTCCTGGTCATGCGCGGCCTTAATCACGCCTTCCGGGAGCGCAACGATTTCAACCGTTTTGCCGTCGCTGGCCTGGTGCTGCAGATCGGCATTCAGTCGATGATCAACATCGGCGTGAACCTCGAATTGCTGCCGGCCAAGGGCATGACCCTGCCGCTGATTTCCTATGGCGGCTCGTCGATGGTGGCGATCTGCGTGACCGCCGGCTTTGTCCTGGCACTCACCCGTCATCGGCCGGAGAAACGTGCGGTCGAGCGCAGCCTCTTTCGATCCGGCGTCGGCGTGCCGGCGGAGTAAGACATGGACAAGGGCATCATTTTTCTTGCCGCCGGAGGGACCGGCGGACACCTCTTTCCCGCCGAGGCGCTTGCGCACGAACTGAAGGCGTCCGGCTATGCGGTGCATCTCGTAACCGATAGCCGTGCCGAGCGCTATGCCGGAAAGTTCCCGGCCGACGAGGTGCATGTCGTGCCCTCCGCCACGATCGGGTCGAAGAACCCGATCAAGCTGGCGCAATCGGTCTGGAAACTTTGGACCGGCCTGCGCGCCGCGCGTCGCCTGATTGCCCGTTACAGGCCCACGGCGGTGATCGGCTTTGGCGGCTACCCCACGGTGCCGCCGCTCCTCGCTGCCACCGGCATGGGGGTTCCGTCGCTCATTCACGAGCAGAATGCAGTGATGGGGCGGGTCAACAGGATGCTGGCTTCGCGGGTGCAAGCAATTGCCGGCGGCTTTCTTCCCGAGAGCGCCGGAAGCTTCGCGGCAAAGACCGTGGCGACCGGAAATCCGGTCCGCCCTGCCGTATTGGAGGCGGCCGGCGTACCCTATCGGGCGCCGGACGGTGGCCCGTTCCATCTCGTCGTCTTCGGCGGCAGCCAGGGCGCACAATTCTTCTCGAAGGCAGTGCCGCAGGCCGTTTGCCGTCTCGACGACGCTCAGCGCCAGCGGCTCAAGGTGACGCAGCAGGCGCGGCCGGAAGATAGGGAAGGCGTCATTGCCGCTTACGACAAGCTTGGGATACCGGCCGAGGTCTCGCCCTTCTTCAACGACATGGCCGCCCGCATCGCTTCGGCGCATCTGGTTATCTGCCGCTCCGGGGCCTCGACGGTATCCGAGGTCTCTGTGATCGGCCGCCCGGCCATCCTCGTTCCCTATCCTTACGCGCTCGATCACGACCAGGCGGCGAATGCCGCAGCACTTGCCGACAAGGGCGGGGCCCGTGTCATCGCCCAGGCGGAGCTCAGCGCCGAACGGCTCGCCGGCATTCTTGCCGACGCCATGAACACCCCCGAAGCGCTGGCGCAGATGGCGGCGAACGCTCGCGAAACCGGCAAACCGGATGCCGCGCGCTTGCTTGCATCCCTGGTAGAGGCTATTGCCAGCGGCTCGACAGTCGCCAAGTTCAAGGAAGCACGCTCATGAAAATGCCGAAGACGATCGGCCTCGTACATTTCATTGGGATCGGCGGCATCGGCATGAGCGGCATCGCCGAGGTGCTGCACAATCTCGGTCACCGGGTCCAGGGCTCCGACCAGTCGGACAGCGCCAATGTGCAGCGCCTGCGCGAAAAGGGCATCAAGATCTCGGTCGGCCACAAGGCCGAAAATCTCGGCGACGCCGAGGTGGTGGTCGTCTCGACGGCGATCAAGAAGGACAATCCCGAACTGATTGCAGCGCGCGAAAAATTCCTTCCGGTGGTACGCCGCGCCGAGATGCTGGCCGAACTGATGCGCTTCCGCAATGCGATCGCCATCGGCGGCACGCACGGCAAGACGACGACGACGTCGATGGTGGCGGCGCTGCTCGACGCCGGCGGCCTCGATCCGACGGTCATCAATGGCGGCATCATCAATGCCTATGGCACCAATGCCCGCATGGGCGCCGGCGAGTGGATGGTCGTCGAGGCGGACGAATCCGACGGCACCTTCCTCAAGCTCCCGGCCGATATAGCCATCGTCACCAACATAGACCCGGAGCACCTCGATCATTACGGCAATTTCGACGCCGTGCGCGCGGCCTTCCGCCAGTTCGTCGAAAACGTGCCCTTCTATGGGTTCGGCGTTCTCTGCCTCGATCATCCGGAAGTCCAGTCCATGGTCGGCAAGATCGAGGACCGCAAGGTCGTGACCTATGGCGAGAATCCGCAGGCCGACGTGCGCTACCACAATATCCGCATGGACGGCGCGACCTCTGTCTTTGATGTCGAGATTCGCCGGCGCCGCACCGGCCAGGTGATAAAGCTCAACGACCTGCGCCTGCCGATGCCCGGCCGGCACAACGTTTCGAACGCCACGGCCGCAGTCGCCGTCGCGCAGCGTCTCGGCATTGCGCCGGAGGCGATCGCCAAGGGACTCGCCTCCTTCGGCGGCGTGAAGCGCCGCTTCACGCTCACCGGCGAATGGAACGGCGCGCACATTTTCGACGACTACGGCCACCATCCGGTCGAGATCAAGGCTGTCCTGAGAGCGGCGCGCGAGGCCTGCCAGGGGCGGATCGTCGCCGTTCACCAGCCGCACCGCTATTCGCGCCTGTCGAGCCTGTTCGAGGATTTCTCCGCCTGCTTCAACGATGCGGATACTATCCTGATCGCGCCGGTCTATGCGGCAGGCGAGGACGCGATCGACGGCGTGAATTCCGAAGCGCTCGTCAACAGCATCAAGGCCGCCGGCCATCGCGATGCCCGCTACCTCGCCGGCCCGGAAGCGCTCGCCCCGGTCGTCTCGAAGATTGCGCAGCCGGGCGACTTTGTGGTTCTCTTGGGGGCTGGCAGCATCACCTATTGGGCCGCGGCGCTTCCCAAGGAACTCGCGGAAATTTCAGGAAGTTGAAGCATGAAGCAGGTTAACGGTCAGAAACTCCTGGACGCGCTCGGAAGCGGCGTCAGTGCAATCCGCGGCCGCCTCACGCCCGATGCCCCGATGGACCGGGTGACCTGGTTTCGCGCCGGCGGGCTTGCCGAGCTCATGTTCCAGCCGCACGACACCGACGATCTCGTCGCCTTCCTGAAGCTCGTGCCACAGGAAGTGCCGGTGATGGTGATCGGCGTCGGCTCGAACCTGCTGGTGCGCGACGGAGGCATCCCGGGCGTGGTCATTCGCCTCTCCGCCAAGGGCTTCGGCGATCTGGAGATCGTCGGCGAGAACCGCATCAAGGCGGGGGCGATCTGCCCGGACAAGAACATCGCGGCTATGGCGCTCGACCACGGCATCGGCGGCTTCTACTTCTACTACGGCATTCCGGGCTCGATCGGCGGGGCGCTGAGGATGAATGCCGGCGCCAATGGCGGCGAAACGCGGGAGCGCGTCGTCGAGGTCCACGCGGTCGACCGCAAGGGCGACAGGCACGTCTTGAGCAATGCTGACATGGGCTATGCCTATCGGTATGCTGCCGCCGCCAAGGATCTGATCTTCACGCATGCGATCTTCGAAGGCTTTCCGGAGGACAAGGCGAAGATCCGCCACGACATGGATGCGGTCCGCCAGCATCGCGAGACGGTGCAGCCGATTCGCGAGAAGACCGGCGGCTCCACCTTCAAGAACCCGGAAGGCCATTCGGCCTGGAAGCTGATCGACGAGGCCGGTGGCCGCGGCATGATGATCGGCGGCGCCCAGATGTCGCCGCTCCACTGCAACTTCATGATCAATACGGGTCAGGCGAGCGGCTACGAGCTCGAATATCTCGGCGAGACCGTGAGGGCGCAAGTGATGGAGAATTCCGGTATCAAGCTCGAATGGGAGATCAAGCGGATCGGCAATTTCATGCCGGGCTACGAGATCAAGGAATTCCTCGGCCGCGCCACGGCCTGAGACGAGAAGAACGGAATGAACACGAGCCGCGACGGGAAACCGCCGCGGCTTTTTTCTTGTTTCTCGAACCTTCGACACAAGGCTCGCCGGACTTGCGGACCATTTCTCGTGCCCGCCTTACAAAGCGCCGATTCAGCGTGGAAGCCCTGTGTATGGTCGATTCTGGCCCGCGGCGTCTGCGGTCGCTGCAAGAAGAGTTAACCAAAGTAAACGATTCATTAACCATAATGTCGTTGTAGTGGCCCGACGCGGAGATCTCGCGACTCGGGGCTGATGGAAACAGCCAGACGCAAGCAAGCTTTGCGATAGTGGCGTACTGTTTGGGGGTCTGAATGAGCGGCAGGCATGTTGCTGTCCTGATGGGCGGATTTTCCTCGGAGAGGCCGGTGAGCCTGTCTTCCGGGGCGGCTTGCGCGGATGCCTTGGAGGCCGAGGGTTACTGCGTCACCCGCGTCGATGTCGGGCGTGAGGTCGCCGCCGTGCTCGCCGATTTGCGTCCCGACGTCGTCTTCAACGCCTTGCATGGACCCTTCGGCGAAGACGGGACCATCCAGGGCATTCTGGAATATCTCGAGATTCCCTATACCCATTCGGGCGTGCTTGCCTCGGCGCTCGCCATGGACAAGGCGCAGGCGAAGCACGTCGCTAAGGCCGCCGGAATTCCGGTTGCCGACGCCCTGATCATGGACCGGCGCGACTTCGGCAGCGTCCATCCGACGAAGCCGCCCTATGTGGTGAAGCCGGTCCGGGAAGGGTCGAGCTTCGGCGTGGTCATCGTCAAGGAAGACCAGTCGCATCCGCCGCAGGTCATTACCTCCAGCGAATGGCGCTACGGCGACCGCGTGATGGTTGAGCGCTATATTGCCGGACGCGAACTCACCTGCGGCGTTATGGGCGACGTGGCGCTCGGCGTTACCGAGATCATCCCGCAGGGGCATGCCTTCTACGACTATGATTCGAAATACGTAAAAGGTGGTTCGAGGCACGTTATTCCGGCGCAGATTTCACCAAATATTTACCAAAAAATACAATCCTTGGCGGTGAAGGCGCATCAGGCGATCGGTTGCCGCGGCGTCAGCCGATCCGACTTCCGTTTCGATGATCGTGGAGATGGCGAGGGCGAGTTGATCTGGCTGGAGATCAACACGCAGCCCGGCATGACCCCGACCTCCCTGGTTCCCGAAATGGCGCAGCATGCGGGCCTTCAGTTTGGTGAGTTTCTAAAGTGGATGGTGGAGGACGCATCGTGCTTGCGTTGAGGGGCAAAAGGGGCAGAAGGGTTCGTCACCCGCTCGGCGTCGCCGCCGAGGGTGATGATGCTTTCGTATTGCCGCGGCCGCTGCGCAAGGGCGTCCGCTTCCTGGTCAGCCTCGGCGCAGGCCGCGTCCGCTTTCCCGCCCATACCGGCACCATCTCCGCCGCCGCTTTCCTTCTGGCGACCGGCCTCTACGGCATGTCCCTCGGCGGCCACACGCAGAACTTCGCACAGGCCTCGACGACGGCTGCCGGCTTTGCCATCGAAGACGTCCGGGTCTCCGGCAACGAGCAGACCTCCGAGATCGACATTCTCCAGCAGCTCGGTCTCGACGGGACCACGTCTTTGGTCGCGCTCGATATCGGCGAGGCACGCCGCCTGATCGGCGAGTTGCCCTGGGTGGAGAGCGTGACCGTGCGCAAGATCTATCCGGCAACCATCGAGGTGAACCTGAAGGAGCGCCAGGCCTTCGGCATTTGGCAGCACGGTTCGGATCTGTCGCTCATCGAGCGCAGCGGCAGCGTGATCGCGCCTTTGCGCGACAACAAGTTTGCCGAGCTGCCGCTCTTCGTCGGGCGCGATGCCGAGACGGCGGCCGCTGCCTTCTACGACGAGTTTTCCCGCTGGCCGGAGTTCCGCTCGCGCGTCAAGGCTTTCGTGCGGGTCGCCGGACGGCGCTGGGACTTGCGCCTCGACAACGGCATCGTCGTCAAGCTTCCAGAGAAGGATGTCGCCCGGGCGATGCGGGTTCTGGCCGAGATGGAAGAAGGTCATCAGCTTCTGGAGCGCGATATCGCTGCCGTCGATCTGAGGCTTGAGGACCGCACGACCGTACAACTCACACCGGAAGCGGTTGCGCGCCGCGAAGTGGCGCTGAAGGCGAGGGAGAAGATGCTGAAGGCCCAGGAGAAGCGGATATGAGTCTATTCGGTTCCGCCAGTTTCGGCCTGCCGCGCCTGAAGCCGCTTTCCTCGAAGCGGTCGCATGTCGTTTCGGTGCTCGATGTCGGTTCGACCAAGGTCGTCTGCATGATCGGCCGGCTGACGCCGCGCGCCGAGAGCCAGATCCTGCCGGGCCGCACCCACAATATCGAGATCATCGGTATCGGCCACCAGAAGTCGCGCGGCGTCAAGAATGGGGTGATCGCCGACCTGGACGCGGCGGAAAGCGTCGTGCGGCTCGCCGTCGACGCCGCCGAGCGGATGGCCGGGCTGACGATCGACAGCCTGATCGTCAACGTGTCGGCCGGCCGGCTGCAGAGCGACGTCTATACGGCGACAATCGATCTCGGCGGCCAGGAAGTCGACGCGAACGACCTCAAGAAGGTGCTTGCCGCTGCCGGCCAGCAGTCGCTCAGGAGCGACCGGGCCATCCTGCATTCGCTGCCGACCGGCTTCTCGCTCGATGGAGAGCGCGGCATCCGCGACCCGTTGGCGATGTTCGGCGACGTCCTCGGCGTCGACATGCATGTGCTGACCGTCGAACGGGCGGCGCTGAAGAATCTCGAGCTTTGCGTCAATCGCGCCCATTTGTCGGTCGAAGGCATCGTCGCTACGCCCTATGCCAGCGGTCTCGCCGCGCTCGTCGACGACGAGGTCGAGCTCGGCTGTGCGGCGATCGATATGGGTGGCGGCACGACGACGATCTCCGTCTTCGCCGAAGGCAAGCTGGTGCATTCGGATGCCGTCAGCCTCGGCGGCCATCATGTGACGACCGATCTGGCGCGCGGGCTTTCGACGCGAATCGAGGATGCGGAGCGTCTGAAAGTCGTGCACGGTTCGGCGCTTCCGAACAGCGCCGACGAGCGCGACATCGTCTCGGTTCCGCCGATCGGCGAGGACGACCGTGACCAGCCGACCCATGTGCCGCGCGCGCTTGTCTCGCGCATAGTCCGGGCCCGCATCGAGGAAACGCTTGAACTCATCCGTGATCGCATCCAGCGCTCCGGCTTCAGCCCGATCGTCGGCAAGCGGATCGTGCTGACCGGCGGCGCCAGCCAGTTGACCGGCCTGCCGGAAGCAGCGCGGCGGATCCTGGCGCGCAACGTCCGCATCGGCCGGCCGCTCGGCGTCTCCGGCCTGCCGGCGGCCGCCAAGGGCCCCGCATTCTCCACGGCCGTCGGGCTGATGATCTATCCGCAGGTCGCCGATCTCGAGACGCATGCCAGCCAGGGCGGCATGTTCTCCTTCGGCGGCGGCAACAGCCGGATCGCCCGCATGGGCCAGTGGTTGAAAGAGAGTTTCTGAGTTTCACCGGCGCGGGTCTGGCGCCGGGCAAGACGGGTTTTGAGTTTTAAGGATTTGGCCGGCTCGGCAAGGCGGCCAGAAAAAGAGAAGGAACGGTACTATGGCCATCAACTTGCAAAAGCCGGACATTACCGAGCTGAAGCCCCGCATCACGGTCTTCGGCGTCGGCGGCGGCGGCGGCAACGCCGTCAACAACATGATCACCGCGGGCCTGCAGGGCGTCGATTTTGTCGTCGCCAACACGGACGCGCAGGCGCTCACCATGACCAAGGCCGAACGGATCATCCAGATGGGTGTCGCCGTCACCGAGGGTCTCGGCGCCGGCTCGCAGCCGGAAGTCGGCCGCGCCGCTGCGGAAGAGTGCATCGATGAAATCATCGATCACCTGCAGGGCACGCATATGTGCTTCGTGACCGCCGGCATGGGCGGCGGCACCGGCACGGGCGCTGCCCCGATCGTGGCCCAGGCCGCTCGCAACAAGGGCATCCTGACCGTCGGCGTCGTAACCAAGCCCTTCCACTTCGAAGGCGGGCGCCGCATGCGCATCGCCGATCAGGGCATTGCCGATCTGCAGAAGTCGGTCGACACGCTGATCGTCATCCCGAACCAGAATCTCTTCCGGATCGCCAACGACAAGACGACCTTCGCGGACGCCTTCGCCATGGCCGACCAGGTTCTCTATTCGGGCGTTGCCTGCATCACCGACCTCATGGTCAAGGAAGGCCTCATCAACCTCGACTTCGCCGACGTCCGCTCGGTGATGCGCGAAATGGGCCGCGCCATGATGGGAACCGGCGAGGCATCCGGCGAAGGCCGCGCCATGGCCGCTGCGGAAGCGGCGATCGCCAACCCGCTGCTCGACGAAACTTCGATGAAGGGCGCGCAAGGTCTGCTGATCTCGATCACCGGCGGCCGCGACCTCACCCTCTTCGAGGTGGACGAGGCGGCAACGCGCATCCGCGAGGAAGTGGATCCGGACGCCAACATCATTCTCGGCGCCACCTTCGACGAAGACCTCGAAGGCCTGATCCGGGTTTCGGTGGTCGCAACCGGTATCGACCGTGGAGCCGCAGAGGTGCCCGGCCGCTCCGCCGACTTTCGTCCGGTAGCGCCGAAGCCGATCGTCCGCCCGTCGACCGCCGTTCCCGCCCCGCAGCAGCCCGTCCTGCAGCAGCCGGTTCAGCAACAGCCGGTCCAGCAGATCGCGCCGCAGCCGGTCCAACAGCCGGTTCAGCAGGTCGATCAGATCGCACTTGCGATCCGCGAGGCCGAAATGGAGCGTGAACTCGACATTGCAACCCGGGCACAGGTCGCTGCACCGGCTTCGCAGGTCCAGGAAGAGGCCTTTCGCCCGCAGAGCAAGCTCTTTGCCGGCGCCGCTCCGGTGGAAGCCGCTCCCGTAGCCCGCGCGCCGCAGCCGATGCCGCGGCCCGTCGAAGCGCCGATCCAGGCTCAGGTTCAGCCGCAGGTGCAACCGCAGCCGGTCCGCCAGGAGCCGGCGCCGGTCGTCCGCCAGCATGCCGAGCCGGTGCGTATGCCGAAGGTCGAGGACTTTCCGCCCGTCGTGAAGGCCGAGATCGACCATCGCGCACAACCCACTGCGGCGCTTCAGGAAGAGCGTGGTCCGATGGGCCTCCTCAACCGGATCACCAGCTCGCTCGGACTGCGCGAGCGCGAGAGCCAGAATGTCTCGTCCGATATGACCTCGGCAGCGCCGAGCGCCGCTTCCCAGCAGCGCCGCCCGCTGTCGCCGGAGGCGAGCCTTTATGCTCCGCGTCGCGGCCAGCTCGACGATCAGGGCCGCGCCACGCCGCAGATGCGCTCGCACGAGGACGATCAACTCGAGATTCCGGCGTTCCTGCGCCGTCAATCTAACTGATTTCCAACGCGTTCCTTCACCTTGCCGGTGCCCGGGCGAAAGCCCGGGCATTTTCACTTTGTCAGGCATTTTCAATGGGTTGTTCGTTCGATTGCACGCATATGAATTGCGTAACAAAGCGAAACGAACAGTGATTTGGAATGGTGCCTCAGAACTCTTATTTTCAGCATCGGATAGGGACGCACGCGATTCGATCGAACGCTGTCAGTTCAAACGTGGCTTCGGCTGACAGCCGTCGGGTCACGACTGGTAGGTCTGTGCTGAAAGTCGCCCGCGTGCCGCAAGAGTTTGGCTCCGGCCAATTGTCCGGCCTAATTGATTGAAAGTGACGAGAGAATGGGAATCGAACTGCTCGGGTTTCAGACGACGATCGCAAGCCCGATAACCCTCAAGGGAATTGGCGTTCACTCCGGCGCCGAGGTGGAAATCACCTTCCATCCGGCTGAGGCGGATGCCGGCATCGTCTTCCAGCGGGTTCTCGCCGGCGGACGGGTGAGCGAGTTCAGAGCCGTTTCGTCGCAGGTCGGCAATACCGATCTTTGCACCGTGCTCGGACTTTCGCCAGCAACATCGATCGCCACCATCGAGCATGTCATGGCGGCGATCTATGCGCTTGGCCTCGACAACCTGCTGATCGAAGTCAATGGCGCGGAAATGCCGATCATGGACGGCAGTTCGGAGCCTTTCATCGACGCCATCGAGCAGACGGGGATCCGCGCGCTTGCGGTGAAGCGCCGCTATATCCGTATTCTCAAGCCGGTTCGCATCGAATCGGGCGCTTCCTGGTCGGAGTTCACTCCCTATGACGGCATGCGCTTCGAAGTCGAGATCGATTTCGATTGCCCGCTGATCGGCCGTCAGTCCTGGAAGGGCGACATGACGCCGGCCGTCTTCAAGCGGGAACTGTCGCGGGCGCGGACCTTCGGCTTCATGCGCGACGTCGAGCGGCTGTGGGCTGCCGGCTTTGCGCTGGGCTCGTCGCTCGAAAACTCGGTGGTGATTTCGGACGACGACACGATCGTCAATGTCGAGGGCCTTCGTTACGCGGACGAGTTCGTCCGCCACAAGGCGCTCGACGCGGTGGGCGACCTTTCGCTCGCCGGCGCACCGTTCCTCGGCTGCTATCGTTCCTATCGCGGCGGCCACAAGATGAACGCCAATGCGCTGAAAGCCCTCCTGAGCGACCCGACCGCCTATGAGGTCGTGGAAACCGCATCCCAGCGCCAGCGCACGCGCTCCCGCGAATTGGTCGCGGTTGCCGCTCCGGGTTTTGCGCCCTGGTCGGCATAAAGAAACACAGTTCATTTTTCTCCAGTCGCCGGCCGAAAGGCCGGCGTTTTTCATGGTGGCTAGAGTAAAGCGCGGCGAAATGCGGTGGAAAAATGAAGAACATCGCGCGGATATCCGACGAATGTCACAAATTTGCATGAATCGCCGCTCATGACGTTGCGGTCTTGAGGCAACTTGCTCTAAAACGCGCAAGTCTGGCGGATGCCAACCGCTACTGCATGTCTCCTTAAATCGAGCTCGAGCTAAGGAGCAAAGACATGCAGCAATCTAGAGTGCTACAGCGACCTTTGCGCGTGTGATAAGACGCGCGGCGGTGTAAGTGAAACGGGAATATCCGATGGTCCTTGCAGTTTCTGTTGACATGAGAAAATCAGCGCGCGTCGTCGCCGTCGTCCTTGCGGCAGTCGCCGGCTCGAGCCTGATCACCGCCTGCCAGAACGATCCGGATATCGACATCACCAAGCTGACCGCGGAGACTGATCCGCCGGAAGTGCTCTACAATCAGGGCCTCGCCAATTTGAATGCCGGCAAGACGACGGAAGCGGGACGCAAGTTCGAGGCGATCGACCGGCAGCATCCGTTCTCCGAATATGCCCGCAAGGCACTGGTGATGAATGCCTTCGTCGCCTACCGCAACGGCCAGTACCAGGACGCGATCAACTCCACGAGCCGGTACCTCAATCTCTATCCGCAGTCCGAAGACGCGGCCTATGCGCAATATATCCAGGGCCTCGCCTATACGAAGCAGATCCCCTCGGTGACGCAGGACCAGAAGCCTGCCCAGAAGGCGATCGATGCGATGCAGGTGGTCGTCGACAAATATCCCGATTCGGAATACGTCGATGACGCGCAGGCAAAAATCCGCTTTGCCCGCGACCAGCTCGCCGGCAAGGAGATGCAGGTCGGGCGCTATTACCTCGAGCGTAAGGAATATCTTGCCGCGATTTCCCGTTTCCGCGTCGTCGTCGAGCAATATCCGAACACAAACCAGGTCGAGGAAGCGCTGGCGCGTCTCGTCGAGGCCTATTTCTCCATGGGCGTGACCGCGGAGGCACAGACGGCGGCGGCGGTTCTCGGGCATAACTACCCGGACAGCCAGTGGTACGCCGATTCCTACAAGCTGCTGCAGTCGGGCGGTCTCGAACCGCGCGAAAGCGGCACGTCCTGGATCGCGCGCGCGGGCAAGAAACTCATCGGCGCCTGATAACCTCGGCGCTCCAACGAAGATATGACACCGGATGCTCGCCCAGCTCTCGATCCGCGATATCGTCCTGATCGAACGGCTTGACCTCAGCTTCGACGCGGGGCTCTCGGTGCTGACCGGCGAAACCGGCGCGGGCAAATCCATCCTTCTCGACAGCCTGTCGCTGGCGCTCGGCGGCCGCGGCGATGGTTCGCTGGTGCGCCACGGCGAGGACAAGGGGCAGGTGACTGCCGTCTTCGACGTGCCGCCCGGCCATGCGGCGCGGCTTCTGCTGCACGAAAACGGCATCGACGACGACGGCGACCTGATCTTCCGCCGGGTGCAGTCGGCGGACGGCCGTACCAAGGCCTATATCAACGACCAGCCGGTAAGCGTGCAGCTGATGCGCCAGGCCGGCCAGGTGCTCGTCGAAATACACGGCCAGCACGATGATCGGGCGCTTGTCGACATCGACGCGCACCGCGCGCTGCTCGACGCCTTCGGCGGCACCACCGAGGCGGCGGAAGAGGTGGGCGCGCTCTATCGCGGCTGGCGGGACGCCGAGCGGGGGCTGAAGAAGCACCGCGAGCGCGTCGAAGCGGCAGCGCGCGAGGCGGATTATCTGCGCTCCTCCGTCGAGGAACTCGAGGCACTGGCGCCCCGGGACGGCCAGGAAGAGGAACTCGCCGAAAGCCGGGCGCGCATGATGAAGGTCGAGCGGATCGCCGGCGACATCAGCGAAGCGTCCGAATTCCTGAACGGCAATGCGTCGCCGGTGCCGCTAATCGCCTCGCTGGTGCGACGGCTCGAGCGCAAGAGCCACGAGGCGCCGGGCCTGCTGGAAGAGACGGTCGAGCTTCTGGACGGGGCGCTGAACCAGCTTTCCGACGCGCAGATGGCGGTCGAGCGGGCGCTGCGCAACACTGAGTTCGATCCGAAGGAATTGGAGCGCGTCGAGGAGCGGCTCTTCGCCCTGCGTGCCGCCAGCCGCAAATATTCGGTTCCGGTCACCGAACTGCCGGCGCTTGCCGTCCGGATGATCGCCGATCTCGCCGATCTCGACGCCGGCGAGGAGAAGCTGAAGCAGCTCGAAAAGCAGTTGGCCGAGGCGAGGGCGGCCTTCGATGCCGCGGCCCGGTCGCTATCGGAAAAGCGTCACAATACGGCCAGCGCGCTCTCGGCAGCGGTGATGGCAGAACTGCCGGCGCTGAAGCTCGAGCGCGCCCGCTTCATGGTCGAGGTCGCCACGGACCCCAATTCACCCTCGGCCGAGGGCATCGACATCATCGAGTTCCATGTGCAGACGAACCCCGGCACGCGGCCGGGACCGATCATGAAGGTCGCCTCGGGCGGCGAGCTTTCTCGCTTCCTCCTGGCGCTGAAGGTGGCGCTTGCCGATCGCGGCTCGGCGCCGACGCTCGTCTTCGACGAAATCGACACCGGCGTCGGAGGTGCAGTGGCGGATGCCATCGGCCAGCGGCTGAAGCGGCTTTCGAAAACCGTCCAGGTGCTTTCCGTCACCCATGCGCCGCAGGTTGCGGCGCGCGCCGCAACGCATCTGCTGATCTCCAAAGGTCCATCGGCGCAGAAGGCCGAAATGATCGCCACCCGCGTCGCGCGCATGGACGACGAAGCCCGCACCGAAGAAATCGCCCGCATGCTCGCCGGCGCCTCGATCACCGAGGAGGCGAGGGCGGCGGCGGCGCGGTTGCTGGCGGGCGGCGGCTGAACGCGCCACGTTCTTTGCTGTAGGTTGCTCAACAGCACCGCGTGCAATCACACACTACACGACAGCAGTCTATTGGGGCTTGGTCGGTTGCTGTACGGCAGGGCCCCTCCTCGGGCGGAAAAGCATCCGCCAAGCCTCTGAAGCACTTTGAAACGCTGAATTATTCTGTCCTCAAATCGATTCCGATTTAAAGAATCATGCAGTAAAAACGACTCCCAATCCGGAGTCGCCATCCATGCTGAACGAGAACAAGCCCGTCGAGCAACTGACCGAAAGCGAAGCGGCGGAGGAACTTGCCTTCCTCGCGGCTGAACTCGCCCGCCACGATGCGCTCTATCACGGGCAGGATGCGCCGGAGATCTCGGACGCGGATTACGACGCGCTGAAGCGTCGAAATGATCTGATCGAGCAGCGCTTTCCGGCGCTGGTCCGCGAGGATAGTCCCTCGAAGAAGGTCGGCGCGGCGCCTTCGCTGACCTTCCAGGCGGTCGTCCATGCCCGGCCGATGCTCTCGCTCGACAACACCTTTTCCGACGAGGATGCGCGCGATTTCGTAGCCGGCATCTACCGCTTCCTGGGCAAGCTCCCCGACCATTCCATCGCCTTCACCGCCGAGCCGAAGATCGACGGGCTCTCCATGTCGCTGCGCTACGAGAACCGCCGGCTGGTCACGGCAGCGACGCGCGGCGACGGCACGACGGGAGAGAACGTCACCGCCAATATCCGCACGATCCGCATGATCCCCCAGGCCTTGCCGGCCGATGCGCCGGACGTCGTCGAGGTCCGCGGCGAGATCTATATGGCGAAATCCGATTTTGCCGCTCTCAATGCCGAAATGGCGGCCCAGGGCAGGCCGCTCTACGTCAATCCACGCAACACGGCGTCCGGATCGCTGCGCCAGCTCGACGCGAAGGTGACGGCGAGCCGCAAGCTGCGCTTCTTCGCCTATGCCTGGGGCGAGATGTCGGCAATGCCCGCGGATACGCAGTTCGGCATGGTCGAGACCTTCAAGGCCTGGGGCTTCCCGGTCAATCCGCTGATGCAGCGGTTCTCCTCCGCCGACGAATTGCTGGAGCACTATCACTATATCGAGCGCGAGCGGCCGGATCTCGATTATGATATCGACGGCGTTGTCTACAAGGTCGATCGTCTCGACCTGCAGGCACGGCTCGGCTTCCGCTCACGGAGCCCGCGCTGGGCGACGGCGCACAAGTTCCCGGCCGAACAGGCCTTCACGCGGCTCAAGGGGATCGACATCCAGGTCGGCCGGACCGGCGCATTGACCCCGGTCGCGCGGCTGGAGCCGGTCACCGTCGGAGGCGTCGTCGTCACCAATGCGACGCTCCACAACGAGGACTATATCCGCGGCCTCGGCAACAGCGGTGAGCCGATCCGCGAGGGGCGCGACATCCGCATCGGCGACATGGTGATCGTCCAGCGGGCAGGCGACGTCATCCCGCAGATCGTCGACGTGGTGATGGATGAGCGGGCAGAGGGGGCGGAGCCCTACAGGTTTCCGACCACATGCCCGGTCTGCGGCAGCCATGCCGTGCGCGATATCAACGAGAAGACCGGCAAGGTGGACGCCGTGCGCCGCTGCACCGGCGGCTTCGTCTGCCGGGCGCAGGCGGTCGAGCACCTGAAGCACTTCGTCTCGCGCCACGCTTTCGATATCGAGGGGCTGGGATCGAAACAGATCGAATTCTTCTTCGAAAGCGAGGATCCGACGCTGTCGATCCGGACCGCGCCCGACATCTTCACGCTGGAGCGCCGTCAGGCGGCGTCGCTCACTAAGCTCGAAAACATAGAAGGTTTCGGCAAGGTCAGCGTTCGCAAGCTCTATGAGGCGATCAACGCCCGTTGTTCGATCGCCCTGCATCGCTTCATCTACTCGCTCGGCATCCGCCATGTCGGCGAGACGACCGCCAAGCTGCTCGCGCGCTCTTACGGAACTTACGAGCACTTCGGCGCCGCAATGGTGGAGGCGGGCAGCCTCGCCGGGGATGCCTGGAATGAGCTCAACAGCATTGAGGGCATTGGCGAAGTCGTCGCGCGTGCCATCGTCGAGTTCTACAAGGAGCCGCGCAACCTGAAAGTCGTTGCCGATCTTCTCGAAGAGGTGACGCCGGAGAGCGCGGAAACACGGGTGGCGACGGACAGCCCGGTCGCCGGCAAGACCGTGGTCTTCACCGGTTCGCTCGAAAAGATGACCCGCGACGAGGCGAAGGCGAAGGCCGAAAGCCTTGGCGCTAAGGTGGCGGGTTCCGTCTCGAAGAAGACCGACATCGTGGTGGCCGGTCCCGGCGCCGGCTCGAAGCTCGATAAGGCCCACGAGCTCGGCGTCCAGACGATGGACGAGGACGAGTGGCTGGCATTGATCGGCGGGTAATGCGGAGCGGGCGCCGCCTCTCACTCCTCATTCCTGTGCTTGTCACAGGAATCCAGCCGCACCGCGTCGGCGGTGCGGAGAGGGTCTCTTGCACCCTGTCGATCAGGCGGGCTGCTCGGCCGACATATCCATCCACATGAATTCCCAGACATGGCCGTCGAGGTCCTGGAAGCTCACGCCATACATCGAGCCGTAGTCGATCGCCGGCTTCCAGGGCTTGCCGCCGGCGGCGATCGCCTTGTCGAACATCTCGTCGCATTCGGCCCGGCTGCCGGCGGAAAGCGCGGTGATGACCTCCGTGGCGCGCGCGGTGTCGCTGATCTCGCCGACAATAAAGCTACGGAATTTCGGCTCGGTCAGAAGCATGGCGAAGATATTGTCGTCGATGACCATGCAGGCGGCCGTATCATCGGAGAATTGCTCGTTGAATGTGAAGCCGAGGGAGGAGAAGAAGGACCGCGAGGCTTTCAGGTCCTTGACGGGGAGGTTAACGAAAATCATGCGCATGGAAGCGTTCCTCGTGATGATGTTGACGGGCCAAGGACGAAGGCGGACGTCTTCTGCCGACAGGTAGGAAAGAGATTTATCTGGCGCCGGGAAAACGGCTTTCAAGGGCTGGCTTACCTCCGTCCGCGGTAACGGGCGCACACCAATTCCATTTGTATTTTTGCGCTGCACAAGATAGACCTTGCAGCCAAAATTTGTGCAATTGCCTTTTCGCGGGGCTGGCTTCTCGCCATATCAGCGAAGCGGGGCGCGTCTTTCCCGCCCCGGCGGATTGGAGGGTCCGGAGATGAAGACGATAGCGACTATCGCCGAGCTGCGCGCAGCCCTTGCCGAGCACCGGCGCGGCGGCAAGACGATCGGGCTGGTGCCCACCATGGGCTATCTTCATGTCGGCCATATGGAGCTCGTGCGCCGCGCCCGCAGCGAGAACGACGTGGTCGTCGCCAGCATCTTCGTCAACCCGCTGCAGTTCGGTCCGCACGAAGATCTCGCGAAATATCCGCGCGATCTCGCTCGCGATCAGGAGATGCTCGAGGAAGGCGGCGTCGATTTCCTCTTCGCGCCGGGTGTTGCCGACATGTATCCGCAGCCGATGGAGACGATCGTCGACCTGCCGAAGCTCGGCTCCGAGCTCGAAGGCTCGGTGCGGCCCGGGCACTTCGCCGGCGTCGCGACGGTGGTCACCAAGCTCTTCAATATCGTCCAGCCGGATCGCGCCTATTTCGGCGAGAAGGATTTTCAGCAGTTGCAGATTATCCGTCGCATGGTCGCGGATCTCGCTCAGCCCGTCACCGTTGTCGGCGTGCCGACAGTCCGGGAAGCCGATGGGCTCGCCTGTTCGTCCCGCAATGTCTACCTGACTGCCGATGAACGCCGGGCGGCGGCGGTCGTGCCGAAAGCGCTCGACGAGGCCGAGCAGCTGATCGCGAGCGGCGTCACCGATCCGGCCGTTGTCGAGAAGGGCGTCACCGATTTCCTGTCGAGCGAGCCGTTGGCATGCCCCGAGGTGGTGGCGCTACGCGATCCCGAGACGCTCGAGCCGGTCGGCGAGATCGGCGACAAGCCGGTGCTGCTCCTGCTTTTCGTCCGCTTCGGCGCGACCAAGCTGCTCGACAATCGCGTCATCGCTCCGAAATCCGCCCGTTTTGCAAAGGTTGCCTGACATGAGCGTCCAGACCACGAAACGGCGGCTCAGCCCCGCCAGTATCGAAGCCTTGAAGGGCGAACGTCCGATCGTCAGCCTCACAGCCTATACGACGCCGATCGCGCGGCTTCTCGACCCGCATGTCGATTTCCTGCTCGTCGGCGATTCGCTCGGCATGGTGCTCTACGGCCTCGACACGACCGTCGGCGTAACCCTCGACATGATGATTGCTCATGGCCAGGCGGTGATGCGCGGCTCGGAGCGGGCCTGCATCGTCGTCGACCTGCCCTTCGGCTCCTATCAGGAATCGAAGGAGCAGGCCTTCCGCAGCGCCGCGCGGGTGCTCAAGGAAACGGGCTGCAGCGCCGTGAAGCTCGAGGGCGGCGCGGAAATGGCCGAGACGGTCGATTTCCTCGTCAGCCGCGGCATTCCGGTGCTCGGCCATGTGGGACTGATGCCTCAGCTGGTTAACACCACCGGCGGCTACCGCTCGGTGGGGCGGAACGAGAAGGAAGTGGCGAAGATCCGCCGCGACGCCAAGGCGATCGACGACGCCGGCGCCTTTGCCATCGTCGTCGAAGGCACGGTCGAGCCGGTCGCGCGCGAGATTACCGCGACATTGCGCTCGCCGACCATCGGCATTGGCGCGTCCCCGGCTTGCGACGGCCAGATCCTCGTCTCGGACGACATGCTCGGCATCTTCAACGATTTCAAGCCGCGCTTCGTCAAGCATTTCGCCGAGCTCGCCCCGGCGATCTCCAAGGCAGCGGAAGACTATGCCAATGAGGTGAAGGCGCGCTCCTTCCCGGGGATCGAGCATACGTTCCAGGCGAAGCGTTAAGCGCCACGGCAATCGCAATCTCTGCCCCTCGGCCCGCAAACGGGGAAAGGGGACTTAAGAGAGCACGGCTTTAGCCTTCTCCCCGCCAGAAACCGGGAGAAGGTCGCGGCAGCGGGATGAGGGGGCAGAATCGCGTGACAGGACGATCCGTCCCTAAGGGCGGGCGCCCTTCACTGCCGGAAACCAGCAGGGGCCTCCTGACCAATCATCATAAAATTCAATCTGTGCATCAGTGTAATTGAATTGTAGCGGCTTCCCCGAGGGCCTATCTGTCCCGCACGAAGAGCTTGCGAGTGCCGCTCGCGCCGGGCTCCGACCGGAGGAAATCCATGGACAGAGACGAGTTCCGCGAGGGGCTGCGCGGCGGCTTCCCGATCATGATGGCGGCATCGCCTTTCGGCGCCTTGTTCGGGGCGCTCGCCGTCGACAACGGCTTTACGATCGCCGATGCGGTGTTCATGAGCGCCATGGTCTATGCCGGTGCCAGCCAGATGGTCGGCATCGAGCTGTTCGGCAACAATGTCCAGCCTTGGCTGGTGGTGCTGTCGGTCTTCGCCGTCAACTTCCGGCACGTGCTCTATTCGGCCTCGATCGCCAGGCACATCCGCCACTTCACGCTGGTTCAGAAGTTCTTCGCCTTCTTCCTGCTGATCGATCCCCAATATGCGGAAAGCGAGAGGCGGGCCGAGTGCGGGCTTCCGGTCAGCTTTTCCTGGTATCTCGGCTTCGGCCTGATCATCTATTTCCCCTGGCTCATCACCACGGCAATGGGCGCTGTTTTCGGACAGTTGATCGGCGATCCCAGGGTCATCGGCATCGACGTGCTCTTGCCGATCTATTTCCTGGGGCTGGTTCTCGGTTTCCGCAAGCGCGACCGCTTCCTGCCCGTTGTCGCGGCGAGCGCGGTCGCCTCGGTTGCGGCCATGCACTTCGTCGGTTCGCCCTGGCATGTGAGCATCGGCGCGCTTGCCGGCGTAGTGCTTGCCGCGTGCTTGCCGCAGGATCGGCAGCCAAGGGAAATGGCTGCAATCGAAAGGGAGGCCTGAGCCGTGGATGCCCAGCACCTCAACCTGCTCTACCTGATCATCGCCGCGGCGGTCGCCACGTTTGCCACGCGGGTCGGCGGCTATGTGTTGATCACGCAGTTGAAGCACATCCCCCCACGCCTCGAGGCGGCGCTGAACGCTGTTCCGGCGGCCGTGCTGACGACGCTCGTGGCACCCGCTTTCGTCTATGGCGGCTTCGACGTGGCCGCTTCGATGTTCGTCGCCTTCGCCGCGGGGCTCCGCTTCTCGACGCTGCGGATGCTGCTCGTCGGCTGGGTCGTGGTGATGGCGATCCGCCACGTGATCCTGTAGTCGTGGGCTCGCAGCATCCTTTTGGTTGCGCGACGGTGCATTGGCGCCGGCACCGTCATGGATTATCATTCATCCAATGCCGGAGAGGCATGAGCCCTCCGGCCGTGGAGGAGCGACAATGATTACCAGGATCACGTTTGCCCTTATGCTGGCCCTCGCGCCTATGGCCGCCTTCGCCAACCAGTGCCCTTCAATGATGGCCGCAATCGACGCCGCCATTCCGAACGCCTCGCTTTCCGAGGCTGACATGGCCAAGGTCAAGGAGCTGCGCGCGCAGGGCGAGCAATTGCACCAGTCCGGCGATCATGCCGGTTCGGAAGCAGCCCTCGGCGAAGCAAAGAAAATGCTCGGGATCTGAGGGAGAAGCCGGTCTCGTTCCGGCTTTTCAGCTTCCGCCCCAGGCTTGCCGAGGCGGAAAATTCGGAGATTTGCCGGCAATCCAGTAAAATTCTCGGGTTACACGCGAGCGCCGGGGTGCATATAACGGCGTTGTTGGTTGAGACATCAAACCTCCCAACGGAGGCCCGGCTGCCCCCTGTAGCCCCAGCCCACGCCGCCGGGCCTCCCTACCGACCTCTCACCTACACAGCTGACTCAACGTGAAACGGCTTCCGTTGCGGCCTTCAGCCACTGGCGCGTTTCCTCGCCGGCAATGAGCGGCATCAGCTTCTCCCGCGTCTCCGCATGATAATCGTTCAGCCAGGCAAGTTCCTCGTCGCTCAAGAGGGCCGGCAGCACGAGCCGCCGATCGATCGGGCAATAGGTCAGCGTGTCGAAGCCGAGCATCGGCAGATCGCCGCCGGCGATCTGCGCGGCTTCACGCACGACGACAAGATTTTCGATGCGAATGCCAAAGGCGCCGGGGCGGTAGTAGCCGGGCTCGTTGGAAAGGATCATGCCGGGCAGGAGTTCCTGGGTGGCAAGCCGGGCGATCCGCTGCGGGCCCTCGTGAACCGAGAGGTAGGAGCCGACTCCATGGCCGGTGCCGTGCGCATAGTCGGCACCCGCCTTCCAGAGCGCGATGCGGGCGAGGGGGTCGAGATCGACACCGCGGGACCCCTTGGGAAACCGCGCCGTGCTGATTG
Source organism: Sinorhizobium sp. FG01 (assembly GCF_002531875.1). NCBI lineage: Bacteria > Pseudomonadati > Pseudomonadota > Alphaproteobacteria > Hyphomicrobiales > Rhizobiaceae > Sinorhizobium > Sinorhizobium sp. FG01. Next base: position 471,304 of record NZ_NWTB01000004.1, read on the forward strand.
CGATCATGCCTTTCAGCACCAGGGTGAAGAAACGCTTCTGCTCCTCCGGCACGCTGCCGATCGCGACGGTGCGCGTGATGTCGGTCGTGCCGTTTATATATTGCGCACCCGAGTCGATCAGGAACATGGTTCCTGCCTCGATCGGCCGGTCGGTGTCGGTGGTGACGCGGTAGTGCATGATCGCGGCGTGCGAGCCGGCGCCGGCAATCGTATCGAAGGAAATGTCCTTTAGCGGGTTCTGCATGCGCTCGCCGACAGCGGCCCGAACCGCCTCCAATTTCTTGGTCGCGCCGATTTCCGTAAGGCTGCCGGGCTCCGTTCCGGCGAGCCAGGCGAGGAATTCGACCATCGCCGCTCCGTCCTGCAGGTGCGCGCGCAGCGATCCGGCGATCTCTGCAGCGTTCTTGCGGGCGCGGGGCAGGCGGGCGGGATCGATGGCCTCGATGATGACACCGCCCCTCGAACGGATCAGTTCGCCAATGGCGAAGGGAGCGAGATCCGGATCGATCATGATCGCGGCGCCGCTCGCGGCGAGCGATGCAAGCCGATCGCCAAAATCGCCGGGCGGCAGCATATCCGCAAGCTGGGTCAGATAGGCTTCCTGTTCGATCCCCGTCTTGCGCTTGTCGAGAAAGACCTCGGCGCGACCGTTCGCATGAATGACGGCGCGGGCCAGCGGATGCGGCGTGTGCGGAACGTCGCTGCCGCGGATGTTGAACGTCCAGGCGACGGAGGAGGGGTCGGTCAATATCACCGCGGCTGCCTCGGCTTTTTCCACCGTCGCGGCGATCGCGGCGATCTTGTCCTTGGCCAATTGGCCCGCATGCTCGATCGGCTGGATCGTCACGCCGCCGAGGGGAGCCGCGGGCCTGTCGGTCCAGAGCCGGTCGAGCGGATTGTGGTCGAGGAAGACGAGCGCGCCGCCGATTGCCGCAAGCGCCTTTTCGAGCCGGCGGACCTCCGCCGCGGTATGCAGCCAGGGATCGATGCCGAGACGGAACCCCTTCGGCGCATGCGCCTCCAGCCAGACATGCGGCGGCTCTCCAACGAGGTCGCCGCCGGTAAAGACGCTGCCGTCGACCTGCTCCTTTAGTTGGGTCACGTAACGTCCGTCGACGAAAACGACTGCCTCACGCTGCGTGACAAGGGCGACGCCTGCCGATCCGGTAAAGCCGGTCAGCCAGGACAGCCGCTCGGATGAGACCGGCACATATTCGCCCTGAAATTCGTCGGCACGCGGCACAAGGAAGCCGTCAATGCCGAGCGGCGCGAAAGCGGCACGCAGCGCGGTGGCCCGCTCCTTGCCGAACTGGGGCGTGGAGGTGACGTCGAAGGACTGAAACATGACAATTTCCAATTGGGTTTGGCGGAGAGCCGCAGGGAAGGTGGTGCCATGTTAGCGGAAAGGGCGCTTCGGGGGAAAGAGGCGACATTCTGCCATGCGCGACGACCGCGCACCGCCTCACTCCATTTGTCATACATATGCGCTGCCCGCATGGCTCCCATGCGCCAGTGTATCTTTCTCTATTGAAATAATGGGGTATAAGGGCGCCAACGAACACGGACGAAGGTCCGGCAGTTCAAAAGACTGCAGTTCCGAGATAATTGGTCATCTGTTCTCCTCCTCCCTCAAGGTGGCCAATTTCGGAACGGTAGAGCCCGCTTGAGCGCTCCTCCTCCTCAAGCTCGCGGGCATGGTCGGTCAAAAGCCGGCCAGCGGGCGATGCTCCGGCATCGCCTTTGTTTCGAAAAGGCCGCCCTCCATGAAGGATTGGGCGGCCTTTTCATTTTGGGCTGCCGAGCGGCAGGAAAGATGAGGCGCCGCCCGGAGCGGCGCTTTGCACGGCCAAACCTATTTCGTCAGGTGGATCGTCACCCAGCCGTTTCTCCAGATCGTCCGAACATGCCTGAGCCGCTGGCCATTATAGGCGGCGAGCACCTTCCAGCGCTGTTCGGCAAGAATGCCGGAAAGGATGACCGAGCCGCCGGGGGCAAGATTCGCGACGAGCTCGGGTGCCATCTTCATCAGCGGCCGCGCCAGGATATTGGCAATGATGAGATCGAAGGGGGCATGGGCGCCGAAGGCGGTCGAATGAAATCCGGGCGCGGTCGCGAAGGTCAGGCCGGCGACGACGCCGTTGCGGCGGGCATTCTCGGTTGCGACGCGGGTAGCAATCGGATCGATATCGGTTGCGAGCCCCGGTACATGCAGGAGCTTCCAGGCGGCAATCGCCAGCACGCCGCTTCCGGTGCCGAGGTCGAGGACGTTGCGAATGCAACGTGAGTGGGCCACGGAGGCGAGCATTTCCAGGCAGCCAGCGGTCGTCCCGTGATGGCCCGTACCGAAGGCCTGCCCGGCATCGATCTCGATGGCGATCTCGCCGGTCTTCACCTTGTCGCGATCATGCGAGCCGTGGACGACGAAACGGCCGGCGCGCACCGGTGCGAGGCCTTCCAGCGACTTGGCGATCCAGTCGATCTCCGGCAGCACCTCGCGCTCGATCGGAAGATGAGAGAATTCGGCGGCGAGCGCATCGGCAAGGCGCGATCCGACGCTCTCCTCTTCGTGCGCCATCATGTAGACGGAGGCTTCCCAGACGTCGCGCTTCTCGTCGATTTCCATCGTCGCAACGGCGTAACCCTCGTCTTCGAAGATCATGCTGATGACGTCGAGAACGGCTGCCGCCTGCTTCTCGGTGGTGGTGACGAAAAGACGTATCTCGCTCAAGGTTTTTCCCTTCGGCTGCCCCAACGGCCTTTGCGCGCTTCGATCGGGCGCGCGGGCCGCCGCTAACATGATTGGCGCATAAACGCAAAGCGCCGGATGACCGGCGCTTTCGAGGCTATGCAACTGCCCTCAACCCCTTACGAGGTTTTCGAGCTTCTTGACCGCGGTTTCGGGGTTTTCGCCATAGGAGATCGTGCCGCTGAACTTTCCGTCGGCATCGATCAGGAAGACCGAAGCGGTGTGGTCCATGGTGTAGTCGCCATCAGGCTTCGCTTCGTCAACCGGCACCTTCTTGAAGTAGACCCGATAGCCTTTGGCCATTTCGAGCACCTTGTCCGGCGGGCCGGAGATGCCGGTGATGCGCTTCGACACGTTGGAGACGTACTGGCCGAGGATCTCCGGCGTATCGCGTTCCGGATCGACCGTGATGAAATAGGCCTGCAGCCTCTTGCCTTCCGGATCGACCTTTTCAAGCCAGCCATTCAATTCGAACAGTGTGGTCGGGCAGACTTCCGGGCAATGCGTGAAGCCGAAGAAGAGGGCGGTCGGCTTGCCGGCGAACGCCTTCTCGGTGATCGGCTGGCCGTTCTGGGCCACCAGCGTGAAGGGCACGCCGAAGGGGCCGGCCGACGCCTGTTGTTTCGGCTGGGTCATGTCGTAAGTGAGCCAGCCCAGGAGGGCCACCATGACGAGGATGGCTGCCCAAAGGGCGATGCGGATTGACTTCATCATTGCCACCGGCCTGTTGCGGCCGATTGCCGGCCGTCGATGAACATGGAGGCTTTGATAGCGCTTCGTCGCAACCGGCGCAAAGGCCCAATTGCCGCAGGCGTTTCGCTCCCGTTTTGAGGGCTTACTTGCTCCGCTTGCGCTTTCCTAGAAGCACCAGGAAACGCCCGTTTCGGCGAGCGCGAGGAAAATATCCGCGCCATGGGCGAGCCAGCCCTGGAATGCGAAGAGGCAGACTAGCGCGAACCCCCCGGTGAGAAGGGTCAGCACGAGGGGAGAAAGGGATCTGTTCGTATCCGTGCGCATGAGACGATCATAGCATCACAAAACGGCAAGAAAAGAGGCCGTCCCATCCGGCTTCTTCGAGGCAGTGGGAACGGTGTATTAGCGATTGTTTAAGGTCTCTTTGACACTATCGGCTGACGCGGAGGAGTGCCACCACTTCGACATGACATGAGGTCATCCGGTTGATCGAGCCCGGCTATCCGCATCGATCGCAACGGAGGACCGCGCTCGCGTCGGGCAGGTCCATTGCCACGGACTGCCAGTCAAATGACCACGTCTCCTTCCGAAACCCGCACCCTCTCTGTCAGCCAGCGGCTGGCGACGCTCGCAGCAGCGGCCTTTCTCGGTTTCGGCTGCGTGCTTGGGGTCGGCTTTTACCAAAACAGTCGCTCTGAAGCCGCGCTCGAGAAGGCGATCATCGCTGAGAAAGGCATGAAAACCGCCGAGGATATGCGGTTTGCCAGTATCGAACTGGTACTCATTGCGATGGATACGATCATCGACCGCGAGGAGGGCAGGATCCAGCCGGAGCGGGCGACGCAGATCAAGGAGTCGCTCGCCCTGCTCGACGCGAAGATGCCCGATCTCGAAGCCTTGGCGCGGCTGCTTGGCAAATCCGGGCAGCTCGCGGGTTTCGGATCCGACCTCGCCGCACTCCGCCAGGCGATTGAAGTAGATTTGAAGAGGCTGGTGGAGGACGGCGCGCCGGCGGAGGAATTCGGCCGCCTGGACGATGCGATCGACGGCGGCGGCGAACGCATGAATGCCCTCCTGACTGAAATCACCGACGCTGCGGCCCATCTTGCCACGGCGCGTACCGAGGAAGCGCGCGTCGCTTCGAGCGACGCGCTCCTATTGCAATCCTTTGTGGGCATCCTAGCCATGGCCGGCATGCTGGGGTTGATCTGGTTCCACGGGAACGCGCTTCGCCGGGGTATCCTCGGGCTACGAGACAGCATGCAGCGCATCCACTCCGGCGATCTGACGTCGGCCGTCGCCGCCCTGGACCGCAGCGACGAAATCGGCGAGATGGCCCGCTCGGTCGATCTGTTCCGGACCGCAGCAATGGAAAAGCGCTCGCTCGAACAGCATGCCGCCGCAAGCCGCAACGAGATGGAAAGGGACCGCGAAAACCAGGCTGCCGAGCGCGAGCAGGTGGTCGGCCGCATCAAGGCGGCGGTGGACGCTCTCGGCCGGGCGCTCAATCAACTTGCCGAAGGCAATCTCGCAGTATCGATCCGCGAGCCGTTCGAGGAGGGACTCGACACGCTCCGGCGTGACTTCAACAACACGGTCGACCGGCTGAGCCATGTTCTTGGCAATGTGAAGGAGAACGTGATCTCGATCGACGCCAACGGCCGGCAGATGCGCAGTGCCGCCGACGATCTGGCGCGGCGGACGGAAAGGCAGGCGGCATCGCTCGAGCAGACATCGGCGGCTCTCGAAGAGATCACGGTCACCGTCAAGACGGCGACCGACCGCGCCGAAGAGGCAAGCCGCATGGTCGGCGAGACGCGCGTCAATGCCGAGGAATCGGGTCGCATCGTCGGCGAGGCGATCTCCGCCATGGCCCGGATCGAGGGCGCATCCAACGAGATCGGCAAGATCATCAACGTCATCGACGAGATCGCCTTCCAGACGAACCTCTTGGCGCTTAATGCCGGCGTCGAGGCAGCGCGGGCCGGCGACGCCGGCAAGGGCTTTGCGGTCGTGGCTCAGGAGGTCCGCGAGCTCGCGCAACGGGCGGCGGGTGCTGCGAAGGACATCAAGGCGCTGGTCACGCGCTCGGGTACCGAGGTCGAAACCGGCGTCAAGCTGGTTCAGGCGACCGGCGATGCCCTTGGCCGCATCGGTACAAATGTCGCACGCATCAACGAACACATGAGCTCCATCGTACAGGCGGCGCGCGAGCAGTCGACCGGACTCCACGAGATAAATACCGCGGTCGGCCAGCTCGATCAGATGACGCAGCAGAATGCCGCGATGGTCGAACAGACCAATGCGGCGAGCCACACGCTCGCCCAGGATGCCGAGAAGCTCAGCGAGCTCCTGAGCCAGTTCCGCAACGGGCAGGTCAGCGAAACGACGATGCGGGCCGCTGCTCCGGCGGCGGCGCCGTCCATCAAGACTAGCGCGGCAGGCTCGAGCATGCAGGCCGGTGCACGCAAGGCAGTGGCCGCCAAACCCGTTGCTCTCCATCAGCCGGCAGCTGCCCAGGCATCCACCCGTCCGGCTCCATCTCCCGCCAAGGCCCTGATGGGCAAGCTGGCGGGCGCTTTCGGCAACACATCGGCCGCCGTACCCTCCGTCACGGCCTCCGGTGACAATTGGGAAGAATTCTGATCATGAGCAACGCAATCAAGCAGTCCGGCGCCTATCTCGAAATCGTCTCCTTCCACCTCGGGGACCAGGAATTCTGCATCGACATCATGGCGATCCGCGAGATTCGCGGCTGGGCACCGGTGACACCGATGCCGCATACGCCGCCCTACGTGCTCGGCCTCATCAACCTGCGCGGCGCGGTGATCCCCGTCATCGACATGGCATGCCGGCTCGGCATGAAGATGACCGAGCCCTCGGAGCGCTCGGCGATCATCGTCACCGATATCAACGGCAAGCTCGTCGGCCTCCTGGTCGAGCAGGTTTCGGACATGATGACGATCCGCAGCGAAGACCTGCAGCCGGCGCCGGAAATCATTCCGGAGGCCCAGCGTGCCTTCTGCCGCGGCATCGTCGCGCTCGAGAAATCGATGGTGTGCTTCCTCAACCTCGATACGGTCATTGCCGACGAGCTGGCCCAGGCCGCATAGGCCCGGATGCTCGTAGAGACACATGCAGGGGCCCGCGAGAGCGGGCCTTTTGCGTTACGGCGGGGCGTCGGTAGATCCGGCGAGGGGCAAAGGTGCAGCTAGCTGGTCGGGAGGCAGTGACGCTCGCGTGCAGGAACACCTGCACGGCATCCGAGTTATGAAGGTGCAGCGTCGGTGAGGAGATCTTATACTGTTAGTCGCAGCGTCCGTTGAAGTCGGATGCTGAAACGGACAAGGAGCAATGCCATGAGAGTTTCTCCAAGAGCTTCATTCGCCGCATTTGTCCTCTCGTTCGCGCTTGCCGGAGCCGCCGCACCGTCCTTTGCGAACGGCTTCTACCAGGGCATCGACCCGCATCATCCGCCGGGAACGCAGAACAGAGGGTCGGTATACGTCCCGATGGTGGAGAGCCCGTATTACGTCGATCGCGGCGTCTATGTTGATCCAGCGCCGACCGGCAGCATCTACGTCGACCCCGCACCCCTGTATGTCGAGCCGGTGCCGATGGGCATCTACGGCGGATCGCCCTCTCAAGTCCGCGAGCGCTACGAGAACGAGTACCAGGGCGGCGGTCAGGGCGACTACTACCAGGGTATCATCCCACCGGCTCCTGTTCCCTGAGCGACAGGAGCCCGGCAAGCCCGCCGGCCGGCCGAGCGAGGTGAGCGCCGGCGCGGCTTTTCCGGCCGTGGACAGGATCTCGCGCCATCGAGGCCCGCCACTGCGTCAAGTTAAAGTTGCTTCATCTCCATCACGGTTGCAGGAGCAATCGTGACGAAACATTGACTGTGCGGAGGAAGCCAAGGCAGCGAAAGGTGTTATGCTGGTAACAGCAGCATTCGTTAGGAGGCCGTATGCTGCCATGTTGCATCCGTCAGGAGGCGAGGATGCTGAATGGAGATAGGAGCTAAGGTCATGAGATTTTCTCTAAAAACATCATTCGCCGCATTCGTCCTCTCGTCCGCGCTTGCCGGTGTTGCCGCACCAGCCTTCGCGGATAGCTATTACCAGGGCATAGACCCGCATAACCCTCCGGGGACGCAGAACAATACGCGCGTGCTGATGCCGCGTAGCACCACGCCGTCGAACGTCGACGTCATGCCCACGGGCAGCATCGACGGACAGCGCGTTACGCCCATCGGTGGCACCACCTACAGGGAAAGATACGAGTCGGGTGAGGGCCAATACTATCGCGGCATCTTTCCGCCGACGCCCTGATGTCCTGAGCAATCGGGCCCAGAAGGGGCCAGCTTGCATACTGCCGCCGCAATTGCGGCGGCAGTGCTTATTGGGGACGGCCCTTTTCCCAAGTGACGGTCTGGCCGAAGAGCGGAACGGTGGTGATCGACATCTTGGCCGACCCGTCGGTCAATTGGCGCGAATGGGCGAGATAGATCAAAGTGTCGTTCGCCTTGTCGTAGATGCGGGTCACGAGCAGATCCTTCCAGATAAGCGACAGGCCGGACCGGAAGACTTCCTCTCCCTCGTTCGACAGATCGATATCGCCGATGCTGATCGGACCTGTCTGGCGGCAGGCGATCGAGTTGTTCGAGGGATCCTCGAACCAGTTGCCGTTCTTCAGGCGGTCGATGACGCTGCGATCGAAATAGGTGACGTGGCAGGTGACGCCGTTGACCTTCGGATCGCGAACGGCATCGATCTTGATATCGTTGCCGAGCCAGTCGACGCCGACTTTGCCCACTGTCTCGGCGCGAGCAGGGGGCGCGGCCGTGGCGGTCAATGCCAGAGCGGCGAGGAGCAGGGTGCGGGTGCGGCGAGACATGGGATCCTCCAACGAGCAGCACCGTTCACATAGGTGGCGGCGCGGGCGATGCAAGATGTCGCGTAGCCGCTGCTGCGCTCATGCGCTGTGGCGCATATGATCCTGGTGAGGGACGTCGGCCTGTCGCAGCTGCGCCGCGGCGGCTGCAAGCACCCGGGCGCTGGCAACGATATGGCGAGGCCTGGCGATCGAGCAGCGATCACGGCCATCGGCCTTGGAATCGTAAAGTGCCAGATCCGCGCGGATCATGACGTCCATGATCGTGTCGCCGGCTGCCGCTGCGGCGATGCCGATGCTGACCGTCAGGCGGATGCGCTGATGCGCCCGACCAACCGGCGTGTCGCGCACGGCGCGGCAGATCGCTTCGGCGACTGCTGCAGCCTGCTCTTCCGAATGGTCCGGCAGCACGATGCCGAATTCCTCGCCACCAATCCGCCCGAAGATACCGCGCCCGTCGAGGAAAGCGGACACGGTCTTGACGAAATGGGCGAGCGCCATGTCGCCGCAGGCGTGACCGTATTGGTCGTTGATCTGCTTGAAATAGTCGAGGTCGAGCTGGAGGAAGGCCGCCGGACGATGATCGGCAAGACAATGGGCGATCGTTTTCTCGCCGTCTTCGATGAGCGCCCTGCGCGACAGTGCGCCCGTCAGGGGGTCACGTGCGAGCATCGTCTTGAGACCAACGATGACGCGATTCTCGATCGTCAGGATAACCGCGACGAAAAGAGTGGGGAGGAAGAATATCTGCAGAAAGGCAAGGGAGAATTCGAAGACTACCGATGAAGGGGAGGCCGAGAGTTCAGGGGAGGTCTCGGGCGCGGATCGGACAGCGTGAACGAGCCCGGCAAAGGCGACCGTCAGAAGGCCGGGGACGCCGGCGCGCAAAGCCGGCTTGTCGTTCGCCCATTCATCAACGGCCGGGAGGCCGATGACGACAAGCAGAGCCGCGCCGCAGCCGGCGATAACGATCATGCGCGCGCCGAAGCTGTCCTCGCTGCCCGCATCGACGAGAAGGCCCGCCGCCGCAGCAACAAATGCCATCGTAGCACAGAAGCCGATTGAGGCGGATTGGTCGTCGAGTCGGCGAAAACCGAGAAAGAGCGCGAAAAGGGCAAAGATCAGCACCGCATGGCCGGGCATTGCGGCGAGCGGAAACCCGAACGACGTCGCCGCCATCAGCAGCGCCGTTGCAATCGCCGATAGTGAGCAGGCGATCGCGAATTCCCGGACGCCGGCCTTTTCGGAGCTTCGCAGTCGTAGAAGGGCGGGCAGTAGGGCAAAAAGCGAAATGACCGATATGGCAGGGAAAATGCTCATTTCGAAACGGCCTGTCGTGCTAAAATGAAGCGGATGGCTTTCGGGGCAGCGGTATGCGTGAACAAATTCGTAGCGGCGCCGTGTTAACGAAGGCCGGCCAAATTCGCTGCAATTTGAGCGTTTGGTCTTTCTCGCACTGGTTGCGACAAGAATCTTCACCCGCGCCATCCAGTCGGATACGGGAGCACACGGTTCTCGGACGATTCATCCAACCTAAGGGGCCGATACCTCTCATGATATGCATCGGTTCAACCTGTCAGACGATGCTCCGGAGCGTGCTCCATGTCGGATGAGAGACCTTGCTTCGCAGACCGGATCGACGCGGGGCGAAGGCTCGCTGCTGCCATCGCAAGCGAGGGCATTGCCGAGCCCCTGGTGATGGCGCTGCCACGCGGCGGCGTGCCGGTTGCCTTCGAGGTGGCGACGGTCCTCGGTGCTCCGCTCGAACTGCTGATCGTACGGAAGATCGGCGCTCCCGGACAGGCCGAGTTCGGCCTCGGCGCGCTCGTCGATGGCGACGAACCGCAACTGGTGCTCAACGCCGAGGTCATGCGCCTGGTCAAACCCTCACAGGAATATATCGATGCCGAGGTGTCGCGTCAGCGCCTGGAACTGGAGCGCCGCCGCGAACTTTACCTCGGCGACCGGCCGCGCATTTCTCCGGCAAGGCGCAAGGTCATCCTCGTCGACGACGGGATTGCCACCGGCGGCACGGTGAGGGCCGCCGTCCAGGCGCTCCGGAAGGCGGGCGCTGCGGCACTTGTCGTGGCCGTCCCGGTGGCTCCGCCGAGTGCAATCGCCGGCCTTCGCCGTCAAGTGGACCGGGTCGTCTGCCTCGCAACGCCTCATCCCTTTCATGCGGTCAGCATCTATTACGACGATTTCGAGCAAACCACCGACGCCGAGGTGATCGCGCTGATGCGGCGCGCGAAAGGAGAAAGCGCAGCAAGGGCCCCTTCGGATGAAAATCAGTGATCGACGGCATGCGGCTGCCAGATAGACCTTGCCGAAATCAAGGGTTATGCTGGCGCCCCCGCAACGGCCTTTCCGGTGGGTTCGACGATGAGTGAAAACCTTTCCATCCGCCCGGTCGTCCGGGGCGACTACGACCAGTGGCTGCTGCTCTGGGAGGGCTACAACGCCTTTTACGGACGTTCGGGCGAAGCCGCACTCGCTCCCGACATCACCCATATGACCTGGTCGCGCTTCTTCGATGCCTATGAACCGATGCATGCCCTGGTTGCCGAGAACAAGGGCCGGTTGGTCGGGCTCACCCACTTCATCTTTCACCGCACCACCACGGCAATCCAGCCGAACTGCTATCTCCAGGACCTCTTCATCAACGAGGCAGCCCGCGGCAGAGGGGTCGGCGAGGCGCTGATCAACGGGGTCTTCGAAGCAGCGCGACGCGCCGGCACCTCGCGGGTCTACTGGCTGACCCACGAGACCAACCTCAAGGCGATGCGGCTCTACGACAAGGTGGCGGAGAAGTCGGGCTTCGTGATGTATCGGATGGTGATCTGAGGGGGCGCGTCACACTCTTTCCACAAACCCCTCCAGCACGCGCTTCTGTCCGGCGCGGTCGAAATCGATCGTCAGCTTGTTGCCTTCGACCGCGGCAATGTTGCCGTTGCCGAATTTCAGATGGAAGACGCGGTCGCCGACGCTGAAGCGGGACGGTTCCGCAGTCGTCGACTTGGCGACGAGCTCGCCCTCGATGGTGCGGGTGCGGGGACCTGACTCGCCGTAGCCGATGCGTTCGACGGCATGGCCGGAGCGGCTGCCCCAATTGTCGCGGGTGGCGTCCGAGCGGTGCTGCTGGGCGCGCTTCCAGCCGGGCGTCTGGTAGCTGTTCTCGAAGGGATCGGCCTTGTCGAAGCGGGATTGGCCATAGCCGCCGCGATTGTAGCCGCCATAGGAGACGTCCTGCTCGGCGACCTCGACATGGTCGACCGGCAGTTCGTCGAGGAAGCGCGACGGCATCGTCGACTGCCAGAGGCCGTGAATGCGGCGGTTCGAGACGAACCAGATGTGACAGCGGCGCTTGGCGCGGGTGATCCCGACATAGGCGAGGCGGCGTTCCTCTTCGAGCCCGGCGCGGCCGCCCTCGTCGAGTGCCCGCTGATGCGGAAAGAGACCTTCCTCCCAGCCCGGCAGGAAGACGGTGTCGAATTCCAGGCCCTTGGCCGAGTGCAGCGTCATGATCGACACGGCATCCATGTCCTCGTTCTGCTCGGCATCCATGACGAGCGCGACATGCTCCAGGAAGCCGCGCATTGATTCGAAGGCCTCCATCGAGCGGATGAGTTCCTTGAGGTTTTCAAGCCGCCCCGGCGCTTCGGCCGACTTGTCCGCCTGCCACATCGCCGTATAGCCACTCTCATCCAAGATCTGTTCGGCAAGCTCCGTGTGCGGCGTCGTTTCGAGCAAGGTCTGCCAGCGGCGGAAATCGGTGACGACGTCGAACAGCGCCTTGCGCGCCTTCGGCTTCAACTCGTCGGTCTCGATGATCTCGGTTGCGGCGGCGAGCATCGGAATGTCGCGGGCGCGGGCATAGTCGTGCAGGGTTCGAACGGTGGTGTCGCCGAGGCCTCGTTTCGGCGTGTTGACGATGCGCTCGAAGGCGAGATCGTCGGCCGGCTGGCAGACGAGGCGGAAATATGCCATGGCGTCGCGGATTTCGAGCCGCTCGTAGAAGCGCGGGCCGCCGATGACGCGATAATTGAGGCCGAGGGTGACGAAGCGGTCTTCGAACTCGCGCATCTGGAAGGAGGCGCGCACCAGGATCGCAATGTCGTTCAGATTGTGCTTCTGGCGCTGGAGCTGTTCGATCTCCTCGCCGACGGCGCGGGCTTCCTCTTCGGAATCCCAGGCGGCGTGCACATGCACCTTCTCGTCGTCCGGGTGGCTGCGTTCGGTGAAGAGTGTCTTGCCGAGCCGGCCCTCATTGTGGGCGATCAGATGCGCGGCGGTGCCGAGGATATGCTCGGTCGAGCGGTAGTTGCGCTCGAGCTTGATGACCTTGGCGCCCGGGAAGTCCTTCTCAAAACGGAGGATATTGTCGACCTCGGCGCCGCGCCAGCCGTATATCGACTGGTCGTCGTCGCCGACGCAGCAGATGTTTATCTGCTGCTGTTTGTTTGCGCTCACGCTGTCGCCGCCTGCGCGGCTGCGCTCCGCGGGGGCGGACGAAACGTCGTCCGGCCAGCCTTGGCTGGCTCGGGCTTCGCCCGCAGGCGTTTCTCTCACGACGGCCTTGCCGCTCTGCGGCCGCTGCGCCAAGAGCCGCAGCCACATATATTGCGCCGTGTTGGTATCCTGGTACTCGTCGACGAGGATATAGCGGAACTTGTCGTGATAATCCTTGAGCACGTCCGGATTGGCGCGGAACATGCGGATCGGGTGCAGCAGCAGGTCGCCGAAGTCGCAGGCGTTTAGCGTCACCAGGCGGTTCTGGTAGGCGGCGTAGAGCTCGCGGCCCTTGCCGTTCGCGAAGGCGCGGGCGTCGCCCTCGGGGATATGCGCCGGATCGAGGCCCTTGTTCTTCCAGGTGTCGATCATGGCGGCGAATTGCTTGGCCGGCCAACGCTTGTCGTCCAGCCCTTCGGCCTGGATAAGCTGCTTGATCAGCCGCACGACGTCGTCGGTGTCGAGGATGGTGAAATCGGATCTCAGCCCCACGAGTTCGGCATGGCGGCGCAAGAGCTTGACACCGATCGAGTGGAAGGTGCCGAGCCAGGGCATGCCTTCGACCGCATGGCCGACGAGCACGCCGATGCGCTCCTTCATCTCGCGCGCCGCCTTGTTGGTGAAGGTCACGGCGAGGATCTGCGAGGGATAGGCGCGGCCGGTCGACAGGATATGGGCGATGCGGGTGGTCAGCACGCGCGTCTTGCCGGTGCCGGCGCCGGCAAGCACGAGCACCGGGCCCTCCAGCGTTTCGACGGCTTCGCGCTGTTCCGAGTTGAGACCGGAGAGATAGTCCGGCCGTTGCGCCTTGTCGCGGGCAGCCATGGCGCGCGCCGCGATGCCGCCGGCGGCAGGGGCGGGTTTGCGCGGCGCCGGCTCCTCGTCGAAGAAGGGGATGTCGTCGAAACCTTTGCTCATGCGGCCCAATGTAGTGATTCGGGACCGAAAGGCCAGAAAGGATGTTCTTCTTTTATTCCGGAGTCTCGTCGGATTTCTGCAAACCTGTGGAAAGACAGGCGTTTTCAGCGCTGGTGTTTCGATGTCGCTATCGTTCGGCCGTGGCGTCGAAGGCCGGATCGACCGGGACCTGCAGCGCGGTCGCCAGCTGGTTGGTCTTGGCGGCAAGCGAAATGACGCGCAGCAGATCGGCATGCTCGGCTTCGCTCATCCCCTTTGCCTTGGCGGCGGCGGTGTGCGAGTGGATGCAATAGCCGCAGCCATTGCTGACGGAAACTGCGATGTACAGCATCTCCTTGACCAGCGGATCGAGCGCCGAGGGCGTCGCCATCACCGCCTTGACCTCCGCCCAGGTGCGTTCCAGCAGGTCCGGATCGAAGGCGAGCCACAGCCACATATTGTTGATGAAGTCCGATTTCCGCGTGGCGCGGATGTCGTCGAAAACCGCCTTGACGCGCAGGTTCGATTCGGGGTCGGACGGCGGCGCAACGGTGCTCATGATGCTTCCTTCCGAGGTTCTAAACGAGGGCGAAAACGCGCGCCGGCCCGCCGGTGCCGCCGCGGTGCTTCGGCGCGCCGAGGACGAGCGTTGCGCCCTTGGCCGGTAGCTTGTCGAGATTGGCGGCGGCTTCCAGCCCCCAGCGACCCTCCGGCAGCCAGGCGCGGTGGATGGCGAAGTCAGGAGATATGCCGTGATCGAGCGAGAGCGTGTCGACGGCAATGCCGGCAGCCTTCGTTTCCTGGAGCAGAAACTTGGCTGCGTCGACATGGAAGCCGGGGAAGTGCAGCTTGCCCTCGGCGTCGGCGTTGCGGAACTTCTCCGTGCCGAGATGGGCCGCCCAACCGGAAAGCATGGCGACGCAGGCATTCTCCGGAACATCGCCATTGGCGGCGATCCACGCCTTGATGTCCTCGGGTGTGACCTGCGCGTCCGGGTCGGCTGCCGCCCTCTCGCGAATGTCGACGATGCAGAGCGGCACGAGGAGTTTTTCGACCGGCAGTTCCGCGACCGAGAGGCCGTCGGCGGAGAAATGCAGCGGCGCATCGACATGGGTGCCGGTATGTTCGTTCACCCGGAGCTCGAACAGGTTGAACGTATGTTCGGCAAAGTTGAACTTCTGCTCGCGGAAGAACTGCTGCTGGCCGAAGAAGGTCGGAAACTCCTCATGGAGTTCATGGGTGAGGTTGGTGACGCTCGTATGGCCGGTGGCAAGCGCCGGCGGCGCGACCCCCATGCCGGCGGCCGCGGCGCCCGCCGATGCGACAGCGGCGGCGCGGAAGAAGCTGCGCCGCGACAACATTTGCTGCTTTACCGATTCGATCACGCATGCATCGCACATGTGCTTTCTCCCCCCTTTTTCAACGTCCGGTTTCATGAGGCAGAATAGCCGAGCCGCGGCGGCTGTAAACAGCGATCGACGAGCGCCGGCATGCGGGGGCGCCATGATGCGGACAACAAATTCTGCTTTCATTACAAATGCGTAATGATGGCGTTCCGAGATTGCCCGAAGGCGCGCAAACAATGATACTTGCGGCAACTCGGAACGTTCCGCCGGTACGCGCCGCGCTGGAGCGCGTATCTTATTCGGAGACATGCATGCGCTTTTTGAAGCAACTGGCGGTCAGCCTCCTCGTACTCGTCGTCGGGGGAGCCGCCTGGGTGCGCTTTGCCCCCGGAGCGGGTGAAACGCTGGGGGCGATTGGTGTTTCGCATCCGCTGATCGATGCGCTCTCCGGATCTGCGGGCGGCGAGGGAGCCGGTGGCCCCCGCAACGGCGGGCGCGGAGAAGGTGGGCGCGGCTTCTCGGACGCGGCGCTCGTGGTCGTCAGGCCGGCTGAGAGCGCGATCGTCAACAATAGGCTGAACGCCATCGGCAATGGCGAAGCAATCCGCTCGGTGACCGTGACGCCCGCTTCCACGGGTAATCTGACGGAAATCCTGGTAAAATCCGGCGACAGGATCGAGGAGGGCCAGGTGATCGCGCGGCTCGACAGCGACGAGCAGATGATTGCCGCCGAGCAGGCCCGGCTGACGCGCGACAGCGCCCGGGAAAAGGTCGAGCGCTATCGCAATCTCGGAACGGCCCGCGCGGTTACCGCGGTCGAGATCCGCGACGCCGAGATCGCCATGCAGGCCGCCGAACTGGCGCTGAGGACGGCTGAGCTCGATCTCAAGCGGCGCGACGTCGTGGCGCCTTCGAAGGGCATCGTCGGCATCATCACCGTCAATGTCGGCGACTACGTCACCACGTCGACGCCGATCGCCGTCGTCGATGACCGGTCGCAGATCCTGGTCGATTTCTGGGTGCCGGAACGCTTCGCCAGCAAGATTTCCGTGGGGCAGCCGGTCACCGCGAATGCGGTGGCGCAACCCGGCCGCCAGCTCACCGGCGCCATTCATGCGATCGACAACCGCCTCGATCAGGCAAGCCGCACGCTCCGGGTGCGGGCGCGGATCGAAAATCCGGACGACATGCTGCGTGCCGGCATGTCCTTCTCGGTCACGATGGCCTTTGACGGCGATCGCTATCCGACCGTCGACCCGCTGTCTATCCAGTGGAGCTCGGAAGGCTCCTATATCTGGCGCGTCAGCGGCGACAAGAGCCAGCGCGTGCCGATCAAGATCATCCAGCGCAATCCCGACAAGGTGCTGGTCGAGGCGCAGATCGCCGAGGGTGACCGCATCGTCACCGAGGGTGTGCAGCGGCTTCGCGACGGCGGCGCGGTGCGCATAGCCGGCGAGGCAAGCCCCGAACGCGAGCAGAAGGTGGCGGGGGACGCGCAATGAACATCGGCATTGGCGGTCACCCCGGCGGGCAGGGCGGCAAGACCGGCTTCACCGCGCTCTTTATCCGCCGGCCGATTTTCGCACTCGTCGTCAACATGCTGATCGTGGTCGCGGGGCTTGCCGCCTGGAACGGCATCGAGATCCGCGAGCTGCCGCAGGTCGACCAGCCGGTCATATCGGTGACGACTGAGTTCGAGGGCGCCTCGCCCGAGACCATCGATCGCGAGGTGACATCGGTCATCGAAGGGGCGGTGTCGCGCGTCCAGGGCATCAAGGGCATTTCCTCGTCGTCGTCCTTCGGCCGCAGCCGCGTGACGCTTGAATTTTCCGACACGACCGACATCGGCCAGGCGGCGAACGACATTCGCGATGCGCTCGGCCGGATCAGCGGCCAGCTGCCGGACGACGTGGAAGAGCCGCGCATCGTCAAGGCCGATTCCGACAGCCAGCCGATCATGCGCCTGGCGCTGACCTCCGACACCATGTCGATGGAGGACATGACGCTGCTGGTCGAGAACGAGATTAGCGACCGGCTGGCGGCCGTCGAGGGCGTTGCCGATGTCACCGTCTATGGCGACCAGGAGAAGATCTTCCGCATCGACCTCAACCAGGCGAAGCTCGCCGGGCGCGGCGTCACCGTCGCCAATTTGCGCGAGGCGCTGGCGAATGCTTCCTACGACGTCCCGGCCGGCTCGCTGACGAGCGCCAGCCAGGAGATCTCGGTCCGGGCGACTGCGGACCTGCAGACGCCCGAGCAGTTCGAGAACCTGATCCTCGGCAGCAATGTCCGGCTGCGCGACGTGGCGACGGTGACGCTCGGCCCGGACACCGGGAGTTCGGCGTTGCGCTCCAATGGCCGCCAGGGCATCGGTCTCGGCATCATCCGCCAGGCGCAGTCGAACACCGTCGATATTTCCGAAGGCGTGCGCAAGGTGGTCGATACGATCTCCTCGGACATCCTGCCGGCGGGCACCGAGCTCAAGATCACCAGCGACGATGCGGTGTTCATCAATGGCGCAATCCATGAGGTGGAGATCGCGCTGGTCGTCGCCGTCTTCATCGTCACGCTCGTCATCTATCTATTCCTGCTCGACTGGCGCGCGACGCTGATCCCGACGATCAGCATGCCGATTGCGCTTGTCGGAACGGTGGCGGCGATCTATCTCGCCGGCTTCTCGATCAACATCCTGACGCTGCTTGCGATCGTGCTGGCGACCGGGCTTGTCGTCGACGACGCGATCGTGGTGCTGGAGAACATCGTGCGCCGCCGAGCGGAAGGCCTGGGTCCACGCGCGGCCGCCGTGCATGGAACGCTCGAGGTCTTCTTCGCCGTCCTGGCGACCACTGCGACGCTGGCGGCCGTCTTCGTGCCGCTCTCGTTCCTGCCGGGGCAGACAGGCGGGCTTTTCCGCGAATTCGGCTTCGTGCTCGCTTTCTCGATCCTGCTGTCCTCCTTCGTTTCGCTGACGCTTTGCCCGATGCTCGCCTCGCGCATGCTGACCAGCGAGGCGCATGCGCATCAAGGCCCGATGGCGCGCTTCGGCCAGCGTGCCGCCGGCTTCTACCGCGTGACGCTCCGCGCCTGCCTCAATGCGCCGCTCGTCGTCTTCACGGTCGCCGCCTTCTTCACAGTTGCCGGGGCGGCGGCGTTCATGACGCTGAAATCGGAGCTGACGCCGAACGAGGACCGGTCGCAGGTGATGCTCCGGATCAACGCGCCGCAAGGCGTCTCGCTCGAATATACGCAGGCCCAGATGCGCCGGATCGAGGAGGGGCTGCAGCCGCTCGTCAAATCCGGCGAAGTCACCAATGTGTTTTCGATTTCCGGCCAGGGCGGTTCGGCGAATAGCGGCTTCATGGTGCTGACGCTCGCCTCCTGGGAGCAGCGTGAGCGGTCCCAGCAGCAGATCGTCGCGGATATCAACAAGGTGACCGCCAAGGTTCCCTCGGTCCGCGCCTTCGCCATACAGCCCAACAGCCTCGGTATTCGGGGAGCCGGCAGCGGCCTCCAGGTGGCGCTGGTCGGCAACGACTATACGAAGCTCGGCGATGCTGCGGCGAAACTGGTGCGGGCCATGGAAGATACCGGCCGCTTCGAGAACGTGCGGCTGAACTACGAGGCGAATCAGGCGCAATTGTCTGTGACCATCGACCGCGAGCGCGCCTCCGACCTCGGCGTCGACATCAGTGCGCTTTCCTGGGCGATGCAGGCAATGCTCGACGGCAGCAGCGTCGTCGACATCTTTGTCGAGGGAGAGGCCTATCCGGTCAAGCTGCTCTCCTCCACCACGCCGCTCAACGATCCCACCGACCTGCAGAACATCTTCGTCAAGGCCGGCGACGGCCGGATCGTGCCGATGTCGTCGATCGCGACGATCGAGGAGAAGGCCGTGGCGCCCCAGCTTGCACGCGAATCGCAGCTCCGCGCCGTCTCGCTGTCGGCCGGCCTGAAATCCGACCTCGCACTCGGCGAGGCACTGACGATGGTGGAAGACATGGCCGAGCCGCTGCTGCCGCCGGGGTCGCGTGTCATGCCGCTCGCTGAAGCCGCGACGCTCGACGAGAACGCCAGCGGCCTCTTCATCACCTTCGGCTTCGCGATCGTCATTATCTTCCTGGTGTTGGCGGCGCAGTTCGAAAGCTTCGTCAGCGGCATCATCATCATGTCGACGGTGCCGCTCGGCCTCGCCTGCGCCGTCTTCGCGATGATCATGACCGGCAATACTCTGAACATCTACAGCCAGATCGGTCTCGTCATGCTGGTCGGCATCATGGCGAAGAACGGCATCCTGATCGTCGAGTTCGCCAACCAGCTGCGTGACCGCGGCCAGGACGTGCGCAGCGCCATCGAGAACGCCGCCAATATCCGTCTGAGGCCGGTGATGATGACGATGATCGCCACGATCGTCGGCGCCGTGCCCCTGGTGCTCGCGAGCGGGGCAGGGGCTGAAGCGCGCATCGCACTCGGCTGGGTGCTCGTCGGCGGCCTTGGACTTGCGGTGATCGTGACCTTGTATCTGACCCCGGTCGCCTATCTCGTCATCGCCCGCTTCACCAGTCCGCACGCGGACGAGGAGCGCAAGCTGCACGAGGAAATGGATGCGGCGGCGGCGTTCAAAGGGTGAGGGGCCGGTCTACTGCATGTCTCCTTAAATCGACCTCGATTTAAGGACAACGACATGCAGCAACTCAAAGTGCTACAGCGACCTTTGCGCGTCTGATAAGACGCGCGGCGCTGTAGGAGATCTCAGCGGAGGATGTCGGCGAGATGTTCCGGTTTCCGGCCGGTGCGCTTGAGCTCGAGGCCGGACAGCAGATCGTGTAGATGGTCTTTCATCAGTTGCGCGGCCCTATCTGAATCACGTGCCTCGATGGCGTCGACCAGCGCATGATGCGCGTGGCTCTCGCAGGTTGTATCCCGACGCTTCCAATAAAGCGCGATGATCAGTGAGGAGTGCGACACAAGATCGCGCACGAAGCCGGTCAGGACGGCTTGATCGGCGATCTCGGCAACGCCGACATGGAACATGGCGGACAGCATGATGGCATCGCTGTCGCGCCCGGCGTCAAGCGCCTCGTGCTCTCTTTCGAGATGGCCACGCAGCAAGGTTACGTCCTCGGCCCTTGCGACCTGTGCGGCGAGCGCGGCTACGCGGGGCTCGATCAGTGCGCGGGCCTCGAATACTTCGCGTGCCTCCTTTGGCGAAGGTTGCGCGACGAAGGCACCCCTATTTGGCTCCAGCCGCACCAGCCAGTCATGGGCGAGGGCCTGAAGTGCGGCGCGGATGACGGTTCGGCTTACTGAATAGATCGAGGCGAGTTCATCCTCCGGCAGTTTTGTGCCCGGCGTCAGCCGATGGCTGACGATTGCATCCCTCAGACCATGATAGATCGGTGACCAGCGCGCCGCCGGTTTCTTGCGATCTTTTTCGGGCCTGAGGGTCGTCAACATTTCATCGTCTCTGGCGAGCTTGCGTCATGCGGTGCGCGCTGACCAATACGTCCGCGCTTCGACTCGAAGCTCATGAATTCTCATAGGGCGTGCTCATCGGTCAATCCAACCAATCGGACAGCCCCGGAGGACGTCGCGCTTTGGAGCGCCGGTCGAGTTCCTGCCTGCTGCGTGATTCCCTAACATCGGAATCGATTTAAGGACAAAATCGTGCAGCAATCTCAAAATGCTACAGCGACCTTTTGCGCGTCTAACTAGACTTGCTGCGCTGTAGTGGCGGAGACCACGGCGCGTAACGCCCCGAGAATCGTTTCGCGCGCGGTTCGGCGTAGCCGCCGATCTTCGACGTCCTGAGACCAAGAGCCGAGACTGTTTCTGCGAGCCGGACCGCGCAGGCGACCCCGTCGAGCACCGGCACACCGTGCTCGATCGAGAGAGCGTGAGCGAGATCCGCCATCCCCGCGCAACCAAGCACGATTGCTTCGGCCTTGTCCTCGGCGACGGCACGCGCAATTTCGGCGGAAATCTTGTGGCGCGCGTCCGAGCCCGGTAGCTCGAGATCGAGCACCGCCACATCCGAGGCGCGGACCTTGGCGCAGCGGGACGAGAGACCGTATTTCAGCAGATTGTGTTCGATCGCCGGCACCGAACGTGCAAGCGTGGTCACGACGCTGAACTTGCCGGCAATGAGGGTGGCGAGGTGGAAGGCCGCTTCGCCGATCCCGATGACGGGTGCTTCGGTGGCGCAGCGTGCCGCGTCGAGCCCCGTGTCATCGAAACAGGCGATCACATAGGCATCCATCGTACCTGCCTTCGCCATTTCCGCGATGATGCCTGGCACCGAGAAGACCTCGTCGAAGTAGCCCTCGATGCTCGGCGGGCCGTCCTTGGGATTGACAGCAACGACCTCCGTTGCCGGCGACGCCGCAGCTTGTGCCGCCTTGCCGATCTTGTCGGTCATCGACGTGGTCGTATTGGGGTTTATCACGAGTATGCGCATGATTGAGCTGCCTAGAATTCACCGCCGAGATAGAGATGCTTGACCCGTTCGTCGGTTAGCAATTCAGGGGAATTGCCGCTGAGCGCGACCTTGCCGGTCGTCAATGCATAGGCGCGCTGCGAGATCCTCAGCGCCATGCGCGAGTTCTGCTCGACCAGCAGCACACTGACCTTTTCGTCGCGATTGATCGCCACGATTGACCGGGCAATGTCCTGCACCAGCTTCGGAGCGACACCGAGCGACGGCTCGTCGAGCAGGAGCAGACGCGGCCGGGCCATTAGCGCTCGGCCGATGACCAGCATCTGCTGCTCGCCGCCGCTCATCGTCCCGGCCTGCTGCGAATATCGCTCCTTGAGACGCGGGAAACGCGTCAGCACCATATCGATGCTCTGCTGAATCTCGGCCTTGTCGCTGCGGGTGAAGGCGCCCATCAGCAGATTGTCGCGCACGGTCATGAAAGGAAAGACGCGGCGCGCCTCGGGCACCATCGAGATGCCCATCCGGACGATCTCGTCCGGTGCGACACCGTCGATGCGCTTCCCGTGATAGCGGATCTCGCCCTTGCGGATTTTCCGCAAGCCGGTGATGGCGCGCAGGATGGACGACTTGCCTGCGCCATTGGCTCCGATCAGCGCAACGGTCTCGCCCTCTTGAACCTCAATGGTGACGCCTTTCAGCGCATAGACGTGGTCGTAGTAGAGTTCGACGTCATCGAATTTGAGCAGCGGCTCCATGGACTACATTCCGATCGATTCGTCTTCGGCACCGAGATAAGCCTCGATGACCTTGGGGTTCTGCTGGATTTCGGCCGGGGTGCCCTCGGCGATTTTCTGGCCGAAGTTGAGCACGACAATACGGTCGGAAATATTCATGACGGCCGGCATGTCGTGCTCGACGAGGAGCACCGTAACGCCGCGTTCACGCAGCTTGCGGACGATTTCGACAGCGCGGCGGGTCTCGTCGTGGTTCATGCCAGCGAAAGGTTCATCGAGGAGCATGATGGCGGGGTCGGTGGCAAGCGCGATCGCAATGCCGAGTGCACGCAGATGACCGTGCGGCAGGGTGCTGGCAATCTCGCTGCGCATCGCGTCCAGTCCGAGGAACACAAGGATTTCGTCCGCCGAGGCACCGAAGGCCTCGAGATCGCGCCGCGCCGCAGCGCTCCCGAAGTAGAAACCGGCAAGACTGGCGCGCGAACGCAGATGATGGGCGGTCACGACGTTGTCGCGGACCGTCATGTCCTTGAATATCGTCGTTTCCTGGAACGTCCGCACGACGCCCTTGCGGGCAGTGATGTGCGGCGCGAGACCGGAGATGCGCTCGCGATTGAAGCGGACTTCGCCGTGCGTCGGTCGGAGGAAGGATGAGATCAGCTTGAACAGTGTCGACTTGCCGGCGCCGTTCGGCCCGATCACCGAGAGGATCTCGCGCTCACGGACGGTGAAGGATACGTCGTTGACCGCGACGAGGCCGCCGAAACGTTTGGTAAGCCCGACAACTTCCAGGATGTCCGGCATCGCTAGAGGCTCCTTTTGCGCGGGAGTGCCAGGCTGAGGAGGCCGTTGGGGAGGACCAGCATCAGCACGATCAGCACTGCGGAGAAGATCAGGAGCTGGAATTCCCCGGTCTGGAACAGCAGATCCCAGCCGAAATAGAGCACGAACGTACCGAGCATCGGCCCGAGCACGTAGCCGAGCCCGCCGAGGAAGCAGTTCAGCATGAAGTTGACCGAGTCGGCGACGGTGAAGCTCGACGGATAGATCGATTGGGAGATCGAGGCGAACATCGCTCCGCCGACCCCGCCGAGGAAGGAGGAAAGCGCATAGGCGATGACGCGGAGATAGGCGATGTTGACGCCGATCGACGAAGCGAGTTCCTCGTTCTGCTGCAGTGACTGGCAGAGTTGTCCGATGCGGGAATGAGCGAGCCGGTAGAGGCCGAGAAAGCAGAGCGCCATCAAAAGCACCGCAACGATATAGAAGGCCAGACGGGGATTGGCCAGTGTGGCAAAATCCGGAACGAGCGTTAGGCCGAAAAAGCTAATGCCGGTCGGCAGCGGAATGCTGACGATGCCACTGGCACCATTGGTAATCGGCAGTGCAAGGGCGAGAAGGCGGGCAACCTCGGTCAATACCAGCGACACCATCGCGAAATAGACGCCGCGCAGCCGCAGGATGGGCAGGCCGATCAGCACGCTCGCGACGGCGCAGAAGAGACCCGCCAATGGCAGTGTCAGCCAGAAGGACATGCCATAATTCATCACCAGGATGGCGGAGACATAGCCGCCCATCAACGCATATGCGCCCTGGCCGATATTGATGCGGCCAATATAGAAGGTGATCCACACGCCCGCGCTGATGATGCTGAGCAGCGCCACCGATGTCAGCGTATAGTAGAGGTCGCTTCGTCCCGTGGCGTTGATCAGCAGCGGCACTGCGACAAGCAGGACGAGCAGGAAAAGGACTGCCGAGGCGATCTTGAAGGTGGGAGCCGAAGTCTTGCGCATGCGATCAACCCCACGGTTTTCCCATCAGCCCGTGCGGACGGATGCTTAGGAAGATCATCAGCAGAGCAAAGATGACGAGGTAGGTGATGTCGCCATATTCGCGCAGCACGGTCAGGCCCACCGATTCCATCATGCCAAGGATGAAGCCGCCCGCAATCGCGCCGCCGACGACCCCGGCGCCGCCGATCATCACCATAAGGAAGGCTTTGATGGAGATCGGCCCGCCTATACCGGAATTCACTCCGGTGATGCTGACGAGCAATCCCCCGACGACGCCCGCAAGCATCGCCCCGAGCGCGAAGCCGATCATTGAGTAGCGCTCGACCTTGACGCCCATCAACTGTGCCGCAACGCGGTCCTGCGCCAGCGCCCGCATGGCGCGGCCGGGCTTGCTGTATTGCATGAAGAGCATGAAGGCGGCGATCATCAGGATGGCGATCACGCCGACGGCAATGCGGTCGTAGGGCAGGATTACCCTGTCGGAGACGAAGACGCCGCTGATGATCTTCGGCACGCCTCGCTGCTTCTCGCCGAACAGGAGCAGCATGACGGCATCAAGGAAGAATGCCGTCGCCGCGGCCAGCAGCATCGTGCTCTCCTCGCGCTTGCTGCGGCGGACCACCGGCCGGAAGAGGAACTTTTCCATGAGTGCGCCGATGATCGCCAGCGTCACGCCCGAGCAGATCAGCGCCACGACGAATGGCAGCTTGAGCTGGCCATAGATCGTGTAGGTCACGAAGCCGCCCAGCACATACATCTGCCCGTGCGCGAAATTGAGCACGTTCATCAGGGCGAAGATCAGCGTCAGCCCCAACGCGATCAGCGCATACTGGGCGCCGAGATAGAGTCCGTTGGCAATTACCTGTTCCATGCGGCGAATCGGCCCCTGTCGAGCTTGGCGGTGCGAAGCGCTTTGAGTTTGCCGGGGGGCGCGAGCCGCGCCCTCGGCCTCTCCGGTCTGCGAGCGTCAGTCCACTTCGCCGACGAACAGGGTCTGGAATTGGCCGTCCTTGAACTCGGTCACCACCATCGGAACGGAGAGCTGTCGTTTCTGGCCGAAGGAGGTAGCGCCGACATATTTCAGTGTGCTGTCCTTGGCGTAGGGATTGGGCGCCGAGAAGGTGTCCATGGTCTTCTTGAACTCTTCGACGTCATCGATCGCCTTGGGGTTCGCCTTCAGCGTCTCGATAATGTACTCGAGCGCGTAGACCTTGGTGTTCGACTCGTCATTGTATTCGCCGAACTTCTTGGTGTAGCGATCGATGAACTCCTCCATCACCGGCGTGCGGATTTCCGGCGTCGACGCGCCACCGACGGAAATGAAACCATTGGCAAGTTCGCCAGCGCCCTCTTGCAGGACGGTGGCGTCCTGCGCAGTTTCCGCCGAGATCAGGCCCTCGTAACCGAGTTCGCGGGCCGCGCGGATCAGGAGCGGCGCATTTGCCGGTGCGACACCCGAGAGCACGAGGAGGTCCGGCTTCAGTTGCACGATCGGTGTCAGCACGGGCGTGAAGTCGCGGGTGTCGTTCTGGTAGGTGTCTTTCTCCGCGACCACCTCGAGCCCGAGTTCCTTGGCCGCGGCAACGCCGCTGTCGCGCTGGCTGAGCGGATCGGATTCGTTGGCCGCGATAAAGGCAACCTTCTTCACGCCCTTGTTTTCTTTCAGATATTTGTAGATGGCCGGTCCCGACTGATAGTTGGCGACCATTCCGAGCACGGCATTCGAAGCCGGAGGCGTATAGAGGGCTTTCGGGAAGGCATAGGGGAAATAGATGATCCCCTTGGATTCCGCCACCGGGCGGACGGCGGCAGCGCCGTCATCTACATTCGGCCCGACCACGTAGTGGATACCTTCCTGGGCCATTTTTTCCATGCCGGCGATGGCCCGCTTCGGGTCCTTCTGGTCGTCGAAGGTGACGATGTTGATGTTGTAGGTATCTTCGCCGATCTTCACGCCACCCGTTTCGTTGAGCCAGTCGGCCCGCGTCTGCATCGAGCGGACGTTCGATGTGCCCCAAGCTGCGGCGGGACCGCTGGTCACACCGACGAAACCGATTTTGAGCTCCTTGTTCTCGGCCTGCGCGGAAAACGCTCCTCCCGCCACGATAGCCAGAAGTGAAACGGCGCCAAGCGCCAGCGATTTCAATGTCGAGCGTCTGTTGATCATCTCACTCCCCATTTTTTCATCCGGCGCGATGTGGCTGCGGATGTGTTAGGGAAAGCCTAAAGTACATTATTGTCAACATTGCTCTGCGATTTTGTATACAAAACTCGAGATCCCACAGGGGATGACAGCCGGCAGCGGGTTACATCTTGTGTCGAAGTAGGGGCGCCTCGCCCGGCCGGTTGCAGCCGAGATCGCCAAGCTTGATCAAGGCGTTAGCAGAAATCGTCTAGCTCACATCCGGTCAGCGGCTGCAGCAAGATAGATTGCCGTTGCAACCGCGCCGAGAGCGCTGCGACCGGCATGGAATTTGCCCCAGCGCATGATGAGCTCGCGCGTCTCCTCGCTCGCCTGGTCCGGGGGCGTCGTCTCCAGACGGTTGTTGATCGGCATGATCAGCATCAGCGTATAGGGCCAGTTCAGGATAATGACGGCGGCGCCGAGGCCCCAAAGGGGGTTGCCGCTCTGCCACCAGGCGGCAGCGCCGAGGAGACCGGATATGATCGCCAGAGAGGCCTGCATCTCGAAGCCGCGGCGATAGGCTGGACCCCACTCTGCCAGTGCGGCGCGGTGGTCGAGGCGAAGCCGGGCCGGCTGTTCTGCAATGTTGATGTAAATGGCGGCGCCGAAGAACACGGATGCCGTAATCAAAGCGAGCAGGCCGAACATCAGACGCTCTCCCGTTTTCAGACATGATACCCGAAGGGCTCGCAAACAAAAGCTGCATTATAGGCTGATGGCCGTCCTCCATTGCGCGCTTCCGCGAGGCGTGCGAGGTTTGTGACAAGCCGGTATCAGCGGCGGTGATTTGGGATGCGCGCGCCGCAAGGGATCGCGTAACTTCTGGACAAACCGATTCCGATTTGCACAGTAGCGCCTTGAAATGAAAGCGCTTCGCCATCGACGTTCTGCCTTGGCCCGTTGGAGGTCGATCGAGCGTCCTTGGCGGACGGTCAGGGCAAAGCGTTCACCGAACGGCTGGAGCGCAGCGCGATCCGATGCGAAGCGGACTGCCCGGCGGCTTTCCGCAGTTGGTGACTGTATAACTCCTTAATTCGGCGTCGAATTGAGGATAGATTGTGCGGGCGTTAAAGAACGTTGCGGCGGCTGCCTTTCGGCATGTACGTCGCAGGAGGGAAGATGTCGTGGCGTTGAAGGCGATCAGGGCGGGGTCGAGGAACGAAAGCGGCATCGCCGCAGCCAAGACGCTCCTCGGCGGACGGTTCGGTGATCGGTTTCAGACGGGAGAGGCCATCCGGTCCCAGCACGCCAACACGACGACCTACATCCCGGCACAGCTTCCGGACGCGGTCGTTTTTCCCGAAAGTGCATCCGAAGTTCGCGAGATCGTCGAGATCGCATCGGCGCATTGCGTGCCGCTCATTGCCTTCGGCGCCGGCTCTTCACTCGAGGGCCATGTGAATGCGCCGCATGGCGGCATATCGGTCGACATGATGCGGATGAACCGCATCCTTGCCGTCAATGCCGAGGACCTCGACTGCACGGTCGAGCCGGGCGTGACGCGCGAGGAATTGAACGCCTATCTGCGCGATACAGGCCTCTTCTTCCCGATCGACCCGGGCGCGAATGCCTCGATCGGTGGCATGACCTCGACGCGGGCGTCCGGCACCAATGCGGTGCGCTACGGCACCATGAGAGAGAACGTGCTTGCGGTCACCGCGGTCGTCGCCGGGGGACGAGAGGTCAGAACCGCACACCGGGCCCGCAAGTCCTCGGCCGGCTATGATCTGACGCGGCTTTTCGTCGGGGCGGAAGGGACCCTCGGCATCCTCACCTCGATCACGCTGCGCCTGCAGGGCATCCCGGAGGTGATATCGGGCGGCGTCTGCGCGTTCCCGACGATTGCCGACGCCTGCAACGCTGTCATCCTGACAATTCAGTCGGGCATTCCCGTAGCCCGCATCGAACTCCTCGACGCCGTGCAGATGCGGGCCTGCAACGCCTATTCCGGTCTGGACTATGGAGAAATGCCGACGCTCTTCGTCGAATTTCACGGCAGCACCGAGAGCGTCGAGCTGCAATCGCGCCAGTTCGCCGAAATAGCGTCGGAATTTGGTTCTACAGGATTTGTCTGGACCACCAACCCAGAAGAGCGGGCGCGCCTGTGGCGGGCGCGGCACAATGCCTACTGGGCGCAGAAGAGCCTGAAGCCCGGCGCCGCCATCCTGGCGACCGATGTCTGCGTACCGATTTCGCGGCTTGCCGATTGCGTCGCCGCGACACATGAGGATATCGCCGCACATGGGCTGATCGCCCCGATCGTCGGCCATGCGGGCGACGGCAATTTCCACGTCGGTGTGCTGTTCGACGACAAGGACCCAGCCGACGTGGCGCGGGTCGAGGCTTTCGTCGAACGGCTGAATAGCCGTGCACTGTCGATGGATGGTACTTGTACGGGAGAGCATGGCATCGGTCAGGGCAAGATGCCGTTCCTGGAAGCGGAGCTCGGCGGAACGATCGATCTGATGCGGCAGATCAAGCGTTCGCTCGATCCGGACAACATCTTCAACCCGGGCAAGATCTTCACGTGATCCCGGCGGATCGGATGAAACTCGCAAAGTGGGGCGCGAACGGAACAGATGGGAATGTGACACGGTGCTGGCGCGAATTTTCGTAATCACTGGCGGCCTGTTGGTTGTCGCGCTTTTTGCGGCGCTGATCGCACCGTTGTTCGTAAACTGGACCGATTTCCGCACCGATTTCGAGCGCGAGGCGAGCCGGATCATGGGCAAGCCGGTCGTCGTGCACGGCAGCGTCGATGCGCGGCTCATCCCCTTCCCGACGGTGACCCTCAACGACGTGCGCGTCGGCGCTGAAGGCGGCGGGGAGCCGCTGATCCAGGTCGCCCAGTTCTCGATGAGCGCAGAGCTCGCACCCTTCTTAAGCGGCGAGGCGCTGATCTTCGACATGCGCCTCGACCGGCCGCGGGCAAAACTGCGGCTGCAGCCGGACGGGACGCTCGATTGGGCGCGCGGCCCGCGCGCGGCGATCCCTGCGAACACCGTCGTGCTGGAAAACGTCGAGATCGTGGACGGCGAGATCGAATTCGTCGACGAGCAGACCGGGCGTACGCGCCGAGTGAGCGATCTTTCCGCCGACGTGTCGGCCCGTTCGCTGGCCGGTCCCTGGAAAGTCGAGGGCCGTGCCGCGCTCGATGGCGAAGCGGGCAGCTTCTCCTTCGTGAGCAATGCGGTGGACGAGGAAGGAGCGCTCAGCCTTCGCGCCCGGCTGACGCCGGACGCGCGCCCCTTCGGCGTCGAGCTCGACGGCGAGCTCAAGGTCGTCGATTTCAGGCCGGTCTATGCGGGCCGCTTCACGCTGACGGAGAATCGGCCGGCCGAGGAGGGAAGAACCGGCCGGGCGCTGCGCATCAATGGCGAGTTCCAGCTCACCAATGAGAGCATCCGCGTGCCGGAATATCATTTCGAGGTCGGTCCGCCGGACGATCCTTATGTCGTCACCGGCGAGGCAACGCTCGATACCGGCAAGGATCAGAAGTTCCTGTTGATCGCCGACGGGCAGCAGATCGACGTCAGTCGGATCGGCAATTCCGGCCGGGGCGGCAAGACCGGTCGCGACCCGGCAGTTTCCCTGCGACAGCGGGTCGAAACGATGATGGCGATTGCCGCCAACATCCCCATCCCGCAGGTGCCGGGCCGTGCGAGCCTGAAGCTTCCGGCGATCGTCATCGGCGATACCACCGTGCGCGACATACGTCTCGACGTCAGACCTGACGGCGCCGGCTGGATCGTCGACAACGCGGTGGCGCTGTTGCCCGGCCGCACGCAGCTGGAGGCCAAGGGACGGCTGAACCTCATGGGGCAGCGCGCCTTTCGCGGCGACATCGTCGTCGCCTCCAATCAACCGTCGGGGCTCGCCAATTGGCTCGCCGGATCGGTCGATCCCGCCATTCGCAAGCTTAAGACGGCGGGTTTTGCCGCGACCGTCAACCTCACCGACACGCTGCAGCAATTCGAGAAGCTCGAAGTGGCGGCCGGCCCAGCGACCCTCAAGGGAAGGCTGGAGCGCCAGTCCTTTGCCGAGCAGCAGCCGACGCTGTCGCTGCAGCTCAAGGGAAACCGCATCGACCTCGAGGCGCTGCAGGCGCTGGCCGGCCTCGTTGCCGGAGATGCTTCGACCGCAACCCTGCTCAATCACGCCATCGCTGCCGAACTGTCCGCCGAGACGTTTTCCGCTTTCGGCGAGGAGGCGCGCGACGTGCAGGCCGTCCTAACGCTCAAGAATGGCCAGTTGCAGGCCGAGCGGGTGGCAATCGGCAACCTTTCCGGCGCCCAACTCGCCTTTTCCGGCCGCGTGAGCGGCGGTTTCGAGAAGCCGGTGATTTCGGCGAAGATGAAGCTTGCCGCCGAAGAGCTGACGCCGTTTTTGGAACTTGTCGGGCGGCACACGATCACCCACCCGGCCCTGGCGCGGCTGATCAGGGCCGGACCCTATTATTCCGCCGCTGCCCTCGACATGACCTTGACGGCGGGCAGCAAGGAGGGCAACGCGCCCTTCACCTTTGGGGTGATCGGCACCGCCAATGGCGGCAAGATTGCCGCCAGCTATCAGGCGCCGGACGTTGCCCAGGCCCTTGCCGGAAAAGGCATATTGCTGGAGGCGACGCTCGAGAACCCGCAGACCCCGGTTCTTCTCGGCCAGGCCGGGCTCGATCCGCTGCCGTTCGATGCGGACGCCAACGGCATTCTCGCAGTCAAGCTGCAGAGCACGGAGGGTTCTGAGGCGAACGGCTCGCTGACCTTCACGACCGAGAAGACGCAGATCGCCGCCAAGGGGACGGTCGACCTTTCGAGGGATCACTATCTCGAGGGTCAGGGCAAGCTGACGCTGCAGACGGAGGATTTCGAGCCCTATCTGCTGCTGCAGGGCATTGCCTTGCCGCAGATGGGCAGCGGGCTGCCCGTGAAGCTGACCGCCGACATCGCAGTCGACCCTGAGAAGGTCGCGCTTTCAGCCATCGAAGGCAGCGCCGACCGGAACGGGTTTGCCGGTAGTCTGACGCTCGACCGCAAGGCGCCCGGCACGGCGCGCGGCGAACTGGCGCTCGATACGATCGACCTTGCCTGGCTCGGCGAAGGGATTCTTGGACAGGTCCACGACCCATCGGCCGGTGGATTGTCGGTGGCGCCCCTCGCGCAGCCCGCCTGGACGGGGCTCGACGTCGCTCTCGACCTCACGGCAAAGCGCTTTTGGCCGGGTGTCTATGGGGAGATTACCAGCTTCCGCGGCAAGCTTGAATGGAAGGGCGATGAACTTGCCTTGAGCGAGGCGGCGGGCGACTGGTTGGGAGGTAAGCTCGTGGGACGGCTGCAAGTCGGCAACGCAAACGGCTCGGGTTTCCTGCGCTCGCGGTTCGACCTGACGGGCGGCGATCTCGCTGCGGCGGGATGGGCGCGGCAGAACGGTCCCGTTGCGACCGGCCGGTTCGACCTTTCCGTCGCGATGGAAGCGTCCGGTGCGACGCCGAAGGCGATGGCAAGTTCGGTCAGCGGCTCGGGCTCGGCGACGTTCAATGGCGTTACGCTCAACGGCATCAACACGGCGGCGCTGCCGCAACTGATGGCGGCGGCCGATGCGATGAAGACCGAGATTTCGCCGGACGCCGTGCGCAAAGCCGCTGAAGAGCTGCTCTTCAATGGCCAATCGGTCGTCGGTACCGTCAAGGCGCCCTTCAGCATCGCCGGCGGAACCGTCAGGGCACAGAACGTCACGGCCGCGGACGGCAATGCTGCCTTCTCCGGCGAAGTCTCCTTCGATCTCCCGGCCGAACGGATAAGCGGTGCGGTCGATCTCACCTTCCGGCCGGGTGAAGAGGCGCTTGCCGGCGCTGAGCCGCGCGTGCGCTTCGGCTATGCGGGACTGCTTGCGGCTCCCGGCGTCAGCGTCGACGTTACCGACCTCGCCAATTTCCTGTCGCTTCGCGCTTACGAAAAGGAGCGTCGGCGGGTGGAAACGCTGCAGGCGAACGTTCTTGAAAAACAGCGCCTGCGCCGAGAGGTGGCGCTTTACAGGGCGCGGGCCGCCGAGCGCGAAGTCCAGCGGCGGCGGGCGATCATCGAGGAGCGCCGGCGCCAGGCGGCCGCGGCCGAAGCGGCGCGGATGAAGGCCGAGGCGATGGCTCGGGCAGCCGAAGCTCGTCGGGCGGCCGAAGAGGAGCGCCAGCGCTTGCGCCAACTTCCGCGGCCGCCAGCGCAGCCTCAAGGTGCTCCGGTCCAAGACGTTCAGCGGAATGCGCCGCCGCCCGCCGGCGAGAACGCCGGCCCGCCGGCGGGGCAGGGGCTGAACTTCGACATGCTGCCCGACATCACCGTGCGGTAGATCAAGAAGTCAGGAAAATGAGGTTGAGCGGCTCAAAGAGATTCCGCGGCCTTTGCCTGGGCTTTTATCCAGGCAAGCACGTATAGCCGCAGCGCCGAGGAGAGGTTTACTTCCCGATTGCGCCCGTCGTCGATCTCCGCGATCAAACGCGCGAGCGGCATGTCGCGGCTCTTGGCGATCGACTTCAGCTCCTGCCAGAAGGGATCCTCAAGCGTGAAACTGGTGCGGTGTCCGTGCAGCGTCGCCGAATGCTTGGCGATCATCCCTGGCCTCACAAGTCGATTCAACGGGTTGGCAATCCGATTCCGGAATCGTTTCCAAGTCCTTGTGGGGGAATCGTTTTTTTAGAGGGCGGCTCAGGCCTCGTCCCCATCGGCAACGGGCCGATCTGGCGATGCCGAGCCTTCCAGTCGGCCCTGATCGAGCGTCTTGGTCGCCTTTTCGTTCAGGGCCGTCGTGAGGGATTTTTCCGTTTTCGTTCGGCCGAAAGAGATCCGATTCTGTTCGGCCTGCGTCTCCCGCCCGGCGCGGGCCTGTCGCTTGCGGAACTGACGCAGGTTGACGACCTCGCCGCTCATGCCACGCTCCGGCGGTCAGTTCTTCTTGCGGAAAGAATCGAGCGAGACGACCGAACCGCCGCCGCCCTTCGGGCCGTCGCCCGCCGGGCTCTTCTGCTCAGCGTCATCGGCCTCGTTGACCGGGTAAGCGGTAATCTCCGCCGATTCCGACTCGTCCTCCTCGCCGGCCGCGACATCGAACTCGAGTTCGAAATTCACCGACGGATCGTAGAAACCGCGAACAGCATTGAAGGGGATGACCAGCTTTTCCGGCGTATCGGAGAAGGAGAGGCCGATTTCAAAGCCGGTCTCGGAAACTTTCAGGTCCCAGAATTGATGTTGGACGACGATCGTCATCTGTTCCGGGTACTTCGCCTTGAGATGTTGCGAGATGCGTACGCCGGGAGCCCCCGTCAGGAAAGTGATGAAGAAATGGTGGTCACCGGGGAGATGGCCGGTAGCGGCGACTTCGGCCAGCACCTTGCGGATGACGCCGCGAAGCGCGTCCTGCGCCAGAATGTCGTAGCGGATGTGGTCCTGGCCCATATGATCCCCGTCTTTCTTCAAATTCACTTTACCGCATGATGGCTCGGATCGAAATCGCGTTTCATACAGCAATTCAATGCCCTATTCGGGGCGGTCGGCGTCAGGCCGTACGTGCCTGGCCATGTTTCGTCTCATTGCCCGTCCAAATCGGACGAGTCAATTAACAAGGCATCTATAGCCGATTTCAGCACGGGGGAGAAGGTGAAGGCTTCTGTTGCCAGGTGCCTTCGGACCCCGCCTTACGGTGCTACCCGGAAGGACTTGATTTGAAGTGCCGCACCGCCGTTAGGCAGCGAGACGTGCTTCAGCATAGTTGTCGTTTGCAACTATAAGTTTAGCCCGATAACGGTGGTACAATGCCGAGCAAAAAGTCGATCTTTACGCCCTTGTCGATCCTATTTCGCCCCCATCAAAAGCCGGTGCAGCGACCGGTTTTTGGTGGAGGCGCCGGGTACCGCCCCCGGGTCCAATGGGTTTATTGCATCGCCCGTTTATTGCCATAGCCGCCCGGAGACGGCTTCTGTCATATAGGTCTTTCAAGCAGCCAAGAAAAGGGGTGAGGAAAGGAAATCAGACGGATAAGTCTCGGGCCTGCGCCTGCCTCCAAAACGCTTGATGTGCTCGAAGAGCGTGCAAAACTTTCCTTGCTGCACGCAGTTCGCGAAGAGTGCCCATTCAGCCAACAAACGTCAGATGGCGGGAAGCATGAACGACTATCCCGCAGACGTACAGAAATACGACAGCAGTGCCGATGTGGCCGTCGCGAACAAAATCGTGCGTCGCCTCGGGATCGCACTTCGAAATCGTGATTCGGCGCTCGTCTCGGCCTCCGATCCCCTGGAGCGGGTCAAAGAGAGGTGGTGCGAGAAGAAGCTCGGCGTCGGCGGGTCGGAGGCAGATGCGGCGATCGCCGCGGCTGCAAAGGCCATGCCGAGGACCGTTCCAAGTCCCGCGTCACCTTCTACTACCTCGTCGCGAAGGAACTCGGCAAACTGCAGACGCTCTGATCGGAGAGGCAGGGGATGGCGGATCCGTCACCATCCCCTTACCTCGGTCGACGCCTTCGGCTCTCCCCCATCCATCTCCATCCTTCCCCAGGCATCGTCGTCCAGCGCTCTCGTCCAGACGTTGCGGGCTTGGCCTGCAATCGTCCTCCATTCTCGGAACATTCGCTGCCGGGCCCGGTTAAGACATCAGGCCGGCGATGCCCGCTGGCGCGGCAAGATCGGCAGGAAGGGAAGGGCACCCCGATGACAACCTCCAAACAACCGAGAACACAACGACCGAGCGACAAGGACCTCAAGCGGGATCCCGGCATCGGTCAGTCCAAGGGCATTCGCGGACCGTCGGACCACGAAAGCCTCAAGCGAAACAACACGATCGAAGGCGATGTGGCGAATGACCCGACGCCGCAAGGCGGTGCCAATCCGGGCCATCGCGGCCGAACGAACAAATGAGCCATCAGGAGATCCGATCATGGTCGGCAGGAAGACGCACGAACAGCAGCAACGGATAATTCAGGGCCGCGAGAAAACATCGAATGCCGGCAAGGACTTCGATGCCGAAGCGGAGCTCAACCGATCGGATGCTCTGCGCAGGGCGGAGCGGAAGGGGCAGAAGCTCGACACGGCGCATGCGGATGCCCGCGAGGAGAACGATCGCAGCATTCTGAGAGGCGAGAACCAGGAAAGCCGGCACCACAAGGACACCGGGCGGTAGATCGCCTCATTTCGGCAATTCTATAGCCTCGCGAAAGCTGAGCGGCAAAGGAGATGGCAATGGCCAACGCCAGTCGTAAGAACATCGGAAAGCCAGACAAGGGAAAGGGCTCCGGCAGCGGTGCCCGCACCACTATGAAAGACGGAATGGTCGGCGAGAGCGACGTATTGTCCAACCGCGACAAGGCACAGCACTCTCAAGCGAGGGGGCTTGACCAGAACGCGACGAAGACAGAGCAATACCAGGACCACGCCGGAAATCGGCGACCTGCGAAATAGAAGGTTAGGGCACTACATTCCGCGGCGCCAGGGCGGCACGAAGCGCCTGTCTTCATAGGATCGCAGATATCCGGTGTGGACGGGCGCGGCGAGAAACCTTGCCTTGAAGTAGGCGAAAGCCTCGCAACGGCAGCCGTGCCGCCTCGGCACCACGCGAATACGCCGCCGGAAATTACCGGGCTTGCCGATCGACTCCATGCGGTCGAGTCGTTCGAGCGTAGCGGGGTCAATCGCATAGAGTTCGCCGCTGACACGCAAGCCGCTGCCGGGCTCATGGAACATCATCGGCGCGAACCACGGTCCAGCGACAAGCATCGGATAGTTCGCTGCGGTGCCATAGGGCCCGAAATAGGCGGCATGCGCCAGGCCGCGCCGATGCAGCGGAAAGCCTTTCTTCAAGGTGCCGAAAATGAAAACGAACTGAGGTCTTTCCATCAAGCGATGGCTCCGATGCGGTGCCCCCTCCAACGTTCAAGATCACCGGCTGTTCCGGGCTCCGCGCGTTCCGCATGCGATAGAAGCGCCAAATCGCGGGAAAACGTCGCCGCGCCAGTGGTTCCCCCATGGCTTACACCTTGGCTTCGTCCTATTTTCAAGGCACGAACGAATCGGCGGTGCGAAGGACCATGCGGCAGTATCTAGAGCTTCTCGACCACGTGATGAGCAACGGAACCGACCGGGGCGACCGGACAGGCACCGGCACGCGTTCCGTCTTCGGCTATCAGATGCGCTTCGATCTCGCCGAAGGCTTTCCGGTGCTGACCACCAAGAAGCTGCATCTGCGTTCAATCATCCACGAGCTCCTGTGGTTCCTGAAGGGCGAGACGAATATCGCCTACCTCAAGGAAAACGGCGTCAGCATCTGGGACGAATGGGCCGATGAAAGCGGCGAACTCGGGCCTGTCTATGGCTACCAGTGGCGGTCCTGGCCGGCGCCCGCCGGCGGCCACATCGACCAGATCGCCGGGCTGATCGAGGGCCTGAAGACCAATCCGAATTCGCGCCGGCACATCGTCTCGGCCTGGAACCCGGCGCTCGTCGACGAAATGGCGCTGCCGCCGTGCCATTGCCTCTTCCAGTTCTACGTCTCGGACGGCAAGCTCTCGTGCCAGCTTTATCAGCGTTCCGCCGACATCTTCCTGGGCGTGCCGTTCAACATCGCGTCCTATGCGCTGCTGACGATGATGGTGGCGCAGGTGACCGGGCTGAAGCCGGGCGACTTCGTGCACACCCTCGGCGACGCGCATATCTACCATAACCACTTCGAGCAGGCGCGGCTGCAACTGACGCGGACGCCGAAGGCGCTGCCGAGGATGGAGATCAATCCGGCGGTCAAGGACATTTTCTCCTTCAAGTTCGAGGACTTTACGCTCTTCGGCTACGAAGCCTATTCACATATAAAGGCGCCCGTCGCGGTCTGAACGCGAATGTACTGGAGTATCGGGCGGCCAGTCACCCGGTGACGCTCAAAAATGCCGGCGAGGACGGGAGGTTCTGATGCTGACATTGATCCATGCACCCTTGTCGCGCTCGTCGCGGATCATCTGGCTGCTCGAGGAGCTCGGCGCCGAATACGAGATTCGCTACGTCAATATTCGCCGCTGGGATGGGTCCGGCGGCCCGGACGAGAACAATCCGCATCCGCACAAGCAGGTGCCGGCGCTGCTGCACGACGGAACGCTCGTCTGGGAGTCGGCCGCCGTCGTGCAATATCTGACCGATCTCTATCCCGACTCAAGCCTCGGTCGGCCGCCCGGCCACCCGGACCGCGGCGCCTATCTTTCCTGGCTTGCCTATTATGCCGGGGTGATCGAGCCGACGGCGCTTGCCCATATTTCCGGCGTGACAGTCAGCAACCCGATGCTGGCGCGCCTCTACACCGAGATGTGCGCGCATGTCATCGATGTCTTGACGCGCCAGCCCTATCTCATAGGCGACAGGATGAGTGCGGCCGACCTGCTGCTCGCAAGCGCGCTCCAATGGATGCGCAAGATCCTGCCGGAAAGCGACGTGATCGACCGTTACATCCACGCCGTGACCGACCGGCCGGCGCTGCTGCGCGCCCGCGAAATCGACAGCAAACCGAGTGGTTTCCATGACTGATGCAAGACCGGAGCCGAAAATCGTCATCGTCGTCGCGGTTGCGACCAACGGTGTGATCGGGCGCGAGGGCGACCTGCCGTGGCGGCTTTCGACGGACCTCAAGCGGTTCAAGGCGCTGACGATCGGCAAGCCGGTTATCATGGGGCGAAAGACCTGGGCGTCGCTCGGCCGCCCGCTGCCAAGCCGGCCGAACATCGTCATCAGCCGCGACCTGAACTTTACGGCCCCGGGAGCCGAGGTCGCCTCTTCGCTCCAGGAGGCGCTCGACAAGGCGCGAGCGCATGCGGCGGAGCTCGGTGCCGACGAGATCTGCATCATCGGCGGCGGGGAGATCTACCGGCAGTCGATCGACCTTGCCGACGTGCTGCACGTGACCGAAGTGCAGGCCGAGGTGGAGGGCGATACGCGCTTTCCGCCGATCGACCCCCAAATTTTCGAGAAGGTCTTCGAGGAGGATCTGCCGCGCGGTGAGAAGGACAGCCATGCGATGCATTTTGTCACGTGGCGTCGCCGCGAAACGCTGCCAAAATAGTCGAAGCCGACCGGTGGCGAATACTCGCTTCGTTCCTTTCCGATCGCGTCGAGAAGCCGTCAACTATTTTTAGCACTTTACGGTGAACTCGCCCGTATCGCGTTGAAAGCAATGCACATGATACCTATAACGGGATCACGTCGTGACCGGCCGCATGTCTGCGGGGCGTCCAGCGAGAGAATTTTCTTTGAAGAGAGGTTTTGATGCCCTGGAGCAATCAGAATGGCGGCGGCGGCCCATGGGGCGGCGGCGGCAATCAAGGGCCATGGGGTCAGGGAAACAGACCGCGCGGAGGCCGGGGCGGCCCGCCGGATCTGGAAGAGATCATCCGTCGCGGCCAGGATCAGCTGAAGAACGTCGTTCCGGGCGGCTTCAACGGTGGCATCTTCGTCATCGTCGGCCTGCTGATCGTCGGCTTCCTGCTGCTGAATTCGATCTACACCGTCCAGCCGGATGAACGCGGCGTCGAGATGCGCTTCGGAAAGCCGAAGGAAGAAATCTCCATGCCCGGCCTGCATTACCATTTCTGGCCGCTCGAAACCGTCGAGATCGTCAAGGTGACGGAGCAGCAGCTGAATATCGGCAGCCGTGTTGGCGCCCAGTCGAGCGCCGGGCTGATGCTGTCCGGCGATCAGAATATCGTCAACGTGCAATTCTCGGTACTGTTCTCGGTCACCGATCCGAAGTCCTATCTCTTCAACGTCGAAAACCCGGCCGACACGCTGCAGCAGGTGGCCGAGAGCGCCATGCGCGAGGTCGTCGGCCGGCGCCCGGCCCAGGACATCTTCCGCGACAACCGTCAGGCGATCGCCGCCGACGTCAAGAACACCATCCAGGCCACCATGGACACCTATGGCGCCGGCATTTCGGTGAACACGGTCGCGATCGAGGATGCGGCGCCGCCGCGCGAAGTGGCTGACGCCTTCGACGAGGTGCAGCGCGCCGAGCAGGATGAGGACCGTTTCGTCGAGGAAGCCAACCAATATGCCAACCAGGTGCTCGGCAAGGCGCGCGGCCAGGGAGCCCAGATCCGGGAAGAGGCGGCCGCCTACAAGGACCGCGTCGTCAAGGAAGCCCAGGGTGAGGCGCAGCGCTTCATTTCGGTCTATGACGCCTATTCCAAGGCACCGGAGGTCACCCGCAGACGGCTTTACCTCGAAACCATGCAGGATGTTCTCGGCAAGTCGAAAAAGGTCATTCTCGACGAGAAGAACGGCCAGGGCGTGCTGCCCTATCTGCCGCTCAACGAAATCGGCAGGCCCGCGCAGTCGGGAGGTACCCAATGATAAACAATCGCAGTTCCATCATCCTCATCGTCCTCGCGGCGCTGCTGGTCGTCGTCTACTCGTCGGTGTTCGTCGTCAATGAGCGCCAGCAGGCGATCGTCGTCCGCTTCGGTGAAATCCGCGACGTGAAGACCGAGCCCGGGCTTTATTTCAAGCTGCCTTTCGCCTTCATGGATGCCGACCGTGTACAATATGTCGAGGACCAGGCGCTCCGCTTCGACCTCGACAATATCCGCGTGCAGGTTTCCGGCGGCAAGTTCTACGAGGTGGACGCCTTCGTGGTCTACAGGATCGCCGATCCCCGCCGCTTCCGTGAAACGGTGTCCGGCGACCGCGAATCTGCAGAAGCGCGTCTTCGCACGCGTCTCGACGCGTCGCTGCGCCGCGTCTACGGCCTGAGGGGCTTCGAGGCGGCGCTTTCGGACGAGCGCGCGTCGATGATGCGCGAGGTTCGCGCCGATCTGCGGGGAGACGCGGAATCGCTCGGACTCAACATCGAGGACGTCCGCATCCGCCGGACGGACCTGACGCAGGAAGTCTCGCAGCAGACCTTCGACCGCATGAAGGCGGAGCGCCTGGCCGAGGCCGAACTGATCCGCGCCCGCGGCAACGAAGAGGGCCAGCGCCGTCGCGCTATTGCCGATCGCCAGGTGGTCGAGATCGTCGCCGAAGCCCAGCGCGATTCGGAAATCCTTCGAGGCGAGGGCGAAGCCGAGCGGACGGGCATCTTCGCAGACGCTTTCCAACGCGACCCCGGTTTCTTCGAATTCTATCGCTCGATGGCGGCCTATACTCAGTCGATCGGAAATCCGGACACAACCGTCGTACTGTCGCCGCACTCCGAATTCTTCCGTTATTTCAACAGCGCGGACGGGGCGGCGGCGCCGCTTTCGCCGACCGTACCGGCAGCGCCTGCGACCGGAGATTGAGCGGACGATGTCCGATCTTTTGACCGGGTTTGCATTTTTCCTGATCATCGAGGGGCTGGTGTACGCACTGGCCCCTTTGGTTCTTGTGGAATTGGCGAAGCGTTTGCCGTATGTCCCGGAGCATCAGCTGCGCCTCGCCGGGCTCACATCGGTGGCGGTTGGCGTCGGACTTGTTTGGTTGCTTCGAGGGTAGTGCGAAATGCCACATACACTGCTGATCCGGTTGGTCGATGCCGAATATGCGATTACCCGCCTGACTATCGGGTCCGCTATTCCGGAGTGGCTGCCCGGGCCAGGGTTTTGGACCGTTTCGAGTTCGCGCGAGGAGATGACGCTCGTCTGCCGTGCCGCCCGTGTCCCTTCGAGCGTCCAGAGCTCGCTTGGCTGGCGCTGCCTCCGCATCGAACAGCATTTCAGCTTCGATGTGCCGGGGGTCCTGTCTTCCGTGCTCCGCCCGCTTTCGGCGGCCGGTGTCGGCGTCTTCGCCAATTCGACCTTCAGCACCGACTATGTCTTCGTTGCCGGTTCCGATCTCGAAAAGGCGGTACAGGCGCTGAAGGAGCACGGCCACGAAATCACCAGCTGATCCGCCGAAGATCAGGAAATCGTGTCTGGACGCTCCGGAAAACCGCCGTATCTTCAACAGAAGATCGTTTGCTGCGCGAAGCAGCCGCGGCAACGCCTTGCGGCAGTGGTATAATTCGCCGAAACGAATGGGAAGGGATCACGTGGTGATCGCGGACGAGCGGAGTCCGTGAACCGTGTGGCGCAACGGAATACAGGAGCACAGCGACTTGTCGAAACGACCCAAGATCTTCCGCGGCCTGGTGTTGGCGGCTGCGACGGCACTGCTCTTTTCCAATACGGCTCTTGCCGAAACGGCGCTGCCGCGGCCGGCGGCCGGGCCGCCCTCGGTCGCCGATCTCGCCGAAAGCCTGCTCGATGCCGTGGTCAACATCTCCATCTCGCAGAACGTCAAGGCCGACGATGACAATGCGCCGATGCCGCAGGTGCCGGAGGGTTCGCCGCATCAGGAATTCTTCGACGAATTCTTCAAAGGGCAGGGCGGCGAGGGCGGGCGCCCGCGGACGGTCAACTCGCTTGGCTCCGGCTTCATCATCGATCCGTCCGGCTATATCGTCACCAACAATCACGTCATCCAAGATGCCGACGATATCGAGATCAATCTCTCCGACGGCACCCGGCTGAAGGCGAAGCTGGTCGGCAACGATACCAAGACCGATCTGGCGGTGCTGAAAGTCGAGCCGAAGAAGCCGCTAAAGGCGGTGTCCTTCGGCGATTCACGAAAGATCAGGATCGGCGATTGGGTCATGGTCGTCGGCAACCCCTTCGGCCTCGGCGTGTCCGTCTCCGTCGGCGTGGTTTCGGCGCGCGGCCGCAATATCAATGCCGGACCCTATGATAGCTTCATCCAGACCGATGCCGCCATCAACCGCGGCAATTCCGGCGGGCCGCTGTTCAACATGCAGGGCGAGGTGATCGGTATCAACACCGCGATCCTGTCGCAGACCGGCATGTCGGTCGGCATCGGCTTTGCGGTGCCGACCGAGCTTGCGATGAACGTCGTCAACCAGCTCAAGGAGTTCGGCGAGACGCGGCGCGGCTGGCTCGGCGTGCGCATTCAGCCGGTCACCGACGATATCGCCGAGAGCCTGAAGATGGACGCGCCGCAAGGAGCGCTGGTTTCCGGCATCATCGAGGGAGGCCCGATTACCAAGGGCGAGATCAAGGCGGGCGACATCATCATCCGCTTCGACGGAACGGCGATCGGCGAAATGCGCGATCTCATGCGTGCCGTCGGCGAAAGCCCGGTCGGCAAGGCCGTCGAGGTCGTCATCATCCGGGACGGCAAGGAGCAGACGGTGCGCGTGACGCTTGGTCGACTCGAGGATGGCGAACACCTGGCGGCCGCCGGAGCTGGCGGGGAACTGAAAAAAGAGAGCGCCAAGCCGAGCAAGCCGCCGGCCGCCACGTTGCCGGCGACGGACGTCGTCCTTGGCATGAAGCTCGCGGTGCTCGACGCCGATCGCCGCAAGAGCTTTGGCATCGCCGAGAATGTCAGCGGCGTCGTCGTGACCGAGGTCCAGCCGAACTCGCCCGCCGCCGAGCGCCGCGTCGAGGCGGGCGACGTCATTGTCGAGGTCGGTCAGGAGGCAATGGACTCGCCGGAAGACGTCACCTCCCGCGTCGGCGAACTGAAGGCCGACGGCCGCCGCAACGCATTGCTGATGATCGCCAGCAAGACCGGCGAGCTGCGTTTCGTGACGGTGCGGATGGAGTAGCGAGGCCCAGTCTTCGAGCTTGCCGGAGAGGGCGCGGGAAATCAGTTCGGTGTCTTTGCGCCCAGCCTCCATTCGTCCGCTGTGATCGTGTAAAGCACGTGGCGCTTCAGATGCTGATGCGTCTCGGGCACGCCCGGATGATCGAAGTCGCGAGATGGGTCCGGCCGCATGCCGATGCGCCTCATCACGGCGATCGACCGCGCGTTCGTCGCCACCGCGAAGGAGGCGATTTCGCCGAGGTTCCTTTCACCGAAACCGAGGTCTACAAGCGCCAGCGCTGCCTCGGTGACGTAGCCTTTGCGCCAATAGGAAACGGCAAGGCGCCAGCCGATTTCGACTGTGCCGTCGGGCAGATGCGGCTCAAGATGGGTGCGGGCCAGCCCGCAGAAGCCGATCGGCACGTCGCCGTCGCGCAGCGCAAGCGCGAAGAAGCCGAAGCCCGTCTCGGCGATGGTGCCGGCATTGCGGTCGAACAGCGCATCGGCCGCCGCCCGGTCACGTCGAAACGGAAAAAATTCCATCACCTTCGGATCGCTGTTGATCTCGGCGAAGAGATCGCGATCGCTCTCGCGCCAGTTGCGGATGATGAGGCGCTCGGTCTTGCCGATGATCACGTCACAAAATCCGTCTTGCGATAGCCCTGGAGATAGAGGAGGGCGGAGAGATCGCCATGATCGATCCGGATCTTCGCCTGTTCGGCAACGACCGCCTTGGCGTGCAGCGCCACGCCGCTGCCGGCAAGCTGCAGCATGCCGAGATCGTTGGCGCCGTCGCCGACGGCGATCGCGTCCGCCGTCGAGATGCCGAGCCGTTCCGTGATGTCGATCAGCGCGTCGACCTTGGCCTGCTTGCCGAGGATCGGCCGGGCGACCTCGCCGGTCAGTGCTCCGTTCTCTTCCAGAAGCTCGTTGGCACGGTTTTCATCGAAGCCGAGCTTTTCGGCGATCGGACCGGTAAAAACGGTGAAGCCGCCGGAAACGAGCGCCGTATAGTGGCCCTTTGCCTTCATGGTGGCGATCAGCTCGCGTCCGCCGGGCGTCAGTGTGATGCGCCTGGCGATCACTTCGGCAATGACCGTGGCGGGCAAGCCTTTCAGGAGCGCCACGCGTTCGATCAGCGCCGGTTCGAAG
The DNA here is from genome assembly GCF_002531875.1 of Sinorhizobium sp. FG01. Lineage (NCBI taxonomy): Bacteria > Pseudomonadati > Pseudomonadota > Alphaproteobacteria > Hyphomicrobiales > Rhizobiaceae > Sinorhizobium > Sinorhizobium sp. FG01. The sequence goes on from NZ_NWTB01000004.1 coordinate 515,255, forward strand.
GCGATCTCGCCGTTCATGGCGCGGGCAGTTATCGCGGCAACCTTTTCCTTCAGCCCGACTTCCGCGGCGAGTTCGTCGATGCATTCCTGGCCAATCATGGTTGAATCCATGTCGGCGATGAGAAATTTCTTTCGGCGCGTCTCGGCATCCTGCACGGCGACGTCGACGGCGGCTCCATCCATCGTGTCCCGCAGCCGCGCTTCGGCTTCAATTGGATCCGTGCCGTCCTTTAGCGCAAGGTCGCAGGCAACGCCATCGGCCAGCCAGTAAAGCCCTGATGCCTCAACGGCTGCGGCCGCCGCCTCAGCCAGCGCGGGGGTGAGAACGGGATTTGACGGATTGGCGATAAGCGTGGCAACGAGAGCCATGATGAAAAACCTTGAACGAGATCTGGACGCGATCCTGATAACCGGGCCGACCGCCAGCGGCAAGTCCGCGCTTGCGGTGGCGCTGGCGAAGCGGCACGGCGGCGTGGTGGTCAATGCCGACAGCATGCAGGTCTACGATACCTTGAAAGTGCTGACCGCGCGTCCCGACGAGCCCGAGATGGGCGGCATCGCGCATTTTCTCTACGGCCATGTGCCGGCCGGGCGTCTCTACTCCACCGGCGCCTGGCTGCGGGACGCCGAGGTCTTGGTCGAGAGACTGCGCGGCGAGGGCAGGTTGCCCGTTTTCGTCGGCGGCACGGGCCTCTATTTCAAGGCGCTGACCGGTGGGCTGGCGGACATGCCCGACATTCCGCCGGCGATCCGGCAGCGGCTGCGACAGCGGCTGACGGTCGAAGGGGCTGCCGCACTCCACGCCGAGCTCGAGCGCAGCGACAGGCAGGCGGCGGCACAATTGCGGCCTGAAGACGGCCAACGGATCGTCCGCGCACTCGAGGTCGTCGAGGCGACCGGCAAGCCGATTCGTCACTATCAGCAGATGCGCGGCCCGGTGATTGTCGATCCGGACCGAGCCCGGAAAATCGTCGTACTGCCCGAACGGTCGCTTCTTCACAGCCGGATCGATCGGCGCTTCGAGGCGATGCTCGCTAGCGGCGCGGTCGAGGAGGTGCAGGCGCTCCTGGCGCTGAAGCTTTCGCCGGACATGCCGGTGATGAAAGCAATCGGCGTGCAGCAGATCGCCGCGATGCTGAGGGGCGAGATGAGGGAGGCGGAGGTGATCTCCACGGGCGCGGCGGCGACCCGGCAATATGCCAAGCGCCAGATGACCTGGTTCCGCAACCAGCTCGATGACAGCTGGCAGCGGATCGCGCAGCCAGACGAAGTTCTCTAGGCGCGTTTCGCTCAGCCGATGCCGTGTTCCCGGAGCACGGCCTCTTCGTCGCCGCTCACCCAGCCGAAGATCTTCGGCTCTCCATTGCGCAGCTGGACAAGATAGTGGACCTCGAAATCGATGACTACATCGGGCCGCCCATCGGCCTCATAGACGGACCGCCAGTCGACGCGGACGAGCGAATGCAGCGGGTCGATCGGCGTTGTCTTGAGGTCGCGGATCTTCAGCTCCTTCGTGCCGATTTCCCTGTAGCGGGCGTAACCCTTTTCCATCGACGCTTTGAGGCTCTGGTCGTTCTTCCCCGCCATGACGCCCGCCGGTGAGGCGGCGATGAAATCGGATGCGAAGGCGAAGGTCGTCTCGGCTACGTCCATTTCCCTGGCGAGCACGCGGTTTGCCATGCTCTCGTAGCGATTGAAAAAGCTACGAAGGATTTCATCCATTGCGTTCTCCTGTCGCGGCGCCGTGCCCGGTTGGTTTGCCGAGGGATCGATCGGCGCCTGCTGGTGCTGAACCAGCCGCCACGCCTTCCCGGTTCGTGCATAGGTCGAGGTGCAATAGGCCGCATAGGGGGCATCGGAGTCGCGTCGGGCGTCGACCCTGTAGGCCAATACGAGGACGCTGTCATTCGGCCGAGCGCTCCTCCGCTCCGTCATCTCCACGTCCAGCCAGCGCGCCGCGCCATCGAGAGCCCGGATGATTTCCACCCCGCCGAGGATGCCCACCGGAGCAAAGGCCATCAGGCATTCGTCGTCGAGCAGTTGCTGGTACGCGCCGGCACCTTCGAGCCACAGTCCGCGTTCCCGTTGCCAGGCCTCTCGCTCGTCCATTGCAGCCTCCCGTCCTGTTGCTGCGCGTTCTATGGCAACAACGTCGGAGGTCGCGATCCGATCCCTGCTATTTGCGGATGATGCTTCCGAGAGGGCGCTTCAGCAGGCTCTCGCGCAGCGATCCCGAGGTTGCGGAGGCCGAGAAGCCGCGCTCCGGCACTGCCGGCGTGTTCAGCATTCGCGCGGCGTCTTTTTCCGCCTGCCCGGAGAGGATCTGGTCGCGGATCTGGTTGAAGCGTTCAAGCTGCGGATTGGTCGGCTCGGACCCGCGCGGCAACATTTCGGGCCGATAGGATTCAAGCGCGGACGTGGAGAAATCGTCGCGCAGATCCATCGGCTCGACTTCGTCGGGCGCATCGCCGGTACGATCCTCATAGGGAACCGCCAGGTTGCTTTGGGCGGCAAGATAGCTTTGCTGAAAGCTCGAAATGTCCGGCCCGTTCATGGCGCGCATGCGGCTGACGATCGAACGAAGGTCGACGACCGGCGGCTGATCCTCGTCGACCTTGTCGATGATGCCGTGGGCGCGGGGAAGCCTCGCCTCTTCGACCCGGCCGAAGCGCATGCGCATCGGCACTGCCACGGCCTCGCCGAATGCGATCGCCTCACCGTTGCCGATCGAGGAAATGAAGCTGGTGGTCGACATCGACGAATTGGAAATCGCCGAGCGGATGATTTCCTGGTCCCGGTCGTTGGCGAGCCGCATGGCAAAGACCGTCGAGCATTGCGACAGGATCGTCGGATCGAGCTCGCCCGGGCGCTGCGTGATGATGCCGAGCGACACGCCGTATTTGCGGCCCTCCTTGGCAATCCGGGCGATCGCCTGGCGCGTCGGCAGGAACCCGAGCGTCGGATCGGCGGGCACGTAGCGGTGCGCCTCTTCGCAGACCACCAGCATATGGATGCCGCCATTGCTCCAGAGGCCGATTTCGAACGCCATGCGGCAGAGCACCGAGGCGACCGAATTGACGACCTCGGACGGAATGCCGGCGAGTTCGAAGGTGGCGATCGGCTTGCCTTCGCCCGGTATACGGAAGATCTTGGCGATCGTGTCCTGGATCGTGTCGGTGATCGTGTTCGACGAGAACATGAAGTGATAGCGCGGATCGTTGATCGCCGAGACGATCTTCACCTTCAGCGAGCGCAGATGCGGCTTGTCGTTGCGGCCCTCGAGCCGGCCGATGCGCTCGTCGATCATCGCCAGCAGATCGGCGATGCGGTAGGGGACCGGCGTGTCCGCGGTGATCGAGCTTTTTTCGGTCTGACGGCGCATTAGGCCGGACTCGCCGCCCTTGAAGGCCTTCTTGGCATCCGGGATCACATCGCGCAGGATATCGAGCTCTTCGGGCACGGGCGGCCGACCGCGAAAGAGGACTTCCGCGAATTCCTCGAGGCGGAAGAGCCAGAACGGCAGGTCGAGCGTATCGGTCTCGATGACCACCGCACTCTCCGGAAAGGCGGCCGCGAACTCGTTGTGAGGATCGAGAATCAGGACGCGTAGCTTCGGATCGGCGGCAATCGCCTTGTTGAGCAGCAGTGTGACGGCCGTAGACTTGCCAACGCCGGTCGTGCCGACGATGGCGAAATGCTTCGCCAGCATCGAGGGCACATGGATGGTGGCATCGAGGCTTTCGTCCTGCGTCAGCTTGCCGATGACGCAACTGTCCGCCTGCCGGGAATCATAGATCCGCGCAAGATCGGCTGCACGGATCCGGTGCGCGATGGCGCCGAGATAGGGATAGCGGCTGATACCGGCTGAGAACTCTTCCTGTCCGTCGGGGCGCTTGAAGACTTCGCCCATCAATTCGACCTCGATGCGGAAGGTGTTGTTGGTCTCCTCGCTCCATTCTTCGGCCGCGGTCTGCATGGAGCAGACCAGAGCGACGATCCGGTTTGTGCCGACTGAGATCGAAATCAGCCGACCGACCGACCAGAGTTCGGTGAGGGAGGTCTCGCCCCCCTCGGCCACGGCTGCGATGGTTGCGCGCGAGCCGTTGCACGCGACGACCCGCCCGAGGAAACGGTTCCCCGGCTTCATGCCGTCGCGGCGGTCCTGTTCTCCGGCGCTGATCGGAGCTTGAGTTTCACTGTTGAGCAAGACACACCTCGGCTAATAGCGTTCCAGAATAACGAAACGATTTTAATAAGTGGTTGCGCACTATGGGGCGCCCTTCAGGTTCAAACGGCTCACAATGAACTTCGCTCGCATCCCTAAGCATTGAGGGATGTAGCCACGAATGGCTCGTGTTATCCACGGAATGGACCGGGCAGCCATTCATTTCTCCGCGTCGACGAGGGGGAAGCCATGCCGAGCTTGAGCAATGGGAGCGAGTTGACCGTCTGGGAGGACCTCGACAATCAAAGCCCTGATGCGGTCCTCTTCACGATAACGGCATCGAATGGGGATGTTCTCGGCCCCGTCGGCGCACGCGCGGATTACCCTTTCGGTTCGATTGAAGTGGCTTCGATCGACGTGTTCGACGGGTTCTTCACGATCACGACTTTCACCCATGACGGCAGGACCAAGGTCGCAACGACGATAGAGACCCTCGTCTTCGACAACGAGGGCAGTTACATTCGCAGCTTGTCTGATCAGGCCGCTTATCTTTCGGCCCAGATCGTGTCAGTGACCGCGGAGAGTCCCGACGACATCACGGTGACCTGGATCGGCGCAAATCAATACTTTGGCGGCGAAAACACGCAATACGGCCAACACCAGATCATCCTGCGGGATGGCGCGCTGCACCTGGACAGCTTCGTCAACCATGTCCCCGTAGCGACCGATATGAACTTCACGCTTCTCCCTGGCCAGTCCCTCGACGACGTGGCCTTTAGTGCGGCGGACGCCGATTTCGATCTGCTGGCCTTCATCGTCGTGGAGGGGCCGGCCCATGGCACGCTGGAACAGGAGACGCGCTACGAAAGCGGCTACTATCCATTCCCCCAGGGTGAATACGGGGGCAGCCTTCACTTTCATCAGGATTTCCTCAGTGGAAACCTGTTCGACTACACTCCCGAGGCGGGTTTTCTCGGGACCGACAGGTTCACCATCTACGTCACCGATGGTCAGGGAAACAGCAATCTGGCGACCATCACCATAACGGTCACTCCGCCCGCGCAATCGATCATACTGACAGATGCCGCCGAGAAGATCAGCTATCAGGCATACGATCACCCTGTGCTGGTCGTCGCCGCGGGCGGCAACGACCGGATCGCGGGTAGCCGGTTCGACGATACACTCGAGGACATGGCGGGCAATGACCGGCTGAATGGCGGCGCGGGCAACGACATCCTCAGCGGCGGCGTCGGTCGCGACAAGCTGATCGGGGGGGAGGGAGCCGATACCTTCCTGTTCGACGTTGCCCCGGACACGGCAAGCTGCGACCGCGTCCTCGACTTCTGCGCGGCCGATGACCTGTTCAGGCTGGACGCTGCTGTATTTGCGGCGCTCTCGGTAGGCACGCTGGACAGTGAGACCTTGGCTTTTGGCAAGGCTGCGTCCGACGAGGACGACCGGATCGTATATGACCAAGCTCGTGGGGAGCTATTTTACGATGCGGATGGCACCGGCGGCGCAGATGCCGTTCGGTTCGCCATCGTGAGCCGTGGCACTTCGCTCGCCGCAGAGGATTTCCTTGTGTTCTAAGGGTCCGGTCCGGGAAGGACGTCCGTTAAATCGGCGTTGACGGGTCACGGTTTTCTGTTTATCAAATCGACCCATGAAAAATTTCGCGGTTATTCTTGTGGTGGGACGGCGCATGGGCAGGATGGTGTAACCATCCGGCGGTAGCCACCCATGCGCTGAACGAGGCTCCTGATGGGGCCTTTTTTTATGTCCTCAAACAAGGTAATCACCCCAAGCCTTACAAAAGGGACGGAAGCAGGCCAATGAGCGGAACTGAAAACCAGATGACAGGGGCGGAGATCGTTCTCCAGGCCCTGAAGGACAATGGTGTCGAACACATCTTCGGCTACCCGGGCGGCGCCGTGCTTCCGATCTACGACGAAATTTTCCAGCAGGAAGAGATCCAGCACATTCTCGTCCGCCATGAGCAGGGCGCCGGCCACATGGCCGAGGGCTATGCCCGCTCCACCGGCAAGGTCGGCGTCATGCTGGTCACCTCCGGTCCCGGCGCCACCAATGCGGTCACGCCGCTCCAGGACGCGCTGATGGATTCGATCCCGCTCGTCTGCATCTCCGGCCAGGTTCCGACCCCGTTGATCGGCTCGGATGCCTTCCAGGAATGCGACACGGTCGGCATCACGAGGCCTTGCACCAAGCACAACTGGCTGGTCAAGGACGTCAACGATCTTGCCCGCATCATCCATGAGGCGTTCCGCATCGCCCAGTCCGGTCGTCCGGGTCCGGTCGTCGTCGACATCCCGAAGGACATCCAGTTCGCGACCGGCACCTACACGCCGCCTTCCGCCGTGCCGACGCAGAAGAGCTACCAGCCGAAGACCCAAGGGGACCTCAAGAAGATCGAGGAAGCGGTCGCGCTGATGAAGTCGGCGCGCCAACCGGTCATCTATTCCGGCGGCGGCGTCATCAACTCCGGGTTGGAGGCGGCGCATTTCCTGCGCGAGCTCGTCGACCTCACCGGCTTTCCGATCACCTCGACGCTGATGGGCCTCGGCGCCTATCCGGCCTCCGGCAAGAACTGGCTCGGCATGCTCGGCATGCACGGCACCTACGAGGCCAACATGGCGATGCATGACTGCGACGTCATGATCTGCATCGGCGCCCGATTCGACGACCGCATCACCGGCCGCCTCAACGCCTTTTCGCCGAACTCCAAGAAGATCCATATCGATATCGATCCGTCCTCGATCAACAAGAACGTACGGGTCGACGTTCCGATCGTCGGCGATGTCGGCAACGTCCTCGAAGACATGGTCCGGCTGTGGCACGCGGCGGCAAAGACGGTCGACAAGGCACGGCTGAACGATTGGTGGGGGTCGATCGCCAAGTGGCGGGCGCGCAATTCGCTTGCCTATACGCCGAGCGACGATGTCATCATGCCGCAATATGCGATCCAGCGGCTCTATGAGCTCACCAAGGACCGCGACACCTATATCACCACCGAGGTCGGCCAGCACCAGATGTGGGCGGCGCAGTTCTTCGGCTTCGAGCAGCCGAACCGCTGGATGACGTCGGGCGGCCTCGGCACCATGGGCTACGGCTTCCCGGCCGCTGTCGGCGTCCAGGTGGCGCATCCGCAAAGCCTCGTCATCGACATCGCCGGCGATGCATCCATCCAGATGTGCATCCAGGAAATGTCCTGCGCGGTCCAGTACGGGCTGCCGGTCAAGATCTTCATCCTCAACAACCAGTACATGGGCATGGTCCGCCAATGGCAGCAACTGCTGCACGGCAACCGGCTGTCGCATTCCTATACGGAAGCGATGCCCGACTTCGTCAAGCTGGCCGAAGCCTATGGCGGCGTCGGCATCCGTTGCGAGAAGCCCGGCGAACTGGACGACGCGATCCGCCGCATGATCGACACGTCGGCGCCGGTGATCTTCGACTGCCGCGTCGCCAACCTCGCCAACTGCTTCCCGATGATCCCGTCCGGCAAGGCGCATAACGAAATGCTGCTTCCCGACGAGGCGACGGACGAGGCGGTTGCCAATGCCATCGATGCCAAGGGCCGCCAGCTCGTCTGAGGATAAGGATTAGGAACAAGAGAATGAGCGCACATCTTCAACCGACGGGCTCCGCCTATTTCATCGCCAAGGAGACGGAGCTTGCGGAGACGCACACGCTCTCCGTCCTCGTCGACAACGAGCCGGGCGTGCTGGCCCGCGTCATCGGCCTCTTTTCCGGCCGCGGCTACAACATCGAAAGCCTGACGGTCTCCGAGACCGAGCACGAGGCGCATCTGTCGCGCATCACCATCGTCACGCGCGGCACGCCGCACGTGCTGGAGCAGATCAAGAACCAGCTCGAGCGGCTCGTGCCGGTGCACCGCGTCGTCGACCTCACCGTGCGCGCCGCAGGGCTTGGCCACGACCGGCCGGTCGAGCGCGAGCTGGCGCTCGTCAAGGTGCACGGTTCGGGCGAGCACCGGGTGGAGGCGCTGAGACTTGCCGATGCCTTCCGCGCTTCGGTCATCGACGCCAATATCGATCACTTCGTCTTCGAGATCACCGGCAAGCCTTCGAAGATCGAGCAATTCATCGCAATCATGAAGCCGCTCGGTCTGATCGAGGTCTGCCGCACGGGCATTGCCGCAATGAACCGCGGCCCGCAGGGGATGTGAGGATTGCGCACCTTTGGTGCGCGCCCCGCCCCAACCCCTCCCCACAGGTGGGAGGGGCTTGGCGCCCGCGGCGCGCTCCTGCAATTTCAGTCGCTTTGTGCTCGCTGCAAAGGCCAGGAATTAATTACCGCAGAGGGCGCGGCAGGTTAAGCCCCTCCCACCTGTGGGGAGGGGCATTCTTCCTTTTGGGCAGGGCTATCTTCCTGTGTTCTCAAATCACCTCCAGCCGCATCTTCCGTCTTGGCGGCGGGAAGATGCGATCGAGTTCGGCGAGGTTTTCCGCCGTCAGGTGAATATCCATGGCGTCGCGGTTTTCGCGAGCGCGCTCGGCAGAGCCGGTCTTCGGTATGGAGATCACGCCGGCGCGGGTCTTTAGGAAGGCGAGAGCGACCTGAGCGGGGGTCGCCTGGTGCGCCTTGGCGATATGAACGAGGTCCGCATCGTGGAGCAGGCGCCCTTCGTCGAGCGGCGAATAGGCCATGATCGGCACGCTGCGGTCGCGGCACCAGGGCAGGAGGTCGTATTCGATGCCGCGGCGGCCAAGGTTATAGAGCACCTGGTTTGCCGCGACGCTGCCGCCGCCCGGGACCGATATCAATTCCTCCATGTCGTCGAAATCGAAGTTCGAAACGCCCCAGGCGACGATCTTGCCGTCCCGCTTCAACTCCTCGAAAGCGGCGAGGGTTTCGGCGAGCGGATAGCCGCCGCGCCAATGCAGCAGATAGAGATCGACGCGGTCGGTGCCGAGATGGCGGAGGCTACGCTCGCAGGCGGCAATGGTGCCCGACCGGCTGGCATTGGAGGGCAGCACCTTGCTGACGATGAAGGCTTCGTCGCGACGGCCGCGGACCGCCTCGCCCACAATCCGCTCGGAGCCGCCGTTCCCGTACATTTCGGCCGTGTCGATAAGCGTCATGCCGAGATCAAGCCCAATCTGGAGGCTGCGGATTTCGTCGGCAGCCGTGGTGCGGTTCTCGCCCATCCGCCAAGTTCCCTGACCGAGGACCGGAACCTTGCGCCCATCCGGGAACGTGGTGGTCGGGATAGGATCGTGCATGACATGCGCCCTCGCTCGCTTCTGACGATGACAAAATGGCACCCGGGCGGAAAAAGTCCATGATCTGCGGGCAACAGGAGACCTGATTGAAAATTTCGTCCAATGCCTTGCGAGACCACATTGTCTCACTACAGGCGGCTCATCGATGTTGATCGGCGACGTTCTTTATTGCGCCAAGGCACGATGTCGCTGGGTCCTCCCGAGTTTGGTTGCCTTTCGGAGACGCAAGGCGGGCCATTTCGGTGCGGGACATTCGTTCAACAGATGTCATCTCCCTGCCTTTGACCACGGATGTACTGGCATCGGCAGGTCGAGATGATGAGGAAGGTCGGGTTTTCACCCGGCTTTTCTTCCGGTTTTGTAACCATGACAAGATTTGACTGGTCTTTGGATTTAGGTCAGCTAGCCTGACCTAAATTTCCAAAATGCGGAACGTCGCTGCCGACGACCGTCTCGAACAATGCCTTGGGAGAAATGCATGCAAGCCGATACGCTTCTGGCGTTGTTCCTGTTCGCCTTCACGACATCGATCACGCCCGGCCCGAACAATATGATGCTGTTTGCCTCGGGCGTGAATTTCGGCTTCGCCCGTACGATCCCGCATATGCTCGGGATCGGTAGCGGCTTCTTCCTGCTGTTGATTGCGGTTGGCCTGGGCCTTGGCGCGCTGCTTCACTCCGTGCCGCTTCTCTACACCGGGCTGAAGTTCGCCGGTGGCGCCTATCTCGTCTGGATTGCATGGAAGATCGGATCCTCGCGCCCGCTTGGCGAGGGCAAGTCAGGGGCTGCGCCTTTGACTTTTCTCCAGGCTGCCGCCTTTCAATGGGTCAATCCGAAAGCCTGGGTGATGGCTGTCTCGGCCATGGCCACTTATACCAGTGGCGAACGCTATCTCGCGAGCGTGCTCGTCGTCGGCCTCGTCTTCGCGCTCGTCAACGTGCCGAGCGTCTCGACCTGGGCAGGCTTCGGCTCGGCGCTGAGGCAATGGCTCTCCGAGCCGGCGCGGCTCAAATGGTTCAACATCACCATGGCCGTGCTGCTCGTCGTCAGCCTCTGGCCGATGCTAAAGTAGAGTAACTCTTGAAATATCGATTCCGATTCCCGCCCTGATGCATTAGAAATGGCCGGGTTTCCGGCGGAGGAGGCACGGAATGTCCGAGCATCATCGTGGCCAGGACGGCGATCACGGCCATCACCATCACGACAATCATTTCACCGATGTGGAAGCGCGGGTGAAGGCGCTGGAAACGGTGCTGACGGAGAAGGGACTGATCGACCCGGCGGCAATCGATGCGATCGTCGACACCTACGAGACGAAGGTCGGTCCGAGGAACGGTGCGCGCGTCGTTGCCAGGGCCTGGAGCGATGCGGAGTTTGCGGACTGGCTGAAGCGCGATGCAACGGCGGCGATCGCCAGTCTCGGCTTCACCGGCCGGCAGGGCGAACACATGCGCGCCGTCTTCAACACGCCCGACACCCACAATCTCATCGTCTGCACGCTCTGCTCCTGCTATCCCTGGGCCGTGCTCGGCCTGCCGCCCGTCTGGTACAAGGCGCCACCCTATCGCTCGCGCGCCGTCATCGATCCGCGCGGCGTGCTCGCCGAATTCGGGCTGGAGCTGCCGATCGACAAGAAGATCCGCGTCTGGGATTCGACCGCGGAGCTGCGTTATCTCGTGGTGCCGGAGCGGCCCGACGGCACCGAAGACTTCAGCGAGGAGGCGCTCGCCGATCTCGTCACGCGCGACTCGATGATCGGCACCGGGCTCGCCCTTTCACCGCAGGCCAAGCCATGAACGGGCCTCACGACCTTGGCGGCCAGCATGGCCTTGGGCCGATCGCGCCGGAAAAGGACGAGCCCTATTTCCATGCGGAATGGGAAGAGCGCGCACTCGGGATCACGCTCTCTTGCGGAGCCTTCGGCGCCTGGACGATCGACGAGAGCCGGCATGCGCGCGAAAGCCTGCCCCCCGCCACTTATCTCGCGGCAAGCTATTACGAGATCTGGACTCGTGCGCTGGAAACGCTCCTGAAGCGCCACGGCTTCGTGACCCAAGCGGAGCTCGATGCCGGCCATATGCACGAGAAGGGGCGGGAGCCGAAGCGGGTGCTCAAGGCCGATATGGTGGCGGGCGTGCTCGCCAGAGGCGGGCCTTGCGACCGGCCGGTCGATACGAAGCCGCGTTTCGGCGTCGGCGACCGTGTCCGTACGAAGAACTTCCATCCGGAAACCCACACGCGCCTGCCGCGCTACGCCCGTTCCAAAGTCGGCGTGGTGGAAGCGGTGCAGGGCAGTTTTGTCTTTCCGGACGACAACGCCCACGGCAAGGGCGAGAACCCCCAGTGGGTCTACACGGTCGTCTTTGATGGCGGGGAGATCTGGGGTGAGGGCGGCGATCCTTCATTGACCGTCTCGATCGATGCCTGGGAGAGCTATCTTGAGTCCGTGTAGCACCACCTCTCCACTGGTCGCCTCTGCCGAACTGCCGAAATCGGCGGACGGCGATCCAGTCTTTGCCGAGCCCTGGCAGGCTGCCGCCTTCGCCATGACCGTCCGGCTCCATGAACAGGGCGTGTTTTCCTGGAGCGAATGGGCCGAGGCGCTTTCGACCGAACTCCACAAGCCCGGCCGGAAGCCGGACGGCAGCGATTACTTTGATTGCTGGGTGGCGGCCCTCAGCCACCTGGTCGAGAAGCTTTCCATCACCTCTGGCCCGGAGTTGGAGGCGCTCGTCAGAAGCTGGCAGCGTGCTGCCGAAGGGACGCCTCATGGCAACCCTATCATCCTGGAGAACGATCCGCTGCGACGAGGATGAGTCCGTGGCCTATGAGCCTTCGGACCCCTCGAACTGGCGGTAACACGCGTCGGCGACCCGCTGCAGGAGGCTGCGCGGCACCTCGCCGGTAACCGCGTAGCCGATCTCGCCGTCAATCCAGTAGAAAGTTTCGAGATCGCCCTGGCTCGCGATGCGGAAGCTCGTCTCGCGATTGTCGCTGTTGCGGCCGAGAAGTACGGTGAGCCGCTGGCGGGAGCCGTCCTCATACATCAGCAGGGCGCCCGCCGTGCCGTTGACGGGGATCAGCCGGCCGCCTACGAGCGAAAATCCGAAAGCCGACAGATCCGGAATCTTCAACCCGTAATCGAGCCGCTTGCCGAGCCAGGTGGCGAGATGCGCCTCCTGGTCGGCGCCGACCTCGACCGGATGGCGCACCTCGCTCGCATAGACGAGAAAAGCGGATTGCGCCTGGCGCGGAAGGCTGTCGGTGCTCTCGGCCGCCGCGGGCAACCGATCCCCGGAGACGATCGCAGGGGCGTAGAACCCGGTCAGGGCACCGGCGGCGAAGATCAGGAGACCGGCGGCGATCCGCAGGAGGACGGGCGCAGGGGCCGAGGCAACGCCGTGCCCCCGGCCTCGACGGGCCGAGACCAGCGCCCGATCGCCTTCATGGTCACGGGCATAGGATGCGAAATGGTGCTGGAGCGCAGCCGCCTGGGCCTGCCATTCGCGGACTTCCTGAGCGCGATCCGGGTGCCTTTCGAGCCAGGCTTCGATGCGCCTGCGCTCCGGCTCGCTCAGCTGGCCATCGACATAGGCATGCAGTTCGTCTTCGGAGACGGTGTTGAATTCGTCCGTCATTTCGGTCTCCGCAGGGCGATCACGTTGTCGTCCTTCATCGCTTCGGCGAGCTGGCGGCGCGCGCGCGACAGGCGCGACATCACCGTGCCGATCGGGATAGCCATCATCTCCGCCACATCCTGATAGCGGTAGCCTTCGATCACCACGAGCATCAGCACGGAGCGGTTGTCGACCGACAGCCGCTCCAGCGCGCGCTCGAGCCGCCGGCTTTGCAGGGGGTCGGCATTCTGGTCTTCGGCGACGAGGCCAAGAGCCTCCTCATATTCGACCTCGGGATGCAAGGCGCGATGGCGGTGACGGTTGCGGTAGAGGTTCGTCATGATGGTGAAGGCCCAGGCGCGCAGGTTCACGCCTCGCCATTGCTGCCGGCGCGCCAGCACCTTTTCGACGCAGTCCTGGAGAAGGTCCTCGCCGTCCGTGTCGGATCGGGCGAGGCTACGTGAATAGCGCCTGAGCGCCGGCATGAGGGTGAGGACGTCTTCCTCGAAAGCGTCGGGTGCGGAAGCATCCGCACCTGCTTCCGAATCGTCACGGCCGTGCGACATCCCATTCGCCCTTCACACCGTCACCGGTGATATCGCCCATTTTCTTGTCCTTTACCCAGAAGTAGAGCGGCATGCCGTCCTTTGCCCATTGCTTGCTGCCGTCCTTGCGTTCGACGATCGAATAGGCGCCTTCTGCCATCCCGTCGCCTTCCACCATGAAGGGCGGCCAGTTCTTTGCGCATTGATCATAGCAGGTGGAGACGCCCTTCTGATCATCCTTGTAGGTGTAGAGCGTCATGCCGTTTGCCGCGGCAAGCACCGGACCTTTTTCGCTCTCAACCGTTTTGACGGGCGGTGCCGCGAAAGCGGAAGCGCTGGTGACGAGGCAAATGGTGATGGTCAAGGGGATCGTTCTCATTGCGGGGCTCCTTCCTAGAACCGTTCCAAGCGGGTTCATGGATGAGACACGGCGGGCCAAGAATTTATTCCCTAGGCGCTCGTGCTGGTTGCAAATGACGGGAAGGTGCTTCGCGTTTGCGTTGGGGTGCCGTGACGGCGTCAGGCCCGGTCGGCGACGAAGCGGGCAAGAGCCGGGCCGATCAGCGTGATGATCAGCAGGCGGGCCGTCTGCAGCGCCATGACAAAGGGAAGGTCGACATCGCTCGAGGCGGCGATCACGGCAATGGAATCGAGGCCACCGGGGCTGGTGGCGAGATAGGCTGTCAACGGATCGATGCCGACCGCCTTGGTGAGGAGCAGTGCGAGCAAACCGGAAGAGGCCATCAGCACGAGGATGGAGACGACCGTCGGCACGAAGGCCCGGCGCGCATGCGCGATGATGCTGCGGGTAAAGCCCAGCCCGATGTTCCAGCCGAGCAGCGCGAAGGAGAGCGCCAGCAGCCATTGCGGCAATTCGATCGTCAGCATGCCGGAGACATTGAGAGCCGAGCCGATCGCGAAGGGGACGAGGAAAGCGCCGGCCGGCACGCGCAGCAGCTTGCCGAGGAAGCCGCCGACGATGCCGACGGCGAGCGTCGCAAGGAAGGGCAGGGCAGCGACCGGCGCAAACCAATGGGTTGCCGTCTCGGCCTCCGTGCCGCTGACCCAGAGATGCGCGACCATCGTCGCGGCGCCGGCGACGCAGACGACCCGCAAATATTGCATGAAGGCGACGAGGCGGGCATCGGCGCCATAGGCGTCGGCCATCAGCAGCATGGTCGAGGCCGCACCGGCCGAGGACCCCCAGATCGCCGTCGTTCCAGGCAGGATGCGCATCCGCGTGATCGTCCAGCCGCACAGCGTGCTGACGCCGATCACCGACAGGATGACGGCGAGGAAGAGCGGCCAATTGCTGGAGAAGGTGGCGAACAGATCGGGCCGCATCGAGCCGGCGATCATCATCGCCAGGACGAACTGGACGCAGAAAACGAACTGGCGGGGCAGGCGGATCGTGCCGCCATTCATGCCGACAAGCGCGCCGGCCACCATGGGGCCCATGAGAAGCCCGGCCGGAATGCCCGCCATTTCGAAGAGAGCAGCAAGCAGCAGGGAAAGCACGCCCAGCAGGCACCATTGCCAGATGCGCGGCAAGCGACCAAGCCGGCTGCTTTCGGGGGTCATCGGCGTTGCGGGCTGTTCCGGCTTCAACGGCATTCTCCGGCGAGGACGGCCGCTCGTGCACACAGTATGCAGCCGCCCTGTTGTTAGCAGCATCGCGCGAGCCGTTTCAAGTGCCGTGGCAAGAAACTGCCACAGGCGATCTTGATCCAGACAGGGCTTCGGCGCGCAGCGCATGAAAGTGATTGACGGTGCTCCCGCCGCAGAAGATTTCGCGCTGAAGCCGCTCGACGGCATTGTGACCGCCGAAGCATCCACACCGACGCCAGACAGAAATCCGGGCTTGCGCCTGGCCACCGAATCCTGACACTGCAGGTCATGCAATTCGCTCCGCAACAGGACGAGGCCCTGAAGGCCGTTTCGCGTTGGCTGAAGGAAGGCCGCTCGCCGCTCTTCCGGCTGTTCGGCTATGCCGGCACCGGCAAGACGACGCTGGCACGGCATTTCGCGGAGCACGTCGACGGCGAGGTGCTCTTTGCGGCCTTCACCGGCAAGGCCGCGCAGGTGCTGCGTTCCAAGGGCGCCAGCAATGCCAAGACCATTCATTCGCTGATCTACCGGCCTCGTGGCGAGGAGGAGGTCGCGGACGAGGAGACCGGCAAGACCTCGATCGCGCCGATGTTCGCCATCAACCGCCAGAGCCCGGTCGCCAAGGCGGCGCTGATCATCATCGACGAATGCTCGATGGTCGACGAGGCGCTCGGCAAGGACCTGATGAGCTTCGGCACGCCAATCCTGGTGCTCGGCGATCCGGGTCAGTTGCCGCCCGTGTCGGGCGGCGGCTATTTCACCAATCACGAGCCGGACTATCTGCTGACCGATATCCACCGCCAGGCGCGCGACAACCCGATCATCCAGCTCGCCATGCATGTTCGCGAGGGCAAGGAGATCATGCAGGGCGACTACGGCACGGCACAGATCATCTCCAAGAGCGAGGTCACCCAGCCGCTGGTGCTGGAAGCCGACCAGGTGCTTGTCGGCACCAACCGGACGCGGCGGCGCTACAACCAACGTCTGCGCGAGCTGAAGGGTTTTTCGAGCGAGTATCCTCAATCGGGCGACAAGCTCGTCTGCCTGAGGAACGATCCTGCCAAAGGCCTGCTCAACGGTTCTCTCTGGCAGGTGATGAGCTCGTCGAAAGAGACGGTGAAGCCGGGGATCAACCTGATGATCCGTCCCGAAGAGGATGACATGGACCGCGGCGCGGCGAAGATCAAGCTCTTGAAAGCGGCCTTCGAAGAGG
The DNA here is from genome assembly GCF_002531875.1 of Sinorhizobium sp. FG01. NCBI lineage: Bacteria > Pseudomonadati > Pseudomonadota > Alphaproteobacteria > Hyphomicrobiales > Rhizobiaceae > Sinorhizobium > Sinorhizobium sp. FG01. The sequence continues at coordinate 531,666 of NZ_NWTB01000004.1, forward strand.
TCGAGGGCGAGATTCCCTGGTCCACCCGCAAGCGCTACGACGAGTTCGACTATGGCTATGCGCTGACCGTGCACAAGGCACAGGGTTCGCAATGGGACAATGTCGTGCTCTTCGACGAGAGCTGGGCCTTCCGCGATACGCGCGAACGCTGGCTCTACACGGCAATCACCCGCGCGGCGGAGCGGCTGACGATCGTCAGGTAATCGTTCTGCGAAGAGTTGCCTCCAAAGGAGCCGCTAATGCCGTCGACCGGTTTGCTGATCACCTTTCTCGTCACCACCGCCGTATTCGCCTATGTGCCGGGACCGGCCATGCTCTACGCGGCCGCCCAGACGATGGCGCGCGGCCGCTGGTCCGGTGTGATGGCGACGCTCGGCATTCACATCGGCGGCTATGTGCACGTCGCTGCGGCTGCTGCAGGGCTTTCGGCCCTCTTTCATGCCGTGCCCACACTTTATCTGACCGTCAAGCTGGCCGGTGCCGCCTATCTGATCTGGATGGGTGTTTCGCTCTTCCGTGCCAAGGCTCAAGGCGATGTGGTATTGCCGGGGGTGCAGGCGAAATCGGGCCGGCGTGCCCTTTTCGAGAGCGTCACAATCGAGGTTCTCAATCCGAAGACCGCGATCTTCTTCGTTTCCTTCCTGCCGCAGTTCATCGACACGTCAGCCACACTTCCCGTATGGGTGCAATTCGTCGTCCTCGGGTCGATCGTCAACCTGATGTTCTCGTCGGCGGACATCCTCTGCGTCATGCTCGCCAGCGTGCTCGTATCGAGGCTCAGGCATTCAAGTCGCACCCAGCGTCTGGTTCAGCGCGTTGGCGGCGCCACGCTCGTCGGATTGGGCGCCCATCTCGCCCTGCAGAAGAACTGACAGAATGGCCGCTTTCGTCATACGGCCGCGATCGCTTTTGATCTCAACATGCCATCGTGCGGGCTCAAATAGAGAGATCGGATCGTTGCAACTCTGCGCCGATTGACATAGACCGGTTTCGGTGAGCAGCCTTGGCTACGCCAAGTGGGGAGCGTGACGCATGGTCTGCAGCACGCCTCTCGAGCCAGATATTTCAGAAATTGCAAGAACCAGCTTATTTGTCTTGAACATGCGCGTATAGTCTTCGGGGGCGCGCTGCCGAACGCGGGGTGGTGGTGCATGCTGCGCGAAAACCGGACCAATACACCACGAAAAGGAGTCAGTCGCACGGCGCGCGCCGGCGGTTCGTCGGCACACGGCAGCGAGCGCCATATCGTTACCGCCCTTTGCTACGACCTCGTAGGGTCGACCGATCTCCTGCATGTCATGGACATCGAGGATTATCAGGATCTGATGTCCGCCTTCCAGCGGTCGAGCAGGCAGTCGATCGCCGCGCATTCCGGAGTGATGCAGCACGAGGCGGGCGATGGCGGCGTGGCGCTGTTTCCGATCGATCTCGATGCCAAGGACGCGGCTTCGCTCGCCATCCGGGCGGGGCTCGACATCGTCGACGCCTGCAAGCGCGTCGGCCGAGAGTGGGGACGGGATGATCTTCGCGTCCGCGTCGGCATCGCCACGTCCGCGGCGCTCATCCGCGACATGGAGCGCGAGAGCTGGCTGCAGGAGCCCGTCACCGGAGCGGCACTCGCCATGGCCGCTCGTCTGCAAGTCATCGCCGAGCCCAACAGCGTCCTGGTCTCGGAGGAGACACGAAACCTGGCAGGGCGATCGCACGCCTTCGTTTTTCAGGGCAGTAAGCCGCTCAAGGGCTTTTCAACGCCCGAGAAAGTGTGGCGGGCGCTCGGACACAAGATGGAGGTCGATCGCTTCCATGCGTACGGGCGACTGGGCGGTCCGTTCATCAACCGCGAGAGCGAGCTTAATACGATCGCTCGTACCTGGGACGGCGTTCTTGCCGGGCGGGGCGCAAGCCTGCTCATCGAGGGCGACGCCGGCATCGGCAAGTCCCGCCTTTTGCGGGAGATCCGCAGGAGAACGCGGGATCGGCGCTCGAAGCTGTTTTTCTTCCAGTGCCTCCCCGGGGGATTGCGCTCGACGCTGCATCCCCTGCTGCACAGCTTTCCCGGGTCGACGACGAGAAACGGCCAGATGGGCGTCACGGCATCCGATGTGGCGACATTGTTCGAGCGCAACGGCATCGAGGACAAGGAGGCGATCGAGGTCTTCGCCTATCTGCTCGGAGCAGAGGGACGAAACCAGCTTCTGGCGAATGACAACCCCAAAGCGATCCGTGAAAAGGCGCACCGGGCGCTTTTGCGGACGCTGGAAGCGGTCTCGCGAAGCGGCCCTGTGGTCGTCGCCGTTGAGGACATCCATTGGATAGACCCGACTTCGCGCGATCTGCTCGGCGAAGCAGCCCGGCTCATCGGTCAATTCCCGATCTTTCTCATCTTGACGTCGCGCCGCGGTGCACCGGTCGAGTGGCTGGATACGGCAAACCCGCTGCGGCTGTCGTTGCGGCCGCTCGACAGCGACGAAACGCGGCTGGCGATCAGGGCGAAGTGGCCTGAGCATCGGCTGGCGAGGCTGCCGGAGCTCTTCGAAGTGGCGGAACGGATATCCGGCGGCGTCCCGCTTTTCATCGAGGAAATCTGCCAATGGGCATCCCAAAGTGCCGAAGCGGATGAGGCGAGCCTGTCGGAGACCATGAAGCCGGTCCATCTATCCGCATTCGAATCCATACTCGACGCACGGCTGCAGCATCTGGGGCCGGCCCGGGAAGTGGCGCGTGCGGCGGCCGCCGCCGGCACGCAGGTGACCCTGCCCCTGCTGCGCGTGCTTCTGCCCGATTTCAGCAAGAAGGCGATCGCAAGTGCGGCCGATATGCTGTGCGAGACCGGCTTCCTGACGCGTGTACGCGCGCCAGGAAGCATTGCATACGGCTTTCGCCACGTGCTGATCCAGGAGACGATCTACAACGCGCTGCTGCGCAAACAGCGGCAGGTGCTGCACCGGCGGCTCTTCGGCGCCGTCAACCAGAACCGCGGCATGGCCGCCTGGATCGACACCGGCGCACTGGCCGAACATGCCGAACGGGCCGGGCTCATCGAGAATGCGGTCGAACTGCTCATCGCGGCCGGGAAGGAGAGCTCGAGCCGCTCGGCAATGATCGAGGCGCGCCAGTATCTGGAACATGCGCTGGCGCTCTGCAGCGAATTGGGTGAGGAGAGCGCCGTCGAGACTTTGCAGCTGGCGGCGTTGACGGCACTGGGGCCGATTCTCACGGGGCTGGTGGGGCTGAACTCGCCTCCCGCGCGCAAGCTCTACGAAGACGGCGTGGAAATCGCCCGCCGGCAGCCGATGGAGGAGCAGTCCAAGTGGTTCCCGATCTACTGGGGCTGGTGGTTCACCGGGTCGGACTTCCGCATCATGCACGACCGGGCGCTCGAAGTGCAGTCCATGCTGGCGAAGGTGGACGACCCCGAGATCCAACTGCAGGTGAACCACTGCATCTGGGCGATCGACTTCAACCTCGGCCGGCACCGCGAAACCCAGGAGGCGATCAAGGCCGGCCTGGCGCTCTATGACGAGCGAACGGCGAGGAAGAGCCGGACGGAATTCGGTGGGCACGACGCGAAGGTCTGCGGGCTTGGGCAAATGGCGCTTTCCCTGTGGCTGACCGGGCAAACCAAGGCGTCGGATGCGGCGCTCTCCAGGATGATCGCTTTTGTCGACCGCATAGCCCATGCGCCGAGCAAGGCGCATTCGCTCGATACGGAAGCCGTATCGGCGTTTTACCGGGACGATTTCGATCGCCTCATCGAGGTTTCGGCGCGGATGGCGGAATTTGCCAGGAAGCACGACATGCAGTCGCTGTCCGGCCTGTCGCAACTCTTCAGGGGCTGGGCCGAGGCTCATCGGGGAAATCTTGCGAGTGGTCACAGCGTCTTCCGGGAGGGCCTGTCGCTTCTCAGGACGTTGGGGGCGGTCGCCGACCTGCCGATCTATCTCTATATGCATGCCACCTTGGTGGGGCTCGCCGGCAGGCTCGGGGACGCGATCGACATCGTGAACGAGGCGATCCAAAAGGCCGAGGAAACCGGTCACGCCTATTGGCTGGCGGAGCTTCACCGCTGCCGTACGGTACTCGGCGCACAGGCTGGAGTGCCTCGCGATGCGCTCGCGGCAGACCTTCGATCGGCCGTTGAAATTGCCGAAAGTCAGGGGGCGACAACGCTTGTCAGGCGCGCCCGACGATCGATGCAGGAGCTGGGTCTTGTCGCGGGGCGCTGATCGAGCCAGCCTGAATAGGGATCTGGCCGATTTTTATGCCTCGTTAGTTTCATGCCCGCGCGCCGCCCTTTCCGTTCACTCCACTCCTGACGAAACCAAACGACGGTTCCAGGCACTTCTGCCGCTTTGCAGGAGAGCTCGAATAACGCGGATCGGCGACCTGACGGGGCTGGACCGGCTGGGGCTCCCCGTGGTGCAAGCCGTTCGTCCGGCGGCTCTATCGGAAGTCACCTCTCTGGGGCGAGGCTTCACGACAACTGAAGCGTCGGTGGGAGCAATCATGGAATCGCTGGAGCGCTATTATGCCGAAGCCATTCCGCCGGAACGCATCTTTCTCGCAACGGCCGAGGAACTCGAAATTGCCAACGGCCTGTTTGATACTCTTGTCGTGGCCGGCTCGGAAGATTGGCGGAGCAGGACCATAGCTTGGACGATGGGCGTCGATGTCGCCACGGGGCACGCGCTGCCCGTTCCCTTAGAGCTGGTCCACACCTGTTACACGGAACCGCCGCCGGTCCACGACGGCTGGTTCGTGCGCACGACAACGGGTCTGGCCTGCCATGTGGACGCCCACAGTGCCTATCTGCATGGCTTGTTCGAATGTATCGAGCGCGACGCCATGGCCCGCGCTTTCGCCACACACGGGTTTTTCGACCGGATGCGCATCGCCGCGACGGGGCTCGGCGCTGGGGTCGATCGGGTCTGTTCCGTTGCAGGATCCTGCGGCATAGCCGTCGCCCTGTGGCAGGCCCCTTCTCCGACGGGCCTTGCGGTCATCTGGTGCCAGACGATCGAGACGGGTTCTGGCGAGCCGATTCTCGCCCTGCCGACGGAAGGCTATGCCGCAGGTCCGAGCGTCGAAGCAGCCGGCGTAAGCGCCATGCTCGAAGCGCTGGCGGCGAGGGCGGGGGCGATCTCCGGGGCTCGCGATGATCAGACGAGAGCACACTACAAGCGGAGCACCGAGGAGGTAGTAGCGAGAGCCCGCCAGCTGATTCTCGCCGAGGTTTCGGCAGGGCCGATGCATGGGGCGTCTTCGTCGACGGCGGCTGATGCTGGCTCCCTGCTGAGCAGCGTTCTCGCGGCCGGCCTCGGCCCAGTCGTCGCCGTTCCGGTGGGGCATGATCGCGAAGCGGGTGTCCAGTGCGTGAGGACGGTCCTTGCCCGCGCCCATCCCTTCTCTGTTGTCAGGTGAGCAGATGCCAGATGCGGGATGCGACGGTCCGATTCTGGTGTTTCTCGGTCCGACCCTGCGGCTTGACGAGGCCCGTGCGGTGCTCGATGCCATCTATCTGCAGCCCGCCGCCCAAGGTGATATTCTACTGGCCGCCCATGCTTTCAGGCCCCGTGCCATGGTCCTGATCGACGGCCGGTTCGAAGACCGGCCCGCCGTCAGGCACAAGGAAATCCTCTGGGCGATGGCCCAGGGAATTGTCATGGTCGGAGGCGCCAGCATGGGGGCGCTCAGAGCAGCGGAACTCGGCGATTTCGGCATGATCGGCGTCGGCCTGATCTACAGGTGGTATCGGCGATGGGCTCTTTCTTCCCGAATGGAGGTTTGCGTCTCGCCCCCCGCCCTGGCCCCGGACGACGCCGTGGCGGTGCATTCGGGGCCGGCTGAGCTCGGCTTCCTGCAACTGACCGACGCGCTCGTCGATCTGCAGCGCACCTTTTCCACGCTGATGCGCCGCAGGGTCATCAGTGCCGCCGAACGGGCGCAGCTCACAACAATGGCGCGAAACATGAACTTTCGCGACCGGACGCTAGCGGCGGTTTTGGGTGCCGCGGGATGGACGGACAGTCGCATTCAAGAGATACGGCAGAAAGCGGTGCGTCAGAAGAGAGAAGACGCTTTGCTGGCACTTCACAGGGCGCCGCGCCTTGTGCGAGAGGCACGGATGGCAGATGGCCAGAATGCTTGGGCCGCGACGAACACCTTCATTCGGGACCTGGAAGCTGGCGGCATTGACTCCAAATTAGTGAACACTTATAAATTGAATCCCTGATTGCCGGCTTTCACCGATCGAGGGGGCAATTGTGCGATGCATCCGCTTCGGAACGAGGCCCTCGAGTCTGGCGAGGCGCGTCTAGGTACGCGCTTCTGGATCTTCCCCCAGCCTCCTTTCCTCCCGGGTTACGAGCAACCGGATCGAGTTTGGCTGCCGATTTTGAGGGACGAGATCGGAGCGGGGCCAAGTGACGCGACGATGTATGTCATCGATCCGCTCTCCGAAAAGCAACCCTACGGCTTCGATCGCCTGCCGCCCTTCGACGGGCCGCGGCGCGCAGCACCGAAGCCGGGGCCGGACCGTCATTTTGACAATGTATCGCCGAGCTCACGTGAATTCCTGGCCGTGCACGCCTATGCCTGTGTGCACTTCGTTCTCGACATATGGCAGAGCTATCTCGGCCGGCCGGTTCGATGGTTCTTCGAGCAGACCTTTCCGCGTCTCGAGATCGTTGCCTTTGTGAATTGGGACAACGCACAGGCGGGTTACGGCTTCCTGGAATTGGGGTGCTCGGATACCGACGGAGTGCGACGGCCGTATGCGTTGAATTTCGATACGATCGCCCACGAAGTCGGACATCTGATCCTTCTGTCCGAAACCGGCGTGCCGACGATAGTCTCGCCCGAAGCTGACTTCTTTCCCTTTTCGGAGGCGTTTTCCGACGCTGTCTCGCTGATCTCGTTCCTCCATTTCGGCTCTGCCATTGACCGGCTGTTGCGACGAACGAGGGGCAATCTTCTCTTATACAACGAGCTCAACCGCTTTGCGGAAACCAGTCCCGAGACCCAGGTGCGGCTCGCCACCAATTTTCGCCGCATGTCGGAGGTGACCCGGGAAGTCCACGACCGCGCGCTCCCCTTCGTCGGCGCCATTTTCGATACGATCGTCGAGCTATATCATCGCGAACTGGTTGCCCGGGATTGCGCCGACAGCAGGCTTCTCGACCTCGACCTTCGCGCGTTGAGTCAGCGGGATTTCGATGCGTTCCGCGCAGCAACGGCCGAAGCCTTTCGGGTGAAGCCGTTGATCTTCGAGCTCGCTTTGGCCGCCGCGCGTGACACGGTCGGACAGGCGCTCGCCTCTTCATTGCGGACGCTCGATCCCACGACGATGCGTCTGGATCAGGCGGCAACAGCCGTCATTGCCGCTGCCCCTGGAGCGGCCGCGGAGGTGTTGGAAGCAAATTTCGCATGGCGCGAGATTATCGGTCGAAGGTGAGGCCAGGAAAAGGAGAGGAACATGAGCGATTGTTGCAATCATCCCGGCGTCGGCAACCAGGCGAAAGGCCTCGAGGCTCCACAATATGACGCTTACAATCCGAGCGAAGTGCGTCTTTATGGCCGCCCGGCTGTCTCTCTATCGATATTTACGCCCGAGGAAATCGGAAATATCGACCTCACTCTCGAAGAGGAACTGAGAGGTCGTGAGATAAATAGCGAAGATAAGAAACTTATCTCCGGCATCATCAGGCGTGTTGCCCAAAAGAAACTCATTGACCTGTTTCAGCAGCAGATAGTTTTGGCTTTAGTTGATGAGAACCAGGCGGAAGTCCTAAAGCTTACCGTCGAGATAAACATCCCGTCGCGAAATTTTCGCGGAGACGACAGTAAATACATAAAGAGCATTGGCGTGATTTATGGCTACGCCTATGAGGGACATTGCTACAAGCTGCCGAAGCCGCAGATCATGTATCTGCCCGCGGAGCCGAGAGAAATCATTGGTGGCGATTGTGGATGCGACTGCGGATATGTCCCGGAACTTGGCTACGCCGTTTGGCAGATTGACAAGCTCGAACGTGTCATTGCTCTCGACGTTCGCTCCGATGATGTAAAGACGCTGGTTCTCGACGAGAACATGCCTGGCAGCCGTTCGCCAATGGCCTATGCACAAACCATGGCGCTGGCGCCGGCCCGACACCGCGATTGAGGCATAGGACGGTACGTCCCCGGTCCATGGGAGCTGTCAGGCGGCGTTCGAGCCGCTATTCCAGGTTGCCGTCGCCGCTGCGGTCGGCTGCCTGGAAATCGGCCATGACCCTGTTCAGGAATTCGGTCTGGCTCACCCTGCCGTCGCCGTTCTTGTCGGTGGCGGCAAATTGCTGGGCGGTGAGTGCCTGCGCCACCTCGTCGGAGCGCAGGCTGCCGTCCTTGTTCTTGTCCAGGCTTGCGAAGGCCATCGTCATGAACGCCTGGTATTCGGAGCGGTCAACCGCTCCGTTTCGGTCACGGTCGAGGCGATCCATCTGACCCTGGTTCATTGCCGCCGACTGAGCCTGTGCGGGCGACACGAGCTGGCAAAGCGCGAGCGCCGTGGAAAGAGCGAGTCTTGGCAGCATGGCGACCTTCCGCTTCAGCATCTTGCGGCACGGCGGAATCGCCTGACGTCGCACAAATGCGGCAAAAACAAACAATAGAACTGGCGCCGGGAATGTAAGCGAGCGCATTCCGCTTTAATAGGCGCAGGTCAGGGCGTTGCCTGCCGCGCTGCCGAGCGTGGCACCGCCGCCGACGGCCCAGAGCTGGCCGGTGCCCGAACCGATGGTCGCGCCGACCACGCCGCCGACGATCGCGCCGCCGACGGTCCCGGCAATACAGCCGAATTCGCCGACGCCTCCCCTCTGGGATGTCGCAGCGGACTGGCACCCGGATAAGGCGAGGGCGCCAAAGACAATCAAAGTTACAGTAGGCTTGCTCATCTTCTCCTCCAAAATATTCGTCCGAATGCAATACGAATCGGCGGAGGCGCCAAACTTGGCGTCGGATGCAAATAAGCTTCTGAGTATGTCTCCCGAACTACGAGAGGCTCTTGTGTTCGATCAGAAGCAGCTCATTGACGAAACATGCAGTCTGTCGACGCAGCCGTCCGGAACTGCGCGCAAATACTACCGCCACGGACGGGTGATGACAACTCTTTGTGGACTGCGGCCTTTCGGAGGGCGGGTCCTGGTGGAGCGGAATCGTGCCGACGGTGCTATTCCGACGCGATCATGCCGGCGAGCACGGCCTTCGCGATCGCCTGGAAGCGATTTTGCGCATCGAATTTGCGGATAATGCCGGACTCGAGCGCGAGAGCCGCGGTGATATCCATCTCCATCAGTTGCGCGATGCGGGCGGCGGCGTGCCCCTCCGCCATCAGGCCGAGGCATTCGCTCTCGATCGGCGACAGGTGGACGCCCCCGCATGCCGGATCAGCGGACCCGCCGGAGCCGTTTTCGAGCAGCTCGGCGATGCGTTGCATCTGCCGGCGCAGGATCGATTGCTGGGCCGCAAGCTCGCGCCGGCGCGAGCGAAGCGCCGTCTCGAAGATTTGGTTGGCCTCGGACTGGCTTCCGGCCGCGTCCAGCGCCGCCATTAGGTCCTGGATCCCGGCAACCGGCATGGCGATTTCCCGGCATGCGTTGATCACGGCCATGCGGCGGATATGGCTCTCGCCATAGACCCGCATCGGGCCCAGGCGTGCGGCGTTCAGCAGTCCCTTCTCTTCGTAGAAGTGCAAGGTGCGGTGCGTCACGCCGAAAGCCTCTGCCATTTCGGCAATGGCAAGCCGATCGTTCGAGCCTCTATAGGGGATAGGCAGCTTCGGCAGAAAGCCGCCGGTGCGAGGCGCCATGCCTGCCTCGGCATTCTTCCAAGAATCCTGTGGCATTTTCGCGCCCCCCGTTTCCGCGCCGTGACGAATGCGATCCGCCAATCGCACTGGCCACTACCGGCTGCCTCTCGGGGCACATCGTGCGCGCGGCACGACTTACTACAGACCAATGTGCTTGCCCTTCACCGGCCCGGCGCTTTGGAGGCGCGGGGGCCGCAGTGGTGGGCGGGAGCTTCTTCGCGCGCTCCTCGAACGCGCAATGCCCCAACGAGCAACCAGGCATTTATTTTCTAATGCACGAATTCACGGTAGGCGCGAATCGTCGAAATGAACAGCCCCAATGTTGCGGGTAAAATCTTGGCGTGGTTGCGGGCAATTATAGTCCGATCGAGCTGTTCAGTGGCTGAAAAGCTCATTCTGTTTCTTCGAGGAGAGGATGAAGAGCGGTTCATCGCCTTTGAGCGGGGCAAGTTCCTGCTGGCATGTCCAGGCCTCCTGAAAGGCCTCGCGCGTCAGGAGCTTCTTGTAGCGCGCCGTCGTCACCATGCATCGCATCAATGTACTCTGCAGCCCCTCGGTGGCGGCGTGGGCGTAGATCTCGCCATTGAGAGCGAAAAACTGCGCTGCGAGCGAGGTGGTCTTGTAGAGGATGTCCGATTCATTGGCGAGCTGTTGCGCGCCGATGAACTCCTGGCGGAGCGGCACGCGCTCGCCATTGTGCGAAAGCGTGAGCCGAAGGCCGGGCTCGGGACTGTCGTGCCAGTCGACTTTGACGGAGAAGGCGAGCGCCGAATCCATGGAACCGGCCGGATGTGAAGTGCCCGCAACCTCTGCCGCGGCAAGGGTCCTGTGACGCAGCGCGGCTGCGCGCAACAGCGCGGCGAAATGTTCTGCGGTGCCATGCTCCCCGTCGATGACGAAACTTACCGACGGAAGTCCCCGGACGGCGGCCATCGGGCCGTTTGCGAGCTTGGCTTCTGCACCGAAGTCGAGCGCGACGTTCGGTGACGGCAGCGGCGTGAACAAAAGAAGCGGAAGCACCGTCAGCACAGCCCAGGGGGAGGAGAAGGGCGAGGGCTGCCATGCGGGGCGGCGCCTGGAAAGGCGATCTCGGGCATTCGTGGCCGGCTCCTCAAGGCGTTCCGCCGCAGGTTCACGCAGCCGGCGGTACTCCGGCACGTAGGTTCCCTTCGGAATGCTGATCTGCCATTCCTCGCCGGCCCCTTCGGCGTCATAGAAGCCTTTCAGCAATTTGCGCAGCTTTCCGGCGTGAACGCGCACGAGCGGATCGCTATCGGCATCGAAAGCCTGGCTGCGTCCGAAGACGTCGACCGCGATCGAATAGCCTTTCAATTGCCCGGCCTCGCCGGCGATCTCCTTCTCGACGACATAGGTGAGGAAGGCACGGAGCCGCTCGGAGCGCTGAAAGCTCTTGCTGTCGAGAATCCGGCCGAGCGCGGAGCGGATCGCCGCGTCGCAGGGCCTTTCGGCTGGCGTCATCAATTGCTCCGGAAGAAGCCGTGTCGAATGAAAAGCGGGCAACAATACCCTGATTCGGAATTTAAACCGAAAGAACGATGGTTGTCAGGTTTAGTAATACGAAATTGAGGCTTTTCTGAACGGCCGAGGCCGCGTACCTCTCGCGAAGGCGCGAGCGGCGCGGCCGGATGTCCGGATTAAATCGGTCCGCCGTATGCTACTGCATGTGTCCTTAAATCGAACTCGATTTAAGGACACAGACATGCAGCAACTCAAAGTGCTACAGCGACCTTTGCGCGTCTGATAAGACGCGCGGCGCTGCAGAGTGTGCAAGTTAACCGCGCTCAGCGCCGCGATATTCAAGCTTCGGATACCAATCGGCGCCGCGGCCTTCGGGCGTCGTGTCGAGCAGGTGCCACAACGGATCGGGGTCGGGTGCATCGCGCGGGTCCTGGCCAGGATCGGCCATTTCGCCGCTCATCTCGCCGCTCCAGAAATGCCGGATCGTACCGTCCCGGCGGGTGAAGACCGTGTAGCCGGGGACGTCCGCGTCCTCGGCGCTGACATAATCGCGGGTAAAGCTCCCCTCGCTATCGGAATAGACCTTCAGCTGGGTCCAGCCGCGCGCCTTCTTGGCCTCGAGGAGCCGCTCGATCGGTGATCGGGCGACCATCGCCAGAGCGATGCGTTGTTCGATGTCCGGCACTTTTCCCTCCCAGGCGGCCATGAGTGAGGTGCACATGGGGCAGGGCTTTTCGCGCTTCGGGCCGAACATGTAGCTGTAGATGATGAGCGTGTCCTTGTCCCCGAAGAGGTCGTCGAGCGTCACAGGACCGTTCTCACTTTCGAAAACGTAGGTCCGTGGCACTTCGCCACCCGGCGGCAGTTGCCGGCGTTGCGCGGCGACGCGTTCGATATGGCGGCGGAGTTCGATTTCCTCGGCGAGCAAAGCGTTGCGTGCCCGACGATACTCCGCACTCTCGTTCGGGAAGCGGGCGCGGTTCCTTGCGGCGAGTTCCTTTGCCGGGACGAGCGGGGCCTGCGTCGTCATGGTGCTCTCCTCCTTGAATGCTGCGATTGATAACGTTGATATCAACATATTTACGCGGTGTCAAAACTTCGCGACGAAGCCGTGCAAAGGCCGTTTCCGGTCTTGCAAAATCTGCGGTAGAACTGCGACGATCGGTTTGGTCGCCGACACCCGCCTTCCAGCTGTCGCTTTGAAAGTTTCAATATGCCCGCAAAGCTCTCCGTGAATCTCAATGCCATCGCCATGCTGCGCAACCGGCGCGATCTTCCATGGCCCTCCGTGACCGGGCTCGGCCGGATCGCGCTTCAGGCGGGGGCGAGCGGACTGACCGTGCATCCGCGTCCCGACCAGCGGCACATCCGCTTTTCCGACCTGCAGCCGATCCGCGACCTGATCGACGACGAATTCGCGGGCGCGGAGTTCAACATGGAAGGCTATCCCAACGAGGAGTTCCTGCAACTCGTCGAGCGACACGAACCGGAACAGGTGACGCTGGTGCCTGATGATCCCGCGCAGGCGACTTCCGACCACGGCTGGGACTTTCGCGAGAACCAGGCTCTGCTCGGCAAGGTCGTCGGGCGTCTCAAGAAGAAGGGCTTCCGCGTGTCGCTGTTTGCCGATGGGGATCCGGACGCCGAAGCGCTGAAAATCGCCAAGGAGACCGGGGCGGACCGCATCGAACTCTATACAGGCCCCTACGGCGGCTGCCACGACGATCCGGAGAAGGCCGAGCGGATCGCCGGCGAGCTCGGCCGCACGGCCGCGATCGCAATCGATCTCGGCCTCGCCGTCAATGCGGGGCACGACCTGACCGTCGCCAACCTGCCGCGGCTCGCCAAGCATATCCCGGCGCTTGCCGAGGTCTCGATCGGCCACGGCCTGACGGCCGACGCGCTGCAATACGGCATGGCCGAGACCGTGCGCCGCTTCCGCCGCGCCTGCGGGGAAGCCCTGTAAGCGGTCCACCGCATCGTAACGAGTTCGAGGCCCGCGGATTTATCCGCTTGGGTGCCGGTAACCGCGTGCTTGCCCAACAAGCGCTTCCATGCAATATCCATACATTACGACGGAGGTTTGCATGGGTGGAAACCGCGAGGGCCTTTCATGGGTGCCGGTGCTCGGCAAGGCCCGGGGGCCGCTCTACCTCGACATCGCCGACCAGATCGCTGCCGACAGCGCGGCGGGGCGGCTGGCGGCCGGGACACGCTTGCCGCCGCAGCGGGCGCTCGCGGCCGCCCTTGGCATCGATTTCACGACGGTGAGCCGCGCCTATAACGAGGCAAGGCGTCGCGGTTTGATCGAAGGCCGCGTGGGGCAAGGGACCTATATGCGGGCGCGGCCGAGAGGCACAGGCCGTTCGTCTCCGGGCGGACTCGTCGACATGAGCATGAACCTGCCGCCGCTTTTCGATGGTCCGGCGCTTGCGGAACGAATGTGGCGCGATATCGCCGACGTGCAGCACGAGCAGGGTGTCGCTCTGCTGATGCGCTATCAACCCGTCGGTGGTGCCCGGGAAGACCGGGCGGCGGGGACGGCTTGGCTGAAGCCGCGGCTCGGCGAGGTGTCGCCGGAGCGGGTGCTGGTTTGCCCCGGGGCGCAAGGCGCGCTGCTTGCCGTCCTTGGCCTACTGGTGGCGAAGGGCGACATGATCTGTGCCGAGGCGCTCACCTATCCAGGTCTTCGTTCCGTGGCGGCCTATCTCGGCATCGAGGTTCTGGGCGTTGACATGGACGAAGAGGGCCTCGTACCGGAGGCCTTCGAGGCCGTGTGCCGCGAGCAGCGGCCCAAGGCTCTCTATTGCAATCCGACACTGCACAATCCAACAACCGCTACGCTGCCGTTGAAAAGGCGCGAGGCGATCGTCGCCATTGCGCGCAGACACGGCGTCGCCATCGTCGAGGACGACGCCTATGGGGCATTGCCCGCAACGCCGGTGCCGCCGCTTGCGGCGCTCGCACCCGACCTCGTCTATCATGTGGCGGGGCTTGCCAAATGTCTCTCGCCGGCCCTGCGGATCGCCTATCTGGTCGTGCCGAATCCGATAGCGGCCGGTCGCCTGGAGAGCGCCATCCGGGCGACGGCCGGAATGGCCTCGCCGCTTTCTGCGGCGGTTGCTACGCGTTGGATCGAGGAGGGGACGGCGAAAGCGGTGCTGTCCGCCATACGAAGCGAGGCGGGGCGGCGCCAGAAGATGGTTTCCGTCAGCCTGCCGGGCGCCGATGTTCTCAACGACCGCGAGGGCTTTCATCTGTGGCTGAAATTGCCGCCCCATTGGAGCCGCGGCGAGTTTGCCGCCCGGCTCAGGACGGCGGGTATCGGTATCGTTGCGAGTGATGCCTTCGCGCTTTCGGAGCCACCGGAGGCGGTGCGTCTCGGCCTTGGCGCGCCGGAGACGCAGGCTGATCTGCAGCGAAGCCTCGACGTCATTTCCGAACTTCTCGCACAATCGCCCGCGGCGCTCAATCTCGTTGTCTGAGGACGCACTGCGTTTTTCTCGTGGCGTGCCTTTCGTCGCAAGCGGGCCGAATTGTCGCAGATGCGGATGCATACAATACCAGGAGTGTATGCTATGTATGCTCATGAGGGAGGCCTGTGGCAGTGCTGTGGAACGTCGGTCTCCATTCGCGGTTTGCCCACGCGCCCGAAGAGAATCTTGGAAAGGAAGAATGATGTCTTCAACCAATGAGTGGCCGCCCCTGTCGCCGCTCCATACGGGCCTCCGTGGCCGCTGCCCGCGCTGCGGGCAGGGGCATCTGTTCCAGGGATTTTTGAAGCTCCGGCCAGAATGCGAGGTCTGCGGCCTCGACTATTCCTTCGCCGACCCTGCCGACGGCCCCGCCTTCTTCGTCATTTGCTTTGCCTGCGTGCCGAGCGTGTTTCTCGGCGTCTGTCTGGAAGTGCAATACAGTGCGCCGCTTTGGGTGCATCTGCTCGTCACCGGGCCCTTCATGCTGTTGACCTGTATTCCGCCGCTAAGGCCGCTGAAAGGCTGGCTGGTCGCCAGCCAGTTCTTCTACAAGGCCGAAGAGGGCAAGCTGGTGCGCAAGCCAATTGCAACGCCCTCTGATGCGAAGGAAGGGCAGCGGGCGGCTTAAGCGTTCACCCCGGATTCCCCTGGTCCAGATTGTGCTGCCATTCGATGGCGTCTTCCAGCCGATCGTGACCCCAAAACAGCTCGCCATCCGCCACGAAGGAGGGCGTACCGAAGATGCCGATCTCCTTCGCCTCCTGAGTGGCGGCGTCTAGCGCCTCGGCGGCCGCCCGTGTGCTCGCCTCCTCCAGCACGCGAGCAGGGTCTTGCCCCGCTTCCTTGATGCTCGCCGAGAGGTTTGGCTCGCTCCCGGCCGGCTCGCGGTTGACGAACCAGCGCCGGTAGGCGGCGATGGCATAGGCGGGGCACCAGCCTTCCTGGGCGGCGAGCACCGCCACGCGGTTTGCCGCTGCGAGGTCGGCGAGCGGATAGGGGATCGGAAATCGCAGCGGCAAACCGAACTTAGCGGCCCGCCGTTCGATGTCGCGCCACATATAGGCTGCCTTGAGCGGTTTGCCGGCGAAGGGGCCGTCATTCGCCTCGGCCTGGATTTCGGAAACGTCGAAGGGCCTCCAGCGAACCTCGACGCCGGCTTTTTCGGCGACTTCTGATAGCCGCATCACTGCGAGAAATGTGTAGGGGCTTCCTATCGAGAACCAGAAGTCGACCGGCGCCGTCATCGTCCTTACTCCCAATCCAAACCGGACCTCATGATAATGCCGCGCTGCGGCGAGGGGGTGGCGGATGCGGGCTTCGAGCAAAGACTGACGACGGGCTGGGCATGGAGGGCCCGGCTCGGGACGCCGGGCCGATCGCCATCGCGGCGATTGCTACTGAACGAGCGCAGCCTTGTTTGCTGCGAGAAAGGCCGGCAGCCCGACCGGGGTTCTGCCGGTCAAGATGGCGACGTCATCGGTCACCAGGTCGAAATGACCTTCGCGCGTATTGGTGTCGAAGGAGACGAGGATCGGCACGAAGAAGTCCGGCAGCCCGGCTCCCTTGAGCCCGCCCGCCAGAGCCTCGTCGGAAATCTGGACGACCTCGAGCGGCTTGCCGGTGGCTTCGGCGACGAGGCCGGCGATCTCTGCGGTCGTCATCGCCTCTGTTCCGGTTAGCGTATAAATGCGGCTTTCCGTCGAAGCTGCTTCCAGCGCGGCGGCAGCGGCCTTGGCGAGATCGTCGCGCGCCACATGCGAGATCCGGCCTTCACCCGCCGACGAGAACCATTGGCCCGTCTGAAGCGCATGCGGCAGCGCCAGGAACAGGTTTTCCATGTACCAGGCATTGCGCAGGATCGTATAGGGAATGCCGCTTGCCTTGATGGCGTTTTCGGTGCCGAGATGGTCGGCGGCAAAGGGAATGACCGAGGTTTCAGGGTTGGGCATGGACGTGTAGAGGATGTGCTTGACGCCTGCCTTCCTGGCGGCTTCGACGGCGGCGAGATGCTGCTTCAGCCGCTTGCCCGGCTCGTCAAGCGTGTCGGTCGAGATGATGAGGATCCGGTCGCCGCCGGCAAAGGCCTTTTCGAGTGAGGCCGGGTCGTCGAAATTGGCGGCGCGGGTCTCTACGCCCTTGGCGGCGTAATCGGCGAGCTTGGCGGTATCGCGGCTGGTGGCGATGATGTCGGCGGGCTTCGTCTTGCCGGAGGCGAGAAGCGCATCGAGGACGAGTTTGCCGAGCTGACCTGCAGCGCCGGTTACGAGCAATCTCTGGGACATGATCTTCCTTTCACTTTGCTTTCCAGCTCCGCAATGCCTCGACCGGCCGCTGGTCTCTTTTTGAGAGTTGCTCTTATCCCGTAATCTGCTAAGAGCTGTAAAGGAGGCAGTTTTTTCTGCGAAGGTTACGGAAAGGGTACCGCCATGAACAAGGCGACCGGCAAGGTGAAGGGGAAGCGCGTCGCCCTAGTCGGCGGCGTGCCGCTCGACATCGACGACTGCCCGGTGCGGGATGTGATGGACAATATCGGCGGCAAATGGAATTCGCTGATGATCCTGTCGCTCGCCGACGGCCCGCTGCGCTTTTCGCAACTGCGCCGGCTGATCCCGGACATTTCCCAGCGGATGCTGACGCAGACGCTGCGCGATCTACAGCGTGACGGCTATTTGAGCCGCACCGTCTATCCGACACAGCCGCCGAGCGTGGAATACGGCCTCACCGATCTCGGCCGATCGTTTCTGACGATATTAAGGCCGTTCGTCGACTGGTCACTCGAAAATCACGAGGCGATCCGCAACGCGCGGGCGGAGTATGACGCCGCCATCTAGGCGGCACCGAGGCTCAGGCGGCGCGGCTCACATTCCGCGAGTTCAGCGAGAACTCGACGGCGGCTGCGGCGTGGATGGCTGTGGAATCGAAGCCGGGCAAGGGCAGGTTTGCCGGATCGAGTATCAGGCAGATCTCGGTGCAGCCGAGGATGACGGCGTCGGCGCCATCCGCCTTTGCCTTCTCGATCAGCGCCACCAGCGCTTGACGCGACGTGTCCAGCACCTTGCCAGCGCAGAGTTCGTCGAAAATCACTCCGTGGGTCAGCGTACGTCCGTCTGCATCCGGCACGACCACGTCGATGCCGTGCGCCTTCATCCGCTCGGCATAGAAGCCGTGCTCCATCGTGTAGCGGGTGGCGAGCAGCAGCGGCCGGCGACTCCCGGCGGCCTTGAGACGAAGTGCGGTCTCGTCGATGATGTTGATCAGCGGGATCTCGACGGAAGCGGCAACCGCGTCGGCGATCAGGTGCATGGTGTTGGTGCAGATCAGCACGCAGTCGGCTCCGCCGGATTGAAGTGCGCGCGCGACCTCGGACAGGCGCCGGGCGGCCTCGTCCCAGCGGCCGGCCTTCTGCAGGTCGACGATTTTCTGGAAGTCGACGGAATGGAGCAGCACCTCGGCCGAATGCAACGCGCCCAGCCGCTCGCGAACCGCCTCGTTGACCATCCGGTAATAGACCGCCGAACTTTCGAAGCTCATGCCGCCGATGAGGCCGATCTTGCGCATTTCCATCAACTCGCTCCCTTTTTGCATCCAATTGCTGGAACTGAAGCCGAAAGGGCGCGTTGCCACTTTCCTATCTCGATCCAGCCGTAAGATTATGGCGCGACTCGGGTTGGATTTGTTTGCTTTGAGGGCTATCTAAAAGAGAATCATCAATAGGTTTTTGCGTCATTTCTTCAGTTCATGCAAGATTCAGGCGTCGTTGTGGCATAGAGTGAGGAGTAAAGGGCGTGCTGGATGAGAGGGACCGAAAGCTGCTCACGCTTCTGCAGGAAGATGCGAGCGTTGCGATGGGCGATCTCGCCGAGCGGGTAAACCTTTCCTTGTCCGCTTGCTCGCGCCGCATTCAGCGGCTGGAAGAGGCCGGCTATGTGTCCAGGCGCATCGTCGTTCTCGATCGCGAGAAGATGGGCGTGCCCACGACGGTCTTCGCGCTCATCAAGACTGCGCATCACTCCGATGAGTGGATTGAGACGTTCCGGCGCGCAATCAGCGACATTCCCGAAATCGTCGAGGCGCACCGGTTGACCGGCAACTACGATTACATCGTCAAGGTTGTCCTGCCGCGGGTCGAGCAATATGACATGGTCTACAAGCAGATCGTCCGAAAGGTGGAGCTTTTCGACGTTACCGCCTCGATCTCCATGGAAGTGCTGAAAAGCGGCACGGCGGTTCCGGTCCGTTACGCTGAGTAGGATGCTGCGGCGCGGGCATGGCGTGTCGGAAGCGCCGGTGTAATTTTGGATTTACCCAGCGAACGAGGCAGCGACGATGCAGGAAAGACATCACGTGGTGGTCGTGGGCGGCGGCTTCGGCGGGTTGCAACTGGTGCATGACCTCAAGGGCGCGCCGGTCCGCATCACGCTCATCGATCGGCGCAACCACCATCTCTTTCAGCCGCTGCTCTACCAGGTCGCGACCACCATTCTTGCGACCTCCGAGATTGCCTGGCCGATCCGTCATCTCTACCGCGATCGACCGGAGGTTACGACCCTGCTCGGCGAGGTGCAGGGCATCGACAGGGCGGCGAGGGCCGTGCGGCTGTCGAGCGGCCAGGCCATCCACTACGACACGCTGGTGCTCGCGACCGGCGCGACCCACGCCTATTTCGGCCATGACGAATGGGCCGCGGTCGCACCCGGGCTGAAGACGCTCGAGGATGCGACGACCATTCGCCGACGCGTGCTGCTCGCATTCGAGCAGGCGGAAGTCGAGGACGACCCTGCGAGGCGCGATGCACTGTTGACCTTCACGATCATCGGTGCCGGTCCGACAGGCGTGGAACTTGCCGGTATCATTGCCGAAATGGCGCACCGAACCTTGCCGGACGAGTTCCGCCGCATCGATACGCGTCAGGCCCGCGTGGTCCTCGTCGAGGCGGGGCCGCGCATCCTGCCGGCCTTCGCGGAAGAGCTTTCCGCCTATGCTATGGCCGCACTCGCGAAGCTCGGCGTCGAGGTGCGCACCGGAACGCCGGTGACGGACTGTACGGCGGACGGGGTCAAGATCGGCGACAGTTTCGTGCCAAGCTGCACGCTCGTCTGGGCGGCGGGCGTTCAGGCGTCTCCAGCCGCCCAGTGGCTCGGGATCGAGGCGGATCGTGCGGGCCGGGCGATGGTTGATCCTGACCTCACCGCACCGGGCAACGCGGACGCCTTCGTGATCGGCGACACCGCCGCGGTCAAGCAGGAGAATGGTATGCCGGTGCCGGGCATTGCGCCCGCTGCCAAGCAGCAGGGCGCCTATGTGGCCCGGGTGATCCGCGCCCGTCTCACCGACCGGCCTTCTCCGGGCCCTTTCCGCTACCGCCACCAGGGAAGCCTAGCCACGATCGGCAAGCGGGCCGCAATCATCGACTTCGGCAGGATAAAGCTCAAAGGCGGCCTTGCCTGGTGGATCTGGGGCATCGCTCACATCTACTTCCTGATCGGCACCCGCAGCCGTTTCGCCGTGGCCTGGAGCTGGTTGTGGATCTATCTGAGCGGTCAGCACAGCGCGCGCCTGATTACGCAAAAGGAAACGATGCGCGGGGAGGGATAGCCTTGGGTTGCAAATCGATCGCTGCCAATGCAACCTGACTGCCCGACGTAACAACGAGTGCCGATGGTCAACGCCTCCGAAAGCATCGAAATCGACAGCTCCCTTGTCAGGCGGCTGATCGCGGCTCAGTTTCCGCAGTGGGCGGACCTGCCGGTGCGACCGGTCCGGCATGGCGGCTGGGACAACCGGACCTTTCATCTTGGCGATGATCTCTCCGTTCGTCTGCCGAGTGCCGCGTCCTATGCGCTGCAGGTCGAGAAGGAACAGCGCTGGCTGCCGCAGCTGGCAGCGCACCTGCCGCTGCCGATTCCGGCGCCCGTCGCGATGGGGCGGCCGGGCGAAGGTTATCCCTGGCCTTGGTCCGTCTATCGATGGCGCTATGGCGAGATCGCCACGCATGCTCCGATCGCCGATCTGCCGGCCTTCGCGGCGACGCTCGGCGAATTTCTCGTCGCCCTGCAGCGGATCGACGCCGATGGAGGGCCGTCACCGGGGCAGCACAATTTCTTCCGGGGCGGTCCGCTGACCGTCTACGACCACGAAACGCGCTGGGCTCTCGATGCACTTGAAGGTCAAATCGACACAAATGCGGCGCGCTCTGTCTGGGAGGCGGCGCTTGCCGCCAGCTGGACGGGAAACCCGGTCTGGTTCCATGGCGATGTCAGTTCCGGCAACCTGCTCGTCGAAGGCGGCTGTCTCACCGCCGTCATCGATTTCGGCACGTCCGGCGTCGGCGATCCCGCCTGCGATCTCTCGATTGCCTGGACGATGTTCAGCGGCGATAGCCGCGAGGCGTTTCGTGCGGCACTTCCTCTCGACCGGGGAACCTGGGCGCGCGGCCGCGGCTGGACCCTGTGGAAGGCCATGATCGTTGCAGCCGAGATGCCGGGCACCGATCGTCTCGAAGTCGAAAAGTCGCGGCGCGTGATTGCCGAAGTGCTCGCCGATCACCTGCGGTATGGTTGATGGGTTCAGCCGGAGGCGCGCGGAGCCTGGCCGCACCAGCTTGCCGGCCGGCTGGTGCGCTTTCTCACCAGCCCCTCGGAAAGGAGGAGGTCTCCCAGCGACCTGCCGCCTCTCATGACGACGCGGGGCTTGCCCGCCTCCTCGTCGGCGAATCCGCCCGATGAAGCGACCAGTGTGAATTCCCCGGCGTTCAGTACTTCACGCAGTCGTGCCTTGGCATAGGAACCGCGCGACCGCTCCGCGTCGCACTTCGCGAGCTTCGTCTCGGGCGCGTCGATATCGGCGATAAGAATTCTTTCTCCGTTGAAGAGGAAAGTGTCGCCGTCGATCACGCAGTTATCGTGGCGAATGCCGCAGAAGAAAAAAGTGTTGCTTCCCGTTTGAACGGAGGCGAGTTGCGCCGGCGGCTGCTGCATCGGCCTGCCGACCGGTGCCGGTGGGACCAATGCCGATTTTGTCGCGACGGTGCCCGCATGCTCCTTCGGACGCGGGGCGATAACGGTCGTCTTTGATCTCTTCTCGGGCGCCTTCTCCGACTTGGAGAGGAACGCGGTCATTTCGCTTTGGTCCAGCCAGTCCCGGAGTTGTTCGCGGTTATCATAGCCAATAATGCCCCCGACAAGAACCGTAGCGGCGAGATACCAGGGCATCATACCGCCCCGGCTGCCTTTCGAGCGTGTGCTGCGTTTCCGTCGCGGGGATTTTGCCTTGGCCATCCGATTCGGTCCTCGATTGCGCGGGCATTATCCTGGCGAGGAGTTGCTGAAAGGTTTTCGCGGAGGTCGGGCGGCCTTCGTTTCTGACTTTCCTCAGCAACAAGGGGCGGGCTCCGCCGGAACCCGCCCCTTGTCGATCGTATGTCTCGGTAGCTGCGCTCTACCGGAGGCGAGCGTTGCACGACTTTGATGCGATCGCGCATTAACCGCAATGCGTTAGCGGGTGACGTCGCTTTTACCGGAATTGCCCGGGGTCCCGTCGCCACCGCCGTTCCCATTTCCATTGTTGCCGCCGCCACCGGAGCCACCGCTGCCGCCGCCGCCGGAGCCGCCACCGCCGCTGGAGCCACCGCTGCCGCCAGAGCCGCCACCGCCGCCGCTGCCGCCGGAACCGCCGCCACCGCCACTGGAGCCACCGCCGCCACTGGAGCCACCGCCGCCGGAGCCGCCGCTACCACCGGAGCCACCGCCACCGCC